>SPJV01000073.1 GCA_006844765.1 Alphaproteobacteria bacterium | reverse complement strand
GGCCTGAGTGAGAGAGGTAAGCGGGTGGTCTGAGCCGCCGGCCAGGATGTCATTTCGGAACCGTCGCATCTCGTCGGCGTCATCTCCATAGCGATCCGCGATCCAGGATCGTGCCGCGCGGACATAGCCCCGCGCATGATGGGAATAGAGCCCGATTTTCATCCATCCACCGGGCCGGAGCAGATTGGATAACACGCGCCACCCTGCCAATGGGTCCCGCATGTGATGCAAAACCCCGACGGATTCGATCACATCAAAGCGCCTTTCCCAATCGGCAAGGCCCAGAATGTCAGCCTGTGCGAAAGTAATGTTGCTGAGCCCCCGTTCCTTCGCTTTACGTTTGGCATAGGCGAGGCTGGTTAGGCTGAGATCCACAACAGTCACCTGAGCTTCCGGCACTCGGCCAGCCAGAGGGATGGGGTGCTGTCCGGTGCCGCCGCCGGCGATCAAGATTTCCGGCGTTTCCGGTGCTGCCTCCTGCTCTGCACCCGGTAAAGAAGGGAGTTGCGCGCGCAATTCTTCTGAAAAGCTTCGTGTCGCTTGATAGGCGGATCGCGACCAACGGGGATAAGGAAACACCTCATACTGGTCGCGGACCTTGCGGGACACATCATCCTCAATGGCAGAGACAGGGGCGATGTCAGCGGCAAGGCGCTTTTCTTCCCTGGGTTCTTCAATCTGCTCCCGCCACATTGCGGTAAATCCGGATGGCGGATCTGGACAGTCCTGCAAGGCGCGTTCGATCCTGTCGAGGTTCTGGCTTGCAGATAGTGGTGCGTAGCACGACCGCAGTGCTGCGAGGGTCAGGAGGGCGTCATCTGTCAGAGTGTCGTCAGCCAAAGCCTGGTCAATCAACCGGCCAGCATCCTCTTCCGCCTCGTCACCCAAGGCGTGGCAGTATTCATTCAGAAAATTCTGCCGGGCCAACGCTGTTAGAAGTATATCGAGGCCTTCCAACGGAGAGGCGCCGCCATCCAAGAACCGCTGGAAGGCGGCCCGGCGCGCAGATGTCAGAAGTCGTTCGAGGATCGGATTGGCGGCAATCGCGTTTGAGATCAGCGCGATCAAAAGGGGGGCGGCTGCCGTAGTCTCAAGGAGCGCCTGTCCATCCAAGGAGGACTCTCGCGCCAATGCCGTCAGCTTTGAGTTTTTGAGGAGCTGCGTGACGCAAATAGGGAACAGGCTTTCGGGCGAGACGCCAGGCGCTTCCAGCAAGTCGACCAGGAATCCGGTGAGCGTTTCGTCATCCTCCCGTCCAAGATGGGGGATCAGCTGTTTGGTCAGCGCCACGATCTGACCGTTGAT
>SPJV01000072.1 GCA_006844765.1 Alphaproteobacteria bacterium | reverse complement strand
ACGAAATCTGGCGCGGTCGAAGAAAACAGATCGCGCACAAGGGTTTCGCGCAGCTCTTCTGCCAGCGCCTTGTCGCCGTACAGATAGCGTTGTTCCAGCAGGGCGGTTCGGATGGTGTAGTCTTCGCGCCCTAGTCGGATGCATTCCCTGACGGTGCGGCTGGCGTGGCCAACCTTCATCCGTAGGTCCCACAGGACATATAGGGTGGATTCTATAACGCTTTCGGCCCAAGGGGTGATCTTGGAGGGCGTCAGGAACAAAAGATCCACGTCAGAATGGGGCGCCATTTCGCCCCGCCCGGTACCGCCCACGGCCAGAACGCTTAAAGGTTGGGCCCCAGATGGGGTCGGATGAACGAGCGCCTGCACGGCCGCAATCGAGCAGCACACAAGACAATCGCTTAGCCACGCATAGCTGCGCACAGTTGCGCGGGCGTTGAATGGGTCTTTGGTGAACGCCGCTGTGATCGCTTCACGCCCGTTGGCTTGCGCTTCTCTTAGAACTTTAACGATGGCTGCACGGGTCTTTAGATCGTCGCCTAAGCCGACCGCAGCAGATAGGCCCGCCTTGATTGAGGCAGGGTCAAAAATGACGTCCGCCGGACAGATCAAACTGTCCGGCGGCGCTACGTAATTCAAAGATAGTGTAAGATCAGAAACCGGCAAAACCAAAACTCGATGGGGCAGGGGAAACGATCGTTACTTGACGGTTGGTGACCCGTGCAACGGCTAAAGCACGATCATTCGTACCATCGCCGCGCAGGCGGAACACACCGTTCACACCCCGGAAACCAGAGCTTTGGGTCAGGGCTGCTCGGGTCAAAGCACCAGAGTTTCCTGATTTAACCAAAGCGCCGATTGCCGCGATGCCGTCGTAGGCAAGGCCCGCGATTGGGTGCGGTTGGCTGCCATAGGCGCTGGCATAACGGGTGTTGAAAGCAGCTGTCAGGCCGGGATCAGGCAAGGCGAAGATGCCGTTCTGAACCCCTGGCAAAGCAAGTGTATTGCCTGGAATGTCCCACCGGGTCAGGCCGATGAACTGGAACTGTTGGTTGTTGATCCGGTTCTCGGGCAACATTTGGGTTAACAGAGGAAGCCCGCCCAAAGTGTCAGACGTGAAGAACACGGCATCGGCCTGGTTTTCCAAGGCAACGCGGGAAATTTCGGGAACCGCGCTGATCACGCCCTGCTGGCTGGCTTGGTAGCCAACAGTACCTGCATTGCTGGCAGAGGACCGGGAAATTGCCTTTTGGATCGCGCTCAGACCGATAGCACCGGTTGGGGTATCTGCATGAACGGTCAAGATCC
>SPJV01000071.1 GCA_006844765.1 Alphaproteobacteria bacterium | reverse complement strand
GATCTTTGCCAGCTCTTTGCTGTTGCTGCCGACCACGATCAGCACATTCTCGGGCAACCAAACCGGCCCGATCATGTCGACCATTCTGGCCTATTTCGGCCCCGGTCAGCCGCTATACCTGTTGTTCTTCGCCGCGATGATCATCTTCTTCGCGTATTTCTACACCGCCAACGTCGCGTTCAAGACCGAGGAAGTGGCCGAAAACCTGAAGAACCAGAACGGCTTTATCCCAGGCATCCGTCCCGGCAAGAAAACCGAAGAATATCTCGACTACGTGGTCGCCCGTATTCTTGTCCTCGGCTCCGGCTATCTGGCGATCGTCTGCCTGATGCCAGAGTTCATCCGGCACGAGCTGTCGATCACAGCTTACTTCGGCGGCACCTCGATTCTGATTATCGTTTCGGTTGGTATGGACACTGTGCAGCAGATTCAAAGCCATCTTCTTGCACATCAGTACGAAGGCCTGATTGAGAAATCACAATTGCGTGGTAAGAAGCGTGCGCGCAAAGCACCAGCGCGCCGTTAATCACTACCACAAGGACTGTCTATGAACATTATTCTGCTTGGCCCCCCTGGGGCGGGAAAAGGTACTCAGGCTCGTCGCTTGGTCGCGGAACGCGGCATGGTGCAGCTGTCTACAGGAGACATGCTGCGCGAAGCGAGAACCTCTGGCACCGAAATGGGCAAACGCGTTGCGGCCGTGATGGACAGCGGTGCTTTGGTTACCGACGAAATCGTCATTGGCCTGATCGCCGAAAAGCTGGAAGGCGACACTGGCGGCGGCATCATCTTTGACGGCTTCCCCCGGACCTTGGCTCAGGCCGATGCGTTGTCGGATTTGTTGGGGGAAAAGAACACAGAACTGGCAACGGTTATTGAAATGCAGGTGGATGACGACGCGCTTGTCGCTCGGATCACTGCGCGTTCTACCTGTGCCGATTGTGGCGAGGTTTACAACGACAACACAAAGCCGATCCCAGCCGATGGCAAATGTTCCAACTGCGGCAGTGACAAGATCACCCGCCGGGCAGATGACAACGAAGACAGCCTGAAAACCCGGCTGTTGGCCTATTACAAACAGACCTCTCCGCTGATCGGCTACTACTATGCCAAAGGCCTGCTGACCGATGTCGACGGGCTTGCGGAAATGGATGATGTCGCTGCTGAAATCAAGAAAAAGCTTGACACTGTTTGACCGGGCTTGACGGGGGGCACGTTCCCCCCTATTGCACGATATCTCTTGGGTAGACGAGTCGCGCTTCGAATCGCGTTGTTCTTTACATTCAAGTATCTAGTCGGGCCCGCCGCCT
>SPJV01000070.1 GCA_006844765.1 Alphaproteobacteria bacterium | reverse complement strand
GTCATCCCTGTTACAGAAAGCGATCTGGGCACACGCGCCACAGCCGCCTTTGCTGCAGGCGACTTGCCAGATGTCATTTACCACCCGTTGCAATATGCGCTGCCATGGGCGGAAGCCGGCATTCTGGACACAGAAGCCGCATCCGAAGTGGTTGAAGAGCTGGGCGAAGGCACATTTGCACCCGGCCCATTGGCCATGGCTGCCGTTGACGGTGGCGTTGCATCGGTTCCGGTTGATGGCTGGACACAGATGATTGTTTACCGCGCCGACAAATTTGCCGAGGCAGGTTTAGAAGCCCCAACTTCTTACGCAAACGTGACGGCCGCTTTGGAGGCCCTGCACAACCCGCCAGAAATGTACGGCTTTGTTGCAGCAACCAAGGTTGACGAAAACTTCATGTCGCAAGTTCTGGAACATGTGTTCCTGGCCAACGGCGTCAGCCCAGTAAACAGCGACGGAGCGGCGGACCTTGATCTGGCCGCCACAACCGAAGTGCTGGATTTCTACAAAGCAATCGCAGAAGCCTCACCTCCCGGTGAATTGTTCTGGCAGCAGTCCCGCGAGCTGTATTTCGCAGGCCAAGCCGCCATGATCATTTGGTCCCCGTTCATTCTTGATGAACTGGCAGGCCTGCGCGACAGTGCTCCGCCCACAATCAACGATGATCCTACCTCGTCCGAACTGGCGTCGAAAACAGGTATCGTGACCAACTTCTCGGGCCCGTCGAACCCTGATGGCGCGGCTTGGGGCGATGTTCGCTACTTTGGCATCACCAATGACGCCGACACCGATGCCGCAATGGAATTCGTTCAATTCTCGATGGACGAAGGCTACACCCAGACGCTTTCCATCGCGCCTGAAGGCAAGTTCCCAGTCCGTCGCGGCACTGCGGACGACCCTGCCAAGTTCTCAGAAGCATGGTCAATGCTGCCTGTTGGGGTAGACCGCAAAGCGCCCTTGGGAGAGCTTTACGCACAAGACATGATCGACGAAATCGTCGGTGGTCTTGACGTTGCTCAGCGCTGGGGCGTTGCAGAAGGCCAGTTGGGCCTGGCGTCCAAGATGATCAACTCTCAGGTCATCAACCGCGTTGTGCGCCAGTATATCGACGGCGAAATCGACGCCGCAGCAGCCGTTGCTGCGATGAATGAGCAGCTGGCTGCAATCGAGTAACATCGCTTAATATCGCCCGCTTCGGTCCTAAAGCCGAGGCGGGCAACCCTACCCTGCCCCGGAGCCCGCCCATGAGCGTCGCCACCCCCCCCAAAGGCACTGGCCCCCTGCAAAAGCGTGAAGCGCGTCTTGCTTGGTCGTTGC
>SPJV01000069.1 GCA_006844765.1 Alphaproteobacteria bacterium | reverse complement strand
AGCCACCGCGATTTCAATATTCCCATGGCCAGAAATGATCACAATCGGAATTTCGGGCCGATCACGCTTAACGGCCTTCAGGATGTCGATACCATCCATGGCGCTGTCTTTAAGCCAGATGTCCAAAATCATCAGACCCGGTGGTTCGGCGGTAATTTCGGACATACACTCATCCGAGCTTCCCGCTGTCCGGGTGGAATAGCCTTCATCGCGTAGAATATCGGCGACAAGCACTCGGATGTCTTTTTCGTCGTCAACAATAAGGATATCGCTCATGGGTCTATGTTCTCACTGGCAGCTGCTGGCGTCTTAACAAGGGTTCGGATTGAAGTCTGAGAGGAAATCGGGGCAGCGATTGGCAACGTGATCGTCGCTTTGGCCCCTTGGTGATCGTCTCCGTCAAAGCGGGGAGCCGACGACAGCACTAGCGTGCCGTCATGTTCTTCGATAATTTTCTTAACGATTGGCAGCCCAAGACCGGTGCCTTTGTCACGGGTTGTCACATACGGTTCAAACAATTTTGCCGTATCCGTTGGCAAGCCGATGCCGTTATCGGAAATCGTCAGGTCAACGCGATCCTCGAAACAGCGCAGGATTACGCGGATCTCCGGGGATTTTGGCGGATCACCCTTTTCAGACCTTGTTTCAATGGCTTCCCCAGCGTTCTTAATCAAGTTTGTCAAGGCTTGAGAGAGCATTGTACCGTCTATATCCAGCATAACCGGATCTTCTGGCAGCGTATCATTTATCACGACATCCGGCATTCCGGCCCTTTGCAAAGTAACGGCGTCACGAACCAATTGTCCAAAGTCAACATTGCGGCGTTCCGGCTCTGGCATTCGGGCGAATTTAGAAAACTCGTCCACGATCCGGCGCAGATCCCCGGTTTGGCGAATGATGACACCTGTTAGCTCAACCAAAGACTCCTCCTGATCGCCGACCAGGGGGCCAAATTTGCGTTTTAGACGCTCGGCTGACAATTGGATTGGAGTCAGTGGGTTTTTGATTTCATGGGCGATCCGGCGCGCGACGTCCCCCCACGCGGCCATCCTTTGGGCGGACACAAGCTCCGTCACGTCGTCAAAGACAACCACGATCCCTTCGCCCTGCCCTTCGGCGTTCAGGCGACGCGCCATGCGTACAAGTAACGTTTCCGTCCGACCACGCCGTGTAAGCCGGACCTCTTGTTGCGCGACATCCTTGCGCATTCCTTTCAATTTAATGAACAAAGACTCGAATTCCGGCGCAATCTCTTGCAGATTCTTACCATCAACTGGGGCTGCGCTCAGATCCAATAAAGTCCGAGCTGCGCGGTTCAAGAAGTCGACAT
>SPJV01000216.1 GCA_006844765.1 Alphaproteobacteria bacterium | reverse complement strand
AAATCGACAATGTGAAGAACAGGGTCAACGGAACTCGTGTGATCTTGTGCCAGTTGCGCCGGGCGGAGGGTTGGAACGGTCCAACCAACCTTTTTCCCAGCCTCTGCCAGCTCCTCGGAATTCGTCGTGAGTAAGACCGGACAGTTCAGTTTCGCGTCCGAGACACAAGCGCTTGTCCATTCAATAAGGGTGCGCCCGCCCAAGGTCTTCAAGTGTTTACCGGGCAGTCGCTTAGATCCGCCGCGCATGGGTATCACGACCACCATGGAAGCATCTTGCTTTGAATTCTCTTCCATCGTCACAAGACAGCCTTACCCGGAGTATTCACGCGACTGAGTTTACTCGAACCCTACGATACCTGATGACGTAGCTGCCATTCGGAGCCGACGCGTTTCCAGATATGCGGGGACCGGAACTGGTCGACGATTTCGAAGAACTCATCCTTTTCCATATTAAGATAGGTGAGAAACTCATCTAAATATTTCGTCGGTACTTCCTGATCATAACGGTGAACCAAAGCGACGGCTTCCTCACGATCAATGTGACGGTTTCGGATCTCTTGCGAGGCGTCATATGTCGTGCGTCCGATGCCGAACTTAATCAACGTCGTCCAGTAGTGATAAGGATCGGATTTGTCATCGATACCGCTGTATTTGGAATAAGTGCCCTCGGTGCGCTCGGTATTCGCTTCAAAACCACAATGTTCCACAGAGTAGTAATAGTTCTCTTGCGGGGTCCAGGGCAGATAATAGCCTAGATACTGAACATCGACGCCTATGCGCCGCAAATCATCGACAGGGGCGGGGAGATAGGGGTCGATTGCGCCCAAAGAAATTCCGTGTTCCGGCAGTTCCGGATAGGGGACGCCGCCGAAATAAAGATTCTCGACCGCGGCATCCGCTTCTGCGAAATAGGCTTCATCCCGACGGGCCGTTTTGTTGTCGTCCGACGGATTGCCGTATTCGGCTTCATTCTCGCCATAAAACACCAGAGGCAGATTAAATTGCGCTGCCATTTTCGGCGCGAAGTTCTTCTGGCCTAAAATAAACGGTTGGAACGGGTGCAGAAGATTACGGAAAGCAAGTTGAGTAAGCTTGCGGTGAACTTCACCATTTGGCGTAAAGAGATAGTTATCGAAACCGCCTATATGCACCCAGTTTTGAAAGTTTCTCCAACCAACATCGGTGTATAGGTGCGGAGACCAGGTGATCGTAAGCGGGTGCATGTCAAAGCGGGTTTTCAGGACATGCGATGCATAGATCGAATCTTTTCCGCCTGATCCCGGCACCAGACAGTCATGCGATCCGTTCCGCGACCGGAATTTATCACATAGGACTTTGAGCTGTTGCTCGCGTTCTTCCCAATCGATCTCGGATCGCTTCTTCTCTGCATAGTGGCAGGCGTCGCAAATCCCGTCGTCGTCAAACCCAATCGTCGTTTTCCGGCTTTCCTTGTTATGCTTGAACTCGATAGCCGATGCGGGGCGTTGATTGGAGATAACGCAAAGCTTACAGAACTTAACTTCTGCAGGAAGACCGTATTTTACTTCTAACGGACCATCCTCTGGATCAATAAGGTAGATCGTTCCATTTTTTTCCACGACATTCGACATCTGCTTAGTCTCTTTTCCTCGCCTTTTAGACGCTCAGGTTTTGGTAACGAAACGACGGAGAAGCCGAAGCCCTGTTTCCCCACTTTTTTCGGGATGAAACTGAACGCCTGCAACATTGTCCTTCGATACGGACACGACCACATCGGTATTGTTGAATGAGATCGTTCCAGCAATGTTGGATTTTGATTCCGGTACCAGCGCAAAGGAATGGACGAAGTAGAAGTAGGCGTCCGGATCGTCAAGCCCGATGGCATCCGCAGCAAGGCCTGGCGTAACGGTACGCCAACCAACATTCGGTATTCGTTCCACACCTTCAGGTATGCGCCGGACTGTTCCCGGGATGACATCCAATCCTTTATGGCGCCCGAATTCTTCGCCCCATGTTGCGAGCATCTGCATGCCTACGCAAATGCCGAGGATTGGCGTGCCCTTTTTTACTGCATCCAAAATGGGCTCTTCAAAGCCACGTTCTTTGAACTCTCGGACAGCATCCCCGAATGCACCAACACCGGGAAGAAGAATTCGGTCCGCCTTTGTGACATCGTCCGGCTCGGTAGCCATTGTGACTTCCGCCCCAACACTGAGCAGCGCTTGTCGCAAGCTGAAAAGGTTACCACGCCCATAGTCGATGATTGTAATCATTGGCGTACTGGAATCCCTGCTTCTGAAAGCATTTTCTTCAGTTCCACAACGGAGCAAATACCGTAATGAAAGATCGATGCGCAACATACGGCTTCGCATCCAGTTGCTGTGATTAAGTCGATGACATCGCCCGGTTTGCCGGCCCCGCCACTCGCAATGACAGGAATTGAGACGGCATCACGAACCGCGCCGACCAGTTCAATGTCGAAGCCTTTCTTCGTGCCCTCACAATCGACTGACGTTAGAAGAACCTCGCCAGCGCCCAGGTCCTCGGCTTCGCGAACCCAATCCAAGACATCGCGGCCGGTCTTTTCCCGACCGTTGTTGGTCAGAACCTCCCACTGATTTGGGCCACGGCGCTTTGCTTCAATGGAAAGCACGATGCACTGGGAGCCGAAGCTTCTGGACGCTTCTCGCAGAAATTCCGGGCGCTCGGTCGCCAAGGTGTTGATCGCGACTTTGTCGGCGCCACTGCGCAGCGCCGTCACAATATCGGCCTCGGTCCGGATGCCGCCCCCGACTGACAGCGGAACGAATATCTCCTGCGCCGCTTCTTCGACCACGTTCAGAATACTGTTTCGACCGTATAAGGAGGCAACGACGTCCATATAGACGATTTCGTCCGCAGTGCCCTTATAGTACTCATGGGCCATCTGACCGGGATTGCCCACAACTCTCAGGCCCTCCAGATGTATGCCCTTGATAACATTCGGCCCTTTGATGTCGAGCCGTGAGATTACCCTGACAGGCATCATGGTTTTGCGTGCTCCACACTGTTTGACGAAGAAATACCGTGTTTGGTGATCATATCTCTAAAGCATACATCCCCGTCCAGTGTTTCCCTGGGTGAGAGGTTAACTATTTGAGAAATACGCGCAGCTTGAACCGACGTACTTGAGAATAGATTGAGATCAAAATAGTCAAACTCTTTCATATAAAACGAGCAGGCAGAAATAGCTGCCATAAGCCTTTTTGCTTCATAGGTGATGGTTTCAGCATCATGCTGCCCATCAATCGCTCTTCGCAGATATGTCGGCAGTTTCAACTCATCCTTAATCACTGATACGCTGGGAAGAAAATTGTAGATTTTGCGATTAATCTGCGTTGATAGAAGAACTCTGGTGAAACACCACGCAAAGCAGTTTCTGGTATTCTAAACGAACCCTCTCGCCAGTCTAAGAGACTCGTATTCGCCGTTTCGTCGTTTTGTACAGTTGCTCAATCAAATAACCTTTCCATACCTCTCAGATTTCTTTGTTTTACGCTTAGCGTTGAATAACTCTGTTAAAGGAGGAATTGGGTTCGGGCCGTATTCCGTTAAATTGGGCCCGCCTCTAGAAATTCATATGCGGAACGCCAGCAAAGAATGAACAGGATGCCTTAAAATCACAAACGATAGCTTTCGAGGCGTGTTTGCACAGAGTGAAAATATGTAGTGACAAAACCAATGTTGTGGGAGCTTTTGTGGAAAGCACATTAATTCGTGTCGTCAGGGTTCTAATACGAAAACACTGTTCGGAATTGTTCAAGGCCTTGATCTATAATGGAAACCTCATCTTCACTGAGAATGAAAGGTCTCTCTGAAGGGGGGCGTTGCGTACCTGCATGCTCAATAAAGCTAGAGTTGCTTGTCCATTCGCGTCCCAGCATCGATGGAATGAGCAATGATTCAGAAAAAGGGATGTTTAAAAACTGTGCCACTTTCGACATTTCTTGTTTCTTCCCACTTACAATATCTTCATACCGCAATACAAAAACTCTATTCCGCATCTCGGCGGATAGGTTTGCGATATAGCTCGCCAGCTCGTTCATTTCCCTTATTGTCTCGAGAAGCGTCGGCCAGGTGAGAAGCTTATACCCGCCCTTTTCTCGGTAACGCTTGATGCTGTTAAGAGTGTTAATAGGGTTTCTGACAATTACAATGCCGTATGAATTTGGCAGGTGCTCCAATGCTCCAAATACTGATCTTCCGAAATCCGCAGCTTTCGCGCAAAAAAAGCGACGTTTCCTCTGCCCCATCGCCAATACATACGCCGAAACGAGCACAGACCAAACATCGGCGATACTCTCGCACGATTTCAGTGCATTGAGCTCTCTCAGAAAAATCTCCTGTGACCAGGGAACGGCGAGGTCGGGAAAATCAACCAGAGGCTTTGAGAAATCTGGCATAATCCAACGATTTTCCAACCCCCGTAGAAAATAGTCGATGTTGCTTTTGGATGCTTTTACCAACAAAGGTAGGTCACCGGTTTTGCCAAGCTTATAGATGTGCTCGAGAAAAAACGCTTCATCGGGGAGCCAGTTTAATTCAGGATGCCCGTCAAGCATCGCTGAAAACATAGTCGTTCCCGATCTTGGCGGGCCGGAAATTATAATCGTAGACGTGGAATCAGACATCATACCCACACATTAATTTCTTGCGCTCGGGACAGTTTCTTGAACATCCGGTCAAGCGACTTCGTCCATAGAGAAGCCAAGTTCGGGAGCGCTAAACGAAAAACGGTGATTTCTTTTAAGAATACGATCCTGGGCATGGCGATCGAATGAGCCTTTGGTTGGAAGACCACTTGATCGCCCATGACTATGGATAGACATACCACGCGAGACCGGCTGCGAAGAAATCTCTGATCGATCCAGTTCCGGCATTAATGCTGCTCGGGTATTTTCACATCTCTGGTATTTTTACGGCACGGAACCGATAGACGTTTGCACAGTGTAATTTTTCCATGCTACGTAATTTTTCCATGCTACCGCAGGCCGGGTGGATCGATGCCCAACCGATTTCGATGTCTATTTGGTCGTTGGAGTGTTGTCAATGTGCATAGTGACGTGAAGCGAAGTGATGATGATTGAACGACTTTGGCTTGGGACCGTACAGTTGGGAATGAGGTACGGGCTGGCTACCGAGCCCATGTCTGTCGCCGAATCCGAAAGAATTTTGGATCGGGCCTGGGAACTGGGAATTCGAAAGTTTGATACCGCCCGCATTTATGGTGACTCTGAAGCAAGGATCGGCGCCTGGTTGACCCGATCGGGGCACAAGCCGGCCATCGCGAGCAAAATCCCGGATATCTCAAATATTCCAGATGTTGATGTGGCAAAAACCGTCACTTCAGCTGTCGATGCATCCCGGTCTGCGCTGGGACTGGATTCACTAGATTATGTTCTTTGCCATAACAGCGCTGATTTCTGTCGGGAGGCTGTGCGGGATGCATTACTGAGTGAACGCGTTGATGGGCGGATTGGTTCGATTGGCGTTTCGGGATACAGCCCGGCGGATGTCGAAAATGCCATTGCGGCTTCTGAACATTGCCAGATTGCACAACTGCCTGCGAGCGTAGTGGACAGGCGATTGCTGGATTCGAAACTTTGTGAAGATCCGCGCCGACGCGTGAAATACGTTGTAAGAAGTTTGTTCCTTCAAGGAATGCTTCTCCTCAACCGGGAACGGTTGCCCGCCCAATTCTCTGCGCTGGGTGACATTGTCGATGCGTTGCACGGTGCTGCGAGAAGCCTTGGCTTGCCTGTTTCGTCTCTCGTAATTGCACAGGTCTTGCAATCACTGCGGAAAGTGGACGCGGTGGTCGGCGTGTTGAGCTGCGATCAATTGGACGAATTTACTATGATTTCAGCTGCCTATTCCAAAGTTGTACATTGTGGTGAGGATGTTGAGCATGTTGTTTCTCAATTCTTGGCTGGGCCGGATAGAGCATTGATAGACCCAAGGTCATGGGCGAGGTCGACTGGTTAGCCGGATTCAACTTTGTGGGGCCGCTTCATGGACAATATCTTCATCGAGTGACTCTGTCGTCTAATGTAGTATGAGGCCGCGTAACTGTATAAGCTGAGAAACGGCTTCAAGGCCGAAGGGGTTATCGGTTACTGGATTGTGTAAAAAACATTCCGAGCAACCCCATTAGGCGTATGGCGGTCTGATGCTGGCGGAAGTTTACGGTGATAACGGGCCTGTGGAGATGATGGAAAAGTCTACAAATTTGTCTGCTACCCCACAGCCTCAACAACGGCAGCACAGTATGATTAGTGGGTTCTTGGCGGCGTTGATTGATTAGGGTCTAAAAATACACTAGCACTAAATCAAGGTCTGTCTTGGCGCGTCGACATCGGTGGCCGAGGGGACGTGTCGGAACAGGCGTATCGGGAAGGCAGCAATGATCTTTAAAATCGGTGACCGCGTTATTGGACCTGATAACCCTCCGTTCGTTATTGCCGAGGTCGGCATCAATCACGAAGGGGATATCGGGAAGGCTCTGCAAATGGTCGATGCTGCAGCGGCAGCGGGCGCCGAAGTGGTGAAGTTCCAATGTCACATCACTGATAAGGAGATGGTGCCGACGGATATGACACCCGGGGAAATTTCATCCGAAAAGCTCTGGGACATCATCAAGCGATGCGAGTTGAGCGAGGATGAGGAGCGGCGCGTACAATCCTATTGTACTGAAAAAGGTCTTATCTATCTTTCAACACCGTTTTCTCGTGAGGCCGCTGATCGGCTGGACGATATGGGTGTGCCTGCTTTCAAGATTGGTTCCGGCGAGTGCAATAACGTGCCCCTGCTTAAGCATGTTGCCTCAATGGGTAAGCCCATCATTTTGTCGACCGGTATGAATGATATTCCAGCGATCGCCAAATCGGTGGCTGCGATACAGGAATACGATGTTCCGTTGGCCCTGCTTCATTGCACCAGTATGTATCCGACGCCGTATGAAAAGGTTCGACTGGGCGGTATTAACGATCTTCTAGATAATTTCCCGGGTCTTCTGGTCGGTCTCTCGGACCATTCTATGAATATCTGGACATGCCTGGGTGCGGTCGCTCTTGGTGCATCGATCTTGGAAAAGCACTTCACTATATCCCGTGAATGGGCCGGTCCCGACACGGGCATTTCAATTGAACCTGACGAATTGAGAGACCTCATTGATGGCAGTCGCGCTGTCTGGCAGGCGCGTGGCGGTGCCAAGACCATTCTGCCAGAGGAGCAGCCCGTCATTGATTTCGCTTACGCGACAGTTGTCTCAATTGCACCGATAAAGGCGGGTGACGCCCTGAGCCGTGAAAATATCTGGGTCAAACGCCCGGGCACGGGGCCGATTGGCGCGGAGCATTTCGAAAGCCTTTTGGGTGCTACTGTGACGGAAGATGTGCCGGCCGACGTACATTTGCGCCCGGAACAAATCGCTGGATTCAATGTCGATTAACGAATCGCGCTTTGTTGTTACCGGCGCATCCGGGTTTTTGGGCTCCGCGATTACCGCATATTGCGCGTCACATGGGATTGCTTGTCGCGCCGTCTCTCTAAGGCGAATACCCGCCGGTAGTCTTGAGCCCGATGGAGACGAAATCCTGCTTCATGTCGGTGAGCCGTCTGTTGAGGCGGAGAGGGACCCGAGCTTGGATGCAGCCTGCGCGGCCTTGGCGGAAATGCCATGGCGGGGGATGGTGTATTGCTCCACAGCCTTGGTCTATGGCGATAGCGGTAAAGATCCCCGTGACCCTGACCATGATCAACCGAACCCCCCAAATGACTACGCCCGAACAAAATTGGCCCGCGAAGAGATTTTCGCCACCAAAGGCGGGACCATTGCGCGATTGGCCAATTTGTTCGGACCGGGCATGTCTGAGCGTTCGGTATTGTCCGACATATTCCGAACAGTGCGGGATACCGGCTATGTACAGGTTCGGGATTTAGAGCCGGTGCGCGATTATCTGTGGGTAGACGATGCCGCTGCCGGTGTCTTGATGCTCGGAAACGCACTGGTCCCGGGGCGGTTTAACCTTGGCACGGGGGCGGGAGAATCCGTGCGTGATCTTGCACGAACCGTGCTGACGGCTTTCGGACTCGATGAAGATCGGATATGTCCTTCCTCAAATCCGTCAGGGCGGTATTCCCGGTTGATCCTCGATCCTCAAAAGACAACAGAATTGACTGGTTGGCGCCCTGAAACATCCCTTGCCGAGGGAATAGAAAGAATGGCCGCATGCGGGCCGGAGGTTAATTGATGAACCGACGCAAGATAGCTGTGTTTACTGGAAATCGCGCCGAATACGGCCTTCAGTTTCCAATCCTCAGGGCTTTGGCCGCGCATCCGGAGATTGATCACAAGCTCATCGTTTCGGGCGCGCATCTCGATCCAAATTTCGGGGCAACTCGGATGGAGATCGAGCGTGACGGATTTTCGATCGATGGTGAAGTGCAGATCGATCTGGCGACTGACACGCTTTATGCAACGGCCCGGGCAATCGGAACCGGCACGATTTCAATGGCGGAAGAACTGGATCGTATTCGACCCGACCTCCTTGTTGTCTACGCCGACCGGTTCGAAGGCTTTGCTGCGATGATCGCCGGCTCTCAAATGGGGATTCCGACCGCGCATATCGAAGGCGGGGATGTCACGGAAGGTGGGGCGCTCGACGATATGGTTCGTCATGCGATGACAAAGCTTGCCCATCTTCATTTCACGACAAACGAAGATGCAGCCCGTCGAATTCGGGCCATGGGTGAAGAGGACTGGCGAGTTTTCAACGTTGGCTTCCCGTCGATTGACCTGATCACAGATGGGAATTTTGCGACAGCTGATGAGTTGGCGGGCCAGTATGGTATCGATCCGGCTCAACCGCTCGTTTTGTTCACGCAGCACTCTGTTACAACACAGTTTGAGGCGGCAGAAGCGCAGCTTGCGCCATCTCTGGAAGCCATTGAGAAACTGGCCTCCGAAGGGGTCATGTGCCTACTGACCTATCCGAATAACGATGCTGGCGGTCGACGCATTATCAGCACGTTGGAAGCGTTCGCCGCGCGCGGTTTGGCGAATGTGCAGCTGCATAAGAGCCTTGGGCGCTACAACTACCATGGCGTTCTAAACCTATGTGGCAGAGGCGGCGTTGGTGCCTGCGTCGGAAATTCATCCAGTGGCATCAAGGAAACCCCGGCCTTTGGCTGCCCAACGGTTGATGTCGGCTCCCGGCAGGCAGGTCGCTTGTCGGCGGAGAATGTTGTCCGGGCTGACTACGATGCGGCCCAAGTATATGATGCAATTAGTAAATGCCTTTACGATGCAGACTTCCGCAAACGCTCGGCTGATTGTGACAATCCTTATGGGAGTGGGGGTACAGGTATGAAGGTTGCGAAGATTCTGAGCAGCATAGAACTCTCTCCTGATCTGATCCGCAAACGGACGACCATCTAATACATGCTTGAGAAAAACAAACCAGACAGGAAACCGATGTTCTGGAAGAATTCCCGGGCCAGTGATGATTTCTTTTGGGGGCTTATTCTGGTCAGCTCAGTTGTCATGTTGCCGTTCCATTTTGGCTATGCACTTGAGGTGAATTTCAGCATTCTCGATTTGGTCGTGCCAACCTTGGCGGTTTTTTGTGTTGCAATGCATGGGTTTCCACAGCGTTTCCGGAAGACGCTTGTCGTTGTGGCTATCCTGTCGGGTGGCATGATACTGCACACATGGCTTCTCGATAGCGTTAGTCAGGATTTTGACCGGCGCTGGGCTGTGCGGGAGCTTGCGAAAGGCATAGCGATTATTCTGACCTACTGTCTAACCATTCTGCTTTTGCGGCAATGGCACGTCACGCTGCCCAGTCGCCGTAGCATTTTGATTGGATTGGCAGTGGCATTGATGGTGTTGCTGATTCAACACTCCGCCGAGAAAATCAATTTGGGACTTTCATTTATCGTACCCCGCACCACGATTATCGCGAGCGCGTATGGCTTGATTTTCCTTCTATCCATCCAAACAGACTGGCGATCAAGAAGTGCTGATTTTTGTTTGATGATCGGTGTGACGGCGCTAACTGCGATGCTTAGTCTTATCGCTCTCAGCAAGCTTGGTATGGGGATTGGTGGCCTCATACTGCTCGTGCTCTTATGCGGCTTTTTCGGATCGAATCCGAATCTTATCAGGCATAAGAAGTTCGGCCTTTATGCCGCGTTGACCGTCGTGCTCTTTATCGTGACTCTTGCGGTTACGTTGAGTGCTGTTGACCTGCAGCGGCTCCACGGGTTTGGTAGGTCCATGCATGTTAGACTGGAGTTATGGTCGTTTTCAGTTGCCGGATTTCTAGAGAATTATGGCCTTGGCATCGGTTTGGGTCAGTTCGGAAACTACTTTGCAGTCGACGAGACATTGCGCCTGGAACGGCATTTCTTTCCCCATAACACGTTTTTGAGCTTCGCAACGGCAGGCGGTGTTTTTGGTGTGCTGGTTTTTGGCGCGCTGTTACGGCTTGTCGCCAAAGCCATGCAAGGCTTCGGATTGTCTGAGTTGCCAATTGCGCTTGCTATACTTGCGCCACTCGTGACGTTCCACGACATACACGGCGTCAGAACATTTATAGTTCTTGTTGCGCTCGGCGTCTATTTGCGTGAGCAACAGTCGATTGCGCCGGATATAGGTCGAGAATAGCGACCCTTTGCATGATCCATGGTGTTCTTGCGGCGCCACCTATGCCAAAAAATTCCGGAAAATGCCTCTGTCGAGTCGGGTCCTATTTCTTTGCGCGCGATTGCTTTGCTTTTAAACTGGCTTCCAGTTCTGTGATCCGGATCTCAAGCTTTTCCTGCTCTTCACGGGCTTTCTGGGCAACAGCCTTGACCGCTTCGAACTCATCGCGGGGAACCAGGTCCATATCGGCGATCAGGCGTTCCAGGCGTTGCCGGACGATCCCTTCAATCTCGGATCTCATGCCGCTCATCGCGCCGGCGGCGCCATTGGCGACACGGGCGATGTCGTCGAAGAATTTTCCAGTGGTTTGCATGGGCTCGCTCCCGACTATCGGCGTTTAACTACCCAAGGATATAGGCGCAGTCCGAACTGCAATAAAGGGCTTAATCGTCGCGGCCCACGGCGTGACACAGCATGACATAAAGTTTTCCAACATCGGCTGTCATGAAGGTTGCGTGCAGAAGGTTCTCTGGATCTGCCGTTTCAGCCTCACCAAGCAACCGGTCGAACTGGGCGATATAGCGGTTCACATAGCTGCGGGCGTCACCGTCATTTTTGACCTTATCGGTGACTTTCTTGATCAGCGGTCCTTGCTTTGCACGCAGCAAGGTGCGGGTAAAGACTGTCCGGTCACCCTTCACATAGCGGCGCCAATCCGCTTCCGCGACTTCGCCTTGCAGGATGCGGGTTAGGTCGATGGAGAGTGAATTCAAATCTTCGACGATGAACCGTGCGGTTTTCAGGAAGAGATCGCGCTTCGCATCGTCTTCCTTCTCAGCCAGGCGTTTGACCTGTTCGGCGGCGCCTGCCGACGCATGGGTTAGTCGGGTGATCTGATCTTCGAAGATTTCGGAGGCGGCGCCACCCTTGGCAGCTGCGCGGTCGACGGCAGCCATCAGACGTTCCGCGCTGTCTGCGGTTGTCGAGACGGCTTCTTCCAGGCTGCCCTTGGTCAGGCCCGCTGTCCGCTCCAACGCAGCAATCTGCTCAGCCAATGTGCTGCCGACCAGGTTCAGCTGTTGGTTGGCAAGCTCCCCAGCTGCGGCGACATCGCCGGATTGCGTGCGCATTAACTCGATCAAGCCCTTCATCCGATCGCCTGCAGCTTCGGAGCGCGCTTCCAGCCCCTTCATTTCCGTTTCGAAGGCCTCAACACTCATCTTCATGGACTCGACGGCGACGTCGGTTGCCATTGCCAGGGTCTCTGCCTGTTTACGCAGCCCTTCCTGATTGTCGCCCGCCTGCAGACCGGCTTGAACAGAGGCTGTGGTCAGCCGCTCCGCTTCCTCGCCGAAGGATTCGCTGGCTGTCTTGAGCTCCGCCAGGACTTCTCTCAGGGCCCGGCGGACATCGCCGACTTCGTTCCGGAAAGCGCCCCCCGCTTCTGACAGATAGTGGGAGACCGCTTCTGCTGCTCCCGTCAGATCGGCGACCTGACGGTTGAGGGCGGCATCAATCTCCTGCCCGCGAGCGGCGGTCTCTGCAGAGGCTGCGGTCAGCGCTTCCGTGCGCTGGTCAAGGGAGCGGTCAACCGTCTCAGCATGTTGTGTAAGCTCGGTCGCGAGTGCGCCCAGCGCTGTCGTGTCGTTGCGTAAGGATTCCCGGATGCGCGCGGCCTGTTGGCCCGTGCGCCGCCCGGCATCTGCAAGCTCAATCGTCTGGTTGCGCAACCCTTCGCGGATCCCTTGGACCTGCAGCCCGGCAGCCTCGGCCGCTTCGCGCAACGCTTCGGAGTTCTTTTGCAGGATTGTTCCTACCATCTTGCCCTGATCCGCTGTCCAATTCGCGGCTTCTCGCAGGCCGAGACTTTGCTGTTTCAGCATTTCGATCAGGCCCCGGGTCTGAGCGATGGCGGGGTCAAAGGTCTCGGTGATCGTTTCGCTACCTTCCGACATGGTCTGTTTGACTGTCGCAAGGCGTGAGGCGAGCAGAGCCTCAATCTCTTTTGCTTGCCGGGTCGCATTCTCAGATGCGTGATCCAATTCAGCAGCTTGCTGGCGCAGGCTTGCCCGCAGGGTTTCCGCCCGGGCGCCAGCCAGATCGCTTGCCTTTGCGATTTCGCTCGCCTGTTCGCGCAGGGAGTCGCCCATGGAACGGACTTTCTCCACCGCATGATCGGAGATTGCGGCAAGCCCCTCTCTTTGTCGGTCGGCGGTCGTTTCTATCGCTTCCGCCTGCTCAGAAAGGCGCTGTGTCAGATCTGCCAGTGATGCGATTTGCTGTTCGACCTGGGCACGGACTGCACCGGAATGGGTGGCAACTGTATCGGCGGTACCATTAAGATCGCGCGCCTGTTGCGCCAAGGCCGCATTGATTTCCGAAACGCGGTTCTCTGCAGCGCTGAGGGCCGTTTCCAACCCTTGCGCGGTTGCCTCCCCGGCAGCATCGAGGCTCCCTCTGAAGCGCCCCGCATGCCCCTCCGCCTGATGGCCGAGACCATCCAGCTTCTCCGACATTTCAGCAACGGCCCGTTCGGTTTCCGATTGCAGCTGGCCAAGGGTTTCCGCGACCTTTGAACCAATGCTCTCCCCCTGTTTGGTCAGGACACCGGATAGTAGCGCGATGCGTTCTTCGCTTTTTTCCGTAAAGACCGACAACGCATTGCGTTGACCATCAAAGCTTTCCTTAAGGCGCTCGGAGACCCGATTGACCGTGTTCTTTAACTCCTGACTGACCGTCGCGGCAGAATCTTTGGCGTGTTCGCCGGCAGTCACGATATCCGCAACACTGGCATCCAGCATTTCCCGGACATCCGTGGCGCGCGAGCCCGCCATTTGCGTCGCTTCTTCGAGCTGGTTCGAGTAGTCGTTGAAGAGTGATCCCAGACCATGCGCCTCTTCTGCTGCTTTCTCGGACGCTGCGCGCAGATCCGCGGTTTGCATCTTCATGGCGGCCCCGGCGGTTTCGGAATTCTCCAAGGCCGTGCGGGCGGCGGTGACCAGTTCTTGTGTCTGTTGTTCGACGTTATCGGCAATCGTGCGGCGTTGGATTTCAAGTTTCTCACTGACGTCGGATAGTTTCTCTGTCTGTTTTGACAGGCTTGCCTCAAGGGTTTGGGCGCGACGCTCGGTGATATCGGATAGACCTGTCAGGGTCTCCAATCGTTCGCCAAGACGGGATTCCAGGTCGGCTAGATTGGCACTTGCAGTCTCGCTGGTGCGGTTAAGTTCGTCGGCCTGCCGCCGCAAGGCATCGGCGACGATCTGCAGACGTCCTTCCTGCTCTTCCGCCGGGTAGGACAGGAGGGCCAATTGATGGCGTAAGGCATCCGTGTGCAGGCGCACATCCTGGGCACGGCGAATGTAAAGCGCCAGCAGCCAGACCAGGATGACTGGAAAAAGAAGGCCGGCGATCAGGACAGCAACTTCATGAGGGAGAAGCTGTTCCACCAGCAACAGCCCGCCCATATTGTCCAAATAGCCGAGTGCTGCTCCCAACCAAGTGAGGCTAACGATCACCGCAATGGCTGTCGCAACTTGGCCCCAGCGATTGGCACGCCGTTGTGCGCGGATCGCCTCATCCGGTATGGAATGAGGTTGCCCAGGGCCGATTATGGGAAAGGCTTTGATCTTGGCACTCATGGCGGCCGTCTCCATTCCGCCTGAAATCTCACTGAGGATTTATGCGGCGTCCATTTACTGGTCAGGTGATAGCCAACCAACCTACATTGATTCCATCCATCGCAAAGCTGAAACTACCGGAAAACAGCGTCTTTTTTGAGTGGTTGGCGGGTATTCGGGGGTGATCTGTAAAGATTGTCACAATGAACATTGATGGCGCCGCCGGGGGGCGGTAATTGTGGGTCAGGGATGGCACTTCGGTAGAAGGAATGACGATGCAGCGACACGACCGGTTTCCAACTTTGCACATCGTCGATCATCCCCTGGTTCAGCATAAGCTTACCTGGATGCGCCGGAAGGAGACGGAGACTTCGCTCTTTCGTCAATTGCTGCGCGAGATTTCAATGCTGATGGGGTACGAAATCACCCGGCATGTCCCGCTCACCAATCGCAAGATTGAGACACCGCTGGGGGGCATGAAGGCACCTGTGCTCGCCGGGCGGAAGCCGGCAATCGTCCCAATCTTGCGCGCTGGTCTTGGGATGGCGGATGGATTGATCGAATTGATGCCCTCCGCGCGGGTTGGCCATATTGGCCTTTATCGGGATGAGGAAACCAAACGCCCGAAAGAGTATTTCGTAAAGCTGCCGGAACCGGAAGGGCGCCTTTTCATCCTTTGTGATCCGATGCTGGCAACGGGGCATTCTGCGGCTTATGCCGTTGATGTGCTGACAAAAAACGGGATTGAGGAACAGAATATCCGTTTCCTTTCGCTTGTCGCCGCGCCGGAAGGGGTCGCGGTTCTGGCGGATCGCCATCCTGATGTCGCGATTTATACCGCATCCCTGGATGAAAAACTGGACGAGAACGCCTATATCGTTCCTGGCCTGGGCGATGCCGGCGACCGGTTGTTCGGCACGCGCTAAGCTTCAATTCATTTTGCTGTCCGATCCTTCGCGGCGGCCTCTATCAAGGAAGTACAATGTTCTGGAAGACCGACGAACCGCATGGCTTGCCACGCAATCCGTTCAAAAGCTGCGTTGTCCCGCGCCCGATTGGTTGGATATCGACAGTGGCTGCAGATGGAACGGTCAATCTGGCACCCTATAGCTTCTTCAACGCGATCACGGGCGAACCGCCGATGGTGATGTTCTCCTCCGGCGGGCGCAATGCGGATGTGCAGAAGGATTCAATCTCCAATGCTGAAGCGACGGGCGAGTTTGTTTGCTCTATCGTTTCCTGGGATCTGAAGGAGGCGATGAATCAGTCGAGTGCCGGCGTCCCGGCAGAGATTGATGAATACCAACTGTCAGGACTGGAAACCGAAGCATCGATATTGGTGAAGCCGCCGCGTGTTAAAGCATCTCCCATCCATCTGGAATGCACCCATTGGAAGACAGTATCCCTGCCGCCGGACAATAGCGGCCGCGCCAACGACATGTGCATTGGCATGGTGATCGGTGTCTATATCGACGACAGTGTTTTGAAGGATGGCATTGTTGATATTCCGGCGATCCGCCCTGTCGCGCGTTTGGGCTATATGGATTATGCGTCTGTCGACGAAGTCTTCACGATGGACCGCCCAGAATAACGCGGCTTACGCTTTCGAGGACACCGCTTGGATTGCAGCCGGAAGATGGGTGCCTTCATCACGCAATGATGTAGGGAGGGCGCCGATCCCGGGATAGGGCGTATTCTCGAACAAGATCGTTGGTTGCCCTGCGCTCATGCCGACGGGATCCTGCTCATTGATGCATTTTTTCGAGGTCGTTGCGCAACCCGGCCTCTCCCCCTAAGTCGGCGACATCCGATTTGGCGGCATCGCCGATAATCTCCAGCAGATCGGATTCCGGAGACGCTAGGGCGACAGCCACAGCGGCTAGTGCGGCAGACCGGGCAGGCGGGTATTCCATGCGGTTGGCAGCTCTGATGGCGAGATCGGTTTCTCCGATTCGGGCGGCGGCTGCGGCAACCCGGGTCAGGGCGCGAAAGCGCGGCGTCAGGAAGCTGCCATCGGGCGCACGCCGGATATCTGCTTCATCCGAGGGTTCCTCAATACGGGCTGCGGTGTCAAAAGAAGACAGAATGTCACCAGTCGCGATTTGGGCGAGAGAGATATCCTGCAGGGCTTCGTCAAATCCCGGCTCGTCCTTGTTTTCGAATGCGGTGCGATAGGCGGCGCTGATTGATTTCCGAGCCTTGGCACCCAGGCCCCGCCTGGCTTCGGCAATGGCGACCCGGACGAGGGCACGCACTTGATCCGCATCCCCTGGAATTCCATCCACCAAATCCCGGGCACGGGTGAAAATCGCGTCGTCGGCATAGGGTTGGCCAAAATCAATTTGGGCATCCAACACTAAATCTATGGCATCGGGCAGAAATTCGGGCAGTGGCTCAAACCCGGTCGCTTCCAAGGCGCGGGCAAGAAGGGCGCTGGCCTCGTCTTTTTCCCCTTTCCCGCCAAGATTCATGGCCACTTTCGCAAATAATTCGGCCCGCATACCGGTGAAGGGAATGAATTCCGTTAACCTTTGGGTTTCCTCGAATTTGCCTTCTGAAACCAATTGTCGACCCATGCCAAGAAGCGCGCGAGCCTGACGCCGACGATCCTTTATAAGACCTGCGGTGCTAAAGGCATCTCGTAACCGGCCAACCCTGGTCTGTTCGACGATGAGATGCGCATAAGCTCTGTCGCGATTCTCGTTGTTCTCCACCGTTTCTGCCTGTTCGACAGCCAGCCTGAAGAGCGGGACCGCTGCGTTGATGCCCTGGTTGACCGACATGGCACGGGCGACAGAGCCCAAAGCCTCGGACCGGGGGGCACCTTCCGGCACCAAGCGTACGACTTCCATAGCACTGCGCATATCACCACCTTCGACATAGGCGGCTGCGAGTTCGGTGATGGCATGGCTTCTTCCGGTTTCGGGGCCAGCCAGGATGCGCTCTCTGGTCAGTTTGAGTGTATCAAGCCCTGCTTTTTGGTCGCCGGCATAGACCTGCGCCAAACCGATCTCGATCAGCAATCGGTTGGTGCTTTGGTTTTTACCCGGCATGACACGCGCCTGGTCATAGGCTTCCCGCAGCAAGGCGGATGCCCGTTCGCGTGATTCGGCATCTGCGTCACCGCTTTGCAGGAAAGCCGTTGCTGACGCGCGCAGGGCAAAGACACGCGCAGTCGGATCCGGGATTAAACGGGATGCTGTAATTGCACCTTCCAGATCGCCGAGTGAGGCGCGGCGGATCGCCAGGATACGCATGATATCCCCGCCATCGCGCGGGTCGGTTACGCCGGCGACACGTTGGGTGCCCCGCTCCAACCATTCCAGTGCAGCGGCCGTGTTTTCCTGTTCTTTTTCGAAGTAACGGGAGATGGCGGCGGCAGATCGTGCGTACCAGAGATCATCCTCGATCATGGTGAGCTCATCAATCGCATCCTGGATATCGTCCCGGGCCAGCATGGCGCGCACCAAGCCGTTAAGAGCCTGACCGGTTTCGTCTTTTCCTTCCAACCCCAATGCTGTGAACCGAAGCTGCAGAAAGCTGTCCTGCATCACCGCCTTGGTGACCTGGTCCAACTCCATCGGGTTGAAAGTAATCGACTGGTTCTGCGACCATGCTGGGGTGGCAGCGCAGAGTGATACGGCAAAGATAGCCGCCAGTTTTTGGGTTTTAGTCTCCAAAAACGCGGGCGAATATCGTGTCGGCATGTTTGGTATGATAGCCGATATCGAATAGCGCATCGATGTCTTCCTCGGATATTAATTCCGATACTTCACTATCCGACTTCAATAACGTGGCGAAAGAAAGGCCTTTTTGCCAACTTTCCATCGCGTTGCGTTGGACGGCGCGATAGGCATTTTCTCGCGACATGCCGCGCTGGGTCAACAACAACAACACACGCTGCGAGTTATGCAGGCCCCCCAGTTGGTCAAGATTGGCTTGCATGCCATCCGGATAGACCACCAGTTTCTCAATGACACTCGTCAGTCGTGCGAGCGCGAAATCCAGTGTGACCGTTGAATCCGGTCCGATCATCCGTTCGACAGAGGAATGCGAAATATCCCTTTCGTGCCACAGGGCCACATTCTCCAGGGCCGGCAGCGCATAGCCGCGTACCATCCGGGCAAGGCCGGTCAGGTTTTCCGTCAACACCGGATTGCGCTTATGCGGCATGGCGCTGGAGCCTTTTTGACCCGGTGAGAAATACTCTTCCGCCTCCCGGACCTCGGTGCGCTGCAGATGGCGGATTTCGACGGCTAGGTTCTCGATGGAACCCGCGACGACGGCGAGTGCTGCAAAAAAGGCAGCGTGCCGATCACGCGGAATGACCTGTGTGGACATGGGTTCCGGGGCGAGGCCAAGCTTCGCGGCCACATGTTCTTCGACCCGCGGATCGATGTTTGCGAAGCTCCCGATTGCTCCGGAAATGGCACAGGTGGCGATCTCTGCACGGGCCGCTTCCAGCCGTTTCTTGCCGCGCGCGAACTGGGCATAGTGTCCGGCCAGCTTGACGCCGAATGTGGTGGGTTCCGCATGGATGCCATGCGACCGGCCGATGGTCACCGTGTGCTTATGTTCTTCTGCTCGGTTGCGAAGTGCTGCCAGCAGCTTGTCGGTCTGCTCAAGAAGAATGTCGGCCGCTTGGGTCAGCTGCACATTGAAGCAGGTGTCCAGCACGTCAGAGGAGGTCATGCCCTGGTGGACAAAGCGTGCCTCGTCACCGACTTGTTCCGAAAGCTCTGTCAGAAAAGCGATGACATCATGCTTGGTTTCCCGCTCGATCTCATCAATCCGGTCAATTCGGTCCTGGGTATAGGGCTTGTCGCCGCGCTCCCAGACCGCTGCCGCTGCTTCTTTCGGAATAACGCCCAACTCGACCAGTGCATCGCAGGCATGGGCCTCGATCTCGAACCAGATGCGGAGTTTGTTGGCGGGCTCCCAAATAGAAGCCATGGCGGGACGGGAATAACGCGGGATCATATCTCATACACTCGCAACGTTGTCGCTTGGGGCGCCTCTATAACCCAAGTCGCCCCGACACGCCAAGGTCACCGCGACAAGTTAACCCTGCGCGGCCACCTCAAAAACGGCACAGCGTGTCCCTTGAGACTTTATGCTGCCAACCAAAATGCCATCGTGGACTTTGCCTTCGATGCGATAGGGCGCCCATTGGCCAAAATGGAGGCGCGCACTGAATCGCCCATCATTCACCGGAGATTTGAAGGCGAAGGTTCGTCCGACCTTGTTCCGGATTGTTCCGGATAATGTGTTGTCTGAGACTGTTGCAGAAATCGCGGTTCTTGTTCCTCTCCTGCAGAAACCTTCGCCATCGGATCGATGTTCATTACCGATCATCGGACCCTCGAATGTGAGTGTTCCGGAAGGTTGATTGAGGGTCAGAGCAGCGACGCGCCGTTGCTCTTCAATTCCGGAAATCCGCGCTTTCGCAATAGAAGAAAACTTCCCATCCGGGAATTGTTCTAGATAGGCCTGGAGCTCTGCCTGGGATCTTGCGTCCTTCACTTGGTTCCAGAATACCGTATCAGGATCCGGTTCAGGATTTGGGGAAGATTGCGCCGTTGAGGGTGTCACTTGTTGTGCAGCTTGCTGTGCCTCTTTCTGCACGATCGTTGTGATCCGCGCCTTGGCGAGACTTGCAAAGGTTCCGTTCGGAAACTCCGCGAGATAAGCCTCAAAATCTGCCCTGTTCTCGGAGTTCTGGATAGCCTGGAAAAACGCTGTTTCCGATTGCCGGGCCCTCGCGGCGGCTTGTTGAGTGCGCAAGCTTTCGACCTTCACCGTTGCAAGACTTGCAAAAAGTCCTTGCGGGTATTGTTGAAGATAGCTCTCAAATAAATTCGGGTCGTTGGTATCTTTTATGGAGTTCCAATAGGTAATTTCCACAGTGTTGTCTGGGGCGACGGGTTCGGGTGTCTTGTCGACAAAGAAAAAATTACCGGTAAGGGAAGATGCCTCCCAGGGTACTTGCTCCCCATTGGTTCGGTCGATGACAGCGACACGCACGGATTTAAAGACATCTTCGACACGGAAGCCAGGGGCCTCGATGGCGCGCGCCAGGGCGCGGGTGTAGGGGCTGTTGCGGCGATTGCCATCCGCGGCAACTTTTCCTGGCGCCGTTGAATAGGCGATCAACGTGCCTGAGGGCGCGTCCATTCGGGCAAGCCCCGATCCCCCGGACCGTGTCGCCGCTTTGTAAGGGTTGTTCCTGCAGGCATCCAGGATCACCATATTCAAACGATTACCGGCATGCGCAAGACTCGACAGCATGGCCGAGGTCGGAAACCCTTCCAATTCGACGTCGAGAGAATCTTCGATCTGTGCGTCCACGGGGATCATGTAGTTTTCCCCCTTCGCTTGAACGCCATGACCGGCGTAGTAGAACAGCCCTACCGAATCCTTGCCCGCCTCTGTCAGTTTATGGCTAAAGTCTCGCAAGGCCCGTCGCATGCTGCGGCGGTCTGCGTTGATTTTCTCAATTACATCGAAACCGACCTTGCGCAGTGTTTCTGCCATCAATATCGCGTCATTCGCCGGATTGGACAGTGGATGGCTCTCATAATTTCCATTGCCAATGACCAGGGCAATTCGGGATTCCGCGGAGACCAGCGATGTGAACAAAAGCGTAAATGATCCCAATATCATGGCAAACGGCTTTAAGAGTGATCGTTGAAGACGCATGGCCCTGATCTGTGGGCTCAATTCATGTTCAGTTCGTTTCATCTCAGATCGACCTAATTGGAAGGCTCAAAATGTGCCGTGCAGTACGATGTTTCACCACCGACTTTCAGCTCCAATCCGGCTTCGGAGACGCGACCCTTGAAGGAGTACCGAGAGCCGCCACCGACGCCGATCACCTTACCCCGGAACCTGTCCTGTGTTGTCATTTTACCTCTCATCGTGACGCCGCTACCTTTCTTGACTTTTGCCAGGACGGTTTGATCAGTGATCGTAACCGTTGTTGGCCAGCGTTTGTCGGTTCCACAAAAACGCTTTGACGCAAAGTTTCCGCCGCCCTCACCAACCAAGAAACCAGTGAAGGTTTGCGTTCCGTTACTTGCTGGCGTCAATGACGCAACACGGCGGTTCTCTTCAATACCGGCAATGCGGGCCTTGGCGATGGCGGCATATTTTCCATCTGGGAATTGGGACAGATAGGCGTTCAACTCCGATTTCGTCTGTGCGTCTTTGACCTGGTTCCAGAAAGCCGTGTCTGCATCAATGCTTGGCTGTTGAGGCGCAGGGTTGGCTGCAGCGTTGGCCGCCGCTGATGCTTGGCGTGCGCGATCTTCTATCGCTGCGATCCGGGCCTTGGCGAGGCTGGCGAAGGTGCCATTTGGATATTGGGACAGATAGGCCTCGAAATCCGCCTTGTTGTCGGAATTCTGTATGGCCTGGAAAAATGCCGTATCGGATTGGTTGGCAGACGCAGCTTCCTGCTTCGCCAAGGCGTCGATCTTTGCCCTGGCGAGGCCCGCAAAGACACCGTTAGGAAATTGCGTCAGATAGCTTTCGAACAATCCTTTGTCCGTACCGTCCTTTATGGAATTCCAGAAGGTAAGCTCTACCGTATTGTCCGGCTGTGTTGGCGCTGGCGCTGCAACCGGCTCGGGCGCTTTATCCATGAAGAAGAAATCACCGGTGAGCGAGGAGCTTTCCCACGGCACTTGCACGCCATTGGTCCGGTCAATCACGGCAACCCGTGCGGCCTTGAAAACTTGTTCTACGGTCTCACCAGGTGATTGGATCGCGCGTGTCAGCGCTCTGGTATAGGGACTGTTCAGGCCATTGCCGTCCGCCGCCACCTTGCCGGGCGCCGTTGAATAGGCGATCAGCGTGCCGGATGGCGCATCCATCCGCGCCAGTCCCGACCCGCTGGAGCGCGTGGCGGCTTTGTAAGGGTTGTTGCGGCAGGCATCCATGACAACGATGTTCAACCGATTGCCGGCGGATTCCAGCGCTGACAGCAGGGTTGATGCAGGGAAACCTTCGAATTCGACATCCAGTTCGTCTTCGATTTGGGCGTCGACAGGGATCATGTAATTCTCCCCCTTCGACTGAATCCCATGGCCGGCATAGAAAACGAAACCGACAGCGTCCTCTCCCGCATCGCGAAGGGCCCGTCCGAATTTGTGGACCGCCCGCCGCATGGTTCTGGCATCCACATTGGTTTCGGAGATGACGTCAAAGCCGACCGCCTGCAATGTCTTGGCCATCAAAGCGGCATCATTGGGCGGGTTGTCGAGTGGTTGGGTCAGATAGGCGCCGTTTCCGATCACCAGTGCTACTCGGGATTCGGCTCTGCTCTGTCCCTCGCCGACACTAAGAAAAACGGATAGAGCAATGAATAGAGAAAAGATGACGCGCATTGTGGGTACCCTCCTCAGACACCATGCGCGAATACTATACCATTCAAGTTCGGATGCGCCAAATTCCGGCAGAAGATTTAAGAATGTGTTTTACAGAAAGCCGTCGGTTTTCAGGCTGGTGAAATCGCCTTTGCCGATGATCAGGTGGTCATGCAGGGAGATGCCGATTTTGCTCAGGGCATCGCGCACTTCACGGGTCATATGGATATCGGCCTTGGATGGGGTCGGGTCGCCGGAGGGGTGGTTATGGACCATGATGACGGCGGAGGCCCCGAGCTCCAAGGCGCGCTTTACCACTTCTCGCGGATAAAGGGGTGTGTGGTCGATTGTGCCGCGCTGCTGAATCTCGTCGGCGATCAAACGGTTGCGATTGTTCAGGAATAGCAGCCTGAACTGCTCGATCTTCTCCCGACCCATACTGGCCTGACAATAATCGATGACAGCCTGCCAGGATGATAGAACATGGCCGGACTCCATGTCGTGTTTTAACAGGCGTAGGGCTGCTTGTTGCACGACTTTCAAGCCAACCACGGCAGCATCGCCCAAACCTGGGGCAGATGAGAGAGCTTTGGGATCCGCGGCCAGTACGTCGCCGAGCGACCCGAAGCGCCGCAAAAGGTCTTTTGCAATCGGTTTGACATCGCGCCGGGGTATGGTCTGACAGAGCAGTAGTTCCAGGATCTCATAGTCAGCCATATTCTGACCCATATCGCTCAGAAAACGGGCGCGCAGCCTTTTCCTATGCTCATGGTAGTGCGGCTGGTCGGATTTCTTTTCCTCCTGCTGCGCCATAATGAGAGCCCGGCCTTCAGAAACGCGTTTAGGAGTAGGGCGGCTGATCCCAGCCTTTGGGGGAGCCGGTGAATATCTCGTAGCCGTCGGCGGTCACCCCAATCGAATGCTCAAACTGGGCGGATAGCGACTTATCCTTCGTCACGGCGGTCCAGCCATCCTGAAGAATCTTCACAGGAAATTTGCCGGCATTGATCATTGGCTCGATGGTAAAGAACATGCCCTCACGCAATGGCATCCCTTCGCCGAGCTTACCGTAATGTAAGATGCTGGGGGCATCGTGGAAGACACGGCCTAGCCCATGCCCGCAAAAGTCCCGCACGACGGAGAACCTTTTACCCTCTGCATATGTCTGAATGGCGTGTCCGATATCACCCAGGGTCGCGCCGGGGCGGACGGTCTCGATCCCCAGCATCATGGCTTCATAGGTGGTTTGAACGAGATTGCGGGCTTTCACCGGAATCTTGTCACCGACCAGGAACATCCGGCTCGTATCGCCATGCCAGCCATCCAGAATGACGGTGACATCGATATTAATAATATCGCCGTCGCGGAGTTTCTTCTCGTCCGTCGGAATACCATGACAGACCACATGATTAATCGAGGTGCAGATCGACTTCGGGAAGCCACGGTAATTCAAGGGCGCCGGGATCGCATTGTTGTCGCGGATAAACTGATCGCACATTTGATCAAGCGTGCCGGTCGAGACGCCGGGAACCACATGCGGTGTGATGAAATCAAGCGTTTCCGCAGCAAGCCTGCCGGCCGCGCGCATGGCATCGAATTCTGCCGCAGTGTGAATTTTGATGTGTCCCATATCGTTCACGTGTTCAGTTCCTTAATCGCTTTGTTACTCTGGCGCCCATCGTCACTCCAGCGCCCATCGTCACTCTATCGTTCAGTGCCTACTCTGTATCGCGCTGTTAAACGCGGGTTTCAAGTCGACTATTCAGGGTGATCGCCTCCGGCGTCACGCTGCAGTCATAACATAAAACCTCTACGCCGTCCCGTCGCGCCTGCGCAAAGGCGGCTGAATAGGCCGGATCGATATCGTCCGCAAGGGTGAAATGGGTGCAGTCACTGCGTTGGACAAGGTAGAGAATGGCCGCGCGATGCCCCGCCTTCACCATCCGGGCGAGGGCCGCCATGTGCTTAGCGCCGCGCGCGGTGACGGCGTCCGGGAACTCTGCCGCATCTGGATTGGGACCTTCGAGCCGGCGAAGCGTGACGCTTTTGACCTCCAGATAGAGATCCTGCATGCCCTCTCCCGTCAGCAGGAAATCGATCCGACTGTTTTCGTCATAGCGGACCTCACGCCGCAGTGATGGATAGGCTGCAACTTCTTCGATGCGATGTTCTTCCAAGGCCTCTTCGACGATGCGGTTGGCGAGGTTGGTGTTGATACCGACATGCGTCCATGCGCCATTCAATAGCTGCTGAGAAGCAATTTCCCACCGCCAATCCAGCTTGGCCTTTGGGTTTCGGTTCGCAGAGAGGAAGATCTCCGAACCAGGCTCTGCAAGCCCGCGCATCGATCCGGGGTTACCGCAATGGGCAATGATCTCCTGCCCGTCTGCGAGTGTCGCATCGGTCAAGAACCGTTTATAGCGTCTGACTAAGGTTGCGGGGCTCAGGGCTTCCTCGAAGCGCATCAGCCTTGTTCGGCCCGGGTTTTGGCAATGATTTCCTTCAGACGATCCAGTTCTACAGCGCCGGGGATCAACTCACTACCGATCACCATCGCTGGGGTTCCTCTGATCCCCAATGCTTGGGCCAGCTCCAAATTGTCTTGGATATGCTTTTTAACCGCCGGATCGTCCATATCCGCTCGCAGTTGCGTCCTGTCCATGCCCAGGCTCTCCGCGATGGCCATCACACGTTCTTCGCTCAGGCCGCCCCGCTCGTTCATCACGGCGCGATGGAAATCGAAATAGGCATCCTGCTTCTTTGCGGCGAGGGCGGCGCGGGCGGCGAAGACCGATATCGGGCCCAAAACCGGCAGCTCAACAAAGATGACCTTCAGCCCGGGATCATCCTCAATTGCTTTCATGACGGAGGGAAAGACCCGTTTGCAGTAACCGCATTGGTAATCGAAGAATTCGACCATCGTTACCGGCTGTGCCGCATTCGGATCGCTGGGTCCGACAGCGATGGATCGATCGTCATTGTAAAGACGGTCCTGCATACCAGTAAGGGCGTCACGTTGACGGGCGCTGGCTTCGTCCCGATGCCGTTGTTCCATCGCCCGCAAGGCTTCCAGCACGACTTCTGGATTATCCATAATGTAGTCATGGATCATCTGTTGGATTTCGGCCTCCTGGCCCGGCGAAAAACTGTCTTGTGCAGACGCGGGGTTGCCGGTTGAGAACGCAACGCCGACGGCGATGATTAGTCCAGTGAAGCTTGCCCGAACAGCATGAATAGGGGCCACGTGAATTCTCCTACCTAAAGCCAGTTACGAGGGGAGCCTCGCAGTATCGTTGGTGAAGTTATAAATCGGCCAGGAGGGACATGAAACCTATCCAGAGGGTATTTGGTGCCGTGCTCACGGGAAAATGACTGGAAGGAATAAGGGGGCAGCCGAGTTTGCGTTGGATGAAGGATCAGGAATCCTTTTCCTTTCGTATCGCATGGATATTGATGTCCTGGGCACGTAACCAACCGGCGGTTCCTTCGGGTAACAGAGCCATGGCGCGCCCCGAAATTTCAGCTGCACGTTTCTTATCGCCTTGGCGGGAGGCGACCTCCGCCTGGGCGAGAACCGCCTGTCCACGGTCGCCCCGCCGTTCATAAACGGTCCCCTTTGCCCGATAGGCTGAAATAAGGTCCTCATCATAGCGCAGGGCTTGGATGGCATTGTCCAAAGCTTCGTCTTCCAGCCGAGTATCATGGGTTTCCAGGAGCATTTGTGCGAGGGCTGAACGGATCAGGGATGCCCAGGGCAACATCTCGACGGCTTTGCGATAGGGTTCAATGGCTTCACGAACGCGCCCGGCGTTGCGTAGAATATCGCCCTTAAGCTCATAGAGAAAAACATCATCCGGTGTGGCGGCAATTTCAGCATCGACCTTGGTGATCGCCGTGTCGAATTGTTGGCTCTGCATGGCGGCGATGATCCGCGCGTAACGGGCCGGTTGGGATTGATCGGCAGGGTTATAGATCTTATCCACCTGCTCCGGCGTCAAATAGCCGATTAGCTTGGCCCGGGCTCGGTTGTGAATATAGATCAGGTCCGCAGGAGCCGGCTTGCCGGTTAACGCAGACCGCCCGATATGGCCTTGGATAAAGCGGATCCGGTCTTCGGTCAGCGGGTGGGTTTGGATATAGGGGTTGCGGTTTGCCGACACCAGCGCCTGTTCTTTCTTCAAAAGGCGCATGAACTTAAGCAAGCCTTCACTGGAATAGCCGGCTTCTTCCATATAATTGACACCTGCCTGATCGGCGGATTGTTCCATTTCCCGCGTATAGGCGAGGAGCGAGCGAACGCCGATCTGTTGTCCCAATGCGGTTGCTGCTGCGGCCGCATCGGCGCGCCCGGTCAAGATCGCGGCGGGGATGCCCAGCAGCAATGCAGCAATGCTTGTGTTCTGCGCACGCTCTAATCCTTCGCTGAAACGGGCCAGATGACCGCCGGCCACATGACCAAGTTCGTGGGCTAAGACACCGATGACCTCCAAGGGTCCTTCCGCCCGGACAAGTAACCCTGTGTGGATAAAGACTTGCTGTCCGTTTGAAACGAAGGCATTCAATGCCGGGTCGTTGACGATGTGAATCTTGACGGCGAATGGATCGAGCCCGGCGGCGTTCATCAGTGGCGCCATGAAGACTCGGACCGCATTCTCGATCTCCGTATCGCGGATCAGGTTCTTGGCGGTGGCCGGCTCGGCATGTGCAACGGATAGAAACCCGATCAGGGCGGCCAACAAAATGCGGGCGCTCAAGATCTTGGGCAAATAACGTGGTGGATTATGGTTATGCGTCATCTCACCCACTTCAGCGACGAAACGGAACGCCTGCAGGGTAAAGGCGCTTTCCCGCTTAACTTAGTGTCGGCACTGGGTGCTGGCAAATCATCGGCGGGAAATTCCGGGCGAAAAACGTTGGGTCGGGTTACGGCTTGTGCGTTGGCGGGGCTTCTTGTTCTGAGCGGATGTTTGGAAGAAGAAGGCTTGGCGGTTGGTGAGATCGGCTATGTCGCGGGTTTCTTCGGGGGTGTTGCGGCGGAAGAGCCGAATGCAGCACTGGTTGGACGTGACGTTCTGACAGCAGGCGGCTCAGCGGTCGATGCCGCAACCGCCATGGCCTTTGCCTTATCCGTGACAATGCCGTCGGCCGCCAGTCTGGGCAGTGGTGGGGCCTGTATCGTACATGACCCGGGGCTTGGGATTACGGAAGCGATTACGTTCATTCCAACCCCAGGCACGGGACAGAAGGGCGACAGACCAACTGCGGTTCCGGCGCTCGCCCGGGGCATGGCGGCGATGCACAGTCGCTATGGCAGGCTGGACTGGCGCCAAGTGGTCGCTCCGGCGGAACAGATGGCACGGCTTGGTCATCGGATATCACGCGCCTTTGCCCGGGATCTGGCCCGCGCCGCGAAACCGCTATTTGAAGACCGGGAAGCCCGGCGTATTTTCGCGGACGCCAGTGGGGCCCCCATCACCGAAGGGACGCTTTTGGTTCAACCTGATCTTGCGGGTGTACTCGGAAGGGTTCGGGCCTCTGGTGCAGGGGTTTTGTATAATGGCCCCTTTGCCCGCGCCTTGGTGGATGCCTATCGCGGTGCCGGCGGGCAGTTGAGCATGAGCGATTTGAAAGGGTACCGCCCGAAGGTGGAGCCGACGCTGGTGCTTGCCCATCAGGATTCGGAAGTGCATTTCACGCCGCCGCCGGCGGCTGCCGGCATAACCCAGGCCCAGATGTGGCAGATGCTGACCGGGGGTGATGAGCGCTATGCATCTGCGGAGCCGGCCCAGCGAGTGCATCTCATGGCTGAGATTATGAAGCGTGCCCTCGCGGATCGGAAGAATTGGTTGGCGCAGGGATTTCTCAGCACCAAGCCGGCTATCGACCTGATTTCATCCGAGCATGCTGAAGAACTGATGGCGGATTATGACGCGAACGCGCCGACGCCGGGAACCTCGCTTGATCCCTCCGGACGCCAGTTGTTTGAGGTTATCTCCGGCACCGGGTTTGTGGTCGCGGATCGGGAGGGCAACGCGGTTGCCTGCAACCTGACCATGTTCAACCGGTTCGGGACGGGACGCGTTGCCCCCGGCACCGGGATCATGTTGGCTGCCGCGCCGACGGGGCGGGGTCGAAATCCCTTGGCAGTTGGACCGATGGTCGTCGTCAGCGCAAATACCTTTGCGTTTCGTTTCGGTGTGGCGGCTAGCGGTGGTCCCTTGGCGCCGGCTGCTCTGATCCATGTGGCTGCGGAAACCTTATTGGCGGGCCGGGACCTCGGATCCGTCATCGCGGACCCACGGTATCTTGCCCTTGATATACCAACGCAGGTCTTGGTTGAGAAAACCCAGGCCGGGCAGGAAATCGGCGCGATACTGTCTCAAAAGGGGCATAAGGTTGAGAGTTTCGATTGGATTGGCCAGGTAACCGCCCTTCATTGCCCCAATGGCCTGCCGGCGGCAGAGAAAAAGCAGGTTTGCCGTGTTGCGCATGATCCACGCGGGGCCGGTTTATCCTCAGTCGCAGAATAAATGTGGCAGAGTAACCAGGGTTGAAATGACATGACGCTAAAGTCAGGCAGCCGGGGGTCTATCCCTCCCTTCATTGTGATGGAAGTGATGAACGCAGCCGCTGACCGAGAGCGGATGGGTGATGCGGTCTATCATATGGAGGTTGGTCAACCCGGCACTGGCGCCCCGCGCGGAGTGATCGAGGCGGCGCATCGCGCGCTTGATGATCAATTGCTGGGCTATACAGTGGCCCTCGGTATTCCTCAGCTGCGGGAAGCAATTTCAAAGCACTATACCGATTTCTATGGAATTTCAGTTCCGATGGAGCGGATTGCGGTGACGACCGGATCATCGGGCGCCTTCTTGCTGGGTTTCCTCTCCGCCTTTGATCCGGGGGATCGGGTCGGCCTCGCGGCACCGGGCTATCCGTGCTACCGGCATATTCTCGCTGCGCTTGGGATTGAAGCGGTCAGTTTGGAGGTGGGCCCTGAAGAGCGTTTCCAACCCACACCGGAAGCGCTCGAAGCGGCGAAAGAAGCAGGTGGTCCGCTCGATGGGGTGATTGTCGCCAGCCCGTCAAATCCAACCGGCACGATGCTCGGCCGTACCCATCTTGACCGGTTGATCCGCTATTGCCGGGCGGAGGGCATTCGTTTCGTTTCGGACGAAATCTATCATGGCATCAGCTATGGGGCTCCTGCCGTATCCGCGGCCGAGCTGGATCCGGATTGCCTGGTGATCAACAGTTTCTCGAAATATTTCTCGATGACCGGTTGGCGCCTCGGGTGGATGGTGGTGCCGGAAAACCTGATCCGCCCGGTGGAATCTCTGGCGCAGAACCTGTTTATCTCGCCGCCGACGCTCAGCCAGCATGCCGCAGTAGCGGCTTTCGATTGCCGGGAAGAGTTGGAGGCGAATTTGGTGCGTTACGCCACGAACCGGGACATGCTGCTGGAAGAGCTTCCGAAGGCAGGGTTCACGGAGCTCGCACCGTCAGATGGTGCTTTTTATATCTATGCCGATATCCGCCACATGACCAATGACGCGCAGGATTTCTGTCGCCGCATTCTGGCCGAGACGGGTGTGGCGGTGACGCCCGGTAATGATTTCGACGCTGAACGCGGCCATGGCACCATGCGCTTTTCCTTTTCCCGCAGTGAAGCGGAAGTTCGCGCTGCAGCCGAAGCACTGAAAGCCTGGAAGCGGTAGAACAACGACGCCGGACGTAAAACGGTTACGCCGGGATCTGACCGACTTCGCTACCGACGACCCGGGTTTGGCGGAGGCGGCGGCGCCATTTGTCGGCGTCGAAGCCATTGCCTTTATGCAGGACGCAACGATTGTCCCAGACAACGGTGTCGCCGGCGGCCCATTGATGGCTATAGACATCTTCCGGGCGTGTGGTTTTTTCCAGAAGATCATTGATCAACGCGCGGCTGTCGATCCCGCTCAATCCCAGGATGGATCGCACATGTGACCCGATGAACAGGTTCTTGCGGCCATTCCCCGGGTTCGTCTTGACCAAAGGATGCGCGACGGGCGGCAGGGAGGCTGCGTGATTGTCATCGACCGGCGCCCGCTTGGCGCGGGAAAAAACATAGTCATGCAGGCCCCGCAGATTATCGATCTGGTCCTTCTCGGCAGCCGTCAGACGGTCATAGGCTGCGCGCTCGCTGACGAAAGACGTCGCACCTCCCTCTCCCGGCACCTCATAGGCATGCAGGATCGAGACATAGGAGGGCACTTGCCGGAACGAACTGTCGGAATGCCAGAGCTCATTGCCCTTCTGATATTTGGTCGTGTCATGGGCTTCCTTACGCTGGTTGCCCTGGTCATCGATGTTCCCGACACTGCCGAAATAAACAACCTCCCCCGTGCGGCCATAGGCGACATGTTCAGCCTCCGGTTCACCGATGGCTTTGGTCAGGCGTAGCTGCTTTTCATCCGTCATATCCTGGTTGCGGAACAGCAGGACGGAATAGGTGTCCACCGCATCGTTGAAGGCTTTGACATCCTCCTGGCTCAGCGGTGCTGTCAGGTCCATCCCGGAAACAATGGCGCCGAAATCCGGATGCAAAGGCTCAAAAATAAGGTAGGTCACCGTGTTTACTCCCCATTTCAACACATGTGTTTTGGACGCTTAGGCTGCTGAGGGATCACCCCGATCGGCGCAATGGGCGGCGGAGCGAACCGTCAGCATATCAACCGCGCCCAACCCTTCGATTTCATAGCGCAGCGATAGTCCGGCTTCCGGGAAGCGCGTCTTCATGGTTGATCCGGTAATGACGAATTGGCCGGCCTTCAGGGACTGTCCGCGTTTGGCAAGGGAATTTGCAATCCAGGCGACCGCTTCGAAGGGATGGCCCATCGCAGCGCCGGTATCCGATTCTTCATCCATCTGACCGTCGATCAACAGCCGCACCGGTGCGGAAGACAGATCCAGGCGATGCCAATCTCCGCTGTTCTTTCCCATAACGACCGCATCGTTCCAGGCATTGTCAGCCGCCAGCATGTTTGCATTCAGTTCCTCATAATCAGCGCCACGGTCTTCGATGATTTCAAAGCAGGGGATGCAGTCCTTTACCGCAAGCCCGACCGAGGCACAGTCAAATGGCGCTTCGGAGGCTGGTAGGTCCTCACCCAGGATAACGCAAAGCTCAAACTCCACCCCGGCATGGATATGTTCATCCATTGCCATCACCGCGTTCGTTTTGCGGACCACATTGGACAGGACGACACCGGCGATTGGCTCATCAATCCCGCAGAGTGCCTGCATGGTCTTTGATGACAGCGCGATCTTATAGCCGGCGATGTCGGTCTCGAACTCGGTTTCCCGCAGTGAAACCAGGGCATCCTGAACGGCATAGGCGCCTTCCGCGCCATAAAGCGCCGTCGGCACCAATTCGGTCGGTAAATCCGAAAAGGGCTCGCCCTTCAAATGCTGATCCATCAGCAGCCGGGCCGCTGCATCGATTTTGTTGGAAGAAGAAGTCTGGGTCATAAGCGCGCCTCCTGGCAGACACCGTTATCCGACATCCCCTATCCGAAAATACAGCCCCGCTCAATCCCTCTCCTATTGTGCATTGCGGCAATTCTGCGGGTCCCTCAATCCCGGTGATAGGGATGGCCCGCAAGGATGGTTTCGCAGCGATAGATTTGTTCGGCCAGCATGGCGCGGACCATCTGATGCGGCCAGGTCAGGCGACCCATGGCGAGCGCCAGATCCGCCTCTTTCCGCAATGCCGTATCCAGCCCGTCGGCACCGCCGATGACGAAGGCAATATCGCGCCCCTCATCCCGCCAATTTCCCAGGCGCCCGGCCAGCTCCCGGCTCGACAGATCGCGCCCGCGCTCATCCAGCGCCACGACAGCAGCCCCCGCCGGGATCGCCGCCCGGATCAGTTCGGCCTCCCGCGCCTTCAACTTATCGCCGGAAAGCGGTTTCTTCTCCTCCACCTCCCGGACAGTGAGGGACCAGGGCAAACGCCCGGTATAGAGATCGAACAAGTCACTCTCCGCCCCCCGCCGGGCCTTCCCCACAGCAATGATGGAAACTTTCATGTTCGCCCCTCTGAAATCGGATAATCACCAAACATTATCTGTTTTGGCAGGCAAGTGCCTTCTTGTCGGTATCGGTTCGCAAAAATTGCCGCTGTGGCGTGGGCTATTTCAATGTCGTTCTGGTCTAGAAACTCGGTGGCTTTGTCCGAAATCGCTTTGGCCTTTGGATAGCCGTTGAGGGAGGCGATTAAGGCATAGCGGAGTGCGTTGAAATGGTCGGATTCCTTTAACGCATTTGATGCCAAGTCGTATGAGGCTAAAGGATGGCCAGAAATGATGAATGTACTAAGCTCCGGGGCGATTTCGCTGATCGGCGAAGCTGCCCTGATCATATCGTTCCAATACTTGTATTGGAAATATTGAATATCGCTATGATTGTCGCTCTCCGTTGCCTTTTGAAGGAAATAAGAGCCAAGTTCTTCGTCTTGTAACCGTCCTGAGGTGCCTCGCCAAAATGAAAGCGCTGTTTCCAAGTTTTCACATGCGGACCGTCCTACGATCAGGGTCATGACATCACCATGTTTGTCGAGAATGTCCTCGAAGACGGGCTTTGTCGAATCAGGAAATCCGCGAAGAAACAGCCTGAATGATGCCTTATCATGGGGAGGGTGCATGTTTGAAAGGGTCTCAAAAGTACTTGACCCGTTCTCGTTTTTGTATGCTGCATAAAGGATATGAAGGGGAGTCTTTGTGGCAAAGGCGGCGATCGCTGCTTTTTCGATTTGGTGATCGTAACGGGCCGTGTCAGGTGTTTTTGCGTGTGGTCCATATCGCAGCTCGGCAATCACGGCATCTTTAAAACCACAACTCACCATTTGAAGTTGGTCGGCAAGTTTGAGTGCTAATGTTTGAGAGATGCTCTCCTTACTCAGTACGCCAAAAGCCAACTCAACGAGTGACAGACAGGCGAAGGCGGAACTCTCTTTTTCATCGGCAAGGGTTTTTTCGGCCGACTGAAAAATTGCATCTGGATGTCCAACATAGAGATGGAGCCCACTGCTACGATAAACAAACGCCATCTCCTCCAATGGTTTCTGGTTGCTGCCTGATGCCGTTGATAGGCTCGCAAAGAAAAACAGGATTACGCAAATTTTTGCAAAAGGTCGCATTTGCATCTCCCCAAAGCGGGAACCACCCAAATTTTAGAAGTATAACTCATTCATTATCTTATCATTGTTATACTGCCCTTACCACTTTTGATGGGTTTTGGTGCGCAAAGAAAAGTTATGAAATTCTGTATTCATCCAGCGTCACTATCGCTGCACCGCTGGGGAGGGCGCCCCGAACCAAGTCACTCTCCGCCCCCCGACGGTCCGACGGAGATTGCTGAACCCAATGCGGTCAGCTGATTGTGGTGACTTAATCCTGTGGCCCACAAGAATCAGCGGCGTAGGTTTCGTTGGCTTGTTTGGCGCGGCGATAGATTTCGGCATGCTTGCTGGCCGGGACTTTTTCTTTGAAGGCTTCAAGTCTGTCAGTCAGATAGTCATGGCCAGCCAGGACGGAGGTTTGGTATCTCTGCAAGGCTTCTTCGAAATTTCCCCGTACTGCTGCATAGCCACCAAATTTCCAAGATAAATCCGGATGCCCCTTATCTGCGAGATCGCGGAGGGAATAGGTGTCGAACATCCGATTACTAAATTCGAAAAACGGATCAACGGATGCCCCACCCCCACTATTAATGCGGCTATTGCGGCGTCTATAGGGCCTAACAACCAGCATGGCATATGCTGAATCCAGGTTCTTCCATAATTGGCGGTCAGCCCGGTCGAGCAGCAATTCGCCGATTTCCGCGTCTCTGTATGTGTCAGGGAAGCCTTTCCAGTAGGAAAGCGCATGGCGAAGAAGGGCGCATCCCGATTTCTCTTCTACTTGGAGCATGACACGAGACCGCAAGGATAAAGCTTCGTCGAAGAATTCACGAAGCTGTTGAGGGAGCTGGTCGCGTAGGGGCTCCAGAGTGGCAGTCGGTGTCGCAGGCGCCTTATCGTCGCGGCTGCTGCCATCCGATGTGAAATGGTAGAACAGCAATAACGCGGTTTTTTGAATCAAGCGGCGATACTGTTTCGGATCATAGTCAGGAGAATCTTTACCAAATCGCAAATCGGCTATGACGAGATTCTTCTCGATGCACGTAAAACTGCTGATGCGATTGGCGATATCAAGGGCACGCGGCCCATCTCGGCTACGATCAGAATAGGATCCATAGCCCAATTCCAGCATTATTTTGCATGCCTCAACTTCACCCCAGGTCCCATCCTTACTGACGTCCACCGCATAGCGCCAAAGAAGGGGTGGGTTCTCTGATCGGATGATTTCAGAGAAATCGGGAAGAGGATCGCTGTGAAGGCTCCTCAACAAAGTGTAATGGCCTCGGAATTCCGCCGCATTGTCGACCGTTATAAAGGCATTCGTACCTTCCATAACCACACCCGGCGCCGCGCTGTGTTCGGAATTTGATGTGCGGCACGCGTGCAGGGTGCCGGCAGCCCCCAAAAACAGAACAAAGGTCAACAAAAGCCTTGTAGTAGAATATTGGCGCGGCATGTTTCGTTTATCCGAAGTGGTATTTTTGAAAGAAAAGATATTTTAATGGTAGCGATCTGAGCTGTCGATAGTCACTTGAGAAACTATTCGCAGCCCGGTCCTTCAAGGATTGATCGAGTGATGGAATTAGCGCGTGCGGAGGCCTTATTAAAAATCGGTAAGTCCATCAGGCGATGCTTTTCGATCTGTTTATTGGCCTCGATGATATCTGCCTGTGCCGCGATCAGTAAGAATGTCAGTGTTTCGATATCGTTGAACGTCCCGTCTTTCTGAAAGCGTGTTTCAGCGATACGAAACGCTGCCCGTGGATGACCGGTTTCGGCAGCATGAAGCAGATCCTTGCGCGCTGCTTCTGCTTCAATCGGAAAGAACGGCATCGATCCACCATAGATGCCGTAATAATAATAGAACCAGTTAGATGGCCTCGCTTTCATCAAGTAATCCAGGGAGAACTGGAATTTTGGACTGACAGAGTTCGTGTCTTTATTCCCCAGTTCTGCTGTGAGGAATCTGCTGGCTTCGCACGCCGTTAAGCCGTCAAGCGTATGCCTAAGCATAGCCAGTTCTTTTAGGCTTCTCGTGATACCTGATTTTGCTGCATGGCTGAACTCTGTGAACAGAAAATCAGCGTCACTCTCAGTCACATCAGTGTCGAAGCCGTAGTAGTAGTAGAGTGAAATCGCCGTTGTAAGGAGGGCATTCTTATTATCGTTGACGTCGTTCTCTCCGGCCATTGCATGAAGTTTGGCTTTCAACATTGGAAGTATCGGACAGGCCAGTGTTGAAATCTGTTTGGACAATGACAGAGCGAGAATAGGGTCTCGATTATGTGGATTGCGTTCTGCGTGAATGAGTTCATCAAGCCCAAGGCATGCGGTTAACCCATTCCCGGATTCTGCTAATCGAACGGCTTCGTGATAGGTCTGGCCAGGGTCACCCTGGATAAACACCTTCAGAACCTCGTCGAGGGTATTTCCCTGCGATAACCCTTGTTTGGGTACAAATACAAAGCATGACAATACCAGACAGAGGAGGGCCGACCATTCTGGTTTCAGCGCAAGTCGGGATTCTGCGGGTTTCATATGTCTTCCTACGGCGGTTATTGGGCCTAACAACCAGCATGATCTGCTTATCCAAAGCGGTATTCACAAGGGGTGTTGTATTCTAATGGTAGTAATTTGAGCTGTCGATAGTCGCTTGATCATGAAATCATCCTTCACGCCCGGCACAGGAAGATGCGAGGAATTCCGCATGGGTTTGATCGGCTTGGGAGAGCATGTCAGGGGTGATTTGGTGGCCGTTTCTGGTGGCGACTCGTTCCCCTGCTTCGCGCATGCCTTGGATACCTCCGGCGTCGGCGATCAGATAGTATTCAAGCGCTGTGCCGGCATCGTCTGCCGCTTCCATGTCTTCCGCGATGATCAGGGCGGCTTTGGGATCGCCGCTGTCTGCCGCTGACTTGAGCCAGTCTCGTTGTAGGGCGATCAGTTTGTTTTTAGCCTTCGGGTCATCCAACACTGCGGGCGTTATGTCTCTGCGAAATTCGAGCATGCGGCTGGTGAATTCAAATTCGATATCACGGAAACCATGCGTCGCAGCGGCCCGGTAAATGAGTAGCTCGCCGACTTCCCGATCCTGCTGCACGCCATTTCGGCCATCCCAGAAATCGAGTGCGATCTGAATAAGGTCGCAGGGATCGTTTTCTTCGACCATTGCCAGGATTTCCGGCCTTTTGTCCAAGGCGCGCTTGGCCAAGGTTTGCAGGTGTGGCGGCATCGGGGTTAACATCCTTGCGGCGGCCGTAACCGAGTTCGCGGGCTCACTATCTATCGTGAGGGTTCGCGGACGGTTGAAATGATAGAAACTAAGGATCGCCGTGTGTGTTATTGCGGCCTCCAACGCGTTGGGGTCCGGGTTGCTGAGGTCGGTTAGGACCAAGCGCTTTGGGATACAGTCAAAACTGGACAGATCCCCCATGATGGATCGGGCCGCCGCCCTATCATCCGGTGTTGAAAAGGCTGGGTGATAGCCAAGCCGCATCGCCAGGATACAAAGAGGTTCCGACCATTGGAGGGGCTCCGTGCGCCATGTCTCGGCCCATTGCAGGACTTCGTCCCTATCCGTGGAGTCCAGAATCGCATCGACCGGGACTTCCAGTCGCAGGAGTTGCCCCATCAAGGTATCAAACTCAGTCAGCCCGCCCCCGGTTAAGCTCTCTTTTATAGTCACATCCGTCGTTGATGCGGCGTCGGGCTTCGGTGGCTCCGAGGCCGAAACCTTTAGAAATGGAATGACGGTTAGGAGAAGTGCGACGCACACCACAAGGGTTCCCTGGCGAGAAGCACTGAAAATCCTTGGATGCATGTGTAACCTCGTCTTCAGATTGTTCCGGATCACCCGGCAATGTGTTGTTCCGGCGCCAATGGCCAAACCCATGCTGCGTTAACGCGTTGGGGTGTCCAGCATCAGCGCGGTGATCCCCTCCCGCCTCTCAAAAGTCCGCTACAAAAGTCCGCTACAAAAGTCCGATATATGTAACGATACATCCGAATGGCATGTTAAAAAGTAGATTTAAGTAGTATTTTTGAAGAATAAGACATTTTAATGGTGATGGCCTGTTAATGGTGATGGCTTGGGCTGTCGATAGACGCTTAACCAGATAATCGCCCTTAGAATGACGGCCAAGTAGAATGACGGCCAAGTAGAATGGCGGCAAAGACCGCTGCAAAATCCTCTCCATGTCCGGCGCAAATGGTCGTTGGTTTTGCAGAACCAGGGCGTGGCCTTTGTAATCCTTGTCCATGTCCTGTAAAAAATGGCCTCCACCGATGGGAGTTGGCGATGAGTGATACAGCACACCAAATAAATAATGAGCGCCAGGTGGCGTTGGATATCTTGAAACAGCGGTTTGGGGAGCGGGCGAGTACGGCTCCCTCGGTGCTGGAACGTCATGGCCAGGGGGAGGGGTATTTCGCGCCGATCCCGCCCGAATTGGTGATCTTTGCGGAAACGACCGAGGAAGTGGCGGCGGTCGTCTCGATCTGCGCGGAACATAAGGTCCCGGTGATTCCCTACGGCACGGGCACCTCGCTGGAAGGGCATTTGGCGGCGGTTGAAGGTGGGGTTTCCATCGATCTATCCGCCATGAATGCGGTCCTGGAAGTCAATGCCGAAGACCTCGACTGCCGTGTCCAGGCCGGGGTAACCCGCAAGCAGTTGAATGAGCATCTGCGCGATACGGGGCTGTTCTTTCCCATTGATCCGGGGGCGGATGCCTCAATCGGGGGGATGAGTGCCACCCGCGCTTCCGGCACCAATGCCGTTCGTTATGGCACGATGCGAGAGAATGTGTTGGGCCTGACCGTTGTCCTGGCCGATGGGCGAATCATCAAGACCGGGGGACGGGCCAAGAAATCAGCGGCGGGCTACGACCTGACGCGGCTTTTCGTGGGCTCTGAAGGGACACTCGGGATCATCACGGAAGTACAACTGCGGCTCTATGGTATCCCAGAAGCGATCACCAGCGCGGTCTGTCAGTATCCGGATCTCGAGGCTGCTGTGAACACAGTAATCCTGACCATTCAGTCCGGCATTCCCGTGGCGCGGATCGAAATATTGGATGATGTGCAGATGGCTGCCTGTATCCGCTATTCGGAATTGGAAGGGTATGAGGACAAGCCGACCCTGTTCTTCGAATTTCATGGAACCGACGCTTCGGCGGCGGAACAGGCGGAAATGGTAAAGGACCTGTCGGATGAATTCGGCGGCAGTGCCTTTCAATGGACCGCGCATCAGGAAGAACGCACGAAGCTTTGGCAGGCCCGGCATGATGCCTTTTATGCGGCGCTGCGGCTGGCGCCGGGGAAAGTCGGAATGCCGACCGATGTCTGTGTGCCGATCTCAAACCTCGCCGAATGCCTGTTGGAGACCAAACGCGATATCGCCGAGACCGGGGTTCTCGCCCCTATCGTTGGCCATGTCGGGGACGGCAATTTCCATCTCGTCATGCTCTTCGATGAGGAGGATGAAGCGGAAAAACAGCGCTGCAAGGATTTGGTCGAGCGCATGAACCACCGTGCCATCGCCTTCGGCGGCACCTGCACCGGGGAACATGGCATCGGTTACGGCAAAAAGCACTTCCTGACCCATGAACATGGAGAGGCGGTCGCCGTTATGCGGACCCTGAAACAGGCCATGGACCCGGATAACATCATGAACCCGGGTAAGATCGTCAGTCTTTAGGGAAGCGCGCACGACGCTATTCTCGACCGTCACTATGGACTTCGAAGCCGAGGGTAAGGCGACGAAGACTGCGTTTGCGGCATGAAGGCGTCAGCATGGAAGATGCACGGGTGACTATCGGACGGGGGTGGCCTGCCTGCTTTACAAATCTGTCCGATATCCTCACCAATGAGAGCCATGCGGCAGAGTGAAACGGAAGTGATCGTCGAAACGCGCGGGCAAGGTCTGATAGAGATCACCCGCGATGTCACCGGCTGGGTGCGGGAGCAGGGGATTGAGACCGGGTTGCTGACGGTCTTCTGCCGGCATACCTCCGCCTCCCTGACGATTCAGGAGAATGCCGATCCAGATGTGCAGCGAGATTTGGAGACTTTCTTCAAGCGTCTGGTGAAGGAAGACCCCAGCCTCTACCGCCACACGGCGGAAGGCCCGGATGACATGCCCGCCCATATCCGCAGCGCGCTAACCGATGTATCGCTCGCCATTCCAGTATCCGGCGGGCGTCCTGTGCTGGGAACCTGGCAGGGATTATACCTCTTCGAACACAGGACCCGCCCCCATAGGAGGCGGGTCTCACTGCATTTGATCGGAACGTAGAGGTTAGGCTGCGCTGCCTGAAATCAGGGCTGCCTTGTCGGTCGGGCGGCGAACCAATTCGTCATAAGCCTTCATCAGACCCTCACAGGTCCGGCCCGGGTTGAAGTTGTAGTCGCCGATGGAAGAAATCGGGGTGACCTCCACCGCCGTCCCTGTCAGGAAGGCTTCGGTGGCATTTGCCAGATCTTCCGGCGCGATATGGCGTTCGACGATCTCGTACCCCATGTCCTTTGCCAGACCGATGACCGTGCGGCGGGTGATCCCGTCCAGGAAGCAATCGGGCGTCGGGGTGTGCAGCTTGCCGTCTTCCATCAGGAAGAAGACATTGGCGCCCGTCGCCTCTGCCACATAGCCGCGCCAATCCAGCATCAGCGCATCGTGGAAGCCTTCCTTCTCTGCCTTATGCTTGGACAGGGTGCAGATCATATAGAGACCCGCGGCCTTGCTTTCCGTCGGCGCGGTTTGTGGATCCGGGCGGCGGTAATCGGCAATCCGCATCTTCAACCCTCGCATCCGGGCTTCCGGCGAGAAATAGGCCGGCCATTCCCAGGCTGCGATGGCGACATTGATCTTGGAGGCTTGAGCAGACACGCCCATCATCTCCGACCCGCGCCAGGCAATCGGGCGGACATAGCCATCGTCGATATTGTTCTGCTCGACCACCGCGCGGGTTGCGTCATCCAACTCTTCGACGGAATAAGGGATTTCGAAATCCAACAGATCGGCGGATTTGATCAACCGTGCCGAATGCTCGGTCAGCTTGAATACATTCCCGCCATAGACGCGCTCTCCTTCAAAGACGGAGGAGGCATAATGCAGGGCGTGGCTCAGCATATGCAGCTTCGCATCACGCCACTCAATCATCTCCCCGTTCAACCAGATAAAGCCGTCGCGGTCATCAAAAGGCATTAGGGCCATCGTTTTCATCTCCAACACATCGGCGAGGCGCGGGTCTCGCCACAGGGGTTCATAAACCGATCAATCTATGGATGATTTCGGTTAAAAGTAATAAAATTACCCAAAATAGTCCGAAATCGTCACTATCCACCATGATCGATGGTTGCGCTTGGTAACATCGTGAGGCATATATGTCAACAATGCTGACGTAAATTTTCTGAGGCCGAAATTTTTCGGGAAGGAGAGCGCTTCGCATGACTGATGAAAGACACCCCGCTTCTCTTCGTTCGGCATCGGTCCGACCGGGCAAGCCGGGGGCCAATCCGCTCTTCCTGCGCGATGAAGAACTGCGCCAGGGTATCGAGATGCTGTTCTTCGCCTATCGGGATTTTACATCGGAACCGGATGCAATCCTGGCGACGCTTAAACTGGGGCGCGCCCATCACCGCGCATTATACTTTATCGGACGATATCCAGGCTGCACCGTGTCAGAGCTACTCGATGTTCTTAAGATAACGAAACAGAGTCTCAGTCGGGTGCTCGGCCAATTGGTTGAAGAAGGCTATGTCGAACAGACACAAGGCCAGCGTGACCGGCGCCAACGGCTCTTGGAGCTGACGGAAAAAGGGCGCAGCTTGGAGCGTGAGTTGACCGAAAACCAACGGCAACGCTTCGCCCGTGCTTATCGGGAGGCCGGGGCCGAGGCGGTGGCTGGTTTCCGTGCCGTGATGTTGGGGATGATGAGTGACAGCGAGGATAGGCTGCGCTTCGATGGGGAGAATGGCGCATGACCAGTGATGCGGATAAAGGAACAGCGATCCTGCCGGGGCGGGGGATCGATCACCTGGTCCTGGGTGTCCGGGATCTTGAACAAGCCGTTGAGACCTATCGCACACTGGGGTTCACGGTGACACCGCGTGGAGATCACGACTGGGGCACATCGAATCAGCTGGTGCAGTTGAATGGCAGCTTCCTGGAGATCATCACGGTCGCCGATGAAGGCAAGCTTGTCGAACATGACCCTCGGGCGCGGATTTTCAGTTTTGGCGCCTTTGTACGGGATATCCTGGCGCGTCGGGAAGGCTGTTCAATGTTGGTCTTCGAAGGTCAGGATTCCCGCAGCGACCGGGATGAGTTTGCGGAGAAGGGACTGGCTGACCTGGAGCCCTTCGATTTCGCGCGGATTGCCCGCCAGCCGGATGGGACGGAGAAGCAGGTTGCTTTCTCTCTTGCCTTCGTGCCGCCCCTGGAGACACCGGAAGCGGCATTCTTCACCTGTCAGCAACATGCGCCGGAACTGTTCTGGAAACCGGATTACCAAAACCACACAAATAGGGCGCTGGCGATTGATGAAGTCGTCATGGTCGCGGCCGAGCCGGAACAGTTGGTACCCTTATTGGGCGGCCTGCAAACCCCCGATGCGGTCTCCGTGGATGCGACGGGCGTGGTTGTCGAGACGGCGCGTGGTCGTGTTCGCGCGATGACACCCAGCATTTATGAAGACTGGTACGGTCCGTTGGCTAAGGATGCGCCGGAAGGGCCGCATTTCGCCGCGATGCGGATTACGGTGTCGGACATGGCTGCACTGGAAGCGCAGTTGAAAGACGGTCCTGTTCAGACACTTTGGGCGCGCGCCGGTCTGGTGGTTCCAGGTGATAGCCTATTCGGCTGCGCCCTGGCGTTCGCACAGGCCTAGTGCCCGTGTCACGTCTGTCCGCGACGTTACTTCTGTAACATCATTTGAGAGATCAGGACGTCTGAGACCAGTTTCTTCCCGAGTGCCTTTTGAATGACGCGTTTGGCGATTTTCTGAATGCGGCTACGTTTCGCAGTTTTGGCCTCGGCCAGATGGTCGTCAAACGCTGCAAATAACAAAGACTTCAACTTCGGTTTATAGGCGTAGATTTGCCCCTGCTTATCCGCCTTCGTGTACTCGATCAGTAGGTTAAGGGCCATGATTGTCCGCTTGCAGGTCGCGTGTTCGAACTGGACCGTGACAGGATCCATTTCCATATAAAACGGTCCCTTGCTATCTGCTGCCTGCACAGCTGGTGCGCCAAGACCCAGCAAGAGTACGCCGGTAAGCGCCAAAATCTTGCCGGTTGTTGGGAAAATTTCTATCCAAGTGCCAAATTTTTGCCAAAAAACCATAAAAATATCCTAACGCGTTGATTGTTCTTTAGCCCCATCCCCGGAAGCACAGCACCTCTCAACGGTCCGATCAAGTGTTGTTAGGATTCTGTCTGGGATTCTCCAATGAAAAGTGATAACAAGACCGTGTGGAGGGGTTAGAAGTCTTTTTGTGCCGTGCGGGGATGCGGAGCTTTTTCAAAGCTATTGCGTTTTTGCAGGACCAAGTGTCTGAACGTTAACATTAAATTTTTCTGTGTCCTATGTACCAGTAACGGCCAAAAATTGGCGTCTTCTCTTTGATTATTAACTGGCGCTCGATCTGGGCAGGATTGAGACAGCTGGTGTTTTGAAAACAAAAACTGTGCCCTTACGAAATTCTCCTGTCGTGCAGTGCGACGGAGATTGGAAAACAAGGGCCAGACGTGGCGGGTGTATGACAAGTCCATATCTCAATAGACCCAGGCGGTCGATTGAAGAAGTTCTGGCAAGCAAGAACCTCTCCAAGTCCGATATCGGCTTGGTGGAGACCCGCGCTGCGCCGCCAATTAGGATGAAGGCTGCGCCAAAAACCAATACCAATAGGATTGTGTTCTGTCTGGTGGTGGCGCTGGCCGTTTTTGGGGGCCTTGGAGCCTTCCAAGCGGCCCGTGAAATGTCGGGCGGCGACATGGAAATCGCAGAAGAAACCATAGATGCGTTACAGGAAATTGCGCCGGCCGCCGGATCTCCCTTACCGAAATCAACTGATTGAATGTTTCTGAAGTTCGGGGAGAGACGGGGTCAGCCGTTCCTCTACTCAGTCAGACTCAGATTTGTTGTGTTCATTGCACGGGCGCGTCTGACAGGATCTTCGATGTCCCCAATAGCTTGAAACGACGCAATTGCGCGGTCAATCTCAGCAACATCCATATCGACAGCAAGCCATTGACGGGCAGTCTCTTCTTCGCCGGACAGGGTGTAGGCGAAGGCGAGGGTTTGCCGGGCTTGAGGCGATGCCTGTTCCTTGGAAACGAGGACGCCCAGGTGGCGCAAAGCCAAATCAACCTGATCGGTCAAGGCAAGGGATAACCCGAAATTCAGCCTGAGGTCAGCGTTTTTAGGGTCAATCTCCAACCCTTGCCGATAGGCCAGCTGTGCACTGTCACCAAGTCCCAACATGTCATAGGCGACACCGAGGCCCAGATAGTTCCGCCAATCGTCCGGCGCGCGCTCAACGGCTTCCAGAAAATTTTGGCGCGCGGCATCATAGTTGCCCAGCAAGATGCGCGCATTGCCGAGCCCGCGAAACGCCTCGGCGCGGGCATTCGTTACCTTGCTTGCTTTTTCATAGGCTGTAGCCGCGTCGCGATGGGCATTTGCCGCGCTTAATGCATTGCCGAGAGCAATAAGGGGCTCGCTGGCATCTGGCGAGGCCTCATGGGCGCTTCGGAAAAGCGCGGCCGCAGTCATAAATTCTCCGCGCGCCGCACGTTCGGTTCCAGCGGCCATCAGTGCATCGATGGTTGGCTGTGCGTTGCTTGTTAAATTTGCGCCTGTTGCGGGAGAGCTCGCTGGTTCCGTCGTCATGCATGCGGAAAGCATCAAAGCGGTCGCCAGCCCGATGGCGCCTACAGATTTCGTTCGATTGCCGAATAGTCTAGCGATGTAGAACATCGGCTCTTTTCTCCAAACCATCTCGTCGGATGGTTGATACGCATGCGCCACCATCCCAAAAGCTTATAGGAGTTGCGGGTTTAGGGGAAGGTTGGCGCTAGTGGGCCACTGCGCCTCTATCGATCCCCGGAGGCAATCCGGATATGGGCTTTCATCTGATATCCCTCTTCCGTCTGCATAGGCTCGAGAAGCGCACGGATTTCCGCGTCCACTGCGGCGCGTTCAGCCTCATTCTTGTCGGACATGATATGTCCGAAGCTCATATCAAGCTGTGGGCGCCAGAAGGGGCGGTCCGTCGGTGCCTTGGGCGTAAATTTGATTGAGCGCTCAGTGATATTGATGAACCCGGCCTGCTCAAAATGGTCGGTAAGACTACCGTCTGCCCCAAAGCGAAAGATCTGGTAGTGATGGTCATCCGGTGCCAAGCCAAAGACACGATCAATCGCTTCTGCCAGAACCGGGAACAGAGTTTGATCTTCCCGCGGCCCCCAGACCATGAAGGAGGCACGACCGCCCGCTTTCAATACGCGGGCGACCTGGGACAATCCGGCGACCGGGTCGGGCACGAACATAATGCCAAACCGGCAGGTCGCGCGGTCAAAACTGGCATCGTTGAAGGGCAGTGCCTGCATGTCGGCAGCACAAATCTGCAATGCGTCCGCACCCTTTCGGCGTTTCAAACCGCTTAGCATTTCCGGGACGACATCGGTCGCGACAACCGACCCTTCCGGGCCGACCAGTTCCGGGAGCATCAGGACAGGCTCGCCGGCGCCTGAGGCCATGTCGAGCACCCGCATCCCCGGTTCGATCCGTGCCTCTTCAATAAGATGCATGTTGAATCGTGCCGCTAAGGGCGCGACGGTATCCGCCCATTTTGTCCACGGGTCAGCCTTTACCGACCAGTAGTCCAGGACGGAATCCGGAGGAGGAAGTGTCATTTGAAGCGTGACCTGTGGCTTACAGGTATTCGATCACGTCTGCGACCGGCCCTTTTTCGCCATCTCTATGCTGGACGCGGACCATTTGATCCGGTTCCGGCGCCAACAGCTGATTGCGCTGAAGCGTCCGGGCCGAGAAAAAGACATCCCGTCCACCAGTTGATAGAGCGATGAACCCATAGCCTTTGGCCGTGTCGTAGAATTTAACCTGGCCTTCGAGTGGATCACTTAACGGGCCGAGAGGGGGACGCTTCGGACGGTCGCCACCACCACCGGGGCCACCAAATCCGCCGCCACCGCCGCCGCCATAGCCGCCTTGTCCACCGCTATCATGTCCGCCACCGCCACCAAAACCGCCTTCAACGGCGGTTGAGCGATCGATCTCATGAACGGTTGCGACCATCAAGCCACGCTTACCTTCTGCGAGGTCACAGACGATGCTGGTGCCTTCTGCAAGACCCGATGAGGCATCAGGGCCCAATGCGGTTGCGTGGAGGAAGATGTCCGGGTCGCCCGGATCATCGGTCTGAACAAACCCGAACCCCTTGGTCGGATTGAACCACTTTACCGTAGCCCGCACGCCCTCACGAACAACGGCGGGAGGAAAACGACGATCCATGGAACCCCCAAAGCTCATCAAACAGCATATTCGACACACCCATCGAATTCACGCGATCCGCAACGATCCATTCTGGCTTCATCTCGCCGCCGGCTCATCGTGAGCCTTTGCGTCGGGATAGAGACCACAACGGGTCGTCAATTGGCCCTTCCGGACCCCACCTGTCTTCACCGGTCACCTTAAAAAAAAGGTAAACGGGAAGACACACAGCAAAGCCAGGATGTCGAGGATCAGGGTGTTGATACACCCGACATACCGCCTTTACGCCCATACCTTACCGGGTTAATGAGCCGGCGTCCATGGTCCAAATCGTATCGCGATGCGGATTTCGTTTGGTCAGACTTTGGGAATTCGCAGCGTCGATCTTTGATCAGCCGCCGATCGTGTGCCGGATGTCGCCTCGTTTGACGCCGATGTCCTGCAGCAGATGTTCTGGCAACTGTTCAAGATGATGGGCTGCCGCGCGGCGTTCGTTCCAGCCGGCGATGCTCATGCCAATCGTTTCGACCGTGCCGACAACCTCGTAGATGAAGCGCGAAACCATGTCTTTTACAGAGACGGTTGCGGTGTTCTCAGCATAATGTGCGGTCATGACTTCTCATCCTTCATAGACTTGCGTTCGACAGGTGGAGCCCGTGCTCCAACCTCAAGGCTGGATATGATCCTCCATCGCGTGAAAGGCGAACGCGATTTTCGCAATCATGGCCTGCGTTTCCTGCATGGCGGTTTGTGAGCACACAAAAAAACGCGGCGCCGAGAGACCCGGCGCCGCGCGTTTTAGCATGTGATCTCGCTGGATCAGCCGATGACCCGGCTCCACCAACCCTTCCGTTTTGGCTTATCCGGATCCGCTTCGGTCTTTACCTCAAACGGGGCGGGACGTGCTTCATCGGTAGCGTCGGTACTGGCAGTGTCGGTACTGGCATCGTTGGTACTGGCAGCGTTGGTACTAGCGGGCGCTGGTGTTTCAGACACCGGTGCAGGAGCATCCGATACTGGAGCGTCGGCGACATCTGCGTCCGGCTTTGCTTCTGCGGGTTTCTTCGCAGATGCTTTTTTCGCCCGGGATTTTTTCGCCCCAGCTTTCTTTGCTGTCGCTTTTTTGGTCGACGCCTTGCGACGCCCGCGCTTCGCCTTTGTTGGTGCTTCTTCGGCAGCCGCAGGTTCAGCCGCTTCAACTGGTTCAGCTACCGTAGCCGATTCAGCCTCAGTGATGCCTGCTGATCCATCGCTCGGTGCGGCATCCGCAGGTGCTTCAGCTGTAGGTGCATCGGCTGTAGGTGCATCAGGCGCCGAGGCTTCAGTCACCGGCACCTCAGTCACCGGCACCTCAGGGCCACTTTCTTCAGCGCCACCTTCCTCAGCGTTTGATTCTATAGCCGCTACGGTACCAACAGGGGCGTCTGTTTCAGCGTCAGTGCTCTTACCGGAAGAATCTGTCTCGGTCTGCGTGGCCTCTTCGCCCCGTCCGCGACCACGACGGCGCCCACCACGGCGGCCCCGCTTGCGGCGACGCTTCGGTTGGGACTCGCCGTCTCCCTCTTCCTCACTGGACTCTTCCACAGAAGTGTCGCTGGATTCTTCCGAGGTTTCGCTATTCGTCTCGGGAGATTCTTCTTCGTAACGCCGACGCCGACGGCCCCGCTTCCGGCGGCGTTGGCTGTCGTCTTTACTTTCTTCAGCGCTGTCTGAGTTGTCGTCATTTGCGACATCGCTTGGCGTTTCCTCATCCTCGCGCTCAGGGGCCCGACCGCGTCGACGGCTGCTGCTATTCCTGTCACGATCACGGTCCTTGTCGCGGTCATGGCCTCGGCCGCGCCGGGTGTCGCGGCGTGGCTCCCGTTCTGGCGGGTCATCCGGGATTACCGTGCCATCGGCGGCGAGGCGGGTCATTTCATAAGCCGGTGGCAGCATGCCATCCGCGACCTCGATAGAGACTTCCAGAATATAGGTCTCTTCAATCTCGCTCAGCGCGGCACGTTTGTTGTTGAGGAGATAGAGCGCGACCGTTCCCGGCACTGTGACGGTGACAGAATTGGCCCGATGACGCAGGCCCTCTTCTTCCAGCGCGCGCAGCACGATCAGTGCGGCAGTCTCCGTTGAAACGATATAGCCAACACCGCCGCATGTCGGGCAGGCGGAACTCATCGCCTCGATCAAGCTGGGACGAAGCCGCTGGCGCGACATCTCAAGCAGCCCGAAGGCACTGATCCGGCCCACTTGAATGCGGGCACGGTCACGCCGCAGCGCTTCCTTTAACTTGCGCTCGACTGCATGGGCGTTGCGGTTCTCCTCCATATCGATGAAGTCGATGACCACCAGACCAGCCATGTCGCGCAGCCGCAGTTGACGGGCAACTTCCTCGGCCGCTTCCAGGTTGGTCTTAAGCGCTGTTTCCTCGATATGGCGTTCCCGCGTTGCTTTGCCGGAGTTCACATCAATCGCCACCAGAGCTTCGGTCTGGTGCAGCACGATGGACCCGCCGGAGCGCAGTTGCACCATCGGATCATGAATCTGTATCAGTTGTTGTTCGACCTGATAACGCTGAAAGAGCGGTATCCCCTGTTCGTCTTTATATGGCTGAACCTTCTTGGCGTGACTGGGGATCAGCGCCTTCATGAAGTTCTTGGCAAGCTTATAGGCGTCATCGCCGGAGACCAGGATCTCGTCGATATCCTTTGAGTACAAATCACGGATCGACCGCTTGACCAGATTGCCTTCCTCATGGATCAGCGATGGCGCTGTTGAGGCAAGCGTTGTCGAGCGGATATCATCCCAGACCTTGGTGATATATTCGAAATCGCGCTTGATCTCGGTCTTTGAGCGCTCGGCACCAGCTGTCCGCAGGATCACCGCCATGCCGTCCGGAACCTCAAGATCCGCAAGGACAGTCTTCAGCCGTTTGCGGTCAGCAGGGTTGGAAATCTTGCGGCTTACCCCACCGCCGCGCGATGTATTCGGCATCACGACGCAATAGCGTCCGGCAAGCGAGAGATAGGTGGTCAGCGCTGCGCCTTTATTGCCGCGCTCTTCCTTTACCACCTGCACCAGCATGACCTGGCGCCGCTTTACGACTTCCTGGATTTTATAGTTGCGCCGCATGCGGGGGCGTCGGCGTGCTGAGCGTTCAGCGGCTTCGTCTACCGCTTCGTCGCCACCCATGTCTTCGACCGGGGTGGCGCTGGTCGCGCCATCTTCACCATGACCACCGTCGCTGTCATCATCATCGCCATTGTCATCCGTATTGGAATCTTCGGCATTGGAATCTTCTGCGCTGCCTTCAGACTTATCGTCGTTTCCATCTTCGCCAGCGCTGTCATCTGCAGCGCCGTCCTCTACAGCATTGTCTTCTGCAGAAGGAGCCTGACGATCATCGTCATCATCATCGTCGTCATCCGAAGACTCGTCGATCAGATCTTCCCGGTCGGCAACCGGAATACGATAATAATCGGGGTGGATTTCACTGAAGGCGAGGAAACCATGGCGGTTGCCGCCATATTCCACAAAGGCTGCCTGCAGAGAGGGTTCAACCCGCGTTACTTTCGCGAGATAGATATTCCCTTTCAGCTGCTTCTTTGTGGTTGTTTCGTAATCAAATTCCTCAAGCCGGTTTCCGTCCACGACCGTAACCCGGGTCTCCTCGGGGTGGGTCGCGTCTATCAACATTCTGCGTGTCATTGTGTATTGCTCCAACCCGGGCAACAGGCACCGCGCGCTGTATGGCACGTTGTGGGGAAGCCAGGCGGTTAGGGTTGGCGAGGCCATAGCCGCGTCCTGCGGCGCGCGCCGAGGCCGCCCGTGTGGGGCTGGCAGGGTCGGCGCTGGTAAGGCTCGCTAATAGGGTCATATTCTGTCTTCTGTCACGTGCGGTGCTGGTCAGGTCTTCATCACCCTCAGGTCTTCTTCACCTAAAGCACCCCGCACGAAAAAACGTTACGGTTCGTGTCCGTTTCAGCCCTGGCCGCCCTTGAGATACCAAGATTGGCCTTGCGTTTGTCCCGTGCGCCACCGCTTTCCGGGCGGTGTTAGGCTACGGTCGATCTCGTTCGTGCGGAAGGTTTCCGGAAATGGGTTTCCGGAAGGATTCTCCGGAAACTCGCTTTCTTACGACCCACCGCCTCGGCACCGAAGGCCGGCTTTCCGGCGAGGCCGCGCACCAGAGTAGGAGGGCGAAGCCGCTTCGGACGGAGGAACGAAACCGCATTTGCGACGCGGCTGTCGAACGATCTAATCTAGCCGTGCTGCGTGGGGTAGCACAATCCCTTAATTTCGATCAATTCATTGTTAATCAAAGATTTGGGCCAAACGGACCAGCTTGGAGCTCCGCTGAGGCTTTCCGGCTCAGTCGCCTGAAAATCGCCGTTTTTTCTTGGTTTGGAAGGGCGAATCGGGCCTATTCGCACGGATTCTAGTCATGATCCCTTTGGGCAGGGTGAAACGGTGATGACCCCAATAGAGGTAAAACCAATTTCAGGCGCAGACACCAAGTATCGGGCGGTGCGGATTTTTGCGGCATCCGCCTTGCTGTTTTGCCTGCCTGTAGTATGCGCATTGTGCTTCATGGCCGTGGCGGCAGGGTCTGCGGTTGCCGCCTCGCAAGGGGCTATTTCCGATATCAGGATTGGCGTCCATGACGGTCGTACGCGCTTCGTAATGGAGGTCAGCGATGCCGTGCCGTTCCAGGCCTTTGGTCTGGAAGACCCGGACAGGATCGTCGTTGATCTGCCGGAGCTTGATTGGCATGGGCCGGAGGCGGCGGCGTCTGGTGGCCGTGGATTGGTCGCCGGGTATCGGCATGGTCTCTTCAAGCCGGGCGTTACCCGGGTTGTGATTGATCTTATCGGTCCAGGGCATGTGGCAAAGCTGTTTCAGTTACCGCCTTCGAATGGGGCGCCCCGCCGATTGGTTCTCGATATCGCGCCAGGAAAGAGCGGCAAAAGCGCCACGGCATCAAAAGACTGGGCGACCTATGCCGCATCGCTGGGCAGCCGCAAGGCATCGCAACCGACCACCACCGAGCCGCAGGCCGATGGCAAGCGCATTGTAACCATCGACGCGGGGCATGGGGGCGTCGATCCCGGTGCGATTGGGCGCTCCGGTGCACATGAAAAGCATCTTGTCCTGGCGATGGCGAAGACCGTGAGGCGGGTCTTGGAGGCAACCGGGCGCTACAAAGTCGTGATGACGCGCGACCGGGATATCTTTATTCCTCTGCGGCGGCGTTATGAAATCGCCCATGAAGCGGGGGCGGAGCTGTTTGTATCGCTGCATGCGGATTCGCATTCCAGGCGTTCATTACGCGGGGCCTCGGTCTACACACTTTCTGACAACGCGTCTGATAAAGAGGCTGCGGCGCTGGCTCGCAAAGAAAACAAGTCGGATGTGATTGCCGGGACCGATCTGTCGGAATATCCGGCTGAAGTTTCTTCGATTCTCATCGACCTCGCCCAGCAGAGTGTGAATGAGGAAAGCTGGCACTTCGCCGAGATGCTGACGAAAAAGCTCGCGAAGAATATCAAGGTCCTGCGCAACACCCATCGGTTTGCTGGCTTTGCCGTGCTGAAATCCCCGAATGTGCCATCCGTGTTGGTGGAGATCGGCTATTTGTCCAATATCCATGACGAAGCCAATTTGCGAACTGAGAAATTCAGGGAACGCTTTGCGCATGCCCTGGTCCGGGCGGTGGATCGCTATTTCGACCGAAAAGAAAAGATGAGCCGCTCTTAAACAGGGCTGTTTCTGTGTCGAGCCTCACTCTGATCCAAAAAATCGCCGCATTCTTTTAGGAAGACTGTGTTGAAGAGCAGATGCCACGTTGATAATCCGGTGATGTCGGCACATAACGGGGGACGCCGAGGGAACGGTAGAGCCGCATGCGCATAATCATGAAGACGTTTTTGGTGTTGTTCACCCTGTTGGTGCTGATGGGCATTGCCGGGGCCGGTGTCGTTTTGTGGGCCTTCATGCATTACGGCAAGGACTTGCCGGCGCATGATCAGCTCGCAACCTATGAGCCACCGACCTCAACCCGGGTGCATGCCGGTGATGGGCGGCTATTGGCGGAATATGCGGTTGAGAAGCGGGTTTTCGTGCCGATTGAGGCGATGCCGAAGCAGCTGATCTACGGGTTCATCGCGGCGGAAGACAAACATTTCTACTATCACCCCGGGGTCGATCTGAAAGCCTTGGCGCGCGCGGTGATCCAGAATGTGAAGCTCTACGCCCAGGGACGGCGTCCGGTCGGGGCCTCGACAATCACCCAGCAGGTGGCGAAGAACTTCCTTCTGACGAATGAGCTGTCGATCACGCGAAAGATCAAAGAAGCTATTCTGGCGCTCAGGATCGAACGGGCGCTGACAAAGGACCGCATTCTCGAGCTCTATCTGAATGAGATCTATTTGGGCGTTGGTTCTTATGGTGTCGCGGCTGCATCGCTGAACTATTTCGACAAGAGCTTGAGCGAGCTGACAACGGCGGAAATCGCCTATCTTGCCGCCCTGCCGAAAGCGCCAAACAACTATCATCCGACCCGCAAGACCGAAGCGGCTATCGCGCGCCGTAACTGGGTGATCGGGCGGATGTTGGAAGAAGGCTATGTTGATCGGGCCGCTGCGACAGAAGCGCGGGAATCGCCGCTGGTGACCAAGGCTCGACATAACATCGATTTCGTCGAGGCGGATTTCTTCCTGGAAGAAGTGCGTCGTGATCTGGTGGATCGCTTTGGAGAGAAAGGTCTCTATGAAGGCGGTTTGTCGGTCCGGACCACGTTGGACACAAAAATGCAGGGCATGGCGCGGGAAGCGCTGCGTGATGGGCTTGTTGCTTATGATCGTCGTCACGGTTGGCGGGGGGCTATCACCAATATTGATCTGACTGCCGGTTGGCAGACGGCGCTGGAAGCTGTGCCGCGGCCGCTTGGGAATCCCGGCTGGCGCGTTGCCGTTGTGACCGCGCTAGAAGAGGGCAATGCACAGATCGGTCTTCGTGGCGGTGGTGTCGGCGTGATCCCGCTTTATGAGCTCTATTGGGCACGCGCCTATCTGGGTGATAGAAACCAGGGCCGAGGGGATCGTATTCGCAAGGCAGCCGATGTGTTGTCCGTCGGCGATGTTATCCTTGTGGAGACCGTGACCGAGCGGAAGGGCAAGAATGATGGCGATCCGCCCATTCCCTATCCGGACGGCACCTATGGACTGCGGCAGATACCCAAGGTTGGTGGCGGCATCGTTGCGATGGACCCGCATACGGGCCGGGTTCTGGCAATGACCGGTGGCTGGAGTTTCGAACTCAGCCAGTTCAATCGCGCGACCCAGGCTCTGCGCCAACCGGGTTCCGCCTTCAAACCCTTTGTCTATCTGACAGCGCTGGAAAATGGTTACACGCCGGCGACGATCATCCTGGATGCGCCCTTCGTGATCGATCAGGGACAGGGGCTCGGCAAATGGAAACCGGCGAACTTCAGTCGGGAGTTTTTTGGTCCCAGTCCGATGCGGCTGGGAATTGAGAAATCGCGAAACCTGATGACCGTCCGGCTCGCCCAGGCGATTGGGATGGACAAGGTTAGTGAGACGGCAGCGCGCTTTGGCATTGCTGAGAACATGCCGCCGCAGCTCGCCATGTCTCTCGGCGCGGCAGAGGTGAAGCTGATCAATATGGTGACTGCTTATTCGGCCTTGGTGAATGGCGGTAAGAAGGTGGTGCCGTCTCTGATAGACCGGGTGCAGGACAAACTGGGCAAGACCATCTTCCGCCATGACGGACGGGGATGCGCAGACTGTATCGTGTCTTACTGGGACAATCAGCCAATGCCGCATTTGGCGGATGAGCGTCCACAATTGACCGATCCCGCAGCGGCCTATCAAATCGTGACCATGCTGGAAGGGGTGGTTCAACGGGGAACGGGCCGGCGAATCCGCGCCATCGGGAAACCGCTGGCCGGTAAGACCGGCACGACGAATGATTCCCGTGATACCTGGTTCATTGGCTTTGCGCCTGATCTGGCCGTTGGGGTCTTTGTCGGTTTCGATACACCGATACCACTTGGCAAGCAGCCATGGGGTGGTCAGGAAACCGGGTCTTCCGTCGCGGCGCCGATCTTCAAGGCTTTCATGGAAAAGGCGTTGGACGGCAAGCCGGCTATTCCTTTCCGGACGCCGCCCGGCGTGCGGATGGTCCGTATCGATGCGCAAACCGGCAAGGTTGCGACAGCGGCCAGCAAGAAGATCATCACTGAAGCCTTTAAGGCCGGCACTGAACCATCAGCAGGAAAGCAGGCGGTCTTCATTTCCGGCGGTACCGAGATAGCCGCACCGGCCGCTGCTGCGGCCCAACCCGGCGCAGTGCCCCTTCCCACCGTGCCGACACAAGGTCAGCAAGGCGGGGAAGCACCAAGCGGGCTTTACTGATCGTTGAATTGGAGAGGTCACGGTCCAGCTGAAACAGATCGAAAGCCGGATTGACGAAGCCCGGCGGCTGGCGTACCTCGCACGGAAATACATGTCTTATTGTTATTTTTTGTTGGAGTAGAAATCACCATGCGGGCCGAGACCCAAGCTACCGTTGACGAACTCAAGCAGTCGCTCGAACTGCTGAGGAGGCATCTTTGACTGGGATGCCTCGACAAAACGCCTGGCAGAACTGAACGCCCGGGTCGAAGACCCGACGCTTTGGGACAATGCTGACGAAGCCCAGAAGGTCATGCGCGAGCGCGCCAATCTGGATTCGCGTATTTCCGGCTATATGACGCTCGAATCCGGCCTCAATGACAATGTTGAGATGATCGAACTCGCGGAAGAAGAAGGCGACAGCGATCTGGTGGCGGAGGCTGAAAGCGCCCTTGAGAAGCTTCGTGACACGGCGGGCAAACTGCAGTTGCAAAGCCTACTTTCGGGCGAAGCGGACGGCAATGACTGCTTCCTGGAAGTCCATGCCGGGGCCGGCGGGACTGAGAGCCAGGATTGGGCACAGATGCTGTTTCGGATGTATTCCCGCTGGGCGGATCAGCATGGCTATAAGACCGAGTTGCTGGAAGAAAGCGCCGGTGAAGAGGCCGGGATCAAATCAGCGACCCTCAAGATTGCCGGGGCCGATGCCTATGGTTGGCTGAAGACGGAAGCCGGTGTCCATCGGCTCGTGCGCATCTCGCCCTATGACAGCAATGCCCGGCGCCACACCAGTTTCTCCTCGGTCAGTGTCTACCCGCAAATTGACGATTCCATCGAAGTGGAAATCAATCCGGCAGAGCTGCGGGTTGATACCTATCGGGCGTCCGGCGCCGGTGGTCAGCATGTCAACAAGACCGATAGCGCGGTTCGGATCACCCATATCCCGACCAATATTGTCGTGCAGTGTCAGAATGACCGCTCCCAACATAAGAACCGGGCGCAGGCCATGAAGATGCTGCAAGCCAGGCTTTATGAGCGGGAATTGAAAATCCGCGAAGAAGCGGCACAGGCAGAGGCGGATGCCAAATCCGATATCGCCTGGGGCCACCAACTGCGATCCTACGTCCTGCAGCCCTATCAGATGGTGAAGGATCTGCGGACCGGGGTGGAAAGCGGCAATCCCTCCGCCGTTCTGGACGGCGCGCTTGATCCCTTCCTGGAAGCCGCGCTTGCCGCGAAGTTGGATGGTGACAACGCCGCGGATGTTGAAGATCTAGAATAGAGTCGCTTTCTGAGGCAGTGATCTCTGTCTTAACGTCCCATTAACTGCAGTTTGGTTACCCTAAAGGTGTTTGAGGGTGGATCAGACATTTGTGGAGTGGGGATGATGTTCGCAATACCGGATTCTTTCAGAATCGATGTGGGCGAGATTGATATACAACATGATTTTCTCGTTGATATGATAAATGACCTCATTAGAGCTATAGAGTTAGGGGATAATCCAAACTGCCGTACCAATTTTGAAGCCTTTAAAAATAGACTGGTTGCTCATTTCGCCTATGAGGAAGAAATCATGCAAACGGCTGATTATCCTGGCCTTGATTGGCATCGTGAGCATCATCGGAATGCTCTGGATAACGTCAATGCCTTGCAGTCGCAGTGCCTTTCGACAGGACGATTGACGGTCGACATCCTGGAAGACTGTATCCAGAATGTCATCAGCGATATCGCGAAGGCTGATCTGAAATTTGCGGCCTTTTTAAAGGACAAACACTAGAGCCGCATGTCTTGGGCGGCATGAAGGGGGGGCGTGAGCCATGCCGTTAAAAATTATTGGTGCCGGGTTCGGCAGGACCGGCACGGAATCAATGCGGATGGCACTTAACCTTCTGGGTCTCGGCCCGTGCCATCATATGCATGAGGTGACCAGCAACCCGGAACAGCTCAAACTCTGGCGCGCCAAAGCAGCGGGGGAAGATATCCCCTGGTCGGTATTGTTCGATGGTTATCGCTCAACGGTCGATTGGCCATCCGCTTATTACTGGCGAGAGCTCATTGATGTTTATCCAGATGCCAAGGTCTTACTGACAACCCGGACAGCGGAAAGTTGGTACAAGAGCATCAACAAGACGATCTTCCAGGTCCTGCGCAAGAATGACGATAAAGGCATGATCGGCGATGTCCTTATTCGCCGAGGCACTTTCGATGAGCGCATTGAAGAAGAAGACCATGTGCTGGATGTCTTCCGCCGTCATGAGGCTGAGGTAAAGGCAACCGTGCCGGCGGACCGGCTGCTGGTCTATCCCGTTGGGTCGGGGTGGGAGCCGTTATGTGAATTTCTCGGTGTCCCAATCCCGGATCAGGACTATCCCCGCAGCAACAGTGCGGATGATTTTCTGCGGAACGTTAAAGAACGAGACGTCGCGGCGCCTTAGAACCGATGATTTAGAACCGATGATTTAGAACCGATGATTTAGAACCGATGACTTACAACCGGTGATTTTGAGCTGATGGTGTCGCCGCAATTCGGGATTATTGATCGTTAAAGCCAATCGATAGGCGGTCGCCAGCTTCGATCCATCCGGCAAAGGCCAGCATGGGTTTGTCGGTGGTGCGCATTGAATGCGCGACCCAGGGCTCGTGCAGGATCAGATCACCGGCATTAACATCAAACCACTCGCTATGATCCAGCTGCCACTGAGTGCCCGGCGTTAGAATAAGGTAGATTTCCCGCGGGGCATGGTTATGGGGCGGGTATGTCACATTGGGACCCATCAACATGAAGCCGCCGCGCGGCACGGCACAGTGGATCGGGCCGTCCGGACCGGAACAGGGAGCATAAGCATAGCCATCCAAAAGCGCGCGGCCGGCGTTTTCCTCCGTATAGGTCGGGTTCTGTGACCAGCGCAGGCTTGGTTCGACGGCAGCGAATGCGGAGGCCAATGCGCTTAGCGAATTCTCGTTCGCCAGTTTTACCGCGTCGGCCAGAGACTGCAGGGCCGGGAAATTGTCAGAAAACCGACTTTCATTGATGCCGGGCTCTGTTGGAATGCGCGGGGGCAGCGCTACAGGTTTGCCGGTCAGGAAATCCGGGGTTGCTGCGACGGTCTGCCAAGCCAGGTCCACAAGCTTTTCTATTTGCTCGATCATCTCAAAACCTTCTTATCCGCCCAATGCATAGGCCAGAAGAAAGGGCAGGGTGGCAAAGGATATCACAGTTGAAATGACAACGGTGCCTGCGACTTCATGGGGCCGATTATTGTGCAACTCCGCGAACAGGAAATTGAAGACCGCAACCGGCATGCTGCATTGGATCAGGATGACGCCGCGCGCGGTTCCTTCCAGCCCGAACAATGTCACGACAGCAAGCCCGATGGCGAAGCCGCCGACAATTCGGGCAACCGATAACAAAGCAGAGCGTTTCAACGCGCCCAGGGGCAGCTTCGCCAGGGAGACACCAAGCGCGAACAGCATCAAGGGAATTGTCATATCGCCGATCAGGCCTATGGAATTCATCGCCCAAAGCGGCAGTTCCCAGCCTTGCCAGATCAGGACCAAGCCGACCGCGACCGACCAGAGCAGCGGCGTGCGAATGGCTTTTTTTACATTCATGCCGCCGGCGGCGATCGCGTATCCCAGGGTGAACTGGGTTGTGGAGACGACGGCGAAGAAGACGATGGCCATTGCCAGTCCGGTCTCCCCAAAGGCGAAGAGACAGAGCGGCAGGCCCATATTGCCGCAATTGGGAAAACTCATTGCCGGCAGGAAGACCTTAATCGGCTGGCCGGTGATCTTCAGCCCGGCCCAACCGATGGATAGTGCTGTTATGGTCGCGACGGCGGCATGCAGCATGGTTTGGCCCAATGCCTGGGTATCGATATCTGCCTCCAGCAGGGTGGAGAGCACCATCATCGGGGTCCCGATTGCGACGATCACCGGGGTCATTCGTTCCGTATCAAAGGACCGCCCGCTCTTGATCCAGACAAAACCCAGTCCTGCGGTGATCATGACAGGGGCGATGATTGCGAAAAGCTGTGACAGCATAAAATCGGACCGGGTCAGGCAGGGTTTGTGACGCTGCGCGCCCGGTCATCAATAGGCAGATGAACCAGGAAGGCGAACAGTCCCAGGGCGACGCTGGCAATCCAGACTATGTCATAGCTGCCGGTCGTATCGTAGAAATATCCCGCCATGGTCAGGCCGGCAAAGCTGCCGATCTGATGGAAGAAGAAGACGATGCCGAACAGCATGCCGACATGGGCGGGGCCGAACAGGCGCGCCACGATCATGCTGGTCAAGGGCACGGTGGACAGCCACAACAACCCCATCGCGACGGAGAAGGCGAGCAGTACGAACTCCGTCACCGGGACGATCAACATGACGGATGCCGCTATGGCGCGAAGCAGATAGATCAGGGAGAGTGGAATCTTTGGCCGGACTTTCCCGCCAAGCTGCCCTGCGCCGATGGACCCGATGATGTTGAAGAGCCCGATCAGCATCAACCCGGTCACGCCGACACTGGCGGGCAGACCGCATACTGTTGCGAACGTGGGTAAGTGAATGCCGATAAAGGCTACATGGAAGCCGCAGACGAAGAACCCGGCATTCAACAACAAAAAGCCCTTGTCCTTGGCGGCCAACTGCAAGGCCTGGATGATTGACATGCGGGGCTCAGAGGCGCTCGCCCCGTCGGCAGCGCCGTTATCAAAGCGGACACCAAGTGCCAGGGATGCTGCACCCAGGCAGATGATTGCCATCAACAATATGGAATCGATCAGCCCGAACTGGCTGAGGAAGGTCTGGCCCATCGGTGCAAAAAGGAACTGGCCGAAGGATCCACCTGCCGTGCCGATGCCCATGAACAGGCTGCGCTGCTCCGGGGCGGCTGTCCGGCCGATTGCTGCCAAGAGAACCGGAAAACCCAGGGCCGCCTGCGCGCAGCCGATCACGATACCCGCACCCAATCCGAAGAATACAATGCCTGTGTCGACCAGCATCAACCCAAGCCCCGACGCATAGATCACACCGCCGGCAATCGCGACTGGCATGGCCCCAAAGCGATCTGCCAAGCCCCCGGCAATGGGTTGGGTTGCGCCCCAGATCAGGTTTTGCACCGCCAGGACTGTAGAAATCGTTGCGATGCTGATGCCGAACTCAACCGAGATTGGCGTTAAGTAAACCCCGAAGGACGACCGGACACCGAAGGACACTGTCACCAGCGCAAAGGCGCTCAGCAAGACAATCAATGCTTTCTTATTGGAACTCATGAATGCCTTCCTCCAACAAGCCCGTTTGAAGCCGACGGACCCTTTCCAACGGCACCATAAACAGCACGGATGCTCCATAGACCATAACGCGTTTCAAAGCCATTCAATAGACGGTGCCGAGGCACAAGTGCTGTTGCCAGGACTTGATACCAAGCTGGTTGACCGCTTGATTGAGAGGGGCGGCTTTCCCCGCTATCCCCCGCAAGGCCAGTCCCGGTCCAGCGTGCTGGGTATCCGTTTTGGTGGCTTCGTGATTATTGCCCTACCATAGGAAGAGAATTACTGTCCGCTTATGACAAAGGTATTGTATCTGATAACGGCCGTTGTGTTGCTTGGCCTGTTGATCGCTATTGATCAGCCTTGGCGCGATTGGGGGCCGGAGCAAGAGGATGCGCCCTATCCGAAGCCGGAAAGTGTCCCCGTCGCGACGCTTGACCCAGGCCTGGATCCAGAGATTGCGGAGATCGTGACGCGGGCACAGGCATTCTTCGATGATGGGCAACAACAAGCCGCTCTTGATCTGCTTCTGCCCTATGCGGATCACGGTTTGATGGATGTCGACGCGTTGCTGGGGCGGATTTACTTAAGCGATACGCCGGATGTGCAGAACTATGACAGTGCCTATCGGTATCTATTGGCTGCCAGTAAAAAGGGGCATATGGGTGCAACATTTTGGTTGGGATATGAAATTTATCGGGACCAAGTAAACACGTCTAAGCAGGATCGTGGACGGGAACTATTAGAGCTTGCTGCTTCGTGTGGCATGCCTGCTGCAAACTATTATGTTTCGTTGATTATTCTGACAGTAGCAGAGAGTGTCGAGGCGTTAGAGAATGGAAGAATGCATGCTTCATTTGCAGCTTGGGCGGGCATGCCTGAAGCGCAATGGCTAAGTGCGATATATGGCCATGAGATTGCGCGTGTTTCTTCCGACGGTCGCGGGCATCAGTTTCTTCCCGACACAGACACTTTCGTATGGAGCATTGTTGCAGCTGAAAATGGTAACGATGAAGCAAAAAGTTATGTTGAAAGCACCCTAGCAGAACATATGAGTGTGTACCCTTATAAAGATTTCTTCGAAGAAGCGATCCGCCGGGAGGCAGCGATCCTCCCGGCGAACCCTTATCTATGTGGGTTTTCTCATCCAATGTTACCATAAAGTGGCACGTAAAAAACCATACCGCTCCTTAATCAAACTCTACCTTCATGACTTCACTTTAAGAGTTGTTCTGTTGCCGATGAGGCAGCGTGTTCCACAGCAGGCTTGAGAAAAGGGTCTATTACATCACCCAATTGCCAACTAACGAATTTACCAGCACCAGTCCCGACGAGATTTGCGATGAGGGTATGCATCGCTTTTGCGTCGGCGCGTTGGAACTCTGCTTTGTGATTGTGGATGAAGTCTTTCACCGCGATGGGGTCTTTGAATTTCACCTCTGCGCTTTTCAGTAATTTCTCTGTATCACTTCGTTTGCTGTCATGGGCAGCGGCGGTTGCGCCTGCCAGGGTGGTCGCCCCGAAGGCGGTGGGGCCGGATAGCGGCATAGTTGCCAATCCGAATAGGGCACTTCCAGCGCCTTCCTTTAGGGTTCGTTGGTTCACCAGCGCTTCCTCTGCTTGCGAGAAACGTCTCGCGAGCACCCAGTCCTGGTCACCATGCGGGGGAGAGATGAACGCCCGCGCCTTTGCAGAGTTTTCCAAAGACTGCGTGATCGATTGTTTGATCCGCTTCTCCAACATGCCGAGTTTCTTCTGACTTGTAAGGTCGTTTGAGCCTGATTCCTTCACAGCCACCCATTGGCGTGCCAGATCGACCAACCGTGTTTTCTCAACAATATCAGCGAAGCGTGCCTTTGCCCTATCTGTTACATAGCGATCTATGCCACCCGGATAAGCATCCTCGATTCGATCAACAAACCCCTCGATCTCTTTGACCTTGGCCTGGATTGTTGGATCCTGAATCGTCTCCTTCTCTGCCGAAAGCATGTCGCGGAGCGCGGCATGGGCATTGGGGTCGTGAGCGCCTTGGATGATCTCAGTCAAAGCAATGCGCGCACCAGGATCATGTTTGTGGGTCTCTTCAATCTGTTTGATCAAGGCTTCCTTTGCCTTCTGATCCAGAGGCGTCTTGCCATCAAGCGTCTGATCAAGCGTATCAACCAAGCTTGTGCCGTCATCATGAGGCTCGGGCTCCGTTACTTTCGGGTCCAGGACATCGCGACCGGGTTCCGGCAAACCGGTGTCGGGGGCTATCGCCTTATCCGGCAGTTGTGAATCATTAGGACCGTAAAGGTGCTGCCCCTCAGTCGGGTCGCCGAAGGTGTTCATCAAGTCTTCGCCGATTTCGCCTGAGGCGGCCAGTTGGACGTCGGTTGGGTTTGGCGCATTGGGCGCGGTGCCGTCCTGGCCATTGGCCTGGGGATAGGCGGCGAGGCGCGTGTCATCGACTGGGTCGAGATCTCCCCGTGCATCCAGCCGTGCCTGCGCACGCGCGGGGGCGGTGTTGGGGTGGTTGGGGTCGAGGTCTCGGAAGGCTTGTTGGATGTCGGCGTTGAAGGCTTGGGCCTGATCCGGGCTGGTGCGGGCCATGACATCGCGCACGGCTTCCAGCTCCGACTTCGCGGTTGCATAGTCCCGGCTCAACGCATCACGGCCGAAATCCATATAGTCGCTGAAATCCGATCGGCGGAGGAGTGCATCCGCCTCTCCATTGATATGCCGCCATTGATCCCGTGTGAAGGCGGGGCGGGAGGCTGGAACGGGAGGGGCGATGGCGCGCGGTGTTTGCACCGGGAGTGTTGACGGTTGGACCACGGGCACGGGGTGTGGGGTCGCCGGCATTGGTTTTCCCGCGCCGGGAGCCTTTCGTCGTGCGGCGGGGGGCACAGCGGGAGGCACAGCGGGGGGCACGGCTGGGTTTTGTGATGCGCGTTGGGCGCTTGCCTGACCCGTTCGCAGGGTGCGGATGCGGGCGACTTGATCAGCGATATCATCGCCTGATTTTGTCGGGGCTTTTACACGACCGGACAGCGGGCTATTCCCAGCCAGTGCCGCGAACCCTACCGCCTGGTTGCCGGTTCTTGCAGTGCGCGCCACATCCGGCGTTGTAAACGATGGCGTGGGCACAATTGGTGTGTTTCCTGCCGCGTTGGACGCCGAGTTGGGTCCCGTGTTGCTTCCCGTGTTGGCGGTTGAACTCAACGCGATTTCCGACTGAAAGGGAGATTGGACTCCACCTGTCAGTTCAAGAATATCCGGCAATTGAAACTTCTTAGATGGTTTGGTTTCGACAAGGCCGGGAAACGTGTCAAAGGCTCCGCCGAGTGGCAGGGGTCCCTTTTTCCCGCCACCGATTCCACCGGATTCAAAGGGATCCAGTTTCGTTAGAGAACCGACCAATCCGGTGTTGGGGAATTTGTCACTGGTGGATGAGGTTCCATTAAGGGCACCGAGTGAACCGATGCCGGATTTTTGTAAGCCACCCATGGGGTGCTTCCTTTCATGTAAATTTGGTTCTTGAGACTGGAGTGCACGTTAACGCTTGCCGGTTAGCTGCTTCCAAAGCGCGCTGGCTTTGGCGCCCAGATCAGGACCCAGGCCGGTGTCAGATGACAGGCCTGCCGTCTTCTCCTGGCTGCGCTTATAGACATAGATGCCAAGGACAGAGAGGCCGACGGTCCAGATCGTGCCCAGTGAGGCGACGGCAGCGATTACCGGGCCGGCATTGGGGGCGTCTGTGACGATCACATAGGCAATCGCGCCCATCTGACCGGCCCAGGTCAGCGCCATGATATAGCCGAATGTCGGCCGCATCCGTCGGACATAGGCATCGCTGGAGGCGACCTCTGTTCGGATCGTCTTATTGACCTCCTGAAGCCAGGTTTGGTCGGCGGCGGCCTCAAGCTCGGTCATCTTCTCCAGATGGCGGTTTGCCTCTTTCAGGTCATCGCCGGAGATCTCTCCGTCAGAAATGGCGGCATCGACGGCGCCGAGTGCCTCTCCGGCTGCCTTGGCAACCGGGTGGTCGGCGCCCCGAAGCGCCCCTCCGACGGCATTGACCAATAGCGGAAGCCCGATCTGGGCCAGTAATGCTGCGATCATGATGGTATCCTCCCGATGCTCAGTCGATGTTGCGGTAGAAGATCAGATTGCCGATTGCCGCACAGGGAATCCGGCCCCGCGCCCACCAGGGGCGTTCGGTCTTCCGATGAAAATGCGTGGCGCCACCGGTCCGGTCTTTCAGGCTGCCCCGGACGGCGCGGCGTGCGATCCGCAGGGCCGTGGCAAACTGCCGGTCCTTCTGGGAAGCCTTGAATATCCCCGCATGCCGTGGGTCATTCTGGTCCCAGCAGGGAAATTGGTGCTGTGCCAGACAGACCTCGACCAGGGTGGAGCCCCACCAATGGCCTCCGCGTGCTTCGGCGCGGGCGACCCGGTTCAGGATGGCCGCCGCCACGGCTTCTTTCGCATGTACCAATTCATGGCGTGCCTCACCCCAGATGGTGCGGGCGAGGGTATCGATGGCGGCATTCGCCTCGGCCTCACTGTTATTGTCTACTCGATTGCTCATTGTTTCAGTCCTTCACAGTCTTTGCGGATAAATTCAGAAGCTTGTTCTCCAGCTTCGTTTCGATGCGCAGAAGGTGGCCGGTCAACCGGCGCTCCACGTCTTTCAGATGGGAGAGGGAGGCATAGGTTTTCGCGACCTCCAGCTTGTAGGCGCCAAGTGCCTCGCGCGCCTGGGCGATGGCGTGCTCCATGGTGCGCCGTTGCCGGTCGAGCGCCTGGTCCTGGTCGCGCCGATTGCGCCAGACCAGCCAGAAAAGGCCAGTCAGCGCGGGGACCTCGACCACCGTGATCCACCAGACCAGGTCGAGGTTTGTTGAACCGTCCATAAGAATTGCTCCTTTCGTGCTATGGCGGCCCTGCGGGTTCCTGCAGGGGAAAATGAAAAACCCCGCCTTGGGGGCGGGGTTGCTTCAGTCGATTTGTGCTTTCGGGGCGTTCTCTCGTCTTCAAGGAGGCCGCGGCGGCACCCTCTTGACCGGGAACGAAAAAGGGCAGCGCCGGTTTCCCGATGCTGCCCCAAATTCCAGACGCACTGAGTGCGCCTTCGGAATCATGTTTAAACGATGTTTAGTTCTTCGTCAATTCGGTTTTGAAGGATAAAAATCCTATATTCTTTTGTTTGGTGTTAGCGGGCGCTGTTATCAGGCAGTGCTGGCCACCACCCGACCGCGAACCTTGCCGGCCAGGATATCCGGGCCGAGGGAAGGCAGGTCTTCCAGGGTCTTTTCAACAATCATCGCTTCCAGCTTGTCGAGCGGCAGGTCTTGCGCCAGTCGGGTCCAGGCTTCGATCCGGTCTTCATAGGGGCGCATCACGCTATCGATGCCTAGAAGATTGACCCCGCGCAGCAGGAACGGAATGACCGTCGCCGGAAGCTTCGCGCCGCCAGCCAGTCCAACGGCGGCAACGGATCCGCCATATTCGATCTGGGTCAGGACACGGGCCAACATGCTGCCACCGACCGCATCGACACAGCCGGACCAGAGTTCTTTTTCCAGCGGCTTGGGTGACGGTTCGGCGATGTCATCGCGGGCAACGATCTCGGTCGCACCGAGGTCTTTCAGATAATCCGCCGTTTCCGGGCGACCGGTGACCGCCGCGACATCGTAGCCGCGCTTGGCTAGGATCGCCGTCGCAACAGAGCCGACGCCGCCGGCAGCGCCGGTAACCAGGACGGGCTTGCCGCCCGGCTTCACACCATGGGCTTCCAAAGCCATGACCGACAGCATTGCCGTGAAGCCTGCCGTGCCGATGGCCATCGCCTGCCGGCCTGTCAGGCTGTTCGGGAGCGGGACCAGCCAATCGGCTTTAACCCGTGCCTTCTGGGCATAACCACCCCACCAGACTTCACCGACCCGCCAGCCGGTCAGTACGACCTTATCGCCGGGCTTATAGCGTTCATCGTCAGAGCTTTCGACCGTGCCGGCGAAATCAATGCCGGGAACATGGGGATAGTTCCGAACCAGGCCACCGGCGCCGGTCAGGCAAAGCCCATCCTTGTAGTTCACGGTGGTGTAGTCCACGGCGACAGTCACATCCCCGTCTTCTGGCAAACGGTCTTCACCGATTTCCTGGATCGCGGCGGATGTCTTACCGTCCTCGCCCTTTTCGACAATTAGCGCTTTGAACATGAAGTTTGCTCCTTTTTAGGGCTTAGGGTCAGTTTGCTGCGGCTCCGGGGAAGGGAAGCATCGTTACTTCACCGGCGCGGGGGCCGGCGGGCGTTTCGATAATGACTTCGGTCCCTGGCTCCCAATAGGCACTCTCAATCATGCCGATACAGACATGGGTTTCCAGGCGCGGTGACCAGGCGGCAGATGTGATGCGACCGGCATGTTCGGCCTCGCCTGCATGAACCGCCCAGGGTTCGATTGGGCCGGGGATGGCCGGGCCGGGCATGTAGACGCCGCGGATTTGTCGGGCCGGACCATCCACGATTGAGCGGATCAATGCGTCGCGGCCAATGCAGTTGATCGCATCGACGGTCTGGCAGAACTTACCCAACCCGCATTCATGTGGTGTGTTCTCGCTGGTCATGTCATTGCCATAGGACAGCAGGCCACCCTCAATCCGTTCGATGAGGTTGGGGCCGCCGGCTTGGATATTGTGAGGCACACCGGCCTCCCAAAGGACATCCCACAGCGCTTCACCAAGGCTTGAGTCATCCAGATAGATCTCAAAGCCACCCTGTTTTGAATATCCGGATCGGGCGATAATCAGGTCATGACCGTTGAAGGGAAGGGTGTCGTAGCGGAAAAATCCGATATCGCGCACGCGTTCACCAAATACGGCGGCCACCGTGTCCTCTGCCTTGGGTCCTTGAACGCCGAGCGGGGAGACGTCCGGCTCATCCACCGCGACTTCCAGATTCATGCCGGCGGCCAACCCTTTTACCCAAAGCAACAAGTCGCTGTCAGCGAGGGAAATCCAGAAACGGTCTTCATCCAGCATCAAGGCTACGGGATCGTTCAGCATCCCGCCGGTCTCGTCCACCACTGGGATGTAGAAGCACTTGCCGACTGTCAGCTTGGAGATATCGCGCGGCGTTAGATACTGTACAAGTCTTGCGGCATCCGGCCCGCGAACCTGCACCTGGCGTTCACAGGATACGTCCCAAAGCTGGACGGCTTCCCGCAGGTGCCAATAATCCTCTTCCGGGGATTTGAAATGGGTCGGTAAGAGCATGTGGTTATAGACCGTGTAGCCCTTAACTCCATGCTGGTTTACCCGTCGGGTAAACGGGGTGCGACGGGTACGCCGGGATATCGAAAGAACCGGGGGCATTGGGGGATCGAACATGGAGGGTCTCCGACCAGCTGTGTTAACCGCGCACTCTTGCCAAATGTGAGCGGGTTTGCCAACGTTTTTGCGGAATTTAGTGTCTGCCAAGGGCGGCAAGGGAAAGACGGACAAACGATCCCCAAGATTGGGCGACGGTTTCGCGCCCTAAAAATCGCCCAAATAGGTCGTGACGGCCTTTGCCTCTTCCGGTTTTTTCAGGCGGAAGGTCATTTTCGAACCGCCGCTCGCCGGCTTCCCCGCTTCCTTCAGAAAGGCCTTAAGATACCGCTTTGGGCTTGCCAGGTAGATCTCCAGCTTTTCTGCATCCCAAACCAAACCCGCTTCCCCGGCGCTGCGCAAAAGCTTGGAATAGCGATAGCCGTCGATTGTAGCGGCCTTCCGACCCATGAGATCCGCCAGTGACGGGCCGCTTCGGTTCTTGCCGGGTTCAAGTGAATGGCAGTTCGCACAGTGCTTCTTGAAAAGGGTCTCGCCCTCTGAATCCGCAGCGCTTGCCATCGGCGCGGTTGCCAGGATTACCAAGGCGAACCCAATTGTGGCTGTAAAGAATGATCGTTTGCCTTCATGCTGCAGCTTCATTCTGGCTATGCCTCCTCTCATTTACTGTCAGGTCATATCCCGTCAGGACAAGTCTTGTACCCATCTAGGTGCATAAGAACGTCTATCAATAGCAGACACATAAAAGTCAAATCGCGTGTTTCGATCCGTCTTCAGGGTGTTTCAGGGGAAGCGATGCTGCTCTGGTCGCTTCTGTTGCCAGCCATTCGATAAACAATGTCGCCTCGGGGCTTTTCGGGCGATTGGGCCTGGTGGTCACGAAGTATCCGCCAGCCGCAGTGACTTCCGCATTCAGCAGTCTGACCAGGCGCCCGCCGGCAACATGCCCGGCGATTTGGCTTTCCCAACCGACGATGACGCCCTGTCCGGCCAATGCTGCCTCCACTGCCGCGACATAGCTGTTTAGATGGCGAAGACGGACCGGGCCAACAAGGCCAATGGCGCGCAGTACTTCGGGCCAGCCCGCCCAATTGTCACCGGGAATGCCGGAGACTTGGATCAAAGGCAGCTCAAGAAGCCTTTCGGCGCTTTCGATGGGCCCATGACGGTCCAAAAAACTGGGCGCGCACAGCAGATGCAGGCGATCTCCGAACAACAGGCGGGTCTCAACCCCCGGCCAATGGCCCGGACCAAAGCGGATGGCGAGATCGACCGGGTCCCGTTCCAAATCCACCGGCAGTTCTGAAATGAAGTGGTGGATGGTGATTTCCGGATGCAACGCCCAGAAACGCGAAAGGCGTGGCATCAGCCAGAAGGTCGCAAATGCGCTGGTGCTGCCAACGGTCAAACGGCGTTGAGAGCTTTCCTGTAACCCCTGAACCGTGGCGGCTATGTTTTGGAATGCGCCGGAAAGGCTCGCGAAAAGGGCCTCACCATCTCCTGTCAGGGTCACCCGCCGGTGGAGCCGGTTGAATAGGGAGAGCCCCAATTCTTCTTCCAGAATACGGACCTGCCGGCTTATCGCGGTTGGCGTCACATTCAATGCGGCGGCGGCCTCTTTAAAGGACAGGCTATGGGCTGCCGCTTCGAAAGCGGCGAGTGATGTCAGGCTGGGCAGGTCGTGGCGAGTCCGTGACATGACTTCAAGTTATCCCAATGGAAGTTTTTTGTGGATTTACCCGACTTCAGATTAGGCGTACAGCGGTTTCTAGCAGTTTTTGACGTTAACATGATGCAGAAGGAGGTCACCGATGTTTTCTGAAATGCCACAAGGCCTTGCTGGTTCTCTGGATGCTGTAACGGAAAAGCCCGGTCCAGGTGATCTGCCGCGCGGATTGCCGAACCAGTGCTACACCGACCACACTTATCATGCTTATGAGCAGGAAACGGTGTTTGCTGAGAGCTGGGCCTGTATCGGCTTTGCGAAGGATGTGCCGGAAACCGGCGATGTGTTCCCGGTCGAACTGGCGGGGCGGCCGCTTTTCATGGTGCGCGGCCGGAAGGGCGAGGTTCGCGTTTTTCACAACGCCTGCCGGCATCGTGGATTCACGCTTGTTGACGAACCGAAGCGGTGCAAGGGCGTTGTGACCTGTCCGTATCACGCTTGGGCTTATGGTCTTGACGGATCCCTGCGGAGCACGCCGATGATCGGCGGGCCCGACAAACACGAAATCCCTGACTTCGATAAAAAGCAATTTGGTCTGAGAGAGGTTCGGAGCTTCGTTTGGCTGGATTTTGTCTTCGTCAACCTCTCCGGCAACGCAGCGCCTTTCGAAGAAGAGAATGCCATCCTTCTGGAGCGGTGGAAGGAGTTTGAAAATGCGCCGCTGTTCCATGGTGGCGACAACAGCACCGTCCATTTTGATCTGGCGTGTAACTGGAAGCTCGCGATTGAGAATTTCTGCGAAGCCTATCATTTGCCCTGGGTGCATCCGGGGCTCAACAGCTACTCACCGATTGAGATGCACTATAATATCGTTGAATGGGCGAAGTTCTCCGGCCAGGGGACGCGAAACTACAGCCCGCGCCTGACCGAAGACGGCGCGCGTTTCCCAAGACTATCGGGACTCAGCGAGAAGTGGGATACGGGCGCGGAATACATCGCTGTCCACCCGAACCTGATGATTGGTGTTCACAAAGACCATATCATGGGCGTGCTGGTGACTCCGGATGGAACCGCCCGGACGTTGGAGCGGATGGAGCTCTACTACTTCAGTGAAGAAGCTCGGGGCGAGGGTTATAGCGAACTTCGAAAAGCAGCCCAAAAAGGCTGGCAGGAAGTCTTTGCGGAAGACCGGTTTGCGGTCGAAGGGATGCAGAAGGGTCGGCATAGCCCCGGCTTCGATGGCGGTGTCTTTACGCCTGTCCAGGATCCGCCGACCCATAGTTTCCATGCTTGGGTAGCCGGCAGACTGAAACGCAGTCAAACAGATGCCAGGATTGCTGCAGAGTAGAGCCCGTGGTGGGGAGCAGCCCGATTTCTGCTTAGGACAGGTTAGTTTATTCAATCCTTTGATTTCGCGGGGTCTTGCAGGCTTTGTTGCGGTAAGCGCGCACGGTCGATCATTGCTGGTTGGTGGCTGGATATCACTATGGTGACACTTACCTTTTGATGCTATTAATCAGTCGGTAGATTGCGCCAGCCGGGACGCTTTACTGGAAATGATTGAAGCTGGATGACCACAGCAACCACGGATGAATCACTTGAGGCAAAGACGTCTCCGACCCGACGCCGAAAGGCGGGCGGCGCATCGGGTTCAAGGTCTTTTGATGATATGCCGGTGTTGGGTCACGCAGGGCGGCTTCCATGGCGTCGCCGTTTTGAAGGTCAGTTCACGGTAATTTTTCTACCAATCGCGTTGGCTGTCGCCGTGCTTTTCGTCGGTGTCTTTGAATTTGTCGCCGATAGCCGCGGGAAAGCGTTTCTGCGTGATAAGATGGCGAGCATTGCTGCAAACCAGTCAATTCTAATCGCCCGCCGGGTTTATGCGGGTGACCTCGATACGGCTCGTTTGGTGCTCGCATCTGCCATACGGGATCCTCATGTTGGCCGCATTGCGGTTCTATCTGCCGACGGTGTGCCGCTGATCGATATGCACCGTGGCGACGAAAATACTCATCCTGACTTGGTAACGGCTGTACCCTTGCGCTACGGCACTGTGTCGGCTGGGGATAAGGTCGGCACCTTGATTGTCGAAATGTCCAAGGAACAGCTCGAAAGGGGCCGCAAGGCCCGGTTGATGCTTTCTGCCGGTCTGGCGATGGCGTTTGGTATCGTGATCCTGGTTGCCGCTGCCATTGTGAACCGGCGCCTTATTCAGACACCCTTGTCCCGCCTGACTGGGGCGATCGAGCGAACGTCCCAAGGGGCTGGGGCAGAACGGGTCGATTGGCCCAGGGACGATGAGTTCGGGATCCTTGTGCATGCGTTTAACCGGATGCGCGACCGGCAGGATCGCTTTGAAACACAGCTTGAACTGGCGCGGAATGAGCTGGAAGCGCGGGTGCGGGAACGAACCTGGGAATTGGCGCAGGCGCGGGATGACGCAGAAGATGCCAGCCGTGCGAAAAGCATGTTCCTTGCCAATATGAGCCATGAACTGCGCACGCCGCTTAACTCGATCATTGGTTTTGCTGAAATCATGTCGAAGCATCATGAGATCAAGCTGGATGAAGAAACCAGGACCGGCTATGCGAGCAATATTTTTGAGAGCGGGCAACACCTTCTGGGGGTCATCAACGACCTGTTGGATATCTCGAAGGCAGAGGCTGGGAAGCTTGAAATTATTGAGGAGGAAATGGCACTCGACCATTCCGTCCGGGCCACCATGGGTATGGTGGAAAGCTCTGCGGAGCGGACCGGCGTTTCCTTAATCAAGCCAGAAGAAACAGGGATTGAGATTTTAGCGGATGAGCGGAAAATTCGCCAGATTTTGCTCAATCTGCTGTCCAATGCTGTGAAGTTCACCATGGCCGGTGGCAACGTCCGGGTGTCAGTTGCGCTGACGGAGGAGGGGGGCGTTCAGATTAGCGTGTCCGACACGGGAATCGGCATTCCGGAAGGCGAAATCGAGCATGTGTTGGAGCCCTTTGCCCAGATCGAAAACAGTTTTGTTCGCCGAAGCGGTGGCACGGGTCTGGGTTTGCCCCTAGTGCGTATTCTGGCCGATTTACACCAAGGCGATATTAATATCGAAAGCGAGGAAGGGGTGGGAACAACAGTGGTCTTGACCTTGCCCCGCGAAAGGGTCGTAAATCCCAGCTGAAAGGTGCGTGGGCGCCTGACCTGCAAAGGGATTTCATCGCATGACAGCACAGAATCTCCTGATCGTTATGGCCGATCAGATGACGCCTCTTGCTCTCGGGTGCCATGGCGGCCAAGCAATCACGCCGAATATTGATGCGCTCGCATCCGAAGGAATCCGTTTTGATGCTGCCTATACGAACAGCCCGCTATGCACTCCAGGCCGCTATGCCTTTATGACGGGGCAGTATGTGTCCCGCATCGATGGGTGGGATAATGCCTGTTACTTGCCCAGCACCACGCCGACTTTCGCGCATTATCTGCGCGCCAAGGGCTATCGAACCTGTCTTGCCGGAAAGATGCATTTCGTTGGTGCTGACCAATTGCATGGTTTTGAAGAGCGGCTGACCACGGACATCTATCCAGCTGATTTCGGCTGGGTTCCGGACTGGACCCGCCCCGATGAGCGCATTGATTTATGGTATCATAATATGTCGAGCGTGAAACAGTCCGGCATTGCAGCGATTACCAATCAGCTTGAATACGACGATGAGGTCGGGGCGGCCAGCCTGCGCTGGCTTTACGATGCCGCACGCGGCAATGACGCGCGTCCGTTCTGCATGGTCACGAGCTTTATCCACCCGCATGACCCTTATGCCGCCCGTAAAAGCTTCTGGGATCTCTACGAAGATACCGAAATCGCGCCGCCGCGTGTGCCCCGCCCGGCTGCTGAGGAGAACGATCCGCATAGTCTGCGTCTGGAAAAGGTGATTGCGCTTGATGCGGTCGATGTGGACGCGGAAGACGTCCTGCGCGCGCGCCGGGCCTATTATGCCAACTGTTCCTATGTGGATGATTGGTTGGGGCGTTTGCGCGCGGTGTTGGACGAGACCGGATTGGCGGAGAATACAACGATCCTCTTTATAGCGGATCACGGCGATATGCTTGGGGAGCGCGGGCTCTGGTACAAGATGAGCTTTTATGAGTGGTCGAGCCGGGTCCCGTTGATCATCGCGGGGCCGGGGATTCAGGCGGGTCAGGTCGTCTCCACCCCGGTGTCGCAAGTGGATATCCTGCCGACCTTGACCGCGTTAGCCTCGCAAAGCGGCGCGGGTCCGATCCCGGAGGATATCGATCCGCTGGATGGAAGGACCCTCTTGGGCGGCATTGATGAGAACCGGACCATCGCGATTGAATATTGCGGGGAAGGCGCGCGATCCCCGATGTTGATGTTGCGCCAAGGCAGTCTGAAATACACGACCGCGCCAGGTGATCCGGAACAGCTGTTCGATCTTGCGCGCGATCCGGATGAAGTGACCAATCTGGCGGCGGATGCGGCTTTC
>SPJV01000059.1 GCA_006844765.1 Alphaproteobacteria bacterium | reverse complement strand
ACAATTATGGCGCGCATGATCGTATTTCAGACCAACACTAAACGTTGATCAAGGTCTTATGTCCGCTTCTGACTGCGGATTCATAGGGTCGCTGCAACACATTCGTTGAATTTCTCGGCTGGTGAGAAGTAGTCCAGCGTTTTTCTCGGTCGTTCGTTGAGTTGTCTTGCAACAGCATTGAGTTTGGCTTGGGTATGCTGTGACAGATCGGTACCCTTTGGAAAATACTGTCGGAGCAATCGATTTGTGTTCTCGTTTGAGCCTCTTTGCCAAGGGCTTTGCGGGTCGCAGAAATAGATCTGGATGTCGGTGGCGAGGGTGAACTTCACATGATCCGCCATTTCTGCGCCGCGATCCCAGGTCAGCGATTTATAAAGCTCTGCTGGCAGTTTTCTCGCATGTTTGATCAGCGCCGGGATGACTGTGCTGGTCTTCTTGTCCGAGACTTTGACCAGCATGACATAACGCGTGCTGCGCTCGACCAGAGTGGCGATGAAGCTGCCCTTGCTGCCCGCGATGAGGTCGCCTTCCCAGTGGCCAGGTACAGCCCGATCTTCGGCTGTGGCCGGGCGCTCGGAGATCGACACTGTATTCTTGATCTGACCCAGTCCGTCATTCTTGAGGCTGGCCTGGCGTGAACGACGGATCGCTCTAGTGGCGCGCAAATGTGCAAGCAGTTCCTTCTTCAAGACGCCGCGCGCCTGTACATACAGGCTCTTATAGATCGTTTCATGCGACACGTGGTTCATCCCGTTTTGCGGATGCCTACGCTTTAGCCAGCCGGCAATCTGCTCAGGCGACCATTTACGTTGCAGCTTTGTCGATACTGTGTGGCTGAGCCGTTTGTTGCAAGCCAGTTTGCAACTCTTCGGGCGGCGGGCCCGGCCCCATGCAGCCGCGTCTGAAGTGGCAGCCCGGTAAGTGGCTTTTCCGCCATTGCGTGTCACTTCCCGGCTGATGCTGGAGGGGGCGCGCTTTAATCTGCGGGCAATACTGCGCAAGGAAGCGCCGATACCCAGGCCGCGAGAAATCTCTTCACGCTCCGCCAGGCTCAGGGCGAGGCGCGATCTTTTGCGAACCGCCGGGCGGATGCCACCCGTCGGCGCGAGCACCGGAAAGATCGAGGAAGAATTACGCTCAAACAGCCGGCCAATCGAAGACATCGACTCGCCGCGCTCCCAGCGATCCCATATCTCAGACTTCTGAGCTTCAGTGAAATATATCCGATGTCGTCTCTTCATGGTCGTGCTCCGTCTTTACTAAAATCGTAAAGCGTTGCGTCGACCCATAGAACTCGCAACCCAAAGCAGACGTCACTCGCCCCTCAGGACTCC
>SPJV01000197.1 GCA_006844765.1 Alphaproteobacteria bacterium | reverse complement strand
ATTTCATCAAGACACGGGCGGTTTTTTGAAGGTCTCTGAACAAAGCAGCGGGCCCCACATTTGACCGGATATAGTCCTCAACAACAGGCTGAGAGACCGCCCAAATATTAATGTTCGGGCTAAGGGATCGGGAAACGCCTTCAACCACAACCATAGTGCGTTGCAGAAGAATCAGCTCGGTCCGGGTTTCCATGCCGAAACGTTCGGTGACCTCGAACAGATAAGACAGCAGCCGAGCCATGGAAATGCGGGATGCGTCCATGCCAAAAATCGGTTCGCCGACGGATCGCAAGGCTTGGGCGAATTCGTCGATATCTTTGTCGCCCGGAACGTAACCCGCTTCAAAATGAACCTCGGCCACGCGGCGGTAATTTTTCTGAATGAAACCCATCAAGATCTCGGCGTAAACGCGGCGTGTGTATTCGTCGATTCGCCCCATTATGCCGAAATCTAAAGCGATGATTTCGCCGGATGGACCGACCTTAAGATTGCCTTGATGCATGTCCGCGTGAAAATATCCGTCTCGCAAAGCATGTTTTAGAAAAATTTGAAGCACCCGAGCACCAAGCTCGTCGGCATCGATTCCCGCTGTCTTGATCGCGGCAACATCGCCCATAGGCAGCCCATCGACCCAAGATAGGGTCATCAAGCGTTTTGACGATAGCATCCAATGAACTTTTGGCAGCTCGAACAGCGCATCATTTTCGGTGTTTGCAGCAAATTCACCCGCTGCCGAGGCTTCAAGCCGCAAGTCCAGTTCGCCTAGAACCACGCCCTCGAAATGGCGAATGACCTCCATCGGGCGCAATCTACGTGTACCTGGCAACAGAAGTTCGATCATCTTGGCAGACAGGTAGAATGCGTCGATATCTTTCTGGAACGCACGCTCGATGCCCGGGCGCAGAATCTTAACGGCTACTTTTTCTCCGGTGCTGACCAATCGCGCTTGGTGCACTTGCGCGATCGAGGCCGCCGCAACCGGCTCGCTGAATTCCGAGAACAGCTCTTCTACCTCGAAGCCAAGCTCGGACCTGACGGATGCACGGGCCTCTGCAACCGAAAATGGTGGCAGTTTGTCTTGCAGAATGCGCAATTGTTGCGCGAGCTCGATCCCAACAACGTCGGGACGTGTGGACATGATTTGTCCGAATTTGATGTAGGCCGGGCCCAATGCGGTCAACGCGCGAGGTACCGGCGGCATAGTTGGGTCGCCGCGAAGGCCAAGAAATTGGAATGGCCAGCCAAGCACACGAGCGGCAATCCGCAAACTTGCAGGGGCTTCCATGGCCTCTAGCGCCTGACGCATAGCACCGGTGCGTTCGAAAGTAGCGCCGGTGC
>SPJV01000196.1 GCA_006844765.1 Alphaproteobacteria bacterium | reverse complement strand
CATCTTGTGGCCAAGGGCCAAACGCGCCGTAGATCCGCCAATAAAGGCCCCCAGATCCAGGACCGCGCCTTTGCTGCGCATCCATTTCCAAGTGGCCCAGATGTAGAACTGTTGCTCTTCCTCGGACAGCATGGTCGGCACTTTGCTTGCCTTGGGGTAACGCGACAGATCAATCTTTGTCCAAGGGCGTTTGGCAAAGACGGCGGCGGGGTTTTTACGAAACAATCGGTACAACACATTCATGCCTGCATGGTCTGTCATCTTTGTTTTCGCTTCAAGCAGGCATTCAGGTGAAAAGCGCGCTTGAATTCCTTTTCAATAGGCGGTACCTCGCCCTTGGTCTTAGGGGTTTAGCTCAGTTGGTAGAGCATCGGTCTCCAAAACCGAGGGTCGTGGGTTCGAGTCCCTCAGCCCCTGCCAGACCATTTCCATGCCAACGGGAACACGGGCGCGACGATTATGTTGCGCCGCTATGCGTCCCAGCGTGGTTCCCATCCAACGCGGACCCTTGAATTCCATCGGTCTGGGTTGTATCTGCCGTTCAGATCATATTCCGAGGACATCATGGCCACCACAAATCCCCTTCAGTTCATGCAGCAAGTTCGCGCCGAAGTTTCGAAGGTGGTCTGGCCCACACGTCGAGAGCTGATCACAACCACCATCATGGTTTTCGCCATGGCGATGGTCACAGCCATCTTCTTTTTCTTCGTAGATTTCCTGATCCGCCAGGGTCTGCAGCTTATGTTCGGCTACTTTGGCTAGGCGAACTAACGCCTAAGCCCTTGATCAATCGGGCTTTGGCGGGTAATGGACGGTCTATTCCAACAAAATTGCGTGCCCCGATTCGGACGGCACGCTGTTTTTTGTTTGGGAACGAATTCTGAAGCGGTTGAAAAACCGTAATAATTTCCGCCTTCGGGCTGGTAGGCAAGGTGTCGAGCAACATGGCGAAACGGTGGTATTCGGTCAGCGTTCTGTCGAATTTCGAAAAGAAAATCGCTGAGCAGATCCGCCAATCGGTGGAAGAAAAAGGCCTGGAAAACGAGATCGAAGAAGTTCTTGTCCCGACCGAAGAAGTTATCGAAGTGCGTCGTGGCAAGAAAGTCACCGCCGAACGTCGTTTCATGCCGGGCTATGTGCTTGTGCGGATGGAAATGACCGACCGGGGCTATCACCTGATCAACTCGATCAACCGCGTTACTGGTTTTCTGGGCCCGCAAGGCCGCCCGATGCCGATGCGTGATTCCGAAGTGAACTCGATTCTGAACCGTGTTGAAGAAGGCCAAGAAGCGCCGCGTAGCCTGATCTCTTATGAGGTTGGCGAAAACGTGAACGTGACCGATGGC
>SPJV01000105.1 GCA_006844765.1 Alphaproteobacteria bacterium | reverse complement strand
GACTTCATCGCCAATGGCGGGGGCAATACCGCAATAGTGCATAGCTATCCGATTGATATCTCGGCGGCTCTGGCAAGCAACGCCATCTCCTCCGATAGTCTGACGATCACCGTCGATAATCTGCCGAACGGCGCGACCCTGTCAGCCGGCACTGTCAATCAGGACGGGTCCGTGACGCTGACGACCAACGACCTCTCCGGCCTGACATTGACCGCAGACAGTACTGTCTCGGCCGATTTCAATCTGACCGTTACCGCTACAGCGACTGACGCAAACGGCACCACAGCGACAACGACACAGTCTGTTCACGTCGATGTACCGGATGTCAGTAGTGAAACCGGTGTCGATGTCGATGGGACATCCGGCGAGGATGTGATCGCCGGCAGTGCTGCCGCGGATGATATCGACGGCGGTGCCGGAGACGACACCATAGCCGGTGGCGAAGGGGCCGATACGTTGGATGGCGGTGCCGGCACAGACACCCTTTCCTACGCAGACTCCGATGGTGGTGTTGTCATAGACTTCATGACCGGCACAGTATCCGGCGCTGGCGGAGATAGTATCTCCAACTTCGAAAATGTGATTGGGTCCGACTTCGCCGATACGATCCAAGGTGACGCCGGAAACAACGTTATTGATGGTGGCGCAGGTAATGATGCGCTGACCGGTGGCGATGGGGCTGATACATTCATCGTGAAGGACGGTAGTGATGTCGATACCATCACCGACTTCGATACCGCAGAAGGCGACATGCTCGATATCTCTCAATTGGTCAATATCGGTTCCGGCGATGCCTTGTCCGATTATGTGAAGCTGAGCGAGGATGAAAGCGGCAACACGGTCGTTCAAGTGAATCAGGACGGAAATGGTGATGCCGGAACCTATACCGATGTCGCCGTGTTGCAGGGTGTTACCGGCCTCAGCCTGAACGATGTTGTGGGAACCGGAACTGATGACAACAGCGGTATTGTTTAACCGCAGAATACGGCGCGAAGCCTAAGGCAAGAAATAGGGGCGTGCTCTCAACCAGCCGCCCCATTTCTGTTTCTGGATAAAGATGTCGCGAACGAAAAACTAAGGCCTTGCCAGGCTGTCGAGCGCTGTGCTTGCCCGAGCGGCAACGGCACGAAGCGCCGCCGTTTCATTTCCACCCTTGTCCAACAGCGCGATCAGTTCCCGAATAGAATCGCGGGCGTCCGATATCCGATGATTGAACCAGGATGTCGGTACATCCGAAACCGGCAACAGCGATCCGCCGCCCGAAACCTGCCCTGCCGGGGTCAAAAGACCGCTTGGTGGTGGGGCGACTTTCTCTTCAGAGCGGATTTCCGTTTCTGACACCGCGAAGAGCGTGATCATCCGGGCGACACGAACCGCGTGACCACGCATGGTCTGCAGACCCGACGCATTAGACGGATCAATAGCGGCCAACTGACGGGCCGCGCCCGCCAGTCTTTCATATTCATCATCCCGGGAATCCGCCCCGGCAGGAGATACGCCGCCCAGCAGCAGAAGAAGAATCCCGCCAAACATCCATTTCATGGTCATTGCGGCCCCCCAACCGTCTTCGTCAGCCATTCACGGACAGAGGCTGCTTGCTGCGCATCCATCAAGGCGGGTGCATGGCCGGTATTCGGAACCTCAATCACTGAGGCCTTCGGTCCACGTTGCTGCATTTCAACCGCTGTGTCCGGCAACAGCAGATCAGACAACGCCCCTCGTATCACCCAAGTCGGACAGACGATTGTGTCCCAGACCAGCCAAAGATCGATATCCCCGACTTCTTGATCCTTGAATGGGTCCGCTATTCGCGTGTCGTAATTGTTGACCCAGCTTCGCGCACCCGTCTCAGGATCGGTTTCTTCCCGCAAGCTATTTTGCGCCAATTCAACCCAATCCTCTTCTCTGGTCAGACCAAAGGGCTCATAGGCCTTCTTTACATGAGCAAGTGCGGTGTCAAAGCTGTCGAAGCGCCAGGCAATGCCGACATAGTCCCCGATCCTCTCCAGAGAGGCCTTTGGGATAAAAGGCCCCACATCATTCAACATCAAACTTTGAATTGGCGAATTAGCCATGGCGGCTACAGCCATTCCAATCAGCCCCCCCATGGAGGTACCGAGCCAGGCAACGCTTTCCAGACCTTCCGCTGCCATCAATACGGTCATATCGGCGACATATTGCGGAATGCCATAAACCCCGCCCGGTGCTAGGTTCTCACTGCGTCCTCTGCCGACAATATCGGGGCAGATAACCCGGTAGCCTTGCTGCGCCAAATTAGCGGCAACAAAGTCGAAGTCCCGACCATTTCGGGTCAATCCATGGACACAGACAACCGTTTCAGCCGCTTGCCGTGGCCCCCAATCGGAATAAACCATTCGATGGAAGCCGAAAGTCGATGCACATAAGACTGACTTGGTTTCAAAGCCGGTCATGTTCGGCGCTCCATTTAGTTGACTGAATGCATGACCAGAGTGCCCGATATCGGGTTGCCGTCAAGCATCACTGAAAGGCATGATCAACCCTATGCGAAGCTTGATGAAATGGTGCGGTCGAATTCTTCTCGCCGTGGTCTTTGGTACAGGAACCGCGGCAGCGATTCTTTGGTATGGAAGCATTCCAAGCCTTGAGGGAGAGAGGACGCTCCCAGGCCTTTCAGCGCCGGTTGCCATCGACACGGCCGAAACCGGAATTGCAACAATCCGGGCAACCAATCTGACGGATGCCTATCGAGCGCTTGGTTACCTTCATGCACGGGACCGCTTGTTCCAGATGGAGATGACCCGGCGAATTGGTACGGGACGGCTGTCGGAGTTGATCGGAGATCGTGGTCTCGGCATAGACCGCTATATGCGCGCGCTGGGAATTGGGAAAAGAGCCCTGGCGGATGAAGCGGCCTTACCGAAAGAGGCCCATGCAGAATTCCAGGCCTATGCGGATGGCGTCAATCACTGGCTGGAGACGCGAGAGAGTTACCTCCCCCTTCCCTTCCAACTGATCTGGCATGAACCGGAACCCTGGCGCATTGCCGATAGCCTGATCTGGGGCAAGTTAATGGCCTTCCAACTCTCAGGCGATTACCGCAGTGAACGACTAAGGGCGGAGCTTTTGTCCCGGTTGAGCCCGGAACGTCTCGACCAACTTCTACCACCCCATGATGCCCCCGGTCCCGCCACCTTGGCTCCTCAGGCTGAAGCTGCTGCCAAGGCTATGATCCCGGTTCCGTCACCACTTAAGAAGCGGGAAGCCTCCAACGCCTGGGTGATCCGTGGAGGCTTAACCGATACAGGAGCTCCGATCCTGGCCAATGACCCGCATCTGGGGCTCGAGTTGCCGGGAACATGGTATCCGATCCGAATCGAAACGCCGAACCTAACCCTGACAGGTGTCGGGGCGGCAGGTGTGCCAATGCTGGTCCTGGGTCACAATGGTCATATCGCTTGGGGCATGACCACCACCTATGCCGATACCATGGATCTGGTCGCCATCGAAGAAGACCCCACCGACCCCGATCGTTATCTAACCGCACGGGGCGCCCAGCATTTCACAATCCGCGAAGAAGTCATAAGCCGCAGTGGCGGTGAGCCTGAAACCATTACAGTTCGCGAGACTGTTTTCGGCCCCATCCTGCCAAGTCGAGACCCGGGCTCTCCCCTGATGGCGCTCCAGTGGACCGGGTTTGATTCTTCCGACCAAACCCCGCTTGCTCTGCGGGCCCTGAACAGGGCGCAGGATTGGGATGATTTCCTGAGGGCGCTGCAGAGTTTCGGCGCGCCGATCCAAAACCTTTTCTATGCGGATCGGGACGGAAACGTCGGCGTTGCCGTGCCGGGATTGCTGCCTATCAGAGCACCGGGCCATTCAGGGGGCTTGCCCCTAATCAGCACGGATCCAAAGGCCGCATGGCGCGGTATCCTCCGGCGTTCACCCACTCATGCGCTCCTGAATCCCGAAGCAGGCCGTATCTACAATGCCAATAACCGGGTTGTGCCGCCGGACCGCCCCCCTGCTGTCGCCCAGCGATTCCAGCCGCCGGAACGCGCTTTGAGACTGCGCGACGCGCTATTCCCAACGCCACCGAGGGACATCGCCGGGCAGACGGACTTACAAACCGACACGCTTTCCTACGCTGCAAAGCGACTGGTGCCTGTGTTTCTTGCTGGCCTTGAAGAAAGCGCCGAAACAACTCAGGCACGCCAAATCTTCACGGACTGGGATTTCCGCATGAATCCCGACTCCGCCGCTCCGGCACTTTATGCGGCCTGGCACAACGCGGTTTTCAATGCTCTGGTCCGTGATGACATTGGTGATCAGGCAACCGGTGGCATTCCGATTGATCCAAGCTTTCTGGAAAACGCACTCACCGGAGAGGGTGAATGGTGCGATAATAAGGGAACGGATCGTCGCGAAAGCTGTGCGGAGATTCTTGGATCCTCTCTCAGATCCGCGCTAGACCTGCTGACAGAACGGCTTGGAGACGATCCGCAAGACTGGCGCTGGTCCAAGCTGCATCGGGCCCCCATGAGACACAGAATCATGGGGGCAATCCCCCTGCTCGGTGACCTGACTGCCCGGCCCGTCACGACACCAGGGGGGGATCACACACTGAACCGCGGCCAGATGTCGGGGCTAGGAAGCGACGATCCCTTTGCCCATGTCCATGGTGCCGGTCTGCGCGCCGTCTATGATTTGAGTAACCTGGATAACAGTGTCTTTGCCATCGCTGGCGGCATTTCGGGCAACCCCGCATCACCCTTCTATGGCAATCTGGTCGATGATTGGGCCGACGGTCGCTATTTCCGGATTCCGGGACGCGGCGAAGATAGGAAAAAGTCGGTGGCGCACTTATCCCTGCTTCCATCACCCTAGCTCTCGCGAAAGAGCCGGTCTTTGGAGCCCTGTACTATGTTTCTCAGTATTTTTGACCTGTTCAAGATCGGCATTGGTCCCTCTAGTTCCCACACGGTTGGCCCGATGGTCGCCGGCTCGCTGTTTGTATCGGCGCTAGAAGAGGCAGGGAAGTTTGATGCGGTTATGCGGGTGGAAGCCAGTCTGCACGGCTCCCTCGCCTTCACAGGGAAAGGCCACGCGAGCGACCGGGCGGTTATTCTTGGCCTTTGCGGGCGTGAACCAGCAAGTATTGATCCTGATGAAGCCTTTACCCTGGTCCACCAAGTCGATGCAGAACAAACCCTGCCTCTAGGCGGACGTAAGGATATCCCCTTCGTTACCGAGAACGACCTGATTTTCGACTATGGGGCCCCGCTTGAAGGGCACGCAAACGGGATGAAATTGAAGGCGTTTGGTGAAGATGGCCAACTGCTGGCTGAAGAAACCTACTATTCCATCGGCGGCGGATTTGTCGTGACCGAAGCGGAACATGCTGCCGGTGGCGATGGCGCCCGCGAACCGATTGACGTACCGCACCCGTTCAACACCGCAGAAGAAATGCTGCAGATGGGCGAGGCGACCGGACTATCCATCGCCCAGATGAAGCTGGCGAATGAATGCGCCGCCCGCCCGCGCGAAGAGGTGATCGGAGGGATCGACAAAGTCTGGGAGACAATGCGCAGCTGTATCCAGCGCGGTCTGGCCCAGGACGGGCGCTTGCCGGGCGGTTTGGATGTAAAGCGGCGTGCGAAGTCGATCCTGGAAGAACTTGAAAAGAATCGACAAAGCAATCGTCACTATTACCACGACATCATGGACTGGATCAGTCTCTACGCCATCGCGGTGAACGAGGAAAATGCGGCCGGCGGCAAAGTCGTTACTGCGCCGACCAACGGGGCCGCGGGAATTATTCCCGCAACGGTCCGCTACTATGAGAAATTCTGTCCGGACGCTAACCGCGATGGGGTTCGCAATTTCTTGCTTACGGCAGCGGCGATTGGCGGCATCATTAAATTCAACGCCTCCATTTCCGGCGCAGAGGTTGGCTGTCAGGGAGAGGTTGGTTCTGCCTCAGCGATGGCTGCCGCCGGGCTCGCCTCAGCCCTTGGCGCAAGCAACGCTCAGATTGAGAATGCCGCAGAAATCGCCCTTGAGCATCATCTCGGCATGACCTGCGATCCAATCGGTGGGCTTGTCCAAATTCCATGTATCGAAAGAAACGCAATGGGCGCCGTGAAGGCCGTCAATGCCTGCTCTCTGGCGATGAAGGGGGATGGCACCCATTTCGTGCCGTTGGATGCCGCTGTGCGGACGATGCGCGAGACCGGCGAAGATATGCATACCAAATATAAGGAAACCAGTCAGGGTGGGCTGGCCGTGAATGTGGTCGCCTGCTGACGCCGCTGTAGAAACCAGTCTGAGACTAGTTTTTCGCGATTTTTCTGTAGCCGCCGAAATACAGTAAGGGATCCGCGTCCTCCCCAAACATGATCTCCTGGACCCGGCCAACGATAATCCGATGATCACCACCTGGGTGGCGGGCCTCAACCTCGCAGGTCAGATAGCCCAAACATCCGGCGATCAAAGGCGGAAGCGTCTCATCACGATCCGTTACCAAATCGACACCATCGAACCGATCCTCAAGCCCGACACCGGCAAAGCGATCAGAAATGCCCTGCTGATCCACACCAAGAATGTTCACAGCAAAATGCCGCGTCTTGTCGAAAGCAGGGAAAGTGCCTGCATCATAGTCCAGGCAAAACAGCACCAGCGGCGGCTTTAGCGACAATGAGGTAAAAGAGTTTACGGTCACCCCTTCCTGCCGCCCATCATGCCGGCGGGCGGTGATCACGGCGACGCCGGTTGCAAACCGACCGCATAAAGCGCGGAAGTCTGATTCCGAAACGGTTTCGGAGTTGTCCTGCGTCATGCTAGCCTTGACCATCCTATGCTTACGCCCATCCCGAGGCGCGGTATCAACCTGTAACAACAAAAGAAGCGCGGTACAGAAATGTGGTGTAGCGCATGACGCCAGAAAGGGCGAGAGACTTTACCGGATTTAAGAACGTCCTGAAGCGGCCGGTGTTGCGAGCCATTGTGGCACAGGCTTTGGCTGTCGCGGCGCTTTTGCTCTATGTTCAGGGCAGCGTCGCCCTGGGTTTCCCCTTGCTTTCGCTATGGCCAAAGATAGCGCTCGTCTCCTCTATCGCCGTTGGACTGACGATCGCGTTTCGCCTGCCCAAGTGGTGGATCATCATCCAGGCAGCACTTCCCCCTCTCGTCTATCTTGGGATTGCAAGTGGCTTGCCTGGCTGGAGCTTCGGACTGGCGTTCGCCGCTTTGTTTCTTGTCTTCAGCAATGTGGCGGGAGAACGGGTTCCGCTCTACCTCTCCAATGCAACGGTATGGCACGCCCTCGCAAGGTTTTGCGAACCTGACAAACCCGTGCGATTTATCGATCTTGGTTGCGGGCTGGGGGGGACATTATTCGCGCTCGCCAAAGCAAACAAACATCCGGACTCAACCTTTTGGGGCGTTGAAACGGCGCCTTTCCCTTTCGCAGTTTGCCGCCTTCGCGCTTTCCTGACTGGTGACCCCCGTATTCAAATAGAATTGAAGTCCATCTGGGACGTCGACCTAAAGGATCACAGCCTTATCTATGCCTTCTTAAGTCCTGCGCCGATGCCGGATCTGCTCGACAAGGCGCAACGAGAAATGCGGGAAGAGGCCGTCCTGATATCCAACAGTTTTGAGGATCCGGAACGCCCGGCGCCTGAACAGAATCACCTGGAGGACAGAAGGAAAACAGTCCTTCATATTTGGCGCGGGCCACCATCCAAAGGCTCAGCTAAGTGAAGTTAGGAACAGATATCCACTTTATTTGCGGTTCTGGTTGGACTTATTGGCCCGAACAGGCATATTGTTACGGGTGGGAAGATATCCGCTGTATTCAAGCGGCTAAAGACGCGTAAGGGGTTTTAGGGTCGTATGTTCGTACTGATCGGAATGATCGCGGTTGTCGGCTGCGTTATTGGCTCCTTTGTGGCCATGGGTGGTAAACTCGGCATCCTTAATCAGCCCTTCGAAGTCGTCATCATCTTCGGCGCCGGGATATCCGCATTTATCGTCGGAAACCCGATGCGTGTCGTCAAAGGCTCCTTCGGTAAATTGGGCGCGATCTTCAAAGGCCCGAAATACAAGAAAGAAGATTATCTGGAGCTGCTAACCATGCAGTATCAGGTCTTCAAGCTTATGAAACAAAAAGGCGCGCTGGCGGTCGAGCAGCATGTAGAAAATGCGCATGACAGCGCTGTGTTTCAGCAATTCCCTAAGTTCCACCATGATCACCATGCGTTGGAGTTCTTCTGTGATTATCTCCGGCTTCTGACACTCGGCACCGATAACCCGCATGAAATTGAAGCGCTGATGGAACAAGATCTCGAAGCGCTCCACTCATATGAACATGCTATCGGTCACTCCCTGACTGGCCTGGCGGAAAGTTTCCCGGCACTCGGGATCGTTGCCGCCGTTCTGGGGGTTATTAAAACCATGAGCTCGATTAACGAGCCGCCGGAAATCCTGGGTCGACTGATTGGTGGTGCGCTGGTCGGTACCTTCCTTGGTATCCTTCTGTGCTATGGTTGGTTCTCCCCCTTCGCCAGTAGTGCGAAGCAGCTAATGGAAGAAGAAGCGACCTATATGACCTGCCTTAAGGTTGGTTTGCTGGCGCATATGTCGGGCTATGCCCCTCAGGTCTCTGTAGAATTCGCACGGAAGGCCTTGGCAGAACACAATCGGCCAACCTTTAAGGAAGTCGAAGACGCGACATCAAGCCTGCCGCCTCTTTGATGAACCTGCAAAACAAGCAACCGCGAAGGCTCTATCATGGCTGACGCATTGGATGGTGAACTCGAAGAGTTCACAATCATCAAGAAGAAGATCAAGCTGCCGGCTGGTGCCCATGGCGGGGCCTGGAAGGTCGCCTATGCCGATTTCGTAACCGCGATGATGGCCTTCTTTCTGTTGCTCTGGTTGCTGAACGCATCAACAGAAGATCAGATGACCGGTCTTTCCGACTATTTCGCCCCGGCGAACATTGCCGCGGAAGCGCAAGGTTCCGGCGGCACTTTGGCAGGGCAGAGTATCGCTTCAATGGAAGGGGCGCTTCGCAGCCTGACCTCCCGTCCCGCCGCGGCGATCCCGCTGCCAACTTCAGGACAAGAAGAGGCCGGTGACCAAACCGGTCAGAAACGGGATGACCCTCATTCGACGGAGGTAAACAAAGGCGACGCGGCTGCGCAGAAAGAAGAGCAGGAATTGCTCGACGAGGCGATGACCAAGCTTCGGCAGTCAATCACACAAAGCCCGGATTCACAGGATCTGCTCTCAAGTCTGCAAATCGAACAAACGCCGGAAGGCCTGCGTCTGCAGCTGCTCGATCAAGATAAGAAGAGCATGTTCGTCGACGACGGGGCGGAGCTGGCGTCTCGCGCAAGACGGCTTTTGGCGCTCGTCGGGACAATTGTCGCAAGCCTCGATAACAGTATAACGATTACCGGTCACACCCGCGCCGAGATCAGCAGCGATGGTTCAGATTACGGGAAGTGGGAGATTTCTTCAGATCGTGCGGCGAATGTCCGACAATGGTTGGTTGGGGTCGGCCTACCATCTGAGCGCATTATTGAAGTTTCCGGCGTCGCGGACACCGACCCTATTTCTAAGAAAGACCCGGACGCTGCAAAAAACAGTCGCGTGAGTATCGTGATCACCCGGAATATTCCATTGCCGCCGGAGCCGACGCACGATGGTGAAGTTGCCGACGACGAAAGTGCCCCGCCCGAACTCGGCTTTGACGCCCCACCACCCCTGCCGGACGAATAATCGACATGTCCGACAAACCGATCCTGGTGAAGAAAGTAAAAGTCCCCGCTGACGAACATCACGGTGGGGCTTGGAAAGTTGCCTATGCGGATTTCGTAACCGCGATGATGGCGTTTTTCCTACTTCTTTGGCTGCTGAATGCCACCGAGCAGGAAGTTCTGGACGGTATTTCAAACTTCTTCACACCGACCACGCAAACCTCCGCCGGAAACTCAGGGTCTGATGGCTTGTTTGGGGGGGTCACAACAAATGACCCCGGCCCAACAGATGACAGGCTGGCGGCCTCCAGCAGCGATAGCGAGACGAGCGCTGATGGTGAGTTAATAACCGACGAGAATAAGAGCGGCATCAATGACGAAGAAAGTACGGGCAGCGCCGGTCCTGTTAATGCCGAAGCCGAAGAGAAACGGTTCAATACCCAAAAGAAACTGCTCGAAAAATCACTCGATGAGTTGCCGCCTGAACTTCAAACATTAAATCAGTCCATACGGGTAGATGTGACTGAGGATGGGTTGCGTGTTCAAATTGTCGACAACCGGGACGAAGCGTCATTTGACCCAAGCTCTGACAAATTAACAAAACATGGGCGCCTGGCGCTTCAGTTCATTGGCGAGTACATGGCGAGACTGCCCAACAAAATCTCGATCACGGGCCATACGGCCCGCACGCCAGGAGAAACCGGAAACTGGCAACTTTCACTTAACCGATCAAATGCTGCGCGGCGCGAACTGCAGAGAGTTGCACTACCCGCCCAGCGTTTTGCCACGGTCATCGGGAAAGCAGACTCAGAACCGCTCTATATTGAAAACCCGGCTTCCCCCTCGAACAGACGGATGACCGTGATCCTGCTCCGGCAAGCACCGAAGGGACGCGGACAACCACCCCCATCGGTTGTTAACAAGTAACGTTCTTCGAAACGCATAGAGCGATCAAAAATACGGCAAAGCTTGCGAATATCCCCCGGCCTTCCCACATAAGCCTCTAACAAAGACAAAAGACGGAAGGTAGAAGTATGCGCTTGGATCCGATGCCTGTTGAGCAGCACAAAAATGACGATGCAGGGTTTCAAAGTGCTCTCTCCCTCGATAATCCCAGCCTTTTTGAAGGAACAATCGGGCGTCGCGTCGCGGCCTATCTGATCGATGCAGCGATACTTCTCGCCATATCAGGTGCCGTTTACGTCTTCGTCTTCATAACATTGGGTCTCTTTGCCTTCCTATTGCCGTTCTTGGCTCTGCTCCCCATCGCGTATCATGCTTTTCTTGTCTCCTCCCCAACGCAAGCCACTATTGGTCAACGGATCATGGGGTTGAAGGTTGTTTCCAACTGGGGCGGACGGCTTACCTTGGTTCAGGCGGTTATTCTATTCGCCCTGTTCTATGTCACATTGGCCTTCACAGGTGGGTTGTTGTTGTTATGGGCGCTGTTTGATGATCGAAGCCGATGCCTTCACGATATCCTAACCGGCAGTATCGTCATCCGTGCTGATCGCCAGGACGTCCTGTAAGCACCAAACGGCTCTGTCTTGGCGAGCCCATCGGTAAAATTCACGGAAATTCCGTAAAACAGTTGTCATATGACCTGTTTGTCTCATACTTAAGGCTATGGTGCAGCGCACCCTTGGGGAGACTTCCGGATGGGACGACATGGCTGACGATACCGATGGGATCAACGGATATGATCCAAGCGGATTTTACTGTGAGATTGTTGGCGGTGGACCAGACCTGCCGGCCCCCTCCAAAGCGGTTCAGAAACGCATTCGTCAGCTTCAAGAAACCGACCTTATGGCGCGGTCCAAAGCGGCTGAACAAGAGCTCTATAATCTTGGCATCACCTTCACTGTCTATACTGAAAAAACAGCGATAGACCGTATCCTGCCCTTTGACGTCATCCCGCGGGTCATCTCGGCCAAAGAATGGGATCTGTTGGAAGCGGGGATTAAGCAGCGTGTCGCGGTTCTGAACACCTTTATTCACGATATCTACCATGAACGGCGGTGCATAAAGGACGGCATCATTCCCGCGCATTTGGTTCTGGGGAATAAGAACTATCGCGAAAGCATGATCGGGCTGGACCCACCGGGCGGTGTTTATGTCCATATTTGCGGGACAGATCTGGTCCGTGGTTCAGACGGCATCTTGCGTGTGCTGGAAGACAATGCGCGAACCCCATCCGGTGTCTCATACGTGGTTGAGAACCGCCATATGATGATGCGCGCTTTCTCAGACATGGCGGAAGACATCGGCATCCGCCCGGTCGATGATTATGGCGCAAAGCTTCACGCGGCCCTTCATGACGTCGCGCCGGAAGGTGTCGACGACCCGCAGGTCGTACTGCTGTCACCGGGCGTATTCAATTCAGCCTATTTCGAGCATATCTTCATTGCGCGTGAAATGGGCGTCCCCCTGGTCGAAGGGCGGGATTTGGTGATCGAGGAAGACAAGGTCTATATGCGCACGACGCGCGGCCTTGCCCCCGTGCACGTCATCTACCGACGGATTGATGATGATTTCCTGGACCCCCTCGCCTTCCGCGAAGACAGCCTTCTGGGCGTACCGGGAATCATGCAGGCCTATGCAAAAGGCAATGTTACACTCGCCAATGCCATCGGGACCGGCGTTGCCGACGACAAGGCGATCTATGCCTATATGCCACGCCTGATTAAATATTATTTCGATGAAGAAGCGATTATCCCGAATGTCGAAACCAATATCTGTGGAGAGCCTGAAGGCCTTCAATACACGCTCGACAATCTAAAGGACCTCGTGGTGAAGCCGGTAGGCGAATCCGGGGGCTACGGAATCGTCATTGGACCGAAGGCGAGCCAGGACGAACTGGACGACATTCGCGCCAAGCTGAAGGATGACCCGGCCAATTTCATCAGCCAACCGATGGTCAGCCTCTCTGTCTGCCCAACCCTGATTGATGGCGCCCTGGAACCCCGGCATGTGGACCTACGCCCCTTCTGTCTGACGGGGAAGGATAGCTGGGTCCTACCCGGTGGATTGACCCGGGTTGCCCTGAAACGGGGGTCCATCGTGGTTAACTCCTCGCAAGGCGGGGGCTCCAAGGACACCTGGGTGCTGAGTGAATGACGATGCTGCTACTCGCCCGATATGCTGAATCAATTTTCTGGATGGCGCGCTATATTGAGCGGGCGGAAAATCTCGCGCGGCTGATTGATGTTAACGCATCCTTCGCCCGGGATGATCTGACTGGCGGGCATAATTGGGACGCCATCGTGCGTCTGAATGCGGATGAAGAACAGTTTTCTGAGCGGTATCCACGCGCAACCCCACGCGCTGTCGTCTATTTCTACACCCTTGATGCCGAGAACCCGACCTCCATCATTTCCTCCATCGCATCCGCACGAGAAAACGCACGCGCGCTACGGCCGCTGATCTCGACCGAAATGTGGACGCATATCAATATGCTCCATAATCGCTTGAAGGACATGCCCGCAGGGCCGGATCACACTCTGGATGTCGCGAAGTACTGCGAGATCGTAAAGCTGGGCTGCCAGGCCCATGCCGGAATCACGGAAGGCACCTTCTACCGTGATCAGGGGTGGTATTTCTACCAGATCGGAAAGTTCCTGGAACGTGCTGATCAGGTAACACGGCTGCTGGATGTGAAGTATCATGCGCTCCTGCCGCGTGTCGATGATGTCGGTTCGCCGCAAGATATCTCACAATGGAACGCCTTATTGCGCTCTGCTGCCGGCTATCACGCATTCCGGCGGGTACATCCACGCACAATGACACCCCGCATTGTCGCTGAATTCATGATCCGAAATAATCAGTTCCCCCGCTCAGTTCGATGCTGCATTGGCGAGTTGGCGAATCTGGTGACCCAATTGATCGTCAGTTTCCGACTATCCCGCGGCGAAGACGTTGCCGTTCTTATCGATGGCGCACGGCACGAGCTGGAGGAATTCAGTATCGACGATATCATCGACTTTGGGATGCATGAGTATCTGGACCGGGTACAGCGGGACGTTGCGTCCATTTCAAGCGCCATGGCATCGGCCTATTTTCATAATGACGACGGGAAATAGGCGAGCCACACCCCATGACCGCACACCGTAAGCCCCCCTATATCCTGACCTTCCATCGCAGCGGACCGATGGTTTGCCCCTATCTGCCGGACCGGGTGGAGCAGCAGCTTTTCCATGAGCTGAATGGCCCTGATTCCCAGGATGTTTTTGATCACTTGAGTGCGAATGGTTTTCGCCGGTCTCATCACATCGTCTATCGCCCCGCCTGCCCCGGCTGTGAGAAATGCATTCCTGTCCGTTTCCCCGTAAAAGAGCTTCGGGAGGGTAAGGCATTCCGGCGCATTTTGAACCGAAATGCCGAGGTTTCGGTCAGCGAAGTCGGGGCCCATGCAACGGCGGAGCAATACGCCCTCTTCCGCGCCTATGTGAAGGCCCGGCATAGTGATGGCGATATGGCGCAGATGTCCTATACGGATTTTTCAAATTTGGTTGTTGCGAGCCCAGTCGATACAACAATCTTCGAATGGCGTGATCCAAGTGGAAAACTGATCGGTGCTTGTATCTCTGACCGGCTGAAGGATGGCCTCTCAGCAGTCTATAGCTTCTTTGATCCTACCATCGATGCGGGCCGGAGCCTCGGCACCTATATCATTCTGTCTCTCTCCCGCGTCGCGGCAGCGGCGGAGCAAGATTATATCTATCTCGGCTTCTGGGTGCCGGGCAGTCCGAAAATGGACTACAAGCGCCGATTTGAGCCTCTGGAGGCCTTTGGCACAGATGGATGGAAAGCAATCGACCGCAAGGCCCAGCCAACATCCGCCGGCGAGTAATGCATCACCCTCGGACTAGAAAAACATGATTGATTGGCATCCCGCTTGATCGCGAAACCGTCGCGTCATAGGGTCCGGGCGCACCCAAATTTTCAGGAGATATCCTTACATGCGGTTTACGGGAACGGATAGCTATATCGCCTCTGACGATCTGTCGATTGCGGTCAATGCAGCAGTCACGTTGGAGCGTCCCTTATTGGTAAAGGGTGAGCCTGGTACCGGTAAGACGGAGCTCGCCCGCCAGGTTGCCCAATCACTCGGTCGCCCGTTCATCGAATGGCATATCAAGTCGACTACAAAGGCTCAGCAGGGCCTTTATGAATATGATGCTGTAAGCCGCCTGCGTGACAGCCAGCTCGGCGATGACCGGGTTCATGATATTGGGAACTATATTGTGCGCGGAAAGCTGTGGGAGGCCTTTACCTCCGACCCCGCCCCCGTCCTGCTGATCGATGAAATCGATAAAGCGGATATCGAGTTTCCCAACGATCTGTTACTTGAGCTCGATAAGATGGAATTCCATGTCTACGAGACCAAGGAAGTAATCCGGGCCGAGCAACGTCCCATCGTGATCATCACATCCAATAATGAAAAAGAACTGCCGGACGCCTTTCTGCGCCGTTGTTTCTTCCACTATATCTCCTTCCCCGATCTGGAAACGATGGAGCAGATCGTCGAGGTTCATTTTCCGGACATCAAGAAACGCCTTCTAAAAGAAGCGCTTACGCTGTTCTTTGAAGTGCGCGATGTACGGGGCCTAAAAAAACGCCCCTCGACATCGGAACTCTTGGACTGGATCAAGCTGCTGGTCGCCGATGATATTCCAGCAGAGGTGCTTCGGGAATCCGATCCAACGAAAGCGATCCCACCACTGCATGGCGCGCTGTTAAAGAATGAACAGGATGTGCATCTGTTTGAGCGCCTTGCCTTCATGGCGCGGAGGGAAGCGCGATGAGCGGCCTGACCCTCCGCTCCATCGATCCAATCGCCGATATGGATTGGTTTCATACATTGAATGAAGCCAATGTACCGGAAGTAAACTCCGTCCCGGCGGAGCGTTTCCAGTACTACATCCCACAATGCGCTCATGCACGGGCTGCAATTGCGGCGGACGGCACACCGGTCGGCGCGCTGCTGGTCTATGCGCCGGGTGCCGACTACCCCAGCTTGAACTACGCCTGGTTCGGTGAACGGTATGATGATTTCTGGTATGTGGATCGCATCATGGTTAGTGAGGGAGCCCGAGGGATGGGTGTCGGCCGCGCCTTCTATGACGACCTTTTCGCTGCTGCGGCCGGACACACCACCGCTGTCACCTGCGAGGTAAATTCTAAACCAGCGAATCCGATCTCCATGGCTTTTCATCAACGCATGGGATTTGAATCCGTGGGGGAACGCGAAACGGATGGCGGCACGAAGGCCGTCGTGTTCTTCAGACGACCGATTGCTTGAGCGCTTCTATAAACAACGCGGTTTTTCTGGGCATATAGGCCCGGGATGGGTAGAGCAGCCAAACTGCCGATTCGAAATCGCCGGCGCCCACGGTCCAATCTGGAAACAAATCGACCAGAGAACCTGAAGCACGGTCAGCCTCTGTCAGCCAATCCGCCAACAATCCGGGCCCGAGAGCACGACGCACGGCACTTCGCTGCGTTAAGGCATTGGAAACTCTGAGACGTCCCGAAACGCGGATCTCTTGCGCCTCTCCCTCCCCACAGCGAAATTGCCAACGCGTTCCATAAGCGCCAAGGGTCATAAGAACGCAGTCGCATTCAGAAAGGTCTGACGGCACCGATGGCGACCCCATCGCTTCAACCCAATCCGGATGCGCCAAGACACGGTATCGTGTCTCCATGAGCTTGGTCGCGATTAAACTTGAATCCGCCTGAGGCCCCATTCTAACGGCGAGATCAATCCCCTCCCCAACCAAATCCAACTGCGCATCACTCAATCGCAGGTCGATAGAAAGTCCTGGGTAACGCCGAAGCATTGCGTCAATGCGGGGCAGCAGCCACACCTCGCCAAATGCAACAGAGGCCGTGATACGCAGCGCCCCTTGCGGATCGCCCTGGGCTTCCTGTCCCGCCGTTGCCGCATCCGTTAATTCATCGACCAGAGGCGCAATTCGGTCCAGGTATCTGCGTCCTTCCTCCGTCGCAGACAGTTGCCTCGTGGTCCGCTGAAATAGGCGAAATCCCAGCTCCTTCTCCGCATTCGACAGCACGCGCGACAGCTTTGAAGGATCAAGATCGCGCGCCCGTGCAGCCTGAGAAAGGCTTCCAAAGCGCTGTACATCCAGCAATATTTTAAGATCATCTATATCCATTATTGCAGAATTTACATGAATGTTTTGTTCCCCACCAGCTGTATCGTTTCAAGCAGAGCCGCTATAGCTAAGTCCACAAGCCGGTCCTTATTCCGGCCCGCCACATGAAGGAGTGCAGGACATGACGACAATCGCTTTCTTAGGCCTGGGTGCGATGGGTATCCGGATGGCGAAACACCTGATCGACGCAGGCCATGATATTGCCGTCTGGAACCGCACGGCATCAACAGCAGCCCCCCTGATAGATGCAGGGGCACGCCGGGCGGAAACGCCGCGGGAGGCAGCGAAAGGCGCGGACATAGCCATCGCGGTTGTCCGCGATAACGACGCCTCCGAACATGTCTGGCTGAACCCGGAAACCGGCGCGCTGGCCGGAATGGATAAGGGAGCTCTTGCGATTGAGTGTTCCACGGTTACACCGGATCATATTGCAATGCTGAGCACCACGATGGAGACGGCTGGGGTCAGTCTGGTTGATGCGCCAATCGCCGGATCTCGCCCCCAAGCGGAAGCGGGACAGCTTGTTTTCTTGATCAGCGGAACAGATGACGCGATGGCAGGGGCCACACCCGTCCTTGAAACGATCGGATCAAAAGCGGTCCCGGTCGGCCCCAGTGGGCATGCGGCGGCCCTTAAGCTTGCCAATAATGCCTTGCTGGGCATTCAAGTCGCCGCAATGGCGGAACTGCTTCCCATGATGCGGAAGTCCGGGCTGGACCTCGAACGATGCATCGCAATCCTGGAAGCCTCCCCCATCTTGAGCGGCTTTGCGGCGATGGCCTCCAGGGGCATGATCGCCGGCAATGTTCCCCCCATGTTTCCGATTGACCTACTCAGGAAAGATGGCGGCTATGTTACTGAAATTGCGTCTAAAGCAGGGCAGTCCCTACCAATGACGACCCGCATGAATCAGACCCTTGATGAAGCAATTTCCGGTGGTTTGGGTGACGAAAACTTCACCAGTCTAATCAAGCACTTCCAACAGCAATAAGGGCGCTTGAACAAAACAGACTGCTGGCAATCCGACAAAGAGGGCGGCATACTCACGCACTCTGCAACCGTCACCCTTCAAGGTCTTATCATGGAAAAACCGTCCTCGGTCGTCGTTATCGGCGCAGGTATCGTCGGCGCTGCGACAGGCTATCGCCTGGCCCGCGCAGGCTATCAGGTCACGATCATCGATAAGGGAACACCGGGCAGCGGCACTAGTCACGGCAATGCGGGCGGCATTGTGCCGGGGGCCATGCCGCTCGGCACGGTGTCCGCATTGAAGAGTTTACCGCGCCGTCTGATGGATCCGAATAGCGCCCTGGCAATTCGTTGGGGGGATTTTCCGCATCTCCTGCCTTGGTTGGCGCGCTTCATCGGGCAATGTACGCCGTCGCGTGCAGAAGCAAACTCCATCGCGCTCTACGCCCTCACCTCTCGCTCTCCCGAAGCATGGCGGGAGTTATCACGCGGGACCGCTGCAGAAACACTTTTCCGGCCCCGTGGCTGGCTTAAAGTTTTTGAGAGCGAGCAAAACTTAATCACCGGCACCGCGGAACTTCGCGATGTGTTGGACCGCCGCGGTGGCCCCTATGATATCCTGGATCAGGACGCCTTGCGCCAATATGAGCCCTCCTTATCGACCCGGTTCACCCACGGCTTTCTGCAACCGGATGGGATCTGTTGCGTAAACCCTCGCCGCCTAACAGAAACCATGGTTGCCGAGGCGACGGCACGCGGTGCGACATTCGAACAAGCGGAAGTTGCTGACATCGAAACGTCTGAGGACGGCCCACGCGTCATCCTTGCCGATGGGCGGGCAATCAACGCGGATCGAGTCGTGGTTGCGGCAGGCGTCCTCTCCAATCGCTTATCACGCAAATTGGGCACGGATGTTCCGTTGCGGGCCGAACGCGGTTATCACCTGATGTTCGACACGCCTTCAGAACAACCGCACGCCCCTATCGTCTGGGGTGAAACTGACGTCGTTATCTGCCCGATGGAGGCCGGTCTACGGGTAACGTCGATGGTTGAGCTCAGCCATCCGGATTCGCCGCCGAACTATCAATTGATTGAACGGAAGGCGGCAATGGCACGCGCAATGCTGCCGTCCCTGGGCGATGCAGAACCACGAGAGAAATGGATGGGTTGCAGGCCAAGCCTGCCGGATTCTCGCCCGGTCATCGGCGCATCAGAGAAAGATCCGCGCGTCTTGCTTGCCTTCGGTCATAACCATTATGGCTTAACCCTCAGCGCGATCACCGCAGAGCTCGTCCAATGCCTGATCGAGGAAACGGAGCCCCCTGTTCCCTTGCTTCCCTATCGGGCCATCCGGTGACCGCGTTCACTATCTTCTCACCGCTCGCCCACCGCTCAAAATCTTCTCAAGGGTAAGACTTATTTAACGAGTCTGCCATTAACCTTGCCTGATAGCTGGTCTACCCAACGAACCGGCGTCGGCGAGGAATGTGAAGCAATGGCTCATCTACTGTTCGATGACGACAAAAGCGAAGCCGAAAGCGATAAAACGCTCAAAGCATTAGAAGACAATATTCATTTCGCAATGCAGCCGATCGTCCACATTCAGACCGGTGCGACCTTTGGCTTTGAAGCCCTTCTACGCGGTCATGATAAGGCCGGGTTTAATAGCATCTCAGAAGTCTTTGATCGCGCCTGGCAGCAAGGCGTGCTCCATCAAGCTGATATGGTATTGCGGGAGATCGCTATTCGTCAGTTTGCGAACTCAAACGCCGGGCGTGACGCGCATCTCTTCTATAATCTGGACGGTCGGATTTTTGAGAGCCGCGACTACCATCCGCATCTGACCGGTGGGGTGCTCAATAGGTTCGGCATACGCCCCGAGAATCTGGTGCTGGAGTTGTCAGAGCAATATGACAACGCGTCTGCCATGCATGTCTCCGACACATTGGGTATGTGCCGACAGCACGATTATAAACTTGCTATCGACGACTATGGCCAGGGCTTTTCCGAAATGAAGATGCTGTTTGAGCATCAGCCCGATTTCATCAAAATAGACAGATACTTCATTACCGATATCGATCGGGACTCTAGAAGGCGTCTTTTCGTTTCCGCAATCGTCAACCTTGCCCATTCGGTTGGGACAACGATCATCGCCGAGGGGATCGAGACAGAGCGCGAGTTCCTGGCTTGTAAGGCAATCGGATGCAACCTCGCCCAAGGATATTACGTCGCAAAGCCGACAATGAGTCCGCGCGAAATGGAGCCGGTCTACACAATTGTCCTTGAGACGAACCGTCGCGACAGGCGCCGCCGGATAACGGATGCGGATTCGATACGCAGTCGATTGCTAAAGCCGCCGACGATTGGTGTTCGTGACAGCCAGTCCGCGCTGACCGAGACGTTTCGGAAGAACCGGAACTCAAGCGTTTTTCCGGTCCTGGACGACAATGGTGCTCCCGTCGGTATCTTGAGAGAGCCCGATCTAAAGAGATTTATCTATTTGCAGGAAGGTCATACCAATCTGGATGACGGTGCTGCTTTTCGCCGTTTCCAGGACCATGTCGCGCCCTGCCCCGGTGCTGAGATCGATACATCAATCGAACATCTCCTGAAGGTATACGCATCGGCAGAAGCATCACTTGGGCTGATCATTACCGAAAATTTTGATTATATCGGGTTCCTGGATTCGGATACGCTTTTGCGTCTGGCCAACGAGAAATTGATGTCGCAGGATCAAGAAAGCAGCCCTCTGACCGCGCTGCCCAGCGTCAATGCAATCGTCGAACAAATCTCACGCACCCTAGATAACGCGCAAAGCCCGTCGGCCATCATAAGCTTCGACATATCCAACCTCGCGTCATTCAACACAGCCCACGGGTTCCGGCAAGGAGACCGCGCAATTCAGGTGGTCGCCGATTCTTTGCGTCGCTACTTCCTTCCCAGAAAGGCTTTCCTCGGCTACTTGGGTAGCGGCAGTTTTACCGCCATCCTGTCAGGCATTGAGGATTACGAAACGCTTGATGATGACGTGAAAAACATAGTGACAAGCGGCACCCGCGATTGCCGTTGCCTACACAGCGCCAAGGAGCAAGAGGAAAACAAGGTTTTCGCACAAGACTTTAACGGAGAAAAACGAGATTTCGGACTTCTTGGTCTAACCGCAGCGGTACTTCGCCTCCCCCTCGGAGAGCAACGCTGGCCAAGCATTGATGCGGCCTTCAAGGAAATGGATTGGCTGATCGCAGAAGCAAAAAAACACGGTGGCTTCGCCTCCATGCCCCCCATTCCAGATGAACCATGATGTCAGACGCGGACCTTAATCCAGGTTAAAGCCATGGCCCTTAAGGAAAGACAGAAACTCTTCACGCTCGGTCACGGATAGTCGCCGCGCCGCATTTTCAGACCAGGTATAACGATCTGAAGTGCCATGTCTGTCGGGTTCAATTTGCTTGTTCCGGGGGATTGGTTTCCGCGCGTGCCGCCGATCATCATAGCGATCGATCTCGGCCTTAAGACCGGTGTCCTCGTAACGGTCCCGGTGCACCACCACATTCGGCGGTAAACGCAATGTCCGTGGATCGCGTTCGTCCCGCATCCCTAGCGCAAGGCCGGCAAGTGGAAATACCCCATCAGGCAACTCGAACAACGCTGTTGCCTCTTCAATATGATTGCGAACGACACTCAAAGGGCAACATCCCAGCCCTGTCGCCTCAGCCGCCGAGATTGCAAAGCCAAGCGCGAGAGAGGTGTCGGTCACCGCATTCGTATAATGGTCCAAGGTATTGTTTCTATGTTTCTTATCCCGGAAATGGCTGATCGCTTGTTGCCGCCGGATATCGGCGCAGAAGATAAATAGATGCGGCGCCTTGCCCGCCCAATCCGGAATGGAGGACCATCGGGCGATTTCCTTCCGCTTGGCAGGGTCCTCAACAACGATGATCGAGTATTGTTGCAGATCCGACTTGGATGGCGCTGATTGCGCGACGCCGAGCACCAGATTGATCAATGCTTCTGAAACCGGTTCCGGCTTGAAACTACGGCAGCTTGCACGCCGCAGCATCCCACCAACAAGCGGAGTACCGGTCATTTTCGGCAAAGTGGGAGGACGCACACCGAAGCGCGCCCACCATAGATCAGCAAATCCGAGGATAGGCTTCATAGCGGTAAAATATCCCTCGTCCTGGCAAATTTAAACAATCGCTGACACGTTCTACAGGAAAAATACGAAGGTTGTCAGCAAGAACAAAGGTATCAGGATTGCTCCCGACCATAGCATGTAACCGAAGAAGCTGGGCATGGCGATGCCACGATCCTCAGCGATTGCCCTGACCATGAAGTTTGGCGCGTTCCCGATATAGGTATTTGCCCCCATAAAGACGGCGCCGGCTGAAATAGCCAACAGGGTAGATGCCATTGGCCCCATCAAGGATTCTGCATCTCCGCCGGCGGTATTGAAGAACACAAGATAGGTCGGTGCGTTATCCAGGAAACTGGAAAGAACGCCCGTCGCCCAGAAATACATCGAATCCACCGGCTGCCCATCTTTGCTGACCAGATCAATGATCCCGGCAAGTGCGCCATCGGTACCAGCCTTAAGGATGGCGATTGCGGGCACGATGGTAATGAAAATACCGGCGAACAACTTTCCAACCTCAACAATCGGAAACCAGGTAAATCCATTCGCCGCCCGGCTGTCCCGTGACGTGAGGATCCAGGAAAGGCCTGCCAACCCGAGCAACGCCACGTCCCGCGCAACATTCTGCAGATCGATATGAATGTGGAAGATTTCATAGGATACATCCGGACGCCAGGTACCGGACATCAAGACCGCCGCAACAATCCCTCCAAGCAGGAGAATGTTGATACCCCCTTCAATGCCCAAGGCTTCCTGCGGTTTTCCGCGCTCCGCTTCCGGCAGCCCTCCCTCTTTCTTAAGAAGGATCGTATCCAAAATGAAGTAGATAACGAGCAGGATGACCGACACCATTGCCATCGGCAGAAGCATATGCGTCGTCGGCCAGAAGAAAGAGACTCCCTTCAAGAACCCGAGGAACAACGGCGGATCCCCCAACGGGGTCAGCGATCCACCGATATTGGCCACCAAGAAAATAAAGAAAACAATCGTGTGAACCCGATATTTGCGTTTCTCATTCGCAGCAATGATCGGACGGATTAACAGCATCGCCGCCCCAGTCGTTCCCATCCAGCTCGCGATAACAGTTCCTAGAAGTAAGATACCTGTATTGACGATCGGTGACCCGGTCAGGCGCCCCTTCAGACGGACACCGCCAGCGACTGTGAATAGCGCCAGCAACAGAATAATGAAGGGGATATACTCAAGAAACATTACATGCAGCAGCTCGAACAGCGCTAGATTCCAACCGAACAGCAGGGTGAAAGGGCCCAGGAAACAAATCGCCCAAAAGGCGGAAATCTTTCCGAAATGGAGATGCCAAAAATGCGGCAAAACCAGGGGAAAGAGTGCAATCGACAACAGCATGCCGGCAAAGGGAACGACCCATAGCAATCCAAGTTGCCCGCCGTCCAGATGGGGGGCACCGGCCCCGGCGGCAAAGGCTTCGTTAGCGCCGGCGCCCATCGCAAAAAGCAGGGCAAGCAGGCAAACCGTTCCGACGGTCTTAAAGAGTGTCACGCGAAAATCCCCCTCGCTCCGTTCGCCGTCTCAAACCCGAGACACGCACAAAGTCTTAATCATCCGCGAACTATGGCAGACCTTGTAGTTCAAAAAAAGCCCACCACACTTCGAGCTATGGTACCCTGCTCCTGCAGTCTCTAGAGCTCTCGACCTGCCGGTTTTGCGGTTGGTATCCATTTTTCCAAGGCGCGCCCATCCGGTGTTTTGACCTTCTTGGCGCCCGGCGGCTTATGTTCGCGAAAGTCATCCGCAAAGAAATCAAGCGGGATGACCGTACCGGATTCATTCGCCAAGGCTTCGCGATATGTCCGGTGTTCCCTGATACGTTTGACCAAGTGATCTGTTGAGTGATGGCCAAGTTTCCGCCAAATGCTGCTCAAGAAATTCTCTGCCGGGGGCACCAACCGTCTTGGCGACAAGGGCGGTCGACCATCCTCAAAAGCATGGAATACGGTCGGCTCAATAGGCCCGTTGTCTTCTGCGACAAAGGTAGCAGGTATCAGCATGCGTCCATAATTCACGGCCGCATAGGTTCCCTGCGCCATATAGAGTAGACAATGCAACTGCTGCATTTGGACATGTCCGTCGCCACGGCGCCCGCGGTCGTGTAGCCATACCGCCGCATCCAAGGACGACGCAATCAAGGGCGCTGTTGCCCGAAACCGCCTCTTGTTCTTATCAGCTGCCATCACTTTTCTCTTAACATCAGCCCTTGAGGATTGACCGATAACCGAGCTTCAACGCTATTTTGATTGGCTCCAAGCGCCGTATATAGACCGTAAAGCTTGATTTCCCAAAGCGCCCTTCGCTACTGTCTCCTCAAGCGAGACAGAGTTTATAACAATTCAGACTCTCCAATCGAGATCAAGATTAACCGATCAGGAACGAACGACCATGGACATGCAAGGCGAAATCCGCATTCCGGCACCGCGCGAAACAGTTTGGGACGCGCTGAATGATCCAGAGGTTCTAAAGGCCTGCATCAAAGGTTGCCAATCTCTCGAACGCGATGAAGACGGCGGGTTCGAAGCGACGGTGAAAGCCAAGGTTGGCCCGGTCAGCGCAGTCTTCAAAGGTGCCGTAAAGCTTGAAAACATTAATGCACCTGAAAGCTACACGATTGTTGGAGAAGGCAAAGGCGGGGCCGCCGGTTTCGCCAAGGGCGGCGCGGATGTCTCACTTGCCGAGGACGGCGGCGAGACCATTCTGACCTATAAGGTCGATGCGCAGGTCGGCGGCAAGATGGCACAGATCGGCGCGCGGCTTATCGATTCGACCGCCAAGAAATATGCGAATGATTTCTTCGAGAAATTCTCAGAGGCCGTCGCTGCGCGCGCGCCGGCGGCAGAAAGCGGTCCCGGAGATGACACCGCCGCTGAAGCAACACCAGACATCGATCCGCCTTCCCCCGGCCCCGCCACAGTTTCGGTAGAAGAACCTGCCCCCGATCCAATTCCGGAGGGGGAGGCTCCCCCCGAAGCCACACCGGACCTGAAGGCAGAGGCGACGCAAGCTGCTGTCGAAGCGACGAAGGACATTAAGGCCACGCGGGGTTTCGGGCCATTTACCTGGGTTCTGATCATTATCTTGATCGGGCTTGGAGCTTCTTTGCTTAACATCTTCTGATCGCTTTGCTTTGGCACGTTCCGGCCGCATAGCCTTCAACCTGCTGCTGATCGTGGCCAATCTGATCCTGGCCGTTCTGGTCTTTCGGATCGAGTTGCTAAACACGCTGGGCCCAAAACTCGCCAAGCAAGCCTTGGGTGTTGAGGTCGATTTCAACGTAACCACACTCTCTTTGACCGACGCTGTCATAGAAGAAATCCAGATCGGCTCCCATACGGTTTTGGAGCGAATTTCTGCCGAGTACGACCCGGACGGCCTGTGGCAATTCGGCGTTATCGACCAGATTGTCTTGAGCCGGTTACGTCTCTCCCTATCCGTCGACAACGCAGGTGTGGTCTCCATCGAAGGATTCCCGGTGCCAAAAGCCGACACGACGTCGACAAATGACAGCTCTGGATCACAGACACCTGTCCTTCCACCCCTGCCGGTTCGCGCTATCTTGTTAGAAGAGGCCCAAGTTGCCATCGATAATTCAGCAACAAAGGACGTTGTCGATATCGATCTCGCCATCGAAGCGCCGAATGCTCCCGATATTTGGCCTCTCTCTGTCGATTTTCTGGGGCGGTCCCGGAACGGTAATGATAGCGCCGCCCTGTCAATCACGCTAAAGGGGCAGGAAGCCAATGGACTGCCCAGAGATGCGGATGTGGTCGGTGATTTGATCCTCGACCTGCCCCGTTGGGCCCGACATCTGGGTTATGATGCTCCTGCCAAGGGGCAACTGACCCTCAGCATTGATGCGGGTATAGCCCCGGCGGCGCTGGCCGCAGATCTATCGACACCCGCCGGTCGTGCCACTCTTGTAGAAGGCCTGTCCGGCTATGCCATCCTCTCTGCAGAGGCGGATCGCCTGCCGGCAATCGACACGCTCGACATCGAAGGGCGAGAGCTATCAACGCGCGCGACACTGGAGTTCGATGAAGGCACGATCCATCTTCGGGGGTCAGAGGTCCTATCCGCCATAGTTCATCCAACGAGATCACCGCTTTGGGAGACCACAAAAATCGACGGGCTCGATCTGTCAGTATTAGAAAGCCCTGTTTCCATAAGTGCCGGATCGTCAGCACATCCCGCCGACATGACAATCCAACTGGCACCATCTGGTGAGCTATTCGTATCTGGGCAGTTAGGGTTGGTCGCGAGCTCCGGATCAATCGAGCTTCACCTGCCAAAGCTTGAAGACCTTACCGTTGGTCCTGACGGGCTGTCTTTGGCGCTCGAAGGCACCAATCTGAATACCGGACCGCTAGACCTCGGCAGTGCAAAGCTGGACGAAGCACGTGTCAGGATACCCGACATCACGGTCGAACTGGATGAACAAGGCGACTTAAATGCCGCTCTCAGCAGCATCGATATTCGCCTTCAAAACGCAGAAGTTGGCGCCCCGCTCCTTCCCAGCCGTCCTGGCCGCATATCATCTGCGCAAATCAAACTTTCCGACATCACCGTCGGACAGAAAAACGAAGGGGGATTATCGGCACATTCTTCTTTCTCCATGACCGCTGCGGCCCAGGCAGATAAGTCGACGCCAATCCCCGGAACCAAGCTCAAGCTTCGCCTATCGGGAAAGTTGGAACAGACCCCAGACGGCCACACAAATGTCATTGTCTATCGTGGAGGCAAACTAACCCTGGATCAGATCACATTGAAAGAAGCCGGCGAATTAACGTTGCCAGAGTCCCTTTCACTAACCCTAGCCAACCGGGCGGCCCAATTTCGATTACCGGATAACGCTTTTCGGGCGTCATTTGCGATACCGCCGCTTACGCTTGGTCTGGATGCCGAAAAAGCCGTTTCTTTTGACGAATTACTTCTTAATACCCGACTTTCAAAGGGGCGCCTTAGCATCACTGGCCAAACCCCCGCATTGACGCTTTCGGAACCAGCAACTGCGTTGAGCGGGCTCACCTTCACCATGGACTGGCGGGGGGAACAGGGCAGTATGAATGCAACGGCTGAGGGCTTGAGACTCAATGGGAACGACTTGATTTCCGGCCCCGGTGAGATCGCGCTGGAAGTTCGCAACAACCGCAATGGCGACATCTCTATCATCGGGACACTCGCGCCAGGCGGCGCGGCACCAGCCGTTGATATCGACATATCGCTGCCCAAAACGGAACCTGCACGGATCAGAGTAGCCGCCGCCCCTATTCAATTTACCCCCAACGGAACGCAACCCGGAGATATCAGTCCAATTTTATCGGAGTTGATTAACAACGTTGCGGGAACCCTGACGGCGAATGCCACCGTGACCATGACGCCAAATGGGCCGATCGGGCGTGCAAATCTGCAACTTGATGAGATCGCCATCGGCAACAAAGGGGCCCAGCTGCGCAATATTATCAGTGACATTGCCTTCGACCTCTCCCGTCCGCCCGCAACAATCGGCCCCCGCGAATTTGAAGTGACAATCGATATCCCCGGGGTCGCGGTCATACCCGTCAATGGTCAATTCAGTCTCGACGAAAATGCAGCCGTCAGAATTCCAGAAGCACGCTTTCCGCTCTTCGGTGGGTTTGGATCAATCTTGAGCGCCCTTTATGAGCCGGAGAATGACAGCTTTGACGGTTTGGTTCGGTTAACAGACATCGGGTTAACCCCCATCGTCGCGGCTATCGATCTGGAGGGGGTGTTTGCCACCGGTATTCTTTCAGGCTCCCTTCCTGTTTCGTCATCCCCCGATGGTTTCGCAATCGAAGGCGGGCAGCTAACAGCCGCATCCGGTGGCATTATCCGGATAGACAACCCGGCAGTGCAGCAAGCACTCGGCGGTCATCACGAATATGTGGAATTGATGATCGAAGCCTTGAAGGATTTCAGATACGAGAAATTGGAGCTCGGGATCACACGCATCCCCGGCCAAGATGGTGTTATCAGTATATCCCTTAGCGGCCATAGCCCGGCAGTTGAAAACGGCAGGGTTTTCAATATCAACATCAATCTCGAAACCGATTTTGACAAAATCGTCGGATTGGCAGAACAGGCCTTCAGCACGACAGACCGTGTCTTGGACCGCCTGCGCAAGGCTGTCAGCAAAGCGCAATAGGGCTGCTACGCTCTTCCCGGCATCATCACGATCCTCCCCCGATCTCCCGCCCCGATCCCGTCACGACACCGCCTTTGCTTCGCCTTAGTTGCCGGGCTATGCTCACGTTCATGGCCGGAAGCGGGCAGACTTATGACTGCCTGCGGATGAAGGGAACACAGAACGTGCATAGTCTGTCCAAAGTGAGCATGACCAAGATCGGACGATGGCTGCCAATGCTCGTTCTGACGCCGTTGTTAGTTTCCGCATGTTCACCGGAGGTCAAGGTTACTGCGCCGGCTGAGCCAATCACGATCAACCTCAATGTCAAACTGGAGGCGGATGTCCGCCTTCGTATCGAAGAGCAGGCTGAAGAAGATGTCGAAACCAACCCAATCTTCTAATCCAACCCCAAAGCGCATCCGCCGGTTCGCTAAGATTCTGGCGTCGGGCTTTATTGCGTTAATGGTCGCACTTGCCGTTGCCCCGAGCGGGTCGGCGCTGGCGGATCCCTTGGATGGCCCGCGTGCCAGCGGTGTGGTTGGGGAACGGTTCGATGGTTATGCCGAAATCAGGGATGCCGGTGGCGCAACAGGCGCCGTCAAATCCCTGATCGCCGATATAAACAAGAAACGAAAACAGTTTTACACCTCCAAGGCCCAAAGCGAGGGCACCTCTGCAGATCAGGTCGGCCGGATTTATGCCAAGACGATCTATCAAAAAGCCCCTGGCGGATACTGGTTCAAGACAGAAAGTGGAAGTTGGCGGCAGAAATAACTCGGCGCTACCCCCGGGTCCTCCCCTTCCTCTAGACCAGCCATTCCCTTGGCAAGAATGCATTCTATCTATTTTGCTTAGGCGCCTGCCTCGCACATGATTAAGCTTGAAAGCTAATTGCGAGGGACGCAGCGTTTGCGTGTGTCTGGGGGGAAATCAAGCTGGCAGGGAACATGGAAGGCGAACGTCTCAGTTTAAAAGACGGCGCTGTCATCTTTGATGAAGGTGCGGATAGCGACCAAGCTTTCATTATTGAAAACGGTCAGGTCCGCATCGAAAAGGTGATCGGCGGGACGCGTCACGAACTCGCCGTGCTCGATACCGGTGAGCTGTTTGGCGAGATGGGCGTCATTGACGGCAGTCCCCGATCTGCGAAGGCATCTGCAAAAGGACCCTGCGTCCTGACGGCAATCAGGGGAGATCATTTCCTCCGCACAATCAGCAAGGACCCTGCCTTCGCCGCATCGGTGATGGGCAAGCTTGTTGAGCGGCTACGCCATACTACGATGTTGGTCGAGAATGAGGCTGCAGGCCGCCCAACAGTTAGCGGTTCCGGCAAGTTCGATGGCGACACCTGGGGACTTCCAGCCGAAGAAACGGTTGGCGAGACCTTGGATACAACCGAGGTCAGCTCACCGGATTCGGAACTTGAGGTTCTCGCAACAGAAACGCCCCAACCGCCGGAGCTCACGGATACGTCGGTTCAAGGCCCTCAACGCTCTCTACCGCCGGAGTTGGCGGAGGCACTTACGCAACCGGCCGCCGCGCACCCTAACGATACCTCCGTGCCGGGCGCCATTTCCTTTCTTCTCCCCTACCCAGCCGGCGACGAAAAGGATTCGGCTCGCAAGACACTGATGACATTAGTGGACGGATTGCTTCCAACCCAAGCCGCGTGCCCGAAGGCGCCGGAAATCGAAATTGTAGGAAGTGAGTACACTGCCCCTTTGGGAGGTGTCTTCGATATCGTTCGAAAAGCAGCCCTTGCCGCACGACTTCCACTTTCACTGATGGTTCGGACGGATGGCAGTCATCTAAGAGTTCGATTTTTAGCCCCTTGGCCTGATGATGAGGCGAAACTGGGTGGTTTTTCCGCCTTGGATGAGTTGATCATTCCAACAGATAAAAGCGACCATGTACGGCGGGAATTCCTCGCCTGCGCCATCGCCGCAGCATCCCAAAGCAGAGACCCGACTATCGCCAATCTGTTCCACCGTTTGATGCCGCCAGATTTCGCATCCATCAAGCAGTTGGACACCCTGCCGATCGACGGGCTCGCTGCGGAAGATGTGGCGCGTCAATTCTCTGTATTAGGATGTATCTTCGCCCGCATGGCTGTAATGACGGAAGCGGATGGGCGTTATCGGGACGCGCTTCTTTCTTATGAAACTGCCTTGGCTGCCCTTAGCAATACGAACCAACCGCGGCTACGCGGTATCATTCTGCTTCACTTGGTCATTCTGCTCAGCACAACAGCTGAACGTTCGGAAGATCCGACCCAGAAGCAAAGAGCGCGAGAGCTCTGTGCTGAAGCCGCTGCTTGCTTCGACCCCACCGATACACCCTATCAATATGTGACGGCATGGGCGCGTCTTGGCGCGATCCACTACCGCGCCGCCCTCGATAGCGGCGATATCGAGGACTGCAAACAAGGGCTACAGGCCTTCAGAACGGCGCTAAAAGCCTGTGATCGACGCTTGATGGCAGAACCTTGGGCCGATGTGATGAATGGGCTGGGGCAATTGCTTATCCTGATGGGCAAGATCTCTCGCAGTACCGAGTTTATTACCTGGGCCGCCCAGGTCTACACGAATGCGACTGAGGTTCGCTCCAAAGACGCCAACCTAACCGGCTGGGCGCGTACCATCAACAACCTGGGTAGTGCGCTCTACCTGATCTCCAAAGCCAAGAATGATGCGGAGGGCTTCAAAGTGGCCATCAGCCGCTTCGATGAAGCGGAGAAGGTTTTCGAACAGCACCGCATTGCAGGCATGGCGGAAACCTGCAAGCGTAACCGCCTGCTGGTTCTGAACTATCTCCAACAGTACCAGAAAGTCGGCAAGGCGCCGTTTGACTGGTGGATGGAAGGCGCTGCGTAGAAGGTGCTCACCGTCGCGCTTGAGGCGATGCCAACAGCACCTTATCTATAGGTCTGAAATCTAACCATGTGATATCAACATCTCACCGAGATCAGGTCAGAACACGCTATGGCTCCTTCCCCCCTCCCCCAATCCGTTGATGCGGTCGAAACCCTTTTAGGCGCAGGCAACTATGTTGCTGATCGATCCTTGGCTACGGCTTTGTTTCTGTCTCTCCGATTGGGGCGTCCGTTATTCTTGGAAGGCGAAGCCGGGGTCGGTAAGACGGAGATCGCAAAGGTCCTCTCAGAGACCTTGGACCGCCCCTTGATCCGCCTGCAATGCTATGAAGGGCTGGACCTCGCCTCTGCCGTCTATGAATGGAACTATAGCCGTCAGATGTTGGAAATCCGGCTTGCCGAAGCTGGTGCCAATGCGGATCGCAAGGCGCTGGAGGCCGACCTGTTCTCCGAGCGTTTCCTGATCAAGCGCCCGATCCTGCAGGCGCTAGAAGCGAAGGATGGAGCCGCCCCTGTTCTGCTGATTGATGAGTTGGATCGCACGGATGAGCCGTTCGAGGCCTTCCTTCTTGAAGTGCTATCCGACTTCCAGGTCACCATACCTGAGATTGGCGCGATCAAGGCGGAAACTCCACCGCTGGTCGTCATTACGTCCAACCGCACCCGCGAAATCCACGACGCCATCAAACGGCGCTGTTTTTACTACTGGGTCGATTATCCGGATGCTGATCGGGAGCTCGCCATTCTAAAGGTGAAGGCACCCCAAGCGCCGGATGCCTTAAGTCGGGAGATCGTCGGCTTTGTCCAAACCCTACGCGGTCTGGAGCTTTTCAAAAATCCCGGCATCGCGGAAACGCTCGATTGGGCGCAGGCGCTTACTGAGTTGGATCGCCTGTCCCTGGACCCTGAGACGATTAACGACACATTGGGCACGATCCTGAAATACCAGGATGATATCGCCCGCATTCAAGGGTCTGAAGCCGCGAAGATTCTGCAAGAGGTAAAGGCCGGTTTGGCCAAAGGAGCCGCCGGGTAATGACGTCGCGAGCGGACCCGCCTCCCCCTCAAGATGGTGGGAAGTTATCCCATAATATCATGCATTTCGCCCGCGTTCTTCGCGATGCAGGTTTGCCGGTTGGCCCCGGCAAGGTACTGGCCGCAGTCGAAGCCGTGGCGGCTGTCGGTCTGCGCAGTCGGGCGGATTTGTATTGGGCACTGCATGCGGTGTTCGTGAATCGCCGTGATCAACGCGACGTGTTTGATCAAGCCTTTCATATCTTCTGGCGCAATCCGGATCTGCTTAAGCGCATGATGAGTATGATGCTCCCCACCTTGAAGACTGATAGCGAGGACGACAAACCCAAGGTCTCGCATCGGGTGGCAGAGGCTGTCGCCAAGAACCGGATGAATGAAGACGCCATGATGCCGGAGCCGGAGGAAGATGATCGGATCGAACTGGATGCGGCGCTCACCCACTCTGACCGAGACGTCCTGGCGGAAAAGGACTTCGAGACAATGACGGCGGATGAATTCGCGAAGGCAAGACAAGCTATTGCGCGCCTCCGCCTCGCTTTCAAACCGGTTCCGACCCGACGTTTCGCAGCAGACCCACGCGGTCACCGCGCCGATCTCCGGGCGAGCTTGCGTGAAGCGGCCAAACGCCCCGATGGTGTTTGGCAGTTGAAGCGCCGGAAACACCGACGCAGCCCGCCGCCGGTAGTGGTTTTGTGCGATATCTCAGGCTCGATGGATCGCTATGCTCGGATGATGCTGCATTTTCTCCATGCGCTTACGAGTGACCGGGATCGGGTCCACAGTTTCCTCTTCGGCACGCGCCTGACCAACATCACCCGGCTGCTGCGCCAGAAAGATCCGGATGTCGCTGTAGATCGGGCATCGAAAGCGGTTGAAGACTGGGCTGGTGGCACCCGGATCGGCGGATGTCTGGAAAATTTCAACAAGGATTGGTCACGCCGTGTTCTCGGTCAGAACCCAATCGTGCTCTTGATCACCGATGGGTTGGATCGAGAGGGCGGCGATGGCCTGGAGGGGGCAATGGACCGGCTTCACAGAAGCTGCCGGAAGCTCATCTGGCTCAATCCCTTGCTGCGTTTTGATGGGTATGAACCACGCGCGACGGGGGCAAGAACAATGATCCGGCATGTCGATGCCTTTCGCCCGGTGCATAATCTGACAAGCCTTATGCAGCTTGCTGAGGTCTTGATTGCAGACGAACATGGATCGCCGATGCGGGAAATGAACGAATGGCGTCAGAAAGCCGCCTGACACGAGGCCATTGCGATAGCTGATTGAGGGAGGAAAGGTGACGTGACAGCAGAAAACGATGTCCTGGACACCGCCGAAACATGGCGCGATGCCGGCCACAAAGTCGCCTTGGCGAGTGTTGTCTCGACCTGGGGCTCCTCCCCCCGTCCGTCCGGAAGCCAATTGGCCGTCAATGATACCGGGGCCTTTGTCGGCTCTGTTTCCGGCGGCTGCATCGAAGGGGCTGTGATTGCCGAAGCGATGGATATCATGCAAGGCGCGCCGCCAAAGCTGCTGGAATTCGGTGTTTCCAATGAAATGGCCTGGGAAGTAGGGCTCGCCTGCGGCGGCAGCATTGCGGTTTTCGTGGAGGCGTTGAACGACTAATGCAAGCCGCCGTCCTAACAGCGCTGAACGAAGCCCGACGCGCCAAGCACCGCGTGGCCGTTGTCACCCGTCTTTCGGATGGGACTTCGGCGCTGGTCGTCGAGGATGCACAAACCGTCGGCGACCTCCCACTCGATACGGCATTGCTAGACGCTGCCGCCAATGCCATCCGGAAAGACAAGGCTCAACGCGTTGAGATTGAGGGGGCCTCCTACTTTATCAACACTTTCAATCCACCATTGCGGATGATGGTGATCGGTGCCGTGCATATCGCGCAAGCCTTGGCACCAATGGCCAAGATCGCCGGATTTGATGTCACCCTGATTGATCCGCGCAGCGCCTGGGCAACGGAAGAGCGATTTCCGGACGTCACGCTGAATCGCGATTGGCCGGACGACGCTCTCACCACCCTGGCGCTGGATCGGCGCAGCGCTGTCGTCGCCCTGACCCATGATCCGAAGATTGATGAGCCGGCGCTGGAGATCGCCTGTCGGTCTGAAGCCTTTTATATCGGTGCCTTGGGAAGCCGGAAAACCCATGCTGCACGGCTAGACCTCCTGCACAATGAGGCGGGGCTGAGCGAGGCGGAAACCAACCGGATCAGTGGCCCCATCGGGCTTGATATCGGGGCGGTCTCTCCCGCCGAAATCGCCACATCCATTTTGGCTGAAGTTATTCAGGCCCTGCGTGCTCCAAAGGATGCAGCATGAAGTTCGGCCCCACGCCGGTCGCAGAGGCGGAAGGCGCAATCCTCGCCCATGCCACCAATCTTCCCACGTCCCGCTTCAAGAAGGGACGCCTGCTATCCAAGGAGGATGTGGACGCTCTGACCTCAGCGGGAATTGAGAGTGTTATCGTTGCGCGTCTCGAGGCTGATGATGTGCATGAAGACGCGGCAGCTCAAAGGATCGCGGATGTTCTAAGCGGTGCAGCAGAAACACTTTCCAACATGAAGACAGGGGCGCCCTTCACGGGTCGGGTCAATATTTCTTCTGACACAGCCGGGGTCTTCAGGGTCGATGCTGGCTTAGTGAATGCCCTTAACCGTATCGACCCCGCCATCACCCTTGCCACCCTGCCCGACTATGCAGCGGTTGAGCCGGGGCAGATCATCGCCACTTTGAAGATCATCCCCTTTGCTGTCCCGGAAAGCGCTGTTCGTGAGGCCGAGGCAATCCTGTCCCATCCGGGCAATCCAGCCTTCACCCTGAAGCCGTATCAAAGCAAGCGCTACGCGGTGGTACAAACGGTGCTGCCCAGTGTGAAGCCGAGCGTCCTCGATAAGACTGCCGCTGTCACCGAAGCCCGGGTGCATCGACTTGGCGGTTCCTTCGCTATACCGGAACGACGATGCGATCACGCACCCGATGCTCTTAAGAATGCATTGGAAAGCGCGGTTTCAGATGAAGCAGAGATCATTATCTGCATCGGCGCTTCAGCGATCACCGATGCGCGGGATGTTATCCCGAGCGCAATTGAGGAAGCCGGTGGCGAAATACGTTATTTCGGCATGCCGGTCGATCCGGGCAATCTTATGCTGCTTGGCAGTATTGGCGCGACCACTGTCATCGGTGCCCCTGGATGCGCCCGCTCCCCCAAGCTCAATGGCGTTGATTGGGTTATGGAGAGGATCGCAGCAGACATTCCAGTCGGCCCGGCGGATATCGCCGGAATGGGAGTCGGCGGCTTGTTGAAGGACATACCCTCCCGCCCGCTTCCTCGTGCCGAGGCCGTGGCAGCAAAATCCACCCGCCCGCGCATCGCCGCCCTTCTCCTCGCTGCAGGGCAGAGCCGCCGCATGGGTGCGCAAAACAAACTACTGCTGGATCTGGATGGAAAGCCGATGGTGGCCCATGTGGCGGAAGCTATTACCAATAGTCGCGTCGACTTCCGCATTGCTGTAACCGGCCATGAAGCAGAGCGTGTTAGCAAAACCATCACCCCTTTCGGCTTCGACGAGATTGTTGAGAATTCAGCGCATGCCCAAGGTCTCAGCGGTTCCCTGAAGCGCGGGATCGAGGCCTTGCCAGACGATATTGATGCCGCCGTTGTCTGCTTGGGCGATATGCCGGATCTCAAAGCAACGGAGATCGAAAAGCTCATCGCGGCGTTCGATCCCTCCGAAGGCCGAACCATCTGTGTACCAACATTTCGAGGTAAGCGCGGCAACCCGGTACTCTTCGCACGGCGCTTCTTTGCCGAGATTACCGATGTTGATGGCGATACCGGGGCCAAACATCTGATCGGCGCCAACCAGGAAAGCGTTGTCGAGGTAGAGATGGAGACGGACGCGATCCTAAAGGATGTGGATACGCCCGAAGCCTATGCGGCCCTTACTCATCAGGCGCAAGGTGTTGAGAAATAAACCGTTCCACCGCAGGCTTCATCCCATGATCATAGAGCCCAACATGCTCCCTGCCCGGTAAAACGAGTAATTCTTTCGGCTCGTTTGATGCGGCGTAGAGAGCCCGTGCATGAGAGAGTGGGATAATCGGATCCTGCTCCCCATGAACGATAAGAATTGGCTTGTTCGACTTCCGCGCCTTAGGGCGAGAATCAAACTTGTCCTTCATCAACCAGGCCACCGGAGCAAACCAGTATTTCCGCTGAGCGACAGCCATCACCGCATCGTAGCCACCTTCCACCACAACAGCGGCACCAACACCGTCTGCAGCAAGGGATATCGCAATCCCAGAACCCAAGCTTTCCCCGAAAAGAACGACGCGGCTTTTGGGGATACCTTGCGCTTCCAACCAGGATACCGCGCGACCGGCGTCGGCTAACAGGGCGTCTTCCGTTGGGTCACCGCCAACGCCAGCGTTATAGCGATAGGTCGTCATCAAAGCGCCCCACCCCATAGCCTTGAAGTGTCTGACCTTATCCTCGCGGTCCGCTAGGGTCCCCGCATTGCCATGAAAATAGAGGATCACCGGTGCTCCTGGACTCCCGGGCGGCAACCACCAGGCGAATAGATCGAGCCCGTCCCCACTTTCGTAGGTCACCGGCGCAACACCCTCCAACCCCAGCTCCGCCGGCATCGGGCGCGTAAAATCCGGGTGGTACATAAGCTTGCGTTGGAGGAAATAGAGCGCGCCCACCATAGCCAGATAGCCAAGAACCAGCACCAATGCTGCCGACATCAACAACCGCATTCCCCTTCACATCTCCGCTATTTCACGCATGGCAGGGCTTTTCGAAACTCATTTCCCGGCGCAATGTTACACAACACAGGATAAACAACCGCTCAAGAACCGTTTTCGGCTGAGACTATAGGTAAGAGATTTGGCGACAATATCCAGACGTAGCCTGATCGCGGGTGCAACGGCCATGGGTGCAGCAGGCATGGGTGTGGCGGTCATGGGTGTGGCAAGACCCGTTCAGGCGGCTGAGGAGGTCGATCTGATGCTCATGTTGGCCATCGATTGCTCTTACAGCGTCGATGCCGGGGAGTATGACCTTCAACGCAAGGGTATTGCGACAGCGCTGCTTGATCCCGAAATACAAAAGGCCGTCGCCCATGGCCCGCTTGGCGCCATGGCAATTGCGGTCATGCAGTGGTCCAGTTCGCTATCACAAGTCATTGCCGTGCCCTGGACGAAAGTCGATGGCCCCGACGCCGCAGCACTGCTCGCCGCCCAAATCTCTGTGACACCGCGCCTGACCAGAGACGGCGGCACCTCGATTTCCGCCGCCATCGCCTTTGGCGCAGATGCCATGGCGCAAGCCCCCTACACATCCTTTCGCAAGATCATCGATATCAGTGGCGATGGCCGGTCAAACAACGGACCTGATATTGGTCCAATGCGAGAAAGAGTCCTGGCACGCGGAATAACGATCAATGGCCTCGTCATCCTTCATGAGGATCGAACACTGGACTATTATTTCAAGAATAAGGTCATCGGGGGGCCGCGCGCCTTTATCGAGATTGCGAATGACTATGCCGGTTACCGACAGGCGATTCGCAAGAAAATGCTTCGAGAGATCAGCTACGTACCCGTTTCGTCCTTGCCGCCAAAAAACGGCTCAGGATGACTTATACAGATGCGGCATCACGAGGAATTATTTTTATTACTAAATTTCAATAAGTAACGTGGGAAAGCTCAGATTTTCTTTGGTGGATTTAAGTTATGTGGCGACGCACACATTTCCATCAAAAAAGGCATATGTTGTGATGGAATAGCCTTTTTTCACAGTTGGGTGTATAAAGTTTAGTGTCTATATAGGTTTATGGGCGTTTCAGTCGTATCTCGCATGGGGAAGCAAGATACGGCTGTTTTGGAACAATAGTCGCCGCAGCAATGGCATTGAGGCTATGCGGCGGCGCTGTTCTATTGGAGGACGTTTCATGCCGGAAATGCCGGCGGTGCAAATTGGGCTGGAAGGGACACAGCCGAACCGATGACTGACCTGTCGCGGGAAGAATTACGGGCGCATTTGTCCGCAGTGGAGGCGCAAGTTCGTGCTGCCCTGCGTATTGTTGCGGCTGAATCAAAGTCTGTGCAGCAAGCGCATAGCGCTCTGCGCGCGGATCTTTCCGCTGCCCTTATCCGCCTCCAGTCCGAAACCAATTCCGGCCATTCGAAACTGGATGGCAAACTCGACCGTGTTGTCTCAGACGTGAATAACCTGGGTCGTCAAAGAAAGCTCACGACGGCCATCCTGGCGACAATGGTTCTGGTCTTCGGCGTGACCGTTGGTCTTCTGGCGGGCGGCAGTTGGTTCTTTATCAGCCAAACACAGACTGAGATGGGCGAGGAATTGCGCGGCCTGATGCGCGGAACGATTGGGGCACCGACCCAACAGGCGCCCGTTCAGCAGCCGACAATCAACGGGTCGGCGTCTTCCAGCAATTCGGTCTTACTGCCGCAATCAGGCCAGCTAAATCAGCCTGAACAAGGTGTCATCATCGGCCAATAATACTGGCGATGGCCGCGTTTACGTTATGATGAAAATCTGCGGCTAGCTATTCGCACCTTCGTCACGCCATCCCTGCAATAAATCAGAAACCGATGCGTCACAGTCGTCTTGATGCCGGAAAAGCAGGATCGGTACCTGGAGATATCCACCTGAATAGGCATCCGCCCCTTCCCGACCCAGCTTTGCGGCGACGGATATCACCTCGGCCTCTTCGCGCGCGGAGAGACATTTTCGGTAATCGGTCGGCGCCAAAAGCTCCTCGACTTGATATCCAAGCCGATTGAGGGTCTCGACGACAGGCGTACGATCCGCATCGGGTCGCGGGCATAGCAGGAACCAGGGTCTATTCGGTACCGACGCTTCGATCATTCTTCGAAAGCCCGGCTCATACAGGATAGCCAGCGCCCCGCATTCCATCACGATGTCAGTCGTTGCCAACCAATCAATCAACGCGGGACTGGGATCATTCGCGACCAGGTTCTCCGCAAATACCTGATCGATTGCGCCAATTGACTTTGCGTAATCGAGGGCACGATCGGCGATATCCAGTCCGGCAATTTCCATCGGGGGAACATCGCGCTTTTTGCCTGCCAGGAACCCTTTATCGGCCTCCCAAGCCGACGGGCCGCGATCTGCCTGAGAATGTCCGCCATGATAGGTAAAGAGATCACGCATGCCGATGTCATACCTAAGCAGCGTACCAACCGCGCCGAAACCGCATCCAATGTCCAACAGCCGCAACGGGCGCGCATCCTGCCGACGGGCAGCCCTAAGCCTCTCCCCGCACGCCCGGATCAGGCCTGAGACAACGCCGGGCATCCGGTAGTCTGCTGGCTCTAGTCCACGGTAATAGGGGCCGGGATCGCGCAGGTTATAGAGCGCTTCGAAATCATTCTTGTGTTCAGGCTTGGTCATAAGGAAAGCCTGCCCGCCTCCGCAAGTTCATGCAATACGGAATTGAGTTTCCTTGGGGAAGCTGGAACACTTACCGGTGATATGATTAAAGCTAAAACAGACAATGCGAACAAAGCCCGAGCTCCGCTTGCAGGCGTACGGGTGCTGGATTTTTCCACGCTCTTGCCAGGTCCCCTCGCGTCCCTGATCCTTGCGGAGGCTGGTGCGGAGGTCATCAAGCTGGAACGCCCCGGTGTCGGCGATGAGATGCGCCATATGGGTCCCAAGCTTTCAGGCGAGGGAATCTGGTTCGCGCTGTTGAACCGGGGGAAGCAGTCCCTTTCTCTCGACCTCAAGTCACCCGAAGGGAAAGAAACCGCCTTAGCCCTGGCCGCAGAAAGCCATGTCATCATCGAACAGTTCCGACCCGGTGTGATGGACCGGCTGGGCCTGGGGTACGAGGCGATGCGCGCCGTCAATCCGGCCCTCGTCTATTGCGCGATCACCGGCTATGGCCAGACCGGCCCCCTCGCACAGATGGCAGGCCACGACCTCAACTACATCGCTGAAACCGGTTTGCTGGCTCAAGGCGCGGATGATGCGGGAAAGCCGGTCATCCCACCAGGCCTGATCGCTGACATCGGCGGCGGCAGCCTGCCCGCCGTGATCAACATCCTTCTGGCCTTGCGTCAGGCCGAAGCGACCGGCACGGGATGCAAGCTCGATATCGCCATGGCCGATAACTTGTTCTGCTGGCAGTTTCTCGGCCTTGGCTCGCTTGAAGCGGATGGGCGTTCCCCGGTCCCGGGACGGGAGATTCTGACAGGTGGCTCGCCCCGCTACAGACTTTACCAATCCGCCGATGGCCATTGGCTTTCCGTCGCCGCATTGGAGCAGCGGTTCTGGACCAAGTTCTGTGCCCTGATCCAGCTCCCCGACTCCCTACGCGACGATAGCCGGGATCCGGAGGCAACAGCCAAGGGCATTGCAGCGCGCATCACCTCCCGTCCTCGCGCCGATTGGGAAGTCATCTTCGAAGGCGAAGATGTCTGCTGCCGCTTCGGTGACGACATCGCTAGCGCCCGCACCAATCCACATTTCATGGAACGTGGTCTGTTCGAGAAGGCAACTGAGGTCGGCACAGAGGGACAGCACGCAACCGCCCTTCCTGTCCCGCTGGCACCTGAACTGCAAGCGAGCCCAGAGACCGCGTCAGCACCCAGTCTGGGAAGCGCAAAGACGACCGAGCAACACTGAGTATCGGCGCCGGTGGGCAGTCGGTGATTACCCGACCGCTTTCACCCGTTCCAGTGCTTCGGAAAGCTTTGCCCGCGCCGCCTGCTCTTCGCTCAGGCGATCCCGGTTTTCCTGAATGACGGCTTCCGGTGCCTTGGCGACGAAATTCTCATTGGAGAGTTTCTTTTCGATCTTGCCGATTTCCTGATCCGCCTTGGCAATCGCCTTCTCAAGCCGCGCTTGCTCCGCCGCCAGGTCAATGACACCCGCCAGCGGCAGCGCCAAGGTCGCTTCATCGAGCACCAACTGGACCGAGCCTTCCGGCGGCACATCAGCGGTTTCAACACTATCGATCCGGGCGATGGATTGGATCAACGGCCAATGCCGGTCCATCCATTCCTGCGCCTGCGCTCCGAGACCAACCGTTACCAAAGGCAGCTTGGTCCCCGGCGAGATATTCATCTCCGCCTTGACCGAACGCACTTCGGAGATCAACCGAACAACCCAACCGATTTCAGCCTCTGCCCCGGCGTCAACCATGGTGGCAGCAGTCTCTTCAGGCCATTGCGCTTCCATCAGGGGCTCTGCTTCGGCGGCTTCCGCCCCCTTCAGGTGGTCCCAAAGCTCTGCCGTGATAAATGGTGCGATGGGATGCATCAGGCGCAACACACGCTCCAGGACTAAGGCAGCCGTCGCGCGGGTTTCCGCTGCCGCCTTTGCATCCTCACTGGCGAAAAGCGGCTTCGCGAATTCCAGATACCAATCGCAGAAGGTGCCCCAGACGAACTGATAGATGGCCCCGGCAGCCTCGTTAAAGCGATAGGTCTCAAGCGCGGTATCGACCGCATCGCGGGTCTTGCCAAACTCTCCCAAAATCCAGCGATTGAGGGTCGCTTCAGCGGCTTTTGGATCAAAGGCCGGATCATAGGCGCAGCCATTCATTTCGCAGAACCGCGCGGCGTTCCATAGCTTGGTCATGAAGTTGCGGTAACCCGCCACCCGATCCGTCGACAGCTTGATGTCACGCCCGGCCGCCGCAAGAGCGGTCAGCGTAAAGCGCAGGCTATCCGCGCCATATTCGTCGATCAGCGCCAGGGGGTCGATAACATTCCCCTTAGACTTCGACATCTTCTGGCCCTTCTCGTCGCGGACCAAGGCGTGGACATAGACCGTGTGAAACGGCTCGATCTTCTTAAAATGCAGGGTCGACATCATCATCCGCGCAACCCAGAAGAAGATGATATCAAAGCCAGTTACCAACACATCGGTCGGGTGATAGCGTTCCAGTTCCGGCGTCTCTTCCGGCCACCCAAGGGTCGAGAAGGTCCAGAGGGCGGACGAGAACCAGGTATCCAGTACATCCTCATCCCGCGTAATAGCTGTCGAAGCGCCATAATGCGCATCAGCCACAGCCTGCGCTTCGTCCTCGGTCAATGCCACGAAGACCTGGCCATCCGGGCCATACCATGCGGGGATCTGGTGTCCCCACCAGAGCTGACGGGACACACACCAGGGCTGTATATTCCGCATCCATTCGAAATACGTCTTGGTCCAGTTTTCCGGTACGAACTTGGTGCGCCCTTCCTCAACCGCCTCAATCGCGGGCTTGGCCAGGGTCTTGGCGTCTACATACCACTGATCGGTCAGATAGGGCTCGATCGGCACACCGCCGCGATCGCCATAGGGAATGGCGTGGGCGAGTGGTTCAATCTTCTCAACAAGGCCAAGTGCCTCGAGATCTTCAACAATTACCCGACGGGCTTCAAAGCGATCCATGCCGCGATACTTCTCGGGTGCATTGTCATTGATCGCTGCTTTCGGCGTCAGGATATTGATCATTTCAAGATCGTGCCGTTTGCCGACTTCAAAATCGTTGAAGTCATGGGCCGGCGTCATCTTCACCGCGCCGGAGCCCTGTTCCGGATCGGCATACTCATCAGCCACAATCGGGATGCGCCGCCCGACCAGCGGCAAGATGCAGTGCTTTCCGACCAAATGCTTGTAGCGTTCGTCATCCGGATGAACCGCGACGCCGCTATCGCCCAACATGGTTTCAGGCCGCGTGGTCCCAACGGTCAGGAAGACGCCGTCTTCTCCTTCCACAGGGTAGCGGAAAAACCACATATGGCTCTTGGTTTCGATCTGCTGGACTTCCAGGTCAGAGATCGCTGTCTCCAAGGCCGGGTCCCAGTTCACCAAACGTTTGTCACGATAGATCAGATCATCATTGTAAAGATCTACGAAGACCTTCAGGACGGCCTTGCTAAGCCCGTCATCCATCGTGAAGCGCTCGCGGCTCCAGTCACAGGACGCACCGAGGCGCCGTAACTGGTTGGTAATCGCCCCGCCGGATTCACCCTTCCACTTCCATACGCGCTCAATGAATTTTTCCCGCCCCATTTCACGGCGCGATTCATTGCCTTCGGCGGCGAGTTGCCGCTCAACCACCATCTGCGTTGCAATACCGGCGTGATCCATGCCCGGTTGCCAGAGAACATCGCGGCCCTGCATGCGCTTATGACGGACAAGGATATCCTGGATCGTGTTATTGAGCGCATGGCCCATATGAAGGCTACCGGTGACATTCGGCGGCGGTATGACAATGGTATAGGGATCAGCGTCGGGCCGCCGTCCACATTTGAAATAGCCTGCTTCTTCCCATCGCGCGTAGTGCGCGCCTTCAACCGTGTCGGGCTGATAGGTCTTATCCAGCGTCATTGCCTGAGTTTCCGTTGTCTGCCGCAAAGTGAACCTGAGCGGGCGGTTATACGCCGCCCTGCGGAGAGGTCAAATACAGGCTTTGATTACTGCTGTGTCGGCAGGAAAATTACGACCTCATCATCACGAACCCGGTTGAGGACGAGCCGTGAGCGTTCCTCCAGAAGATCCAGATCCATGCTGCCGCTTTTGAGGCGAGAGACCCGCAATTCCAGCTGATTGCGGTCATGCCGTAACCGGCCGAGCGTATCACGCGCGCGTTCAACTTCGTTTCCAAGACGCATATAGGCCAAAAGTCCCCTGTCGCCCTGAATCGTATGATAGGCGAAATACAGCAGGACGATGGCGCCAAAGATTGGGAGCGCGACTTGACGCGAGCGTCGGCGAAGTTCGGTTGCGAGAGTCATAATGGATGTTTTGAATCACGGAATGACCTCAACCGTCAATGGGCAATATTTTCAATGTGTTAGCCGGAATCATCTGCCGGGCAAAAGCGGCACATCTTGCCTAGTCAACCCGGCATACACACTATCCCTTGTGGGTCATACCAGCAGCAAGGACGCTGCTTTCTCCGTGGCGCCCGGTGCGGTTTGGAAGCCATATCCACCCTGTCCGACCAACCAGAAAAACCCATCAACTTCAGTATCAAAGCCGATCCTGAGCTCTCCGTCCGGGGTAAAGGTCCGCAAGCCCGCCCAACTGCCGACAAGCTTCTCAATCTCATATCCGGTCGCGTCGCACATCCCTTCGATGCCCATGGCAATGTCCATATCATCCGGCCACGCATCATGGGGGTCGACTGGGGTCGCATCGGCGGGAGAGCACCAGAGATTCGTTCCATCCGGTTTAAAGAACCAGGTTTCCGATGCGCTGAGCGCCATTGGCCAATGCGGATCGACAGGGGCCTGCCCGCCCTGAACCTGGACAACACCGACACTGCGCCGCTTTGGCTGAAGCCCGATTGGGGTAACGCCACAGCGTTGCGCGAGAACATCACCCCAGGCGCCAGCCGCATCAATAATAACCGGGGCCTCAAAGCCGCCCGCCTTTGTCTCAAGTCGCCAGATGCCACTTTCCCGCACAGCGGACGTAACCTCTGCATTCACATGGATCGCGCCACCCTGGCGGCGAAAGCTACGCAGCGCGCCCTGGTGGATCGCTTCGACATCAATGTCCCGCACAGACGCTTCATAGGCGAAGCCGCCTTCGAATACACCCGGCCTCAACCCATTGTGCAGACGAAGGGCTTGCGCTTCATCGATGCGCTCCAGCGTCGGCAGCTCCGCAACCGCGTCATCTAGCGCATCGGTATCCGCTGCGGTGGCGCAAAGGAGCATGCCGCGCGGGCGCATCAGAGGTGTTTCCGTAAACCCGTCAGGTGGGTTTTCATAAAAATCAACGCTGGCGGCTGTCAGAGCGCGAACGCCGGGAGGACCATAGCTTTCGATCAGCGCCGCCGCCGATCTGCCCGTGCTGTGATAGCCAGGACGATCCTCCATTTCCAGGATCACAACCGAGGCACCCTCGCGGGTAAGACGATGACCGAGCATCGCCCCGGCGATCCCGCCGCCGACAATCAGGAAGTCAGCCGTAACCGTGCTCATCCCATCCCCTCACAACGGGCGATGCGCAGCGTTTCCTGAAAGACCGGGCTGTCAGGATTGTTCAGCGCCTCAACCACTGTGAAGTGGTGGCACCCCTCTGCCTCCAGATAGGTCAGATCAGCACCCGCAGCACGCCAGACAGCTTCCAGATTATGGCTTTGGCGCTTGAACTCATCGCTTTCCTTATCACCGACCACGACGACCATCGGCCCGTCACAGCGCGGCGCCCAATCGACGGGGCTGAGCCCCTCAACCTCCGCATCAGTCAAACGAATCACGCGATTAAGGGCTGTCCGTTTTATCGGTTCAAGCTCAAAGAGACCTGAAATCAAGGCAGCGCCCTTCACCAGGTCTGCCGGCAAAGCCTCATCGACGCCTTGCCAATCCGTCGCGGCGACGACAGCGGCCAGATGCCCGCCTGCGGAATGCCCGGACACGGTGAAGCGCCCGACATCACAGCCATGAGAGGGTGCTTGACGATAAAGGGCACCAACTGCCGCGCGGGCCTGTTCAACGATCCGGCTCAAGGTCACATCCGGACAGAGGTCATAGTTCACGACAGCCACGGCTATTCCTGCCCGTCGCAACGCGTCACAGAACTGCCCATTGTCTCGCTTATCCAATGCCTGCCAGTATCCCCCATGGATGTAGAGGTGAAGTGGCCAATTCGACCCGCTATCAGGTAGATAGAGATCGATCCTTTCCCGGGCACTCTCCCCATAAACCAATTCAACCGACCGCATTTTTTCCTGATACGCGCATCCCGTTTCACGCCAGGACGCAAGAATTTGTGGGGTTTCCGGAACAGTTGTTCGGGGCAAATACTGAATGTTTAACTGAGGCGTTGTATAGGATCCATAGACGGTCGTTTCCGTATCCGGCGTTGCCATCATCGTATACGAACGGATCGTAACTCCCGTCCGCTCGACATCTTCCACCAAGACGGTCTCACAGAAGTTCCCGGCCAGAACCTCCCGATAACGCAGGTCCAGTTCCATCTGATCGGCAGCCTGAAAGGCTTCTATGCTTGGCACAAGGATCGACATGCCGGCCAACGTGCCAGGCGGTCTGCCGATACCAGCCAAGGCGGCGGAGAATGCCCGCAAGGCAGCAAAGAAGCTCTCTTCTACCGAGCCCTCATCGGCGGAGACTTCGGGCACATCCATATAGGCGGGATCATCCGCGAAGAATTTCGGCAATCCAAGGGGGCGGTTCTTAACGGCATATTTCATGGGAACACTCAGGCCTCATCGACAGCGCGGCTCAACATGGCGCGCAACAAGACTTCGCACCCTGCCGCAAGGTCTTCCGGCGTCGCCGCCTCGGTCTCATTGTGGCTGATCCCGTCGGCGCAGGGCACAAAGATCATCCCAACCGGCAGGATGTGCGAGAGGAAGCAGGCATCATGCCCAGCCCCCGACGCAATATCGCGGTGAGAATATCCGCAAGATTCCGCCGCATCCCGAACCGCATCCACGCAGGCTTCGTCAAAGATCATCGGCATCTCATAGGCAACGCGCTCCATCTCAACCGACACGATCTCTTTCAGTCGCTCGGCATCGACCGCAGCGTGGAGTTCCGCATCCATGCCCTTCAGCATCTCAATATCGGGGTGGCGCATATCAACAGTGAAGGTCACCTCACCCGGCACGGTGTTTCGGGAGTTCGGGCTGACAACCAGCTGTCCGACGGTAGCGACCCCTTGCGGGCCATATTTAACGGCAATCGCTTCGACCGAAAGACAAAGCCGCGCTGCCGCCATCATCGCATCCCGACGCACGGTCATTGGGGTCGTGCCTGCGTGACTGTCCTGGCCCGTCACGGTTACGTCATACCAGCCCAGGCCCTGACCGCCCGTTACCACACCGATGGTCTTGCCTTCAGCCTCAAGGATTGGACCTTGTTCGATATGTGCTTCGAAGAATGCACCGAACGTTCTATCGCCGCATTTCTCCTTACCCAAATAGCCGATACGCGCCAGTTCATCGCCCAGCGTCAGACCATCAAGATCCGCCGTTCCATGCGCGTATTCAGTGCTGTAGGTGCCTTGAAACACCCCGCTTCCAATCATCGATGGGGCAAAGCGCGCGCCCTCCTCATTCGTCCAGACGGAAACCTCAATCGGGGCGTCTGTCTCAATCTCCATGTCATTGAGAGAGCGAATGACCTCCAGCCCCGCCAGAACACCATACACCCCGTCGAACTTGCCGCCCTTCGGCTGGGTATCAAGATGGCTGCCGCAAGCAATGGGCGCCCGGTTCGGATCCCGGCCCGGCCGGCGGGCGAAGATATTGCCCATGTCATCCCAGGTTACGGTACAGCCCGCCTCCTCACACCAGCGCACGAACAGGTCCCGGCCTTCTTTGTCGAGATCGGTCAGTGCTAGGCGGCAGGAGCCCCCCTTCTCGGTCTCTCCAATCTCGCCCATTTCCATCAGGCTCGCCCAGAGCCGGTCGCCATCGACACGAAGGTTACGCATGGTTTCTAGTACTTCCTTGTCGCAAAGATCGCTGGCAACGCTTTACGCCAGCAAAACTGAAGGGTTCTCTTACCTCTACCGGATCAGGCGGGGGAGCATAATCGCCACTCACCGTTCCCGAAAGGCTTCCAAACGCATTTTAAGAACTGGTTGGATTAAAAAGTCCAGGACAGTCTTATCGCCAAGATGAATATCAACCGTCGCCTGCATGCCCGGAAAAATTTCATACTTCGCATCACCGGTATCGAGGAACGTCTCATCCGTCTCAACAACCGCCTTAAAGAATTGCACCCCGGTCTGCGGGTCGGTTTCGATATCGGCACCAATAGACGCAATCCGACCCTCCAACGCGCCATAGCGAATAAAGTCATAGGTCGTGAACTTCACCGTTGCCGGCATATCGGGGTGAATATGGCCGATATCGATAGGATCGATCTTCGCTTCGATGACCAGGCGTTCCTGGCTCGGGACAATTTCCATGATCGGCTCGCCAGAGCGAATAACGCCACCGACCGTGTTATGAGCCAGCGTTTTCACAACACCGGCAATGGGGCTGACAATCGCCAAGCGCCCAACTTCATTCACCGCCCGCTCCAAGAGTTTTTCATGCCGCCGGATTTCCAACTCCGTCTCGCCTAACTGACCCGCCGCCTCCGTCTTGAATGCTATGCCAGCATTGGCAAGCTTCTCCCGGACCTCGGCCAGGGCAGCGCGCGCACGGGGTAAGGACGCATCAATCGTGCGGATCTCCCCATTCAACTTCTGCACTTCCCGCTCCAGAATGGTGGCCTCATCGCGCGGAATCAGTTGCTTCTCAAGAAGCGGCAGGATCCGGTCATAATTCTCCCGCGCCAGTCTCAGATCAGCGACAACAACACCGCGCCTGACTTTAAGTTCGTTAATCTCAAGGCTGCGCTGTTGCTCCTGCTTCTCAAACACCCGGACCTTACTATCCAAGTTCCCAAGGCGCCCCCGAAAAGACTGCAACTCCGCATCCGCCATCAAGGGGCGGGATTGGGCGAGATCATCAGGGAGATTAAGTGTCTTGCTGCCCGATGCCTCAGCCCGCAACCGCACTCGCTTGAGCAAAAGCCCGTCCAGACGGACCCGCAACTCATCCGTATTTGTCGCACTGGTCCGCAGGTCGAGATGAATAAGCGGCTGTCCTTGCGTGACGCTATCACCCTCTTTGACATGGATCTGATCGATGACCCCGCCTTCGAGATGCTGCACAGTCTTAATCTGACCTTGCGGGACGACTTCCCCCAGCGCGGTCGCTACGGTGTCCAGCCGCGCATAGTGGGACCAGACAAGGGCAACAGCGATCAGGACCATAATTCCCCAAGCCAAGGGTTGAAAGCCTGGTATTGGATACTTGCGGATCACTTGGTCGAGCGGGCTCATGTAATTGGCTCCTCGCTCGACGGGGTTTCACCAACTTTGACCTGTACCTTGGGGCGACGCCGGATTGGTGGTCCGGACGCCGGCATTTGAGGCGCAGATTCCTCGCCCGCCGTCTGTTCACCTGAAGAAGGGGATGGCAGCGCTGTTTCGTCGGCGCCCGTCTCATTAAGCTTAACAGGCGAAGTATGCGCTTCAAACTCAGGCGAAGTGGGCGCGGCTGGTTCGGAACCACCAAACAGTTGCTCCTTCACCTCATCCGAAGACCCGGACAGAAGCACCCGCCCATCCTGAAGGACAAGGATCGTGCCACATGCATCCAACATTCCGGGGCTGTGGGAGACGACAACGACCGTGTGATCGACGGACAAGGCACTCAAGGTTTCCGCCAAATGGTTTTCAGCGGCTCGATCCAAGTTGGCAGAAGGTTCATCCAGCAACAGGATCGGCGGATCGTCCAACATGGCCCGGGCAATTGCGATCCGTTGCCGCTGTCCCGTCGATAATCGCCGCCCGCTTTCGCCGATATCCGTGCCATAACCATCCGGCAGTGCATCGATAAAGCTTTCCACATTCGCAAGCCGGGCCGCCTGCAGGATCGCTTCATCCGGTACTCCCTCCTGCCCTTTTGCGATATTGTCGCGAATGCTGCCACTGAACAGGAAGGGGTCTTGCGGGACATAGCCGACCCAGCGTGCAATCTGCGCCCGGCTGAGCTGTGTCATGTCGACACCATCAATCGCCGCACTCCCCTCCTGCAAGGGGTAAAGCCGCTGCATCAGTTTCAACAGGGTGGTCTTACCGCCGCCATTGGGGCCGATAATCCCATGCATCACCCCCGGTTCGAAGCGTGCAGACACGCCGGAAATCGCAGGCGCTTCCTTGCCATAACCGAATGTCGCGTTTTCCAGGATGATTTCTCCGCGCGGCCTGGGTCGATCCAGCGAAACCTCTCCCGCCTCATCCGCCGTATTCAGCAGCTCATTCAAACGCTTCGCAGAAGACCGGAAGCCGACAATCTGGCGCCACATCCCGACGAGTTGGCTCATGGGTTGGATTACTTTGTTCGTCAGCATATTCGCCGCGATCAGGGCGCCCATTGTGAGCTCCTGATCAATAATCGCCAAGGCGCCAACCGACGTCATGACAATGGTCGCCACAAGCCCCAATGACATGCCGAGATGCGAGAATGTGTCGGTCAATGTGCCCCGGCGGACGGCGCTATCCACCAAATCCGCCTGCCTTTGTTCCCACTTATTTGACAAGGATGGCGCAACACCCAGGCTCTTCATCGTGGCGCGTCCGAAGATCATCTCCGCGACCTGGACATCACGCTTGGTCGTCGCCTCCCGCTCCTTTTCGGTCGATTTTGCAATCATCCGCTGCGACAGGATCGCCAGGAACAAAAATACCGGCACAATCAGGGTCAACACCCAGGCAACAGGTGCAGCGATCACCCAGATGACGCCGATGAAGATCGCGACGAAGGGCAGATCGATCATCAATACCAGAGGAGGCCCGGCGACGATGTTTCGAACGGATTCTGAATCCCTGTGCAGCGCCTGCCACTGCGGGGTCGTGCGCCCTTCTATCACCGCGAGTGGCAGGTTCGCCAGTTTTCCAAACAGTATCCGCCCGACATCCGCATCGACCCGTATCGCAATCCGCTGAACGAGTTTTCCGCGGAGCTGGCGCAGCATGAAATCGAACGAGACGGCGATCAGCACGCCTGCGACCAGGCCCTGAAGCGTCGTTAGACCCGCTTGAAAAACCACCCGGTCATAGACCTGGAGGACGAAGACCGGCACGGCGAGCGAGAGAATATTGGCGAAGAAGCTGATAGAAACCAGCTCCGGCAAACGCCAGAAAAGCGGCTGCAATACTTCTCGCAGCAAGCCGCGTTTGCGTTGCTTCTCACTCATGCCCCCCGCTTTCTCCCGGTCATCCCCAACATACACGCCGGGATTAGGCTGACACTTCCACCGTTACCTGTTTCTCAGATACCGTGCCAGCACTGTCCGTCACTTGGAAGCTGAATGTATCGCTGCCGGCAAATGTGCCTTCATAAGTCCAATGGCCAGTGGCGCTGTCAATTGTGACGGTTCCATTGTCGGCGGTACCGGCGACGGCAAAACTGGTCGCATTCGATACACCGGTTACGGTACCGGAAATCTCATGCCCCGTCTGAACCGCGAGTTTCGAGGAGAAAATCTCCGGGCCAAGTTCCGTCAAGGTTGCGCTGTAACTCGCAGAAAGCACGTCATTATTCAGTATCCCCGCATCATCCAATGTCTCTGTGGCACCAACCTCATTAAACCGATAATGATTAGAGAGAGGAGGAAGGGCTGTATAACTGCCACTCGCTAGTTGAGAAATCTGCCCTGACGTGAACTCCGTGGAAGAGGTCACCAGATCATTCATTTGACCGGTGAAAAACTCTGTTCCTGTTGATGTAGAACCAGCAAATAGGTTCGTCTGAGAGCCCGCAATTGGAACCCCTGCGGAGCCCCCGACTGAGACACCTGCAGCTTGGCCGTCAACATAGCTGTAAATTGGATCGTTAGAATTGAACGTCATCGCGAAGTGATGCCAGCCACCCGTTAATCCAGCGAGCGAGATCGTTGCTGTCTCCGTGTCGGTGCCATCCGCAATCGTCATGACGAGATTATTGGATCCATCAATGCGCCACTGATAGCCTTCTGATCCATCGAAGCGATCCAAGATGGTCTGATTGGCCGCACCATCATCAATATTGAGCCAAACCGCGATAGTCGCATCGCCGGATCCGATCTCGAAGCTGGAACTCCCAAAATCAACATTCTGCGATCCATTGAAGTCCAAACCGCGATCAAGGTTACCGATAAAGGCCGGATCGTTGGAAGCGACGGCTGCCGCGGTCCCTATGGTCGCGTTGTTCCCAGAGCCGGATACATCCACCACAATCCCGCTATTGACGGCGTCAAAGCGCCAATACCCCTGCAAATTGGCTTCGTCGCCATTCAATTGATCGCGGAAGGTATCCTGTATCTCCGCAGCCGAGCGCGCCTTATCCCAAAAACGCACTTCATCAATCGCACCAGTCCACCCTTCTTTGCCCGTAACCTCCGAATTCCCGATCCGGAAAGTCGCACCATTCGTAAGGCTCAAAGCATTAAAGGCAGTAATAGAACTACTGCCCACTTCCGCACCATCCAGATACAGGCTTCCATTGCCATCCCTGTCCGCCACAAAAGCGACATGGTGCCAAGCATCTTGCGCAAGCGCGGTGCTGGATGTGACGTTTATCGTTGTGCCGTTGTTAAAGAGTTCCAACTGCAGGTTATTGCTCGCATCCGTTCCAACGCGATATCCGGTAAGGCCACTGACCACGGATTTTTCTACGATCGTCTCCGCACCCGAAGCCGCGTGATATACCCAGCCTTCAACGGTAAAGTCCTGACCGACGCCTGGATCAAGCGCGCTGTTGTGACTGACCGTCACCAGATCATCGACCCCGTCGAACTGCAGGACACCGCCGGCACTTCGGACTTCCGTGTCGGCGACTACGGTCACGGTCACAGTCTCGCTATCCTTCACGGAAGCGCCGGTGTCACTCCCCGTTGCCTCCAAGGTGAAGGCGACAGAGCCAGAGAAACCATCAACCGGATCGAAGACCCAGGTTCCATCCGTCTTGTTCAAGCGAAACTCGCCCTGCCCCGCGACTGTCTTAATGGAATGCGTCGTTGTCGACGATGTCTCTCCCGAAAGCGCAAAGGCCCGGGTGCCTTCGACTTCAAATGTATCGAAACGACCGGCAACATTATTGTCGCCATGCGTCGTAACTTCATTGCCTTGAATAACCGGAGCCGGGAGTTCGAAACTGGCGCCATTCTGAAGCGTTCCGTTATTTCCGGTCGCTGACAGGTCGACCACGGTGGACGCCCCATCATCTTCCGAGCCTGCCAAAGGCCAATATCCAACCAGGTCCGCACTCTCCTGCCCGGTTAGGCGGGTGTTGAAATTCTCGGAAATCTCGGTCGCGCCTCGTGCGATATCCCAGAACCGAACTTCCGTGATCTCGCCCCGGAAGTTCTCCTGCAAGCCATTGTCGTTATCGAAATCACCGATCACAACCGGATTGGTATCAAAGCTAAAGGCCGCCCCCGGCAAAGCAATTGACTGGAGAAGCTGACCATCGAGATAAAGATGCGCATTCGTCCCATCGACGGTGACCGCCGCATGATGCCAATGTCCATCCCGCAAATCCGCAGACAACAGACTACCCTGGTCGAATGAAAAGTCGGTGGCGTTGGCGAGGCCTTTGAAATTGAGCTGACCGTTGCTTAAGAGCAAGGAGAAGCTTTGCTGGTTGCTCCCAAATTCTTTGGTGAAAATCCTCTGATTTCCGGCCGAGCTGCCAATCTGCGACTGGAACCAAGCCTCAATCGTGAACGTATTTTCCTTATAGGCTGCGTTGTCAGCGATGAGGATATTGTCATCCGAGCCATCGAACCTCACAGACCCATTCAGCACATTGACATGGCTCGCGCCGTTGGCAGCCCCGGTGTTGTTGCTGTTGGAGCTATCCAGGATTGCAGTCCCATCCCCTTCCTGGAAACGGTAGTAACCAGCCAGGTTCGCTTCAGAGCTCGGGTTGGCGATTTGGCGATCATAATTGGCAAAGACTTCAGTAGCGCTGCGAACATCGTTCCAGATCCGCACCTCACTCATCATCCCGTCAAAGGTTTGGCTGGTCGTCGTCGCATCTGCCGCGCCCAACACAAGAACTGAGTTAGATCCACCGTTCGGAGTAAAGGCGCCAGCGAAAGATTGAGCCAGCATACCATCCACATAGAGCTCGTATTGCGTACCCGATGTATTCCGAACCACGGCAATATGGCTCCATTGGCTCTGCGGGATGTTTGCTTGGTCGAAGACGAAACTCACATCAAGACCTTCCCCGGACTCGACCAAGAATTTCACTGTACCGTCGCCCATCAAGGAGAGACCATATTGCGTATTGTTCGCTGAAGTATCATCAGCGCTGCCCTGGAAAGAGAGTAAATTTTGCTCTGTTCCCTGGGACGTGGGATTCACCCACATCTCAATCGTCATATCACCGGTAATATGCAGCGCATCGCTGTTTCCGCGGCCGGCAACGACTTTCTCCGAATTCGCGGAATCGAATTGCAGGATACCGCTTGTAATGCCCGGCTCAAAATTCACGCTGGTCGCGCTGACTGTGATCGTTTCGGTATCCGTACCACTCAAAGAGCCGTTTGCGACCAAATCGAATGTCGTGCTTCCTGTGAACGTCGAGGCAGGATTAAAGAACCATTCGCCCGTCGTTTTGTGGATGCGCAACTCTCCAGACGCATTCGATATAATGGAGAAATCGGATGTGTTGGATGTCTCGCCACTCACAGAGAATGTCGGCTTCCCAGAAACATCATCCGAATTCATCAGGCCGGAAGTTGACCGTCGAGCCAGCGTTGTCACGGATGCCCCTTGGATTACCGGAGAGACATCCGTGAATGTGGCACCCGATATCGTTCCATCGATCCCGCTGCCGCTCAGATCGGTCAGGCCGTTCGATCCGCTCGTGTCATCCTCAACCATTCGGTACCAGCCGATGAGCGCAGGATCGTCTTCCGATTGGGGAATGTTATAGGCATCGTCGATCTCATTCGTCGTGCGCGCTTCATTCCAGATACGCACTTCGGCGATATCACCATTGAATGGCAGCGACCCATCCACCGCTTTGCCCAACAGCGCGCCAGTCCCAACCGTCAAAGGTGAGACAGTGACCGTGTCTCCCAACCGTCCATCGGTGTAGAAGGTGAGACTGCCGGTCCCATCATAGACCACGGCGACATGGTGCCATAGCCCATCGTCAAGCGACGAACTGGACGTACCGATACCGACGGCAGTTCCGCCTTGCTTAACGAAGGGTTGCCCCGTCGAGCTGAGGCCAAAGTCAATGCGGGAGGAATCATTCGGCCCCATCCCCAGAATGACTTCATCACTGGTCGTCGATGTGCGCACCCAGGCCTCATAGGTGAATGCCGCTGCGCCGGTCGATAGTTCGGACCCCGAGGTCAAGGTCACAAAATCATCGGTGCCGTCAAACTTCAATGCCTCAACCAGATTGTTGACAAAATCCGGAGATGTATCGCCGTTGCTCTTCAGGCCGCCCCGTCGCGCATCGATGTTATTCGCCGTGATATCTTGGATTTCACCCGGCAATTGATCATCAAAACGGTAATAGGCGGTAAGGCCGGTTTCATTGCCCACCAGTTGCGTCTGATAGCTGTCCTGGATCTGATCAACCGTCCGCTCCACGCTCCAGAAACGGACCTCATCAACACCGCCCTTCAGAAGATTGGTTGTGGTAAGCGACGCACCGCCATCGGCCAAGGTCGCCCCAATCCCAATCGGCGCATCGGTCTGGAACAGACTGCCGACCCCGGATGAAGCGGCGACGACATTTCCATCCAACAGGACTTTGGCGTTACCGTCTGCATCCAACGTGGCAGCGACATGGTGCCATTCGTTCAAGCTGACAGCCCCGCCCGTTGTCGGTTGGATCGTCGTGACAGACGTCCCGTCGGACGAAACCTCAAATACCGGGGCGAAAGTGCCCGAAACATCCTGTAGCGTAAGCCGGAATGACCGCTCCGCATTGCCTTCTTCCCAACTGCCGACGATTGTCTGTGTCGATGTGCTCGTCACATTGACCCAGCCTTCAACCGTGAAGTTGCTCCCCGCCCCGATCAGAGGGGAATTTGCCACCTGGACAAAGTGACTAGAGCCATCGAATTGCAGGAAACCGCCTGAGGTTTCCGGATTATCATCAACGGAGTCCACAGTAATTGATAAGCTCTCAGACGCCGTTGTGTTACCATCGCTTGATGTAATGGATAGATTGTCTGTCCCGTTGAAGCCATCATTCGGCCGATAGGAAAGCGCGGAATCCGCACCGAACGTATTCGCTATTTCGGTCGCAGTGCCGCTGACGATAACCTTGGATGAGTTATTCCCTATTACGCCACTCGCTCCAACACCGCCCGCAATGCCGGTATTCAAGGAAACCTTGCCGGAAGATACCTCCAGCACCACCGTGAGGTTACCGGTTGTCGTATCAACATCGGTGATCCGGATCCCATTGAGCGAGATGAAGGAATCTTCGTCCAGATCAAACCCGGTCAGCTCTTCCAAGTTAGATTGAATGGCTGTCGGACCGCTAATGACGCCGTCATTGTTGTTGAGTGACTTATCCTGCGCACCGGTGGTGACGTCCTCAAAATCGTAATAGGCGAGCAGCCCGGTCTCATCACCATCCAAGCGTAAGGTTCGGAATGTTGATATATCTGTAGCGCTTCGAACAGTGTTCCAAATGCGAACCTCATCGATGACACCATCAACGACATTCGACCCCCCGCCAGACAATGCGCCAAGCGTCAAATCGCCATTGGCACCGCCTGAGGGAGCATTCCCGGCGAAACTGGTGGTCTGGATCAGTGTTCCATCGACGTAAATCAGCCAATTCTCTGCCGACGAGTCTCGGACCGCCGCGATATGATAGGTCTCCCCCGCCACAATACCGGCAGTACCTGTCGCAAGGACATCAGAATTGGTGCCATTCTGGTGGCCGGCAACGACATTGCCAGCGGAATCGATCTCCAATTTGAAGAGCTGGTTGAAGCCGCTCCCAGCGCCATTCCCCCCCATTGAGGCAATGGTCACATTCCCGGAGCCGGGGAGCGTATCCAGCTTCACAATCGCTTCGACTGTCACGTCCCCGTTTAGGGTTCTAAAGACGCCATCCTGTCCGGCACCAATGGTGACAACAGAGCTGGCTCCACTGAAGTCCAATGCTTGCCCGAAGCCCGCATCCACACTTGGGGCATCATCGCGGGCCAGCACATTCACAGAAACGGTCTGGGAATCGCTCCCACTGGTCGAGCCAGTGACATTGATTGTGAAAGTATCCTCGCCGCTGGAATTATCATTCGGCGTGTAAACCCATTCCCCGGTCGTGGTGTTAAGCTGCAGCTTTCCATTCGACGTTGACAAAACTTGGAATGAACCAGATGTCACGCCGCCGGATACCGAGAAAGTCGCTGTCCCAACGACATCGTCGCCGACAGCCGTGCCCTGCAGGCTCGTATCCTCATAGATAACGGCTCGAACACCCTGAATTTCCGGGCTGTGTTGCAAGCGACTGGGGGAGGACACGACCCCGTCCAGTCCATTACCACTCCAATCCGCCGCGATCGTGCTGGTCCCGCTTTCACCCAAGCGCCAGTTCCCGACCAGTCCGGTATCGCCGGACGTAACGGCACCGCCCAAATCAGACGGATCCCGCGCTTCACTCCACAGACGGACATCCATCAACTGGCCATCCAACACATTCGTTTGACTGCTTCCAGATTGACTATCCTGATAGCCGAGGACCAAGTTATTGGTTTCACTGCTGATATTGCCTGTGATTGTCGATGTGGCGCTTTCCTGCACGCCATCGATGAAGAGCTTCATCGCGTCGCCATCGCGGACACCGGCTACGTGATACCACTGGCCGGCGACAATATTGGTCGCACCTTGGACGGTGACATCGGTCGGTGATTCACCACTACCATTATTCAAGGTAAGCTTCAGATTATGGTTGCCGCTGCTCTCAACAACCTCAAGCAAGTAGGAACGCTGACTCGTCACTGTGTCGTATTTCGACAAAATCGTCTGCGTGGCTGCGCCGAGGCTATCAAAACTAACCCAGGCTTCAATCGTGATGTCGTCTTGAATACGAAGCGCAGCAGCATCCGCAACGACAACACCGTTTGCCGCTGTACCATCGATATTGAGGACATTGGACTGTCCCGGCACGATCGTAGGCAAGGTTGATGTACCAATGGCGGTCGCACCGTTTACGATGCCGAGGTTACTGTTCGTCGAACTGTCCGTAACGGAAGAGCCGCTGGTCTCATCCAGTTTCCAATAGCCGATCAGAGCATTTTCACCGCCCGTCAGGCGGTCATCATTGAACTGGTTGATATCATTTCCCGACCGCGCCGTATTCCAGACCCGAACATCGGAGATTTCGCCAAGGAAGTTACTCCCGCCGGCATTGTCTTCACCGATAATCGCGTCACCGGATAGGAGGTTCAGCGGATCGCCGACAAAACTCGCAACACCACCTTCCGCGATACCATCCAGGTAAAGCTGCCCGGTCTGGCCAGCATTGTCATAAACGACCGCGACATGGTGCCAGGTTCCATCCGCAATGGTCGCGGTGGAAACGATGTCAGACGGCGAGCCAAAGGTGTTAAGCTCAAACGTGCCGGTAGCGTTAACCCGAAGTGTCGCGCTCCCGCCGCTCGTCGCAGTTCCGATATGTAGAATATTGCCTATTGCTGCCTGATCAGGCTCAACTTTGACCCAAGCTTCCCAGGTAAAGGACCCGCTGCCTGTCGCCAACACGCTGGAAGCTGAGACAAGGTTAATGTCGTCATCGACACCATCAAACCGCATGACAGAGCCAGTCGGATCGATAGGCGCCCCGCGCGCGGCGGCCGCATGGCTGTTACCGGACGTGAGGTCTTTGACCTCTCCATCATCAGCGATGCCTTCCATCCGATAGAGTGCGGAAAGCCCCGCTGAGGAAGGGTCAATCTGCTGGTTATAGTTGTTAAGGATATCACTGTCACCGCGCGCAACAGACCACAGGCGGACTTCACCCAGATCCCCGTCATAGCGATGGGTAACACTGTCATCATCCAGTGTCGCGCCAATCCCAAGCGAGGTCGTGGAATTGTTTATGCTGCTGAGGATCGGAGAATCCGTACTGCCGATCTGCTCCCCATTCTTGAAGAACTTCACCGACCGGGACGTAAAATCAACACTGACAGCGTAGTGACCCCAGGCGTCCTGCTCATAGGCGACAAAGTCATTGTTGACGATATCGATATCCGTCGTGCCGTCACTCATAGACAGCACCAACTTCCCGTCGGAATTGAAGCCCAGCCAGTAGCTTCTTTCCGCGCTGGTATCTCCATATTTCGATACCAGCGTGACAAAATCTGTACTGGTCAAAGAAGAAAGCACGGTATCCGGGCGCGCCCAGGCCTCAATCGTGAAACTGCCGGTCAAATCAACCGCGCTGGCATCCCCGACCTCCAGGAATTGAGAGGTTCCGTCCAGTTGGATGAAACCATCATGGACCAGGCTGTTGTCGTCAAAGGCTGTGACATCGATGGTACGAGTCGCGGCAGCTGAAGTCGCGCCATCCCCATCGGAAACCGTGAAGGAAACGGTTCTGGTTGTCGCATTCAAAGTGCCGGCGGAATGATCAAAGGTCACCGCCCGCATCAGAGCCTGCGTCGCGTCCGGCGTCGCGCTTGAATTCAGCGTCACCGTCAATGGCAGAAGGTCGGACCCGAAGGTCGATACCGTCCCGATCTGCGAGCCGGAGAACGAGACATCGTTTCCACTTAGACCAATCTGGCCGGTCCCGGTCCCCTGGTTCTGAATGCTGAGGACGTCGCCCGTCTCACCTCCGGCTAAGGTCACCGCCAAAATGCCACCGTCGAAATTGGCGGAATCCACATCCGTTACAGAGATACCCGGATTCACGAGAATCGCGCCGCCGTCTTCTTTGAAGCTCGCGTTTCCTTCGACCCTCCGCGCCAGCATTGAAATACCATCGCCGTCGCTGCCGGTGCCGCCGCGGTACAGTGAGAAAATTTCACCTGTCGTGGTCTCGACAAGATCGCCGCTTTTATACTCCTGTGAATCAGTGCTCGAAGCGAAGAAGGGCGTCCCAACCTTAACACCGGCCGCATCATATTTCTGCGCCAGTACAACGTCTTTGGTGCTGGATAGAGACCCCGCCACGTCATTTGTCCAGGAGACGATAAATCCGCCATCAGCGGTCGCGAGCACGCGAAGGCTATCCGCCTCCGGCTGACTCTCGGCGTTTGTTACAACGGCACTTGGACCGGTCGTGATCGTACCGGATGTGCTTATGATCGCGAAGGTCGCGACGGCACCTGTGTTGTTGGAGGTATTCGCCCCATCATCATAAACGACAACAATCGATCCGTTCGAAAGCGTCGTGGCGTCGATGCGATCATCATCTGTATTGCCGGATGTGATGGTCAGTGTGCCGCTGCCGGTCGTGCCATCCAGCGCCACCTGACTACCGGTCCCATTATACCGCTTTGCCAGCAGGCTCGTACCATCCTGATAAATGACAAAGAACCCGCCATCCGATGTTTCCGCCATCGCAATGCGGTCCGTCGACGTCGCCGACACTTGAATCTCCGCCGCACCGGAAACCAATGCACCCGTTGAGGTATCACGAACAACAAGCGCTATACCCTGCGCTGAGCCTGAATTTTGCGTATAGGTTAAGGCGACATTCCCACCCGTCAGGGCCGCAATGTTATGGCTGGCTTGAGCGCCATCCACCTCAATCGCGACGGGCAGGTTGTCGATACGCGTTGTCAGCGCACCGGTCCCAGAATTGAAATCCAAGACATCCAACAAGCCACCATTGTTGCTGCCGGTACCACCATCATTTCCGCTGCGATCATTATACACAATCGCGATGCCACCGTCCGGCAACTTGGCGATCTTCGGAACGTTCTCAGGATTGTTATTGAACCCATCGATTTGAACGGTGTTGGAGATCGGGTTTCCGTTGGTATCAAAGACGCGGATCGTAATTGCCCTGGTATTGGTGCCTGGGCTGGATACAAAGCCCAAAGCACTGCCCGTGCTTTCTAGGTGCAGATCATGATCTTGCCAGACGGCAACGAAGTTCCCGTTATCCAACGCAACACCACGGACATTAAACTCGCTGGACTTACCCGTTTGGGTATTCACAACAAACTCATCCCCGAAGGTTGGGTTAGACACAACGGTCGGGGCGTCATTGATCTCAGTAATATCAACGCGGCCGGTTACATTCGCGGTACTGACGATAGTCCCGATGTTCGATGTGATATCGGATTGGTTTGATCCTGCGGAGAAAGTGCTTCCATCCCATCCCCGGAAGGTAAAAGTTCCATCCGCTGTCGCACCGGCATTCGGGACAAATTTCAAGAAATCATTTCGGCCAAGCGCAAGACCGCCGGAGGCGGCAACCGTGGGAACATTTTGGAAAACTTCGTCGTTTTCCAGCTTGAACTTCCACTGGCCATTGGTGTTATCGAAACTGGTCGCGACGATCCCAAGGCTTGTCGCGGACGTATCTCCATCGCGGATAATTCCACCGCCAGTCAAGCTCTGAACCTGGAAGCCGTTTATGCTCGCTTCGGCGGCATTCTCAACCACTTCAGCAGCCAGAACACCGTTGGAAAAGATATCCGTCAGGCTGGAGTCAACCGCAACGACGGTGGGGGAGCCATTGACCGTGCCGGTGACTCCAGAGGACGAGTTCAGATCAGAAATCGTCGATGTGCTGACCCCGTTAAACCGGAACCAGGATTGAAGATCAACGCCATCCTGTGACGGGGAGGAAACCGGGATTGAGGTCGCGCTATCCGCCAGCAGTGCCACCTCATCGGAAGGCTTCGCCCCACCAAAGACCCGCAGCTCATCAATGATTCCGTTGAAGAAGTTGTTGGGGGTGCCGGTACCATTGTTGGCACCGACCGCAAAAATGTTGGAGGTCCCGGAAATGGGGCCTGTATAGCTGTCATCCGAAATGCTGCCGCCGTCCCCGGCGCTCCAGCCGGTTGCCGACCCATCCAGATAGCCTTCGACCTTTGCGGTGACCGATCCGCTGATCGCCGGGTTGATGACCATGGTGACTTGGTAGAGGCCCGCTGCCTTGCCGGTCATGTCGATCCGGCTTGCGGCCTGTTCCGCTTCCAAAGATCCCCCATTACTGTTGATCCGAACGACGAGGCTGCCGTTGCTGTCAAGGAAGGCGCTGTATCCCGCGTCCCCTGCGGTCTGGTTGCCCTTTGCAAAAACCGTCATCGCGCTGGAAGGCGCGGTCCCGGACCATTGGAAATGCGCGTCAATTGTAATGCCTGCGGAACCGGCTTCCGAGAAATGATTGCCGAAATTCACGAAATCGGTCGAACCATTGAAACTCAGGGCTCGCTGTGCCGTAAGATCAAGCTCCGGCGCTCTCGTTACACCGGACAGTGAAATATTCGTTCCATCATCGACCCGGAGTGTCCGCGTGACGGCACTAACCGCGTCCACATTTTCAAAGACAGCCACATCGCCGGTCGCTTCAATATCCGTGCGCGCAAAGGACCACCCGGCAGCGTCGCTAAGATTGATCGTTTCGCCATCAGTCCCTTTGACGAGTAACGTGTTCCCGCTGGTAACCGATTCAACAACATTCGCGCTCAGGGTGATTGAGGCACCGGATTGTGCGCTTTGGCCAGCGATAGAGATGACAGTATCAAGCGATAGTGTTTCAAAATTCGTCAGTTGCGATACAGCACCGGCAAAATCAAAAGATTCACCGGATTCGAGTTCCAGTTTGATCGTGTCGGTGTCAGCCCCACCGTCCAACAAAACGGTCCCTTCAGATGCCGGCACAGATGTATATTCCGTGAAATAGGTAATCGTGTCATCCCCGGCGCCGCCAAGGATAACATCCGCGCCCGGACCGCTGGAGGATGTGTCCCCATCCCAGCCAGCCAGCGTATCATTCCCCGCCCCGCCGGAGATCGTGTTGGCGCTGGTGTTCCCCGTGATCGTGTCATTCCCGGACCCACCGGTCACATGTTCGATACCGAACAGCTGATCAAGGTCAATCTCAGAGCCCGAGGCATGGAGGAACAGACTGCCATTCTCAATCGCAAAAATACCCGTGGGAACAGAGAGCCCATTGAATGTGCTGCCTTCCGAAGCAAGCTCACCATTCAAATTGACAGTGACGCCTAAGACGCTTGAGGAATAGACAATCGCATCATTGATACTGTTATCTGTAGTCTCGTTTCCGCCATAATAGGTATCATTCCCCGCACCGGTCCCGCCGACCAAGGTATCATCACCATTCCCACCACGTACAATATCGTCCCCCGTTGAGGCCGTGATATTGTCACTACCACTGGTGCCGGTAATATCCTCCCCAGTAATTCCACTACTGCGAGTCCCACGTGTCACAGATTCCTGAACAGGCTCGGGATCTTCGACGACGACAGTATCGTCATTGCTCCCTGTCGTTGTATCGATTGGAGCTTCGGTCTCTGTTGAACCGGACGTATCACCGGAGGAGTTCGTTCCTGACGTAGGAAGAGATTCAACACTACCGCTGGAACCATCATCTCCACCACCAGTGTTTGGCGTCACAGTCTGGTTTCCTGCTGCGACGTCACCCGGCGCGGTTTGCGGAAGATTAGCAACGGATGTGTCTGTTGTTTGCGTAGAGGTCTGTGATCCTGTCGTTGTACCGGACGACTGCGAATCCCCAGAGGAAGAATCGCCCGACTGATCACCAGATTGACCACCGTCGCCACCTTCGGACCCAGAGGCTGCACTTTCGCCGGATGCTTCAGAGCCCCCCTCTGCGCCACCTTCGGTCCCACCAGAGCCATCTTCGCCCGAACCCTCACCGCCAGCAGTTTCACCCGCTTCACCGGTATCACCACCCTCGCCTTCTGCGTTCAGGGCGACTTGTTCGGCAGCGTCTTCCCCAGAATTCTCGCCAGACTCCTGTCCGGACTCCTCGCCCTGGGCCGCATCTTCTGCGCCTGCGGCGTCCTCACCGGCCTGTGCTTCACCACCCTCTTCGCCGGGTGCAGGGCCGGCGGCTTCCTCCGCGCCCGCCTCTGCGGAATCTTCCGCTGCTGCGTCCTGTCCGTCCTCAGCGCCCTCTTCTGCCGCGTCCTCCGTAGCCTCTTCTTCAGTCGCCTCTTCTTCCGGCGCTTCCTCTTCAGCTTCTTCCTCAGTTTCCTCTTCGGTTTCTTCCTCTACAGCCTCCTCTTCCGGAGCTTCCTCGGCGGCTTCTTCTCCCTCACCAGAGCCCTCGCCTTCGCTGTCTTGAGGAGCCTCATCTTCGCTCTCTCCACCCTGGCCTTGATCGCCTTCAGTCGGGCCTTGCTGCGCGTCGTTATTGTTGTTCTGAGCCCGCGAGCTTTGCGCGGCGGGGATATCGCTTGGCAGGGACTTCAGGGCGCCGCCAAAACTGTTTGAAACTTCATCGCTGGAGAAAAACCGTGTCTGTGGCGCATCATTCGGGCCGGTGGCACTGGCGCCTTGGTTCGGCTGGGTCAGGCGGGTTTCGCCGGCTTGTGTGCGGAAAGTGATCTCACCGATATAGCCGCCAGCGTCTTGCCCGCCGCCATCGCTGCCGTCATCTGCCCCTTCTTCCTGCAGCAGCACGACGGTGTTCACGCCCCCCGCCCCGGCAGTCCCCCGAATACCAATCGTCGCGACCGGGGTGACGATGGTCATGCTTTCATCGCCGGTCTTCGCGATCTGGCCGGAGACGAAGGAGAACGTCCCCTGCAGCAGGTTCATGGTCATGCCGCTATCGGCATTGGGATCATAGACCAATTCATCAATGACCAAACGGCCTTCAGAGCCGAGTGAGAATGTCGAGTTATCGGCGAAGACCATACCGATGGAGCCATCGCTGTCGGTTTCGATCCGGTCATTCTGGAAGATCGGCGTCCCAGCCTCTGCAGCGACTTCGGTCCCGTCCGTACGGATGATCGTGGCAGCGCCTGAGACATCAGAGACGGAGCCAACCGCTTCAGACGCCTGGGCGAGTTGCACCCGCCCGCCGGCATCGGCCACCTGTCCCGGCGCTAAGGAGCCGACCAGATTACCGACCATCGCGGCATCAATCGTTCCGCCGCCTTCCGTCGTTAGTGATAAAGGCGTCTCGGATGAGAAATAGCTAAGCACACGAACGGCCAGGCCATCGGCGCCCTGGATCGTCAGGTCTGCGCCATCGCGGGCGAAACTCGCCCCGAAGAGCTGGTCACCGCCCGGAACCGCAAGAGCATTCCCAGACACCGCACTTGCTTCCACGGTGATCTCACCCAATGCGGGCGTAGCTTCTGCGCCCCCAAATGCTCTCGACTGATCTTTGTCTTCGAATCGCGATGCCACTTTTCCAGTTCCCACTTTGTATTTTCGGTCTCACGACCGGTGTTGCTTGCCATCTAACGTACAGGTTCGGCAGTTAAGCTTTAAAGACACTGCCACGCCAGCATTTCCGCCTATTTATGGGGTCCTTGTCAGTGACCCAGGTCACAGAGTCGCAAGATTCGTTTGATAAAGTCACGGTTGATAGTTGCGTTAAGTTACCGACGCCCCTTATGACTTAGGGGTAAGTGATCAACGACTTTAGTGTCGTGTAAAAGGAAACAGGGCGTGCACCGTGTCCGCTGACAAGAACTGCCGAAGACTTTCGGCTTGGACAGTATTACTCGGTTTGGGGACCGTCGCTGCGACAATTATAGTCGCGGGGGGTGTTCATGCGCGTCCATTGGAAGATGAACTCGCCCTGCTTCTGGAGAAACATCCTCAAATCCGGGAAGCGCGTAACCTGATGAAGTCCGCTGGCCACGAAGTGGATCGTGCCTTTGCCCCCTTCCTGCCATCGCTCAGTCTAACGACGAATAAGGGCTTCGAATATGTCGACAGCCCGGCGCGGCGGGCGTCTCCCGGGGATCCTTCACGGCTATCCAATGAACAGGCGACGTTAGAGCTCAGCTACAACCTGTTTGATGGCTTTGCAAAGGACGCCGGATATCGGATCGCGGAGACCGGCGCCGATATCGCCGAACTGAACTATGAGAACACCAAACAGTCGATCATGTTCGTGGGCATTCGGACATATTGGCAGCTCAGGCTGGCATTGAAGCAGTTGCAAATTGACCGTCTTGCCGAAGCCACAGCAAAAGAACAGTTGGATGGGTTGCTCGAAACCGAAGGCGCGCAGTCGACGGAAATCGATACGATCCGCTCCAAGGGCCGATATTACACGGCACGAAGCACACGGATTTCTTCGGAGAACCAAGTCACGGATTTGGAGTCGGAGTATGAACGCGTGTTCGGGCATCGCCCAACGCCTGAAACGATGCAGGATTTACCGGACATCAGCGGACGCATTCCATCTGGGTTGGAAGAAGCGTTGGAGATTGCGCTTCACGAAAACCCCGCCTTTAAATCGAGCCGGCGAGAAATCATGCAGGCGGATGAGTCTGTTCGTCAGGCGGAAGCATCCTACTATCCCAGCCTATCAGTCGTTGGCACCGCGAATTGGGAAAGTAACCTGGATGCAACGCGCGGAATCGGACGTGATCTGAACATCGTACTGCGGGGCACTTGGCAGCTCTTTGACGGATTTGCGACATCAGCCGGGGTTGGATCCGCCGCCGCACAACGGGCGGCAGCAAAAAACAGAAATCGCTTCACCTATCGCCAAGTGGTGCAAGATGTGACTCGTACCTGGAACCAGATCGAGCTTAATCGGAACCAAGTCGAAGTCTGGGAAAATTCCGTTGAAAATGCCGAGGCTGCCATTGATGGCTTGGAAAGCCTTGTCGAACAGGGCCGCGAAACCAGGTTGGCTGTTCTCGATGGCAAAGTTGAACTCTTCAACACCAAGAGACAGTTGAACCAGTTCACTGGTTTGAAAGAGTTGGCCCAGTACCGCCTCATGCTCATTCTTGGCTGGCTGACCCCAGATATCCTTATCGACGCAGCGGCCCCGTCAATTTCGCCGCTCTTGAGCCTCCCCTCGGATACCACGCCGAGCGACGGCGAAGCCCAACCGGATGATGAGCAATTCCGGGTGCCCGGCAGCTCGTTACCCGATCCGCTTTTTGCGGAGGGTCAGTCACAGCAGCCTGTCGTTACAGCGCAAGGCAATAAGAGCGAAACCGAATCAACAAACACGGTTTATCCTCAGCCGATTTTTCAGGATTATTTAGGAGCCGGAGCCAGTGATCTAATGTTCACGAACGATGTGAACTTCGGGACCGACTAACTCGCCGACCAGCCGCCATCGACCATCAGGTTCTCACCGGTGATATAGGTCGCGCGATCACTCGCCAAAAACGCAGCCGCAGAGGCTATATCCGAAGGCTTACCGAGCCGGGGCCACGGCGTGCGCGGAATGGCGTAGGTCTTCCAATCCTCCTCCGTGCCGTTTGTAGGCGCTCCGGTCACGATTTTGCCTGGCGCGACAGCATTACAGACGATCCGGTCTGCTGCGTAATCCGACGCAATCTGACGTGTCATATAGGCAACGCCGGCTTTCGAGACGCCATAGGCAAACTCATTCGGGGAGGAGATCATGCCATGCTGCGATGAAATATTGACGATCCGTCCCCGCGCCTCCCCCTCTGGATGGACCGGCTGGGTCAGCATCTGTTGAACCGCACGCTTGCAGCCGAAGAAAACGCCTTTCAAGTTAACCGACATGACACGGTCCCAAGAGGCCTCATCCGCTTCCGTCAGGCGCAAACCGTCACTGATCGCCGCATTATTCACCATGACATCAAGCCGGCCATGGGTGGCAACGGTCTCACTGATCAGGTTGTCGACATCACTCCATACCGCGACATCCGCATCACGCCGTACACAGGCACCGCCCGCTGCCGAGATCAGATCTTCCGTCGGCAATCCCCCCTCAAGCGGGTCCGATCGGACATCCGCCAGAACGACATACGCCCCTTCCTCCGCAAATCGAGAGGCAATGGCGCGGCCAATACCAGAGCTGGCACCGGTCACAATTGCGATCTTGTCTTGCAATACACCAGTCATTCCAGACTCCTTTGAACACCGACAATCAATTGAAGACAGGCGCGCTCGGACTCGCATTACTGCCGCAGAGCAGAACCCCGACCCGTTCGTTCGGCGCAGGTTTATAGGCACCCGATGTAATAGCGGCCAAAGCGGTCGCGCCGCCTGCTTCCGACATGAGCCGCAACCGTTTCCATAACAACGACTGCGCCGCAGTGATCGCTTCATCAGGCACCAAGATGCTCTCCGCAATGAAGGGCGAGGCCTGATTAAAGCACAGGGAGCCGATGGTTCTGGCACCAAGGGCATCTGCCGCGACACCGCTAACAGAAATCTCTGTCGGCTCGCCGGCCTTTCTGGCCGCATTCAGGGTGCCTGTCCCTTCGCTTTCAACGGCGACGATCTTTACCCGACCCTGCAGCCAAATTGCCATGCCGCCGATCAACCCACCGCCGCCGACTGCGACCAGGATCGTATCCAGGCCTGGTGCCTGCGCCTCAAACTCTTTCGCGACAGTCCCCTGCCCGGCCAGGATTTCCGGCTGATCATAGGCATGAAGCATCAAGGCGCCTGTTTCCGCTTGTCGCGTAAGACAGGTCTCCAACGCCTCTGCGAAATCTTTCCCGACCACATTCAAATCTGCACCTAGCTCTCGCAACAAGGCCTGCTTGGCGGGCGAGGAAATCGTCGGAACGAAGATCTCGGCACGATGGCCCAGCGTCTTCGCCGCATAGGCAACCGCCGCTCCATGATTGCCCCCGGACGCCGCAATGGCACCAGTGGCCGGCACAGCACCCGACAGCATGGCGTTGAAGGCGCCACGCGGCTTGAAGCTTCCCGCATGCTGCAGAAGTTCAAGCTTCAGGGTGAGAGGAAAGCCCACATCAAGCTCCCCAGCGGCGAGATCGATGATGGGCGTATGGCGCATATAGGGAGCGATCCGCTCCGCTGCCGCAGTGATGTCATCAGGTGTTATCGTCATGGGCGAGACCCTGAATTTCACCGCCTTCCTTGTCAATCAAACATCGGGCGTTCGGGCCCCAAAGTCAGTCAACCGTGACGCCCCCCTCCTCGGTTCGGCGGGCGATAAAGGCGTCCATTTCCTCGCGAATACCGGGGTCCATCGGCGGCGGAACGAATTCCCGAAGCGTTTCCTTATAAATCCGGTTCGCGCGCTGGGTCGCATCCAACGAGCCATCATCCCGCCATGTCTCATAATTCCGCCAATCCGACAGAATTGGTTGATAGAAGGCACTGTCATACCGCGCCAGAGTATGCGCGGTTCCAAAGTAATGGCCGCCGGGTTCAACATCCGCGATTGCTTCCAACCCCAAAGTATCCGTATTCACTTCCAAGGGATTGAGGAAAGCTTCAAAGGCCCGCAGCATCTCCACATCGATGATGAATTTCTCAAACGACGCGGACAGCCCGCCTTCAAGCCAACCGGCACCATGCAGCAGCAAGTTGCAGCCCCCCATGATGGTGGACCACAGCGACATCTGTGATTCATAGACCGACTGAGTATCGGGATGGTTGGACGCGTTCACATTCGACGTGCGGAAAGGCAGGCCATAGCGCCGGGTCAATTGACCGGACACAAGCTGTGCCTGGGCATATTCCGGCGTCCCAAAGGCCGGAGCCCCGGTCTTCATGTCGACATTAGAGGTAAAGCCGCCATAGACCGCCGGCGCGCCTGGTGCCACGATCTGAAGAAGCGCTATCCCGAACAGGGCTTCGGCATTTTGCTGGACAATACCGCCGGCTACAGTAACCGGCGCCATGGCGCCCGACAGGGTAAAGGGCGTCACAATGACCGGTTGGCCATTCCGTGCCATATCGATCGCACCCTGGGCCATCGGAATATCCAATTGGCGCGGGGAATTCATATTGATAACCGTATAGGCGCTTGGCTCTCGGCGAAGCTGCTCCCAGGACACGCCACGGGCGATCCGCACAAGCTCCAGCGCATCCATCACCGCAGCCTGTCCACGCGAATAGATAAAGGGGGCTTTCTCCGTCAATGACATGACCGAATTCGTCATCCGCAAGTGACGGATGTTCAACGGCACATCCAAAGGCTCGACCGGTTGGCCAAAAATGTGGATGACATCATAAGCCTGGGCCAGACGACAGAAATTCTCATAGTCTTCCATATTGCCGCTGCGTCGCCCCCGATCGAGATCGGTTGCATTCGGCGGCCCACCGACCGTGGCGACCAGGATATTCCCATCACCTGTCATGCCGGTCCAATTCGGGTTACGCGAATGGAGTTTGAAACTGGACGGTGCCTTGCTCACCAACTCCATCAAAAGCGCCCGATCCATCCGCACCATTTGGGAGGTTTCATCAACCTCTGCCCCTGCCTGGCGAAAAAGATCCCGGGCTTCATCATGAAGCACCTTGATCCCCATTTCTTCAATCACCCGCATGCTGGCGTCGTGGATCGCGTCTATCGCCTCTTCAGGCACAGCCTTGATCGGCTCATAGGGTAGTGTCCACTGACGTAAGACCGTGACCTTGGCATCCGCCGCCGCTGTCTCCATCGATTTGCGGCGACCGGAGCGCCCGCCGGAACGCCGGCCTTGTGTCTCCTGCGGCGAAGAGGTGTCAGCGCTCATCCATGCTTCTCCTTGAACTGTGCGTGCTCCCTGTGTTCGGCAGCAACATCCGGATCGAGTTCACGCCCGGTAAAGGCGCGAAAATAGGCTTCGATATACGACTTACGTTCTTCGCGTGTTTCCTGGCGTGCAGTCTCCAACGCGAAATAACCGACCTGCGAGAAATAAAGGATCCGTGCGCGGATGAAGCAGTCCGGATGCCTGTAGCCATCACGCGCATACATATCGCGCAGCGATTCAATGCGAACGGCATCTGCTTGTCGCACCGCTTCCTTCACATCTGGATCATTGTTTCCCCAGGCGCGTATCGCCGCATCAACTTCAGGATCAAAAACACCGTGATCAATCCAGACCTGGAACAGGCTGAGTATACCTTCCTCCACCCCTTTGGCACCGGACACGGCATCAACAATCGCCTTCGTATTCCGACCTTCCCAGAACTCCAGAATGGCGGACAATAAGTCACCGCGATCCTTGAAGTGCCAATAGAAGCTGCCCCGCGTCACCCCCAGCATGTCCGCCAGCCGTGTGATCTTCACCTGGTCAACGCCATCGGCGATCAGAAGCTCAATACCCGCATCGATCCAGGCATCCCGGCCGAGGAATCCATCCTCCCCTTCAGCCGGGTTACTCCCGGTCTCAGTCTTGTTGTTCCCCAAGGGCATCGGCATGCTCCAGACACTTCTGTATGGACAGGACCATACATTGGTGTATGGTCCCTCCGCAAGGTAGATTTTTACCGCTCAGACTAACCGGGAAGGCCTTGGCTTCCCCCTCACCAATAGATACCGTCCTTACCTCATCAGCGGGAGAAAAAGCATGTCGGAAAACTATGATGCCATCGTCATCGGAGCCGGAGTAATCGGTTCTGCAGTCGGTTTGGAATTGGCGCGAAAAGGCTGGAAAACGCTTAATATCGATAAGCTTCCTGCTGCGGGCTATGGCTCAACCTCAGGCTCTTGCGCGATCATTCGGACGCATTATTCCACCGTCGATGGGACGGCGCTCGCCTATGAGGGATACTTCTACTGGAAGAACTGGAAAGAGTATCTGGATTTGCCGGAAGACGTGGATTTGGCGCGCTTCCACGAAACCGGCTGCATGGTCATGAAGGCAGAGCTGAATGACAACATGGCCCGTGTCATGGAAATGTCCCGCGAAGTCGGCGTTCCGTATGAGGAATGGTCCGAAGACGACATCAAAGAAAAGATGCCGCATTACAACACCCAGAGCTTCCATCCGGCCAAAGCCCCGGACGACCCGCAGTTTGGGGAGACCAATGGTGACCATGTGGTTGGCGGTGTCTATTTCCCGCTCGCCGGATACATCAATGATCCGCAGCTTTCCGCCCATAATCTGCGCCAAGCCGCAGAGAAAGCCGGCGGCAGCTTCAAATTCAATGCAGAGATCACAGAAGTTCGGAAGACCGCTGATGGCGCGATTGCCGGGGTCACCTTGTCTGATGGCACGATGATCGACAGCCCGGTGGTCGTGAATGTTGCCGGCCCCCATTCGAAGAAGATCAACGAAATGGCCGGTGCCGTGGATGACATGAATGTCGGCACGAAGGCGCTGAAACAGGAAGTCTGCCACGTCCCGATGCCAATCGAAGGCTGGTATGACAATGGCTTCGTCACGTCCGATAGTGACATCGCCTGCTATACACGGCCGGAGAAGGGGAATTTCCTTCTGATCGGGTCGGAAGATCCACCATGCGATACCCAGATCGAAGTCGATCCCGACAACTGGGACAACAATTTCACGGATCAATGGCGCACCCAGGTCATGCGCGTCGCACAGCGCATCCCGGCGCTCGGCATCCCGAGCCAGATGAAAGGCGTGGTCGAACTTTACGACGTCGCAGACGACTGGATTCCGATCTATGACAAAAGCCAGGTGCCCGGATTCTTCATGGCAATCGGCAGCTCCGGCAATCAGTACAAGAATGCGCCGGTCGCCGGTAAGATGATGGCGGAACTGATCGAAAAGGTTCAAGGGGGGCAGGATCACGACAGCGATCCGGTCCAATTCCACATGGACTATACCGACAGATCACTCGATCTCGGCTTCTTCTCCCGCCGCCGCGTGATCAACAAGGACAGCAGTTTCTCTGTCCTGGGATAGGCCCTAAGCCCATCGCTTATCGCACCGCATCCTCAACCCCGTCATAGAGCGTTTCGTTCTGGGCGGCGAGGATGCGGGCATGCCAGGCGAGCGCCGTTTCCGACAAATCCGCATCCGGCGCGGGAATGAGCTCAAAATTTCCATATCGGTCTTCGCCGCGTACCAACATTGCGAAGTCCTTACTGGCGACGACTTGGCGCGCAGAGGGGCGGATGAAGTTCATGGTAAAGCCGATGCGTCGGTCATCGGATACATTCGGGCCAGAGGCATGCAGAAGCTTGCCATGGTGCAACGACATCTGACCCGGCGCCAACTCGACCAGCACCTTCTCTGCCGCCGCTTCGTCAAACTGGGCCTCCTGACCGCGTGTCAGGAAATTCGCGTCATCGAAGCTATCATTATGCGGTAGGATGTCGAATTTATGAGACCCCGGCACAAAGCGCATACAGCCATTGGCTTCCGTGACAGGGCTGATCGCGAGCCAGGCACTCACCTCCGCTGAATCTTCCAAGCCCCAATACCGCAAATCCTGATGCCAGCTGACATAGCTGGGCGTCTGCGGCTCCTTGATGAAGAATGTCGAGCCCCACAGAAGGATATCAGGCCCCAACACCGCCTCGACCGGGTCCAATACGGCGGCACTGGTAACGATCTCATAGGCGAAACGAAACAGGACATGCGCGAAATTCAGCTGCCCCTTATTGCCGAGACGATGCCCCTCCCCACGCGCCTCCAGTTCTTCCAACTTCCGGCGATAATACCCCGCCTGATCGAAGGGAAACGCATCGATGGGGAAAACATATCCGTCGCGCGCATACTGCTCAGAGATGAGCTTGGCAGATGACAAAGGCTTCTGGTCAACAAATCTGGAAACGGGTGCGTTCATTGTTTCAGTTCCATGTTACTCTGAAGACGATACGGAAAGCGCAGGAATCTAAGCCGACAATCCATGTCAGGGGAAACGCATTTATTCGATGGGCTGGATCGAATTTCCTTAATCACTGTCTTGCCGGGGCTCATCGGCGCAGCCTAGACTCCGCCCCCAATCCGCGCGCCATCGGAAGAAAGCCAAGTGGGGTTATTGAAATGACAGATAAGACAACAGAACTGTTTCGGGACGACGCCTATCTCCAGGATTGTGAAGCGACAGTCATCTCGGTGAATGAGCGTGGTGGCATTCTGCTGGATCAGACAGTGTTCTACTATACCGGCGGCGGTCAGCCCGGCGATACCGGCACACTGGAAGGCGCCCATGGCACGACACGGATCGGCACAACGATCAAGGCCGATGGTGATATCCTGCATGTTGCGGAAGAAGGCCAACCCCTGCCCGCGCCCGGCGACAAGGTCCAAGGCGTGATCGATTGGGAACGCCGTCACCGCTTGATGCGCATGCATACCTCCATGCATCTTCTTTGCGCCATCGTGCCTTGCGGTGTGACCGGCGGGCAGGTCGGCCCGGAAAAAAGCCGCCTCGATTTCGATATCGGGGAACACAGCTTGGATAAGGAAGAGCTGACAGCAGCGCTTAACAAGTTGGTCGACGAAAACCATCCGCTTGAAGCCATCTGGATCACCGATGACGAGCTTGATGCAAAGCCGGATCTGGTGCGAACCATGTCCGTCCAACCGCCACGCGGCGTTGGCAAAATCCGCCTTGTGAAGATTGGAGACGCCGTAGACCTGCAACCCTGCGGCGGCACCCATGTCGCAAGCACTGGGGAGATCGGCCCCTTGCGCATTGGCAAGATTGAAAACAAGGGCGCCAAAAACCGGCGGGTCAATATTCACCTGGAAGGCTGATCAATGGCTCAAAACCCGGAAATGTGCCGCCGCTTTGCCGAACTGCATAAAAGCGGCTGCTTCACCATGCCGAACGCCTGGGATGCC
>SPJV01000104.1 GCA_006844765.1 Alphaproteobacteria bacterium | reverse complement strand
ATCTGGGGACCATCAGCGCCGGCGCGACCGCCGATATCATCATCGTTGATGGCGATCCTTTGGCGGATATCTCCGTCCTGGATGGTCCTGATGGCCCGAATATTCCGCTAGTGATGAAGGATGGTCGGGTCTTCAAAGACGCCCTGACCGGCGCGGCGCCACGTGGCTACGGCGCAGGTGCTTTCTGATTTACTGACTTATTGAGGCGTTAAAAAAAGCCCACGTCTCGTTACTTGGATCGAGGCGTGGGCTTTTTTATAAGCAATTTTACTGACCTGCTGGCCGTGGCGATCACAGGACAACCGGATCAGGAATCAGTCTCAAGCGCGTATCCGGCAGAGCGAACAGTGCGGATCAAATCCGACTCGCCCTCTTCGTTCAGTGTCTTGCGCAGACGGCGGATATGAACATCGACGGTGCGCAGCTCAACATAGACGTCGCGACCCCAGACGGAATCCAGCAATTGTTCGCGGCTGAAGACCCGGCCCGGATGCTCCATAAAATGACGCAGCAAGCGATATTCGGTCGGCCCGAGCTTCACTTCCCGATCCCCGCGATAGACCCGATGCGCCACCAGATCCATGCGGATATCAGCGATTTCCAACCGCTCTTCGGACAAGGCGGGACGGGCACGTCGCAGAAGCGCCTGAATGCGTGCCATCAGTTCTGCCGGCGAGAACGGCTTGGTCACATAGTCATCTGCACCAGCATCAAGGCCGCGAACCGTGTCGGCTTCTTCGCCGCGCGCTGTCAGCATGATGATCGGGATATTCTTTGTACTCGCCTTGCGGCGGAGCTGTCGGCAAACCTCGACACCGGACAAACGCGGCAGCATCCAATCCAGAAGGATCAGATCCGGCGGGTTTTCATCCACCGCGATCATGCCTTCTTCGCCATCCATGACTGAATCGACTTCATAGCCGGCATGTTCGAGATTGTATCGAAGCAAGGTAATGACCGCGCTTTCGTCTTCGACAATCAGAATGCGGGGCTTTAATACTGACATTTCAACCACATCGCCAACTTTCTTAGCGCGCCGGGTCAAATTAGGGCCATCGCCCAAACTCGTGCCGGTCATTTATCTGTCTCCTCACCAGGCGTCACCACCGCATAGTTCGATGCATCTGCCTTAGGCCGGCGTTCGGCCAACGGCACACCTTCGACATGGTAGTGCACGGTCTCGGCGATATTCGTGGCATGGTCGCCGATGCGTTCCAGGTTCTTTGCAATGAAGAGCATATGAGTACAGGGGGTAATGTGCCGGGGATCCTCCATCATGTAGGTAAGGAGTTCCCGGAAGAGACTGGTATGCAGGCTGTCGACCTCTTCGTCCGCTTCCCAGACTTCGACCGCCTTTTGGATGTCGCCTTGCGCATAGGCGTCGAGCACCTTTTTCAGCATATTCTGCACAAGCCGGCCGAGACGAACCACGCCGCGCACCATGGGCGGGGTGCCGACGCTGCTCATTGCGATGGTGCGTTTGCCGATATTCTTGGCGTAGTCACCAATGCGTTCGATATCCGCCGCAGTGCGCAGGGTTGAGATGATATAACGCAGGTCATTGGCCACCGGCTGACGCAGGGCCAACATCCGCAGGACCAACGCATCAATCTCGTGCTCCAGATCGTCAATCGCACGGTCACTGTCCTTGACGGTACCGGCCAGATCAAGGTCCCGACGTTCAACAGCCGTCAGGGCTTCGGCCAGCTGCTTCTCAGCAAGCCCGCCCATCCGGCTGAACAATCGCGTAAGCTGCTGCATTTCGTCGTCATAGGCAGCAACAATATGTCCGCTATCGACCGTCATTATTGTGGACCTTTCTGACAGCCCCAAATTGGGGCTGTTTCTTCGTTACCCGAAACGACCCGTGATATAGCCTTGGGTTTTTTCCTGCTTCGGATTGGTAAAGATTTGTTCCGTATCCCCATATTCGATCAACTTGCCGAGATGGAAGAAAGCAGTTTTTTGAGAAACACGGGCAGCCTGTTGCATGGAGTGTGTAACGATTGCGATGGTGAAGTTTTCCCGCAACTCGTGGATCAGATCTTCGATGGTCGCCGTGGCAATCGGATCAAGCGCCGAGCAGGGCTCATCCATCAGGATGACTTCCGGCTCAACCGCAATAGCGCGCGCAATGCACAGACGCTGCTGCTGACCACCGGAAAGTCCGGTTCCCGGCTGATCAAGGCGATCCTTGACTTCTTCCCAAAGCCCCGCACGGCGTAGGCTTTTTTCGACTGTCTCTTCAAGCGTCGTCTTGTCTTTGGCCAGGCCATGGATGCGCGGCCCATAGGCAATGTTCTCGAAGATCGTCTTCGGGAAAGGGTTCGGCTTCTGGAACACCATGCCGACCCGGGCGCGCAGATGCACCACATCGACTTTGGAGTCATAGATATCGCCGTCATCCAACGTGACATCACCAGAAACCCGGCAGATATCAACGACATCATTCATCCGGTTCAAGCAGCGCAGGAAGGTGGACTTCCCACAGCCAGAGGGGCCGATCAGGGCCGTAACCTGCTTGTCCAGGATATCGATATCGACATCAAACAACGCTTGTTTTTCGCCATAGTGAACACAGACCTTCCGGCCCTTCATCTTCGGCAATGCGGAAACCGGCGCAGTCGTATCCGTCGCGGCGGCTTGTTCTTTAGTAACAGCGGACATCATTTTCTCCTCGTCCGATTGCGGGCTTACCAGCGCCGCTCGAAGCGTTTACGAAGGACAACAGCAATCAAGTTCATGCTGATCAGAAAACCGAGCAGCACCATGATCGCCGCCGAGGTACGTTCGACGAATGCGCGTTCCGGGCTGTCCGCCCAGATGTAAATCTGTACCGGTAATACCGTCGATGGGTCGGTGAAACCACCCGGAACATCCACGATGAACGCGACCATCCCGATCATCAACAGCGGTGCGGTCTCACCCAGGGCTTGAGCCATGCCGATAATCGTGCCGGTCAGCATACCGGGCATCGCAAGCGGCAAGACATGGTGCGTGATACATTGCAGCCTGGAGGCGCCCATACCCAATGCCGCTTCCCGGATCGAGGGTGGCACTGCCTTCAAGGCAGCGCGCGCCGAAATAATGATCGTCGGCAGCGTCATGAGTGTCAGCACCATACCACCGACCAGCGGAGCCGAGCGGGGCATGCCGAAGAAGTTAAGGAATACGGCAAGACCCAACAGACCAAAAACAATCGACGGTACCGCCGCGAGGTTGTTGATATTCACCTCAATAAGGTCCGTTAGTCTGTTTTTCGGTGCGAACTCTTCCAGGTAAACAGCGGTCATGACACCGATCGGGAAGCTCAACAGCAAGGTCACAATAAGTGTGAAGAAGGAACCGACAGCAGCCCCCCAAATCCCGGCCAATTCAGGCTCCCGACTATCACCGGCGGAGAACATCGTCGTGTTAAACTGTTTTTCGACGAGGCCGCGTTCTTTCAACGCCAGATACCAAGCGATTTGACGGTCGCTCATCTGACGCGCTTCCGGCGGGGCTTCAACCACGGTGATTTCCCAATCGCCAGCCGCCGAGTCTGCGGCACTTTCCAGCGGCACGATGACTTCACCAGCGATCTCTGCATTCCCAACAGTCTTGGCGATTAGTTTCCCGCCATTGATCGAGACGATGTAGCCGGACAGCGAATTGTCGAGCGCTTCATCACCCCCGACATTCTCAGAGCGGTGCCGTAGCCCCGCGGCCTTTTCAACGAAGCGGGCAAGTTCAGCGGCGGCGCCTTCGCGTTCCGTCGTCAACTGTTCGCGCTGTTCTTCAGATACACCCTGCCGGATCATCGCGTTTTCGATATTCGTCAACCGCTCCCGTGCACGGTTGATGGTGCGATCCAGGCTATCAGCCTGTCCTGCCAGCTTGGCCTTAATATCCGCCAGGATCCCGGTGAAGTCGTTAGACGTCGACAGAAGCTTGATCTCGCCCTCAGTTCCGGTTGGCGACAAAATGCCATTACCCTCACGGACGGTGAATTCCGTCATGCGCCCTTTCGAGAGCACGTCGGCGTCATCGGACATGGTGACCCAAAGCGTCTGCTTCGTGCCGACCATGGACGGATCCGCCATGATTTGTTCCCGCAGGTCGTATTCAGAGCCGACGGAAAGCATGGAGAAGAATTCACGACGCTTCTTCCGGCCCTTGAGCCCTGGGAACTGCGCGGCAAAGGCATTGCGGATCAGCGTGCGATAATCCCCCTTACCGAGAGACTCGACGCTGCCATCACCTTTCGGATCAACCAATGCCGGGTCGATATCAACTTCGATACCCACATGGGTCTGAACGAAGGCCGTGTATCCCTTGCCGATGATATCGACAAACAGGACAGTCAGGAAACTGAGCGCCAGGGCAATGGCGATCAACCCATAAGCCTTGAAGCGGAACTCAGCCGCATAGCGCCCTTTGATGGTGCGTTGAACGGCAGCGGAAATACCTTCCGCGTGAAGATCGGTATTCGGATCGGCAGTGGTCATCGGATTCGCTCCCCAGCCTCAATCTCTCTGGATCAATCGTATTGTTCGCGGTACTTGCGCACCACATGAAGGGCGATCACGTTGAGGATCAGCGTGACAAAGAACAGCACCAATCCCAGGGCGAAAGCCGCGAGCGTCTTGGCGCTGTCAAACTCCTGGTCACCGACCAGCAGGGTCACAATCTGCACCGTCACCGTGGTTACCGCCTCGAAGGGGTTCCCCGTCAGGTTCGCGGACAAACCCGCCGCCATGACAACGATCATCGTCTCACCAATCGCCCGGCTGACAGCCAGAAGCAGCGAACCGACGATCCCCGGCAATGCGGCCGGGATGATAACCTTGCGAATGGTTTCAGACTTCGTGGCGCCAAGCCCATAGGACCCTTCCCGGAGGGAGCGCGGCACGGCGGTGATAACATCATCCGACAGCGAGGAAACGAAGGGGATAATCATGACCCCCATCACCACCCCGGCGGCCAGCGCACTCTGTGAAGCAACATCGAAGCCCAACAGATCCCCCATTTCCCTGAAGAAGGGGGCCATGGTAAGCGCTGCGAAGAAGCCGTAAACGACGGTCGGGATCCCGGCCAAGATTTCCAGTACCGGCTTCACGATCGCGCGGAACCTCGGGCTGGCATACTCCGCCATATAGATAGCGGCGAACAAACCGATCGGTGCGGCGACCATCATGGCCAGCAGCGAGATCAGCATCGTGCCGGCAAAGACCGGGATCGCACCAAAGGCACCCGAAGACCCAACCTGATCATCACGGATCGCCGTTTGTGGCGACCATTCCAGGCCAAAGAGGAAATCCAACGGCGGAATTTGTTCGAAGAAACGCCAAGCCTCAAACAACAGAGACAGGACAATTCCAACCGTCGTCAAAATCGCGATGGTAGAACTGCCCATCAGGAACCACATGACGATACGTTCAACTTGGTTGCGGGCCCGAAATTCCGGTTCCAACCGCTTCCGTGCCAAAAATAGCCCGGCAGCCGCTGCAGCCAGCGCAGCAGCAAGCATCGCCCAGCTGCTCATATCTTCAAGGCTACGGAGGTGCATCGCCGCCGCCTTGACCGCCGGATCGACATCGTCGCCCGTTCCGAATGCGCCCGCCGCAATATTGCGGACGTCGTTCATAACAAGGCCAAGCTCGTTCTCAGGCAGGACCCGAAGCTTTTCCGGCAGTTCGGAAACGATGATCCCTTCGATCAAACCACCCTGCAGGATGGCCCAAATCGCGATAAGAACCAGCGCCGGAAAGGCGGCCCAGAGAACCGTATAGGCGCCGTAGTATCCAGGCAGCGAATGCAGGCGCTCACCTGTGGCACTGGCCCGGCCAAGCGCCGTTCCGGTGCCGATCTTGTAGGCACTGGCCAGCAAAGCCAGAAGACCAATCAGGAAAATCCATTGCAACATGGCAGGATGCCTCCCCAACGCGCGTTAGTTCCCCCGCGCGAGACCAAAAGAAAATCGACAAACGAATTATGTTGAGAGAAACGAGAATGGAAGAGACGGGGAACGGCGACCGGAAACCGGCCGCCGCCCCAATCTCGAAACAGCTTACATGGAGAGGTTGGTAAGACCTTCAGCAGCTGCCTTAAAGCTGGCACGCTCTTCTGCCGGCATCGGGATCAGACCCTTTTCTGCCAGATAACCTTCATCACCCCAAGCTTTGTCGGAGGTGAATTCGGCCAGGTATTCCTGGATGCCCGGGACTTTACCAACATGCGCTTTCTTCACGTAGAAGAACAGCGAACGGGAAACCGGGTAGGAGCCGTCACCGATTGCTTCGAATTCCGGTGCGGTACCTTCGATGATCGAACCCTGCAGCTTGTCGGAGTTCTGGTCGAGGAAGGAGAAACCGAAGACGCCGAAAGCATCCGGGTTGGCATCGAGCTTGTTAACGATCAGGTTGTCGTTCTCACCCGCTTCGATCCAGGCGCCATCTTCACGAACCGCATAAGCGATCGCTTTGAAGACGTCTTTACCTTTGGCTTTTTTACCTTTTTTAGCCTTCTTGTCTTTGATGGCGGTCCACATGTCTTTCGACAGGCCCATTTTCTCCATCAGAGCAACGATTTCGGCTTCGTCTTTGGACTTACGGAGGGTTTTCAGGTCAGCGAATTTCTTCGCACCGCCACCCAGAGCCAATTCGGCGAAGGCATCACGCGTACCGGAGGTCGGGGGCGGGCCCAGAACTTCGATTTCTACGTTCGGCAGCGAGCTGTCGATGTCGGACCATTTTTTGTATGGGTTGTTGATCAGCTTACCATCAGCATTCGGAACCTTCGCGGCGAGCGCCAGGAAGATCTGCTTGCGGGTCAGGGACATCTGAGCGGATGCTTTGGAGTTCGAGAGAACGATACCATCATAACCGATCTTGATTTCGGTGATGTCGGCGATGCCGTTCTTGGCACATTTCTCAACTTCCGAGGACTTGATCCGACGCGAGGCGTTGGTGATGTCCGGGTGCGCCAGGCCGGTGCCGGCGCAGAACAGTTTCAGGCCACCGCCTGAACCGGTGGATTCGATGACCGGGGTCTTGAAACCGCTGGTGCGACCGAAGGTTTCCGCAACCGCCGTAGCGAATGGGAAAACGGTCGAAGAACCGACGATGTGGATGTGGTCGCGGTTCTGTGCCTGTGCGGCGCCAGCTGCGGTGATGACGCCGACCGCAGCTGCGACGGCGAATGACTTCGAGAGGATTTTCATGTGTTTCACTCTTCTCCGTGAGAAACAGTCGTGTCCACCAGATCGGCGGACAAGGGACGACATTTCCGCTATAGAAACCGGCATTCCGGGGTTCCCCTCACGGAACGTCCAGACCGCTTCTATAACGTTGCCCCCTTCCATAAGGATGGAGCGCTGCCCTTTTATGATGGAATTATTACGGTTTGATGACGCGCGCCTGCGACAAGCTGTCAATCCTGGGCAATTGGTAGGATTACCGTGAAACAGCTGCCGACACCTTGCTTGCTGGTAATGGTCAAGCGACCGCGATGCCGGTTGATAATATGCTTCACAATCGCCAGGCCGAGCCCTGTGCCTCCCAAGTCCCGTGATCGGGCTGCATCGACGCGATAGAACCTCTCGGTCAAACGCGGGATGTATTCTGCCGGAATACCGGGCCCGGTATCGGAGACCGCCAGTGAGACACGATGCGCGTCATGACGTGAGCCCACAATGGTAACGACACCACCCTCACCGCCATATTTGATCGCATTTTCTACCAGGTTCTGAAGCACCTGGACCAATTGATCGACATCACCGCGCACTGCTGGCAATCCGTCATCCAAGGCGACATCGATGCTGGCGCCTCTTTCCGCCGCTGTCGGACCCAACGTGTCCAGAATAGCTGTCGTAACATCCTGAAGCTCAACCCGATCCTGTGGCGGGCTATGCTCATCCAACTCGATCCGTGACAGACTTAACAAGTCACGAATGATCAGCAGCATGCGGCTTGCCTGTTCCTGCATGATCGCCAGGAACTTCTCACGGGCATTCTCGTCATCCCGTGCTGGGCCCTGCAGCGTTTCCACAAAGCCGATCAGGCTGGTTAGCGGTGTGCGCAGCTCGTGACTGACATTGGCCACGAAATCCGCGCGCATCCGCTCTGAACGGATCAGGTTGGTGACATCCTGGAAGTCGACCAGAAGGGTCGGCATGTCATTCGCTGTCCGCCCGGATCGGGCTTCTCGTCTAGATTCCTGGCGAGACTCTTGCCCTGGGTCTGGGCGCGCATCGTCCCGGGTGTCCATACTCAAAACACTACCGACCGCCTCAGGCAGTGGTTCAATTCGTACCAGATAGGAAGTCTCGACCGGCGCGTGAAGAACAACTTCCACGGCACGGGGGCCGCCATCGCGCAGGGCACCATCAACCCCTTCGATAAGTCCGGGATCCCGAATAATCTCACCCAGATCCCGACCGATGGGATCAATGTCCGTGACCCGGCCCGCCGCCCGGTTGACCCGGGCAACACGCCGATCCGCGGTCAGAAAGAAGATCGGATCAGGTAGGGAAGAAACAATTCGATCCGCGACCCGGGCTTTCCGATCGACGTCTTCAATCTGCGACCGGGCTTCCGTCTGCAGGCGATTGAGCCGTTCCAGCATAGCCCGTTCGGTTGCCGCCCGTCGGCGCGCGGCAAGGGCTACGCCAACCAGAACAGCAGCAGCGATGGCTACCGCAACACCCGGCTGCAGCAGGTCATTCGCCACCAAAAAGGCAAGCACCACAAAAGGCGGCGCCAAGGCCATCAAGAAAGATCGCCAACCCGTAAATGCCATTTCTGACGATCCTTACTTTTGCCCTTACTTCTGCCCTTACCGCAGCCCTTGGCCCCACCGATGGCCGACCCTATGCGGACCCCTTACCGATCTAGTCAATCGCATCATGTGCCGCCAAGGCCGCCATGGAGACGAGGTCATTGACCCCAGCCCCCATTTGTACGATCTGGACAGGCTTCGACATCCCGATCAACAGCGGACCGATAAAGGTCCCACCGCCGATTTCCTGCATCATACGGGTCACGATATGGGCGGAGTGAAGCCCCGGCATCACCAACACATTCGCTGCCCCATTCAGCCGGCAGAAGGGATAGAGACGCTCCATCAGCTCATGATTCAGCGCCACATTCGCTGCCATGTCGCCATCATACTCAAAATCGGCGCCCCGCTCGTCCAGCACCCGCACCGCATCCATAACACGGTCTGTTTGAGGTCGCGACGGGTTCCCAAAATTCGAAGATGACAAGAAAGCCACCCGCGGTTCCCGACCCATCTGACGGGCGAAGTCCGCCGCATCCATGGCGATATCCGCCAATTGCGGACCGTTCGGAAGCTCAGTGATTGAGGTATCAGCCACAAACAAGGTCTTCCCGCGCACCAACATGATGGCGAGCCCGATTGGTTGCCGCCCCTCAACAGGATCAATCACCCGGGAGATCTCGTCATAGGCAACATTGAAAGCACGGGTCGCACCAGTGACCATGGCATCCGTATCGCCGGTTGCCAGCATACAGGCCGCAAAAACGTTGCGGTCCTGATTGACCATCCGCTGGCAGTCACGGCGCATGAAGCCCTTCCGCTGCAAACGTTCATAAAGATAATCCGTGTAACGGTCGTTATCCTCATTCACGCGGGCATTGATGATTTCAACCTCACCCGCCCCTTCAAGACCAAGCGATGTGATCTTCTGACGGACAATATCTTCCCGACCAACCAGGATCGGACGGCCATAGCCCCCGGCCTGGAAGGCAAAGGCGGCGCGGATGACCCGCTCGTCCTCTCCCTCCGCAAAGGTAACGCGCTTTTCGTACTGGCGGACTTTTTCGAAGATGAAGTGCAGCATCGATGCGGTCGGGTCGAGCCGTTCGCGCAACTGCTGCTCATATTCATCCATGTCGAGGATAGGCTTCTGGGCAACACCCGAATCCATCGCCGCCCGCGCCACCGCTGCCGGTACCGCCACAATCAAACGCGGATCGAACGGTGCCGGGATGATGTATTCCGGACCATATTGCAGGCTGCGTCCGCCATAGGCCGAGGCAACTTCATCCGGCACATCTTCGCGTGCCAGATCCGCAATTGCCCGCGCCGCCGCGATTTTCATCTCGTCATTGATGGTCCGCGCCCGGACATCCAGCGCACCCCGGAAAATATACGGGAAGCCCAATACATTGTTCACTTGGTTCGGGAAATCAGAGCGCCCGGTCGCCATGATCGCATCATCACGCACGGCAGTCACTTCCGACGGCGTAATCTCCGGATCCGGGTTTGCCATGGCAAAGATGATTGGCTTTTCGCCCATGCCCCGGACCATTTCACCGGTCAGCGCACCCTTAACCGATAGACCAAAGAAGGCATCAGCACCTTGCAGCGCTTCTTCCAGCGAGCGCGCTTCGGTCTCAACCGCATGCGCTGACTTCCACTGGTTCATGCCTTTCTCGCGGCCCTTATAGATCACGCCGCGTGAATCACACATCGTGACATTGCTATGTGGCACACCAATCGCCTTGATGAGCTCCACACAAGCCGTCGCGGCAGCCCCGGCGCCGTTTACAACGATGCGGCATTCCTTCACATCGCGACCGGTCAAATGCAGCGCGTTCAGCAAGCCGGCAGCGGCGATGATGGCGGTCCCATGCTGGTCATCATGGAAGACCGGGATTTCCATCTCTTCGCGCAGGCGCTGTTCGATGATGAAGCATTCCGGCGCCTTGATATCTTCCAGATTGATCCCGCCGAAGCTCTTACCCAGGAAGCGCACGCAGTTGACGAACTCATCAACATCTTCGGTGTTCACTTCCAGATCGATGGAATCGACGTCGGCGAAGCGCTTGAATAGCACTGCCTTTCCTTCCATCACCGGCTTTGAGGCCAGCGCGCCGATATTGCCGAGACCCAAAACCGCTGTCCCGTTGGAGATCACCGCGACCATGTTCCCGCGCGCGGTATACTCATAGGCAGCGGATTCATCTTCCGCGATGCGCAAACAAGGAACCGCAACGCCCGGCGAATAAGCGAGCGAGAGATCGCGCTGGGTTGTCAGTGGCTTTGTCGGCGTGACTTCGACCTTCCCCGGCCGACCCGTCGAGTGAAAGTTAAGGGCATCTTCGTCGGTAATCTTCTGGCTCATCCCATTAATCCGCCTCGTGAAGGGCGGTCCCCCTTTATTGTGTTCAATTCCGAGACTTGACTCGTAACATGGGTATGGTGGATTGGGAAAAGGAATTGCTTGTTACAATGCATTCTTTGCCGATTTCGGCCCTTTCATAGCCGACTTTACGTAATCTTTCCGTTGAAATGCCAAAGCCGGCTTTTCTGGCGCGTCTTGAGATTGCCCCCAAACCCGGCACCCGTTAGGGTCGGGCAACCATGAGCGACCGCATGCCTTCCAAGAACTCTGACACGTCAGCCGATCAAACCGCGACCGCGCGGATGACGCCGATGATGAGCCAATATCTGGCCATCAAGGCGGAGCATCCGGAGTGTCTGCTGTTCTACCGGATGGGCGACTTCTACGAACTGTTCTTTGATGACGCTGTCAAAGCGGCGGCCGCGCTCAACATCACGCTAACCAAGCGGGGCCAGCACCAGGGTGAGGCCATCCCGATGTGCGGGGTTCCGGTCCATGCGGCAGAAGGCTATCTGGCCCGGCTGATCAAGCAAGGCTTCCGCGTCGCGGTGGGTGAGCAGACGGAGGACCCTGCCGAGGCCAAGAAACGGGGCGGTCACAAGGCCGTCGTCAAGAGAGCCATCGTCCGCGTCGTCACACCGGGCACCTTGACCGAAGACACGCTTTTGGAAGCCAGGCGGCACAATTATCTGGCCGCTTTGGCGCGCGCCGGCAAACAAATGGCACTTGCCTGGTGCGATATGTCGACCGGCGATTTGATCTGCCAGCCGATCGGGCCGGATGCGCTTGGTGCCGCCTTGGGCCGCATCTCTCCCGGTGAATTGATCGTGCCGGAAAAGATCCTTGAAGGCGAAGACGGTCTCTATGGGCTCTTCGCCGATTGGAAGGAGGCCTTGTCGCCGCTGCCCGACAGCCGTTTTGATTCCGTCAATGGCGAGAAACGGCTGAAGGCCGTCTATGGTGTCGCCTCGCTGGATGGGTTCGGTGAATTCGGACGCGCAGAGCTGGCGGCGCTGGGAGCCCTGGTTGCCTATCTGGAAATAACCCAGGTCGGCAAGCTGCCGCAATTGAAGCCCCCGGTGCGGCTGAATGCCGGCGCCCTGATGGAAATCGATCAGGCCACACGCCGGAACCTTGAACTGGCCATCACCCTCAACGGAGAGCGAAAAGGCAGCCTGCTGGCAACCATCGACCGAACCGTAACCGGCGCCGGCGCCCGGCTATTGGGCGCAAGATTGGCCGCCCCGTTGACCGATCCCGGTGCTATCGCCGACCGGCTTGATGCTGTCGAGTGGATGTTGGACGAAGCAAGGGTCCGCGAAGACCTGCGCGATCTGCTTAAAGCCGCGCCGGATCTGGAACGGGCCTTGGGCCGGCTGACCGTAGGTCGTGGCGGGCCGAGAGACCTCCTGGCGCTGGGTCAGGGCTTATCCCTCAGCGCCCGGATCAAAGGCCTCGCCGCCCAGGGGAACAGCCCCGCCCCGCGGGAAACAGAAGCCGCGTTGCAGGATTTGGGCGTGCATGACGTCTTGGTCGACCGCTTCGCCCGCGCCTTGAAACCGGAACCATCCTTACTGGCCCGCGATGGTGGGTTTATTCAGCGGGGCTATGCGCCGGAACTCGACAATTTCATCCAGCTGAAGGATGAAGGCCGCCGGATGATCGCCAATCTGGAGGCGAAATACCGCAAAGACACCGGTGTCGATGGGCTGAAGATTAAATACAACAACGTCTTGGGCTGGTTCATTGAAGTAACGGCGAAACATGCCGACAAGATGGAAGAACCCTTCATCCATCGTCAGACGATGGCGAATGCCGTGCGCTTCACCACGACTGAGCTGTCGGAGCTTGCCCGGGATATCTCAGAAGCCGCAGACAAGGCGTTGGCGGTCGAACTTAAGTTGTTTGACGATCTGGTGAATGAGGCCCTGTCCCGCGCCGCGGAAATCGGCTTGGCAGCCTCTGCCATTGCCCGGCTGGATGTGGCCGCCGCGTTGGCAGAGCTGGCGATTGCCGCCGACTACCGCCGTCCCCGGGTGGATGGCTCCCTTGCCTTCACCATCGAGGGCGGACGGCACCCGGTCGTCGAAGCCGCCTTAAAAGCGGAAGGCGAAGGAAAAGCCTTCATCGCCAATAACAGCGATCTGGATCGGGAGAACCGCCTGTGGTTAGTGACCGGACCGAATATGGCGGGAAAATCGACCTTCTTGCGCCAGAACGCACTGATCGCGATCCTGGCACAAATGGGCAGCTTCGTGCCCGCCCACAGCGCCCATATCGGTGTGGTCGACCGGTTGTTCAGTCGGGTCGGCGCTGCCGATGATCTGGCGCGCGGGCGATCCACCTTCATGGTGGAGATGGTAGAAACCGCGACCATCCTCAATCAAGCAAGCGAACGTTCGCTGGTGATCCTTGACGAAATCGGCCGGGGCACCGCGACCTTTGACGGGCTGTCCATCGCCTGGGCCTGTGTCGAACATCTGCATGAAGCCGCAAAGGCCCGTGCCCTGTTCGCCACCCATTACCACGAACTGACCGCCTTGTCGGAGCGGCTGGCGGCGCTGAGCCCCCATTGCATGAAGGTGACGGAATATGAAGGGGACGTTATCTTCCTGCATGAAGTGGGGGCCGGGGCAGCGGATCGGTCCTATGGGATTCATGTCGCCAAGCTGGCCGGTCTGCCGCCAGCGGTTGTAACCCGCGCGGAAGAAGTCCTTCAAGCGCTGGAAAAAGGTGAGCAATCCGGCGCCGTAACCCGGCTGGTCGATGATCTGCCCCTGTTCCGCGCGGCCCCACAGCCAGCCACGCCCATCCAAACCGCAAAGGGGCCGAGTGAGGCTGAACAGGCGCTCGCCGCACTCAATCCCGATGAATTAACCCCGCGGGAGGCGCTTGACGCGCTCTATCGGCTGCGGGGAATGGTCGATAGCTAGGGGAAGAAGGGTGGGGACATCATGACACAGCCCCGCTTGTTCGGGCCGGGCCGCCTGCGCATCCTGCTGTTCTGCGCGGCACTATTCGCCACGGCGCAGTTTCACCGCGCCGCCGGGGGTGTCCTTGCAACGACCGTGGGACCCGAGCTCGGTTTGGGAGCGGCTGTCCTGGGTGTCGCCCTGGGGGCGATGTTCATTGCCAGCATGACCATGCAAATTCCGGCGGGAATCCTGTTTGACCGCTATGGCGCGCGACGGATCACACCGATCCTGCTGATCTCAACCGGGTTGGGCGCCCTGTGGTTTTCACAAGCCACCACCTTTCCGGACCTGATCCTCTCCCGCCTGATCTTGGGGGCCTCATCCGGCGTTACAGGGGCCGCTTCCTTTGTTTTATTCGCACGATGGTTTCCGAAGGACCGGTTTTCGACCGTCATGGGTCTGATGGTTGCGATTGGAGGGGTCGGCGGGCTCTCCGGCACCTATCCACTCGCCTTGTTGAGCGAGATATTCGGGTGGCGCACCGTCATGGGCTATACCGGTGTCCTGTCCTTCGGTCTGGCCGCTTTCTGCATTGCTGCGATCAAGGACAAGCCTGCCGATTACGGCGCCGATGACAGGCCGGCTTCCCTGAAAGACACGCTTGCCGGCTATCGCGAGATTTTCGCGATGCCTCGGTTCTATCCGATCCTGATCATGGGGACTGTTACCTTCGCACCAATCACAACGATCATTGGTCTTTGGGGCGGGCCCTATCTGGCCGATGTCCATGGGCTGGATACAACCTCCGCCGGTCTCGTCCTGTTTGCGATGTTTGCGATCACCATCGGCGGCGCGCTTGCCTTTGGGCCTTTGGACCGGGTTCTCGGCGGTTATCGCCCCGTCGTCATCGGCGGCGCCGTGATCTCAAGCGCCGCCTTGGGTCTGCTTGCCCTTTTCCCGGCCATGCCCTTGGCCGGTGCCGTCGCCTGCTTGGTCGTCATGGTTTTGGCACAACACTATTATATTACGCTGTCAGCCCAGAACCGTGCGCTGTTTCCAGCCCATCTGGTCGGCAGAGCCTCCACCCTTTTGCTGGTCTTTCAAGTCGGCGGGATTTCAGCCATGCAGGCCGGCTTCGGCGCAGCCCTCACCCTCGCCGCCGGACAGAACAGTATTGCGCCGGCGGATTATGGCTATGGTTTCGCCTTCATGGCCTTCGGTGTTTTCGCCGCCATGCTGGTTTACGCCATCTGCATGAAGCCGACAGCGCAGATCTAGCGCGATACCCTACGCCGCCTCTCGCACCGCTGCCCCCGGCACTGCCTTTTCGATGAAGTAGCCCGGTTCGCGATGTTGGCGGCGGATGCCGGTGATGATCTCCGAGAAGACGCCATAGAGCCCATTGCAGGGTTCCGGCAATTGGTCGCTGATCGCGGCGCTGAGCTTCGGCAGATTGTAGAACGGCACCATCGGGAACATGTGATGTTCGATATGGTGGTTCATGTTGAAGTAAAAGAAGCGCGTGATCGGGCTCGCCTTGAAGCTACGGGTGGAGAAACGGTGGTCCGGCACATTCATCTTAAGGCAGGTGTGTTGGGTCAGATGCAGGAAGCCGGTGATCGGCCCTGAGATCCAACGGGGTGCGACCACCAAGACTATCGGCAACCAAGTCTGAGCCAAAATCGCCCAGGCGATAAAACCGGCATAGATCAGCACCATGATCCGGGCATTCCAGATGGCGAGCGGCAGTTCCTTTTCCGGGATCTGCTTTTTAATGTCGCGGGGGAAGATCCCAAAGCTCTGCCCGATCAGAAAACGCCAGTAATAGGCGGCCGCCCAGAGCCCGAAGCCGACATTAAAGAAGTTACGCCAGGTAACGGGGTTCGGCTCGGAAAGTTCCGTATCCTTGCCATCATAATGGGTGAAATTGTGATGACCCGCATGTGCCCAGCGGTTGGAGACCGGCTCGAACTGCCCCATCCAACCCATAAGCCAATAGACCGCCTCATTCATCCAGCGGGTCTTAAAGGGCGTGCCATGGCTGAGTTCGTGTGTCGCAGACGAAATCGCGCCCCAGCTGAGCCCATGCAGGATCGCCCAGATCCAGGCCTGCGGCGTGCCCCAGGTCCAAACCGTCATCGCTGCCAACCCCGCCACGAGCAGCAGATAACTGCCAAACCACAATGCTGGTGTCAGATCGTTTCTTTGGGAAAGCTCCTTCAGGAGCTTACGGTCAATTTTACAGCGATGCCATTGACTGGTTGTACTGGCCATAGCGGTCTATCCCCTATCGAGATCCAGAGGTCTACGCCCCTGCTGAAACCGCTCTATAATCCCGATCTTACCATCGCGGAACCAAATATAATTGGATTGTTAGATCGATTTTTCCAATCCTGTGTTTGGCCTCAATCATTCGAAAAGCCGAGCGGTCTCTGTCGACTTGATCCACCGGCGGAACCCCTTAACACTCATCCGCCTATCGGAAGGATTAATCCATGACGCAAGAACAGACGGTCGCCATCGCCGGGCTCGGCGCGATTGGTGGGGCGGTTGCGAAAGCCCTTTTGAGCGGATCCCTGCCCGGCCTCAAACTCGTCGCGGCGGCGGCGCGGGATGAAATGAAGGCGCGGCAAACTCTCGGCGATCTTGGTCGTGAGATACCGATCCTGACGCCGGAGGCGCTGGCCACCCATGCCGATATTGTCGTCGAGTGCCTGCCCGCAGCGCTTTTCGACGATGTCGCGATCCCGGCGGTTGAAGCAGGACGAACGCTCATGGTGCTGAGCGCCGGCGCCTTGCTGGAGCGCCGTGCTTTGATCGATCGGGCGAAAGAGACCAGAGCCAAGATTCTGGTTCCCTCTGGCGCGACCCTGGCACTGGATGGGGTGCGCGCAGCGGCGGAAGGGGAGATCAAGAGCGTCAATCTGATTACCAGAAAACCGCCAGGGGGCCTTGCCGGGGCGCCCTATCTTGTCGAGAACGGTATCGACCCGGATGCCATCCGCGAACCCACACTCATCTATGAAGGCCCGGTGCGCGAGGCGGTTCGGCATTTCCCGGCGAATGTGAATGTCGCGGCGGCGGTCAGCCTGGCCGGGATCGGACCCGACCGAACGGTAATTTCGATCTGGGCGGATCCGATGATCGATCGCAACAGCCAGACCGTCGAGCTGGTTGGCGACGCGACCCGCTTTTCCGTCACCATTGAGAGCGTGCCCAGCCCCGACAATCCGCGCACCAGTGTGATGACACCCTTGAGCACCATCGCCGCCCTACGGCGCCTCGTCGCCCCCTTCAGTGTCGGGACCTGAGGCAGACCCGGACCAATTCTCGAAGGCACGCGCGATCAAATCGTAGCTCTCTGCGGTCGAGAGTTCGTAAGCATCCAATTTGCCGGGATCGGCCCAGACAAGATCGGCGGCATCGGAACTGGCGATGGCCTCTCCGCCGATCCAGTCAGCGGCATAGTCGACCAGTGTGAAATGCATGGAAATCGTGCCGTCTGCTTCTTCCCGGATGATGTCGAAGATGTCGACCAGCTCCAAGGGACCGACGGTCAAGCCGGTTTCCTCCTCAAGCTCGCGTCGGGCCGCCTCGCGGCTTGTCTCCCCCAGCTCATGCTTTCCGCCGGGAATCGCCCAATATCCAGCCTTGGGCGGATGCGCACGTTTGATCAGGAGCACCCGCGGCCCGTCCGCCGTCATCCGCCGAACGACGACACCAGCCCCGACGACCGGGCGTTGCGGAGGCTCGCTCACGCGGGTTTCGGCGCCCGGCGCGCCGCTGCCTTCAGCTTCTCGTCCGGCGGCACCCGATAACCGGCGGCAAGCGCGTTGGTACGGTTGAAAGCACCGATGACCGCCATCAGCTCACCCTGGAGATCATCGTCCATGCCGAGCTTCCGGGCCGCTGCCGTATGGCTTTCCAGACAATATTCACAGCCATTCGTCGCTGATACCGCGAGCGCGATCATCTCCTTCATCAGAGGATCGATCCGGCCCGGCGCCATCGCCGATTTGATCGAGGCCCAGACATCTTCCAGCATCGGCGGGTGGGTCGCCAACACCTGCCAGAAATTCGGAATCCAATCGATGCCCTTGGTTTCCATGATGTCATCATAGACAGCCCGAACCCGGTCATCCGCATCCTCATAGGCCACCATTTTCGATACCAATGCCGCGTTGCTCATGCCTCACCCCTTCAAGCCGGTCGGTAGATCAGATGCCATTTTTCCAGATTGCGGGGGTTCTTGAAACCGCCGTCGCGGGTCATGCCAATCTTTTCGGCAACCCTTTGGGACGCGATATGATCCTCAGCCATATGGCAGACGATATTGGTCAATTTGTAGCGGTTAAGCCCGAGATCCAACGCCGCCGCCGCCGCTTCGGGCGCATAGCCCTGGCCCCAGTGATCAGCGTGGAAGATGTACCCGAGGTCAGTAACGTCCTCGCCCTCAATCTGCGTTGGAACAAGGCCGCAATCCCCGATTACGCTGCCATCGGACTTCAGCACAACCGCCCAGCGGGCATGCAACCCCTGTCCCGAGCGTTCCCGCGCCCAGTCGTGCCAAGACTGGATATAGTCCTGCGTCAGGGGCGCGGGCCAATGTACCATGGTCGTCGGATCGGCCAGGATCGACTGCAAGACGGGCAGCTCATCCGCATCCCATGTCCGCAAAATCAATCGGTCGGTTTCCGCAATGGTGGTCATGGTATCACCCCTCCGCCGCAAGCAACGCACCTCTACGCAGTCCTACTAGCGCAGGCGTGCGAAAGACGCGCGTACCTTGAGGTGAGGCGCTTTAACGCGAGTCCCGGTGAATTATACCGTGTTCTGCGGGTTCCGCATCAGCGGAGACGTCGAAGGGTGTCGTGGCCGTGAGGCGCCTTACCCAGCCGCCGCCAGCTCCGCGTCTTTCTTGCGTTTCTCACGCTTGCGCTCATGCGGGTCGAGGGTCGACTTGCGCAGGCGGATCGATTTCGGGGTGACCTCAACGCGCTCATCATCTTCGATATAGGCCAGGGCTTCTTCCAGCGTCCGGCGGATCGGCGTGGTCAGCTTCACCGCGTCATCCTTGCCGGCAGCGCGGAAGTTGGTCAGCTGTTTGGCCTTCAGCGGGTTCACTTCCAGATCCTGGCCCTTGTTATGCTCGCCCAGGATCATGCCGCCATAGACTTCCTCACCGCCGCCGATGAAGAGCGGCCCGCGATCTTCCAGGTTAAAGAGCGCATAGGAGGATGCCTTGCCCTGTTCGGCAGAGATCATGACCCCCGCACGGCGGCCCGCAATAGGGCCCTTATAGGGCGCATAGCCGTTGAACAGGCGGCTCAAAATCCCGGTGCCGCGCGTATCGGCCAGGAATTCTCCCTGATAACCGATCAACCCGCGTGAGGGGATTTCGAAGGCAATTCGGGTCTTTCCACCGCTGGAGGGACGCATTTCCGTCATCTCGCCCTTGCGCAGGCCAAGCTTTTCCACCACCACGCCGGTGAATTCATCATCCACATCGACCTGGGCGACTTCCATCGGCTCCAACCGCTCACCGTTCTCACCCTCGGTGAAGAGCACGCGGGGCGGGCCAACGGTCAGCTCAAAACCTTCCCGGCGCAGAGTTTCCAGCAACACGCCAAGCTGCAATTCGCCTCGGCCCGCGACTTCGAACGCATCCTTGTCGGAACTTTCGGTGACGCGGATGGCGATATTACCCTCGGCCTCCCGCATCAAGCGGTCGCGGATCATGCGGCCGGTCAGCTTTTCCCCCTCGCGTCCTGCAAGCGGGCTATCATTGACCGTGACCGTCATCGCCATGGTCGGCGGGGAGATCGGGCGCGCCGGCAGCGGCTCAGAGACCGAGGTCTCAGCAATCGTATCCGCAACAGTCGTGTTCACCAGCCCGGCCACCGCAACGATATCGCCGGCCTCTGCCATTTCCACCGGCTCCCGCTTCAAACCCCGGAAGGCGAGCAGCTTGGTCAGCCGCGCGGTCTCCGTGACCTTACCGTCCTGGCCAATGCCCTTCACCGTGGTATTCGCCTTGACCCGGCCGGAAGCAATGCGCCCGGTCAGGATGCGGCCCAGATAGGGATCGCTTTCCAGCGTCGTCGCCAGCATGGTGAAGGGGCCGTCCTTATCCGCTTCGGGCTCGGCGACTTTCTCGACCACCAGATCGAAGAGCGCGTCCATATTTTCCCGCGGGGCTTCCAAAGTGTCAGCGGCCCAGCCTTCCTTTGCCGAGGCATAGAGGATCGGGAAATCCAGCTGTTCTTCATCCGCATCCAGCGCAGCAAAAAGGTCAAAGGCCTGATCCACCACCCAGTCGGGCCGCGCATCGGGCTTATCCACCTTGTTCACCACCAGGATCGGCTTCAGGCCGAGCTCCAGCGCCTTCATGGTCACGAATTTCGTCTGCGGCATCGGGCCTTCCGCTGCATCGACCAGCAGCAGCGCACAATCGACCATGGAAAGAATGCGTTCCACCTCGCCACCGAAATCCGCGTGGCCGGGGGTGTCAACGATATTGACCCGCGTCCCCTTCCAATCGACCGAGGTGCATTTCGCCAAGATGGTGATGCCGCGTTCCTTCTCCAGATCATTGGAGTCCATCGCGCGTTCATCCATCTGCTGATGCGACTTCACCGCACCCGATTGTTGCAGCAGCCGGTCAACCAGCGTCGTCTTCCCATGATCGACATGGGCAATAATGGCGATATTCCGCAAAGACATGGTCGCGGCTCTCTTTTCTAGAACGGAGATCAGGAACGGGCGGCCCAAAACACCAGCCCAACGCGCGCGCTATGTAGCCGAGGGGGCGCCTGGGGGCAAGGGGATACAGGCCTGCCCCCTATTTCGTCATCCCAGATGCGACAGAAACCTTCAGCCGCTGCGACAGATCGTGGCGGCCTGCCGCTGGGGGATGACGGCAACTGATGAGGCTGGCATCCTGGCGGCGAGGCATCAATGACGGGTTAGAAGGGGGATTTGACGCCATGAAACGGAATTGGACACAGCTTACAGCGGAACTGGAGCGGATATTGCGGCTGCGAAGTGTGCCCTTTGGCATGAAGCTCTATGAAGATCAGGCGGAAATGGAATCCATCCCGCGCATCCGGCGCCCAACGGCGGTTCACACGATGGATCAGCTCGTCGGGCAGACGGCACGGCTGGGCTGGACCCTGGGGGTTACGGCGGATGATCTGGTCGGACCGCAATGCCGGGCTGTCGTCGGGCTCGGCAAGGCCAAGACGGATCAATGGAAGACCGGGCAGCATATGGTCGGCGTCTGGTATGACACGGTGGAAGATGCAACCGTTCACCAGGAATCAATGCATTGTGTCGAGGATGGGAAATATGAGGCGCTGGCGCTCTCCCCCCTGGCGAATGGGCGGCTCGACCCACCGGATATCGCACTGTTCTATGCAACGCCGGGTGCGATGATGTATTTCATCAATGGGCTGCAATATGCAGGCTATAAGAATTTTGAATGGGGCGTGGTCGGAGAATCCGCCTGCGCCGACAGCTGGGGTCGAGCGCTTAAGACCCGTCAGCCGAGCCTGTCCATTCCGTGCTTTGCGGAGCGTCGCTATGGCGGAGTCCTGGATGATGAGATGCTGATGGCGTTGCCACCGGATCAATTGGATCAAGCCCTGGATGGAATGGCAGCCTTGAGCAAGAACGGCCTACGCTATCCTTTCCCGCAATATGGTATCCAGATGGATGTGCGTCAGGGCATGGCCGCCAGTTATCCCGACCGGGCGCCGTAATGAAGTCTACGCCAGCGCGACCTTGTATTCCTGGATCGTGTTGCCGCCATCGACGACGATCATTTGACCGGTGAGATAACTCGCCCCTTCGCTCGCCAGGAAGACTGCGACATGACCGATTTCATCGGGCGTTCCCGGCCGGCCGGCGGGGGTGTAACTGCCGGCGGTTACTTCCGCCTCGCTGCTGGAGCCGGTCTCGATCCAGCCCGGACCGATACAATTTGCGGTCACCCCATGCTGGCCATTTTCAAGCGCCACGGCCCGGGTGAGACCAAGCATCCCCGCCTTCGCCGCCCCATAAACGCTGCTGCCCGGGATCCCGACGACGGGACCGGTGACAGAGGAAATATTGACGATCCGTCCATAGCCCCGCTGACGCATTCCGGGAAGCACGGCGCGGATCATGTTGAAGGCGCTGGTCAGATTGATATCCAGACCATACTGCCAAGCGTCATCCGACATCTCATGCACCGGACGGGAGGGTTCATCGCGTCCGACCTGCACCATCCCGGCATTGTTGACGAGGATATCAATGGGGCCCAGCGCCGCTTCACTTTCCGTGATCAAGGTCGTAACCGCTTCCCCTTCCGTCAGGTCAGCGGCCATGGCAAAGCTGCCGTCGGGGCCCAGTTCAGCCCTGCGGTCATGGATGCGATCCGTTGTGGAGGTGATGGCGACCAGGGCGCCGGCTGCCTTCAATAGCTTTGCACAGGCGAAGCCAATACCGTCAGCACTTCCCGCCCCGGTGACCAAGGCCACCTTGTCTTTGACATCCGACATCTGCCTATCCTTCATTTGCTCATCTTTTCATCGGTCCTCGCTGCGCCAAGTCTTGCTGGCGGGCCGGATTGTTAGACTAGAACAATGGATCGGTTTCGGGTTGGCTGGCAATGATGGTCTGGGGCGGATTGAGGTCTTCGCGCAGCATTAACCGGCACTTTATCATGACAATCCTATCGTCGGGCAGGGTGTGTTTCATCCTCGCGACCATGCCCGGGCTGTCCTGATTACAGGCCGTTGTGTTTTCCCACGCCGTTATAGGCCCATCCACTTCAGTGCAAAGTAGGAGCGTCGGATCACAGGCCATGATCATCATGACAGCAACAACTGAAGCCATAGAGAATCTCTCAGAAAAATTTGATGAAATGGAAGGGGAACAACATGTTCGGTTTAACGTGGTCTAATTATTAGTAATGCGACTCATTCTTATTCTCAAGTTTATTTTTCTAGTTTTCGCGTTCTCAATCAGAATTTTTGAGGACCAAATCAACCTATCCTATAATAAGATTTAGGAAGTTCTATGGCGTTTAGTTAACGGATTTTACTTGGAATTCGCACCGGGAAGGAGCATGCTCCGATCCTTCGGACTATCATGATACCCCAATTAGCGTCCATCAAGGTGATCGCACAATGGATTTTGGGTACCTGAAAGAGCCGCCGCTTCAACGGCTGGGCGCCTACTGGAACGAGCTGCGAGGCGCGGAACGCATCCCTGCGCGGGCTGCGTTTGACCCGCTTCAAATTCCGGAGTTATTGCCGACAATCTGGCTTTATCGGTATCAGCCGGCGGAAGACGACTGGCTTTGCCATGTTGCGGGAGACCGGATCTGCCAGACCACCGGCCAGCCGATGCAAAAACGCTATGTCCGGGAGATATTTCCCGCCGATGTTGCGCGTGTGATCAATCAGCGCTTTGGGCGCATCATTCGGGAGGAGGCGATTTTTTACTCCTTTGGCAGCGTTTATGCCCTACAGGGTCGATATACCCAGGGCGAACGGGTTGGCTTGCCGTTACTGGATGACGCAGGTGTTGTCAGCTGGGTAGTCGGTGTCACTTACTCATCCGGTAGCGTCCCCAAAGATGTGGCAAGTCTGGAGGATCAAAATGAGCCGACAAAGTCATTTTTCCCCATTCCTTAGAACCCAAAGACGCCCGTCGCATTGGAAGGTTTTGGACTAGTCGCAGGCAGCGGTGATGATGATTTCGACCTTCAGCTGATCAGCGGCAAGCCGAGCTTCACCACAAGCGCGCGCCGGGGCGTGGCCTTCCGGAACCCAGGCATCCCAAACCGCATTCATCTCTGCAAAATCCGCCATATCGCGCAGCCAGATCACGGCCTGCAAGATGTTTTCGCGCGATGAGCTCGCCTTGCCCAACAGCGCATCGACACGAGCCAAACAATCCGTTGTCTGTTCGGTCACGCTATCGCCTGCACCGACCTGCCCGGCGAGATAAACCGTGCCGTTATGCGTTACGATCTGGCTCATCCGGCTGTTGGTATCCTGGCGTTCGATCATATCTTTCTCTCCTGTATCCAAGCGGCGCGCAGCATCAGCGCGAAGGGAATAATCCATATCAAGTCGTTGGTCACAATGGTGAACCCGGCCTGCCAGGTAAAGACACCATTGATCGCCAGGTAAAGAAATCCGATCGGTCCCAAGAGACGACCAACCAATCCCGCCACCAACACCGGCCAATGGCGCAGGGGATTGGATGCGGCACAGAGATAAGCCAGGCCAAAGACGGCAATCATCATCCCAATACATTGGAATAGGGCCGGATAGCGCGGCGGCGCCATCCCGGCGATCTCGAACAAGGGCACCGGAAACAGCGCGACGATAACACCCCAAGCGATGTTATAGATCCCGGCGGCAATCAGAACTGCGGTCATCCAACGCGGCGTAAGGCGATCCATCGGTCTGGCCTCAAGCCAATGCGGCGACCAGGGCCGCGTCTATATCCTCGACCAGGTCCTCGACATCTTCCAGACCCACGGAAATCCGCACAGTTCCATCGGTTATACCCAGATGGGTCCGTTCTTCCGGTGTCAGTCGCTGATGAGTTGTTGTTGCCGGATGGGTCGCGAGTGATTTCGCATCCCCCAGGTTGTTCGAAATGTCGGTTAATGTCAGCGCATTCAAGAATCGGAACGCCGCCGCTTTGCCGCCAGCGATGTTCAGGGTGACCAACGTGCCAAACCCAGTCATCTGCTTGTTGGCCAGATCATGCTGTGGATGGCTTTCCAATCCCGGATAAACAACGCGGTTGAGACCATCTCGGGTTTCGCACCAACGCGCCAGAAATTCGGCATTGGCGCAGTGTCTCTCAACCCGCAGGGACAAGGTCTCCAAACCTTTCACCATAACCCAGGCGTTGAAGGGGCTCATGCTTGGGCCGGTATGCCGATAAAAGGGTTCCAACCGTTCCTTGATAAACTGCTTGGTGGTCAGGATCGCGCCGCCCAATGTCCGACCCTGGCCATCGATATGCTTGGTCGCGGAATAGGTGACAATATCAGCACCAAGCGCCAGGGGGCGCTGCAGAATGGGGGTGGCAAAAACATTGTCGACGATAACCAAGGCGCCAGCAGCATGGGCCAGGGCCGACACTGCTTCGATATCGACCAGTTCCAGCATTGGATTTGACGGGGTTTCCAGAAAGACCGCCTTGGCCCCGCCTTTCAGCGCTTCTTCCCATTGATTGAGATCGCCACCATCGACAAATTCCCGCTTAACACCAAAGCGCGGCAGAATTTGATCGATGATCACATGGCAGGATCCGAACAAGGCGCGGGAAGCAACCACCTTGTCACCGGCGCTGACAAAACAGGCCAGGGCAGTGTAAACCGCCGCCATGCCGCTGGCGGTCGCGCGGCAGTCTTCTGCCCCTTCCAACAGGGCGAGACGCTCTTCGAACATCCGAACCGTGGGATTGGCGTAACGGGAATACATGAAGGCATCCGCTTCGCCCTTGAACGCCGCCTCCGCTTCTTCGGCCGTGTTATAGACATAGCCGGAGGTCAGATAGAGCGCTTCACTCGTCTCGTTAAAGTCAGAGCGTTTCTGCGCCCCGCGCACCAGTTCGGTTTGCGGGCGATATTGCGGTTTTGCAGCATCACTGGCCAGGAATTGAGGTCCACCATCCATTGTCATGATTCTGCATCCAGCAAACCGGGTTCATCAGTTGGATAAATCAGTTTTGATGCCAGGGAAGGCCGGCATGTTTCCAACCACCGACGCTACCGCGATGGCCCTTGGCATCATGATCGCCTTCAAAGCCTTCTGCGATATTGTAGCAGCGTGTAAAGCCTGCCGCTGTTGCCGTCATCGCAGCGGCGCGGGACCGTTGCCCGGACCGGCAAAGAAACAGAATCGGTGGATCACCTGCTTCCAGACTTTCGCGCAGTTGATCTGGAAAACCGGCATTCTGAACACCATCGGGAAACCGCTGCCATTCAATCAGGACAGGCTCACGGCCGAGGCTGCTTAAGTTCGGTAACCCGACAAAGCGCCATTCGGCCATTGTCCGTACATCAACCAACACAGCATTCTCTTCCGCCTGAAGCATATCCCAGGCATCTTTCGGCAATAAATCGCCTGCGTATCCAATGGTCATATCCATGTCCTCCCTACGCCCGGAACCCTTAGTAATCGCGTCCTACGCCCTTTCTACACAAAAATAAAGGGAAAAATATATTCCCACATCTGGGGTGAAAGGGGTAAAGATAGGTATTGAAATCTGAACCGATATGCGGAATAAAAACATAATTATACATAATTAAATCACGATGGACGCGATGGCTGAGTTTGGAGACGCTTTCGGTGCAGCGGTTGGCCTTGTGCTTTCAGGCGATCAAGAGCTGGGAGAAATCGTCACCCTGTCGATACAGGTCAGTTTCGCCGCCGTAGCACTTGCCACGGTGATCGGGATCCCTGTCGCCGCCTTGTTGACGGTCTGCCGCTTTCCGGGACGCACAATCGCTATCGCAGCCTTGAACACTTTGATGGGGCTGCCGCCGGTGGTGGTCGGGCTGGCGGTCTATTTGGTGCTTTCCCGTGCCGGGCCGCTGGGGGAGCTGGGGCTGCTGTTCACGCCAACCGCCATGGTGATCGCCCAGACCCTGCTCATCACCCCCATCGTAGCCGCCATCGCCCATCGTGTGCTGGAAGATCATCTGGTTGAGTATGGGGAGCAATTCCGGGCCTTCCGGATGAACCGGCGTCAGCAAGCCACAACCCTGGCCTTCGAAGCACGTTTCGCGCTGATCACCGCTGTCCTGGCCGGTTTTGGGCGCGCGGTTGCGGAAGTGGGCGCTGTCATGATCGTCGGCGGCAATATTGATGGCGTCACGCGGGTCATGACCACCGCGATTGCCTTGGAGACAAGCAAAGGCGATCTCGCACTTGCCTTGGGTCTTGGCATTGTTTTGCTCGCCCTCGCCTTGGCAGCCAACGCCCTCGCCTTCGCCGTGCGCAGCCTCGCATCCCGCTGGGCCGACGGTCCGTCCGAGCGTGAACAGCTCAGATGATGAGCGGACCAGCGCCTCATCAAGACCGCGCCGGGGTGCGCCTTACCGATCTGGGCTATCGGATCGGTGGGCAGGATATCCTGATCGGGCTGGAAACTGTCATGCCGGCAAGCGGTATCACCGCCGTGATCGGTCCAAATGGCGCGGGGAAGACCACCTTATTGCGTCTGCTTCACGGCATGATTTCCCCCAGCCTTGGCCGAATCCATTGGCCGGAGGCGGCCGCACAGACCGGGTTGCTGCTTCAACGTCCCGTTCTTCTGCGCCGAAGCGTAAGGGCCAATCTGCGCTTCGCCATGACCATGGCGGGAAGCAAACCGGACCGTGACGAAGAAGACAGGCTGCTGGCCCTTGCCGGCTTGTCAGACAAAGCGGACCATCCCGCACGACGGCTTTCCGGCGGTGAGCAACAACGGCTTGCCTTGATCCGGGAAGTCGCGCTGAAACCAGCCATGCTGTTGATGGATGAGCCCGCATCGGGGCTCGACCCCGCAGCCACGGGGCGGCTGGAAACTCTTATCCGCACACTAGCGTCCGAGGGTACGCCGGTTGTGCTCTCCAGTCATGATATGGGCCAGGTTCGGCGCCTTGCCGATCATTGCCTGTTCATCTGTCACGGCAGACTGGCCGCAGAAGGGCCGCTGCCCGATCTGTTCGACAATCCACCCAAACCTATCCTGAAGGCATTTTTGCAAGGGGAGCTTCTATGATTAGGTCCATTCAACGTACAATCTCGTCCGTTTTTGCCGTATTGTTTCTTATTTCAACAGCGGCACAGGCGGCAGACCGCCACATCGTTGTGGCGTCGACAACATCGACCGCGAATAGCGGCTTGTTTGACGTCATCCTGCCAATGTTTACAGCCAAGTCCGGCATTGAAGTCCGGGTTGTTGCAGTAGGAACGGGGCAAGCGATCCGCTTGGCCCGCAATGGCGACGCCGATGTTCTGTTCGTGCATCACAAACCCTCAGAGGAGGCCTTTGTCGCCGACGGTTTTGGCATCAAGCGCTTCGATGTCATGTATAACGACTTTGTCCTGGTCGGGCCGTCAACGGATCCCTCTGGTGTCGCCAAGGCCGGAAGCCTGAAGGCCGCGCTGGACGCTGTTGCAACCGGTGGTGCTCCTTTCGCCTCTCGTGGCGATGACAGCGGCACCCATAAGCGCGAGAAATCCCTTTGGTCCGAGGCCGGCATTACCCAAAAAAACACCTGGTATCGCGAAACCGGGTCGGGGATGGGCGCAACGCTCAATATCGCTGCCGGTATGGGGGCCTACAGCCTGACCGATCGCGCCACTTGGTTGGCGTTTGAGAACAAGGCCGATCTGAAAATCCTCTTTGAAGGGGATTCAAAGCTGTTCAACCAATATGGCATCATCGCCGTTAGCCCGGACAAATTCCCGCATGTGCGGATCGACGATGCGCAGGTTTTTGTGGATTGGGTCATCTCTGCAGAAGGCCAATCCGCCATTGCTGCCTATAAGCGGGCAGGGGAGCAGCTGTTCTTCCCGAACGCGAAACCTTAGCGCCTGGACGCCATTCAAAGAAACGGCGCAAGCCCGCGCCATTCCTCACCCATTATAGGATACTGACCCCAGCCCCGTTATGTCATAGCCGCCCAGTCGTTCGGCTTCCTGGCTTAGGGCTGGGGTTGAGGAGAACTTAATAAGTTTCTGGAACGGCTCATTAAAATAATCCCGCCGGGTAATTGCGAGATCATAGCGTTCCCGCGCCAAAGGCAGAAAATCCAACCCCATGCGCCGCGCCGCCGCCTCGATCCCGAAGGCCGCGTCCGCGCGACCATCCAGCACCGCTTGCGCCGCCGCCGTTTCATCCCGTGCCGGCGTTTCGGTTGCCATTAGCTGATCCATCGACAGGCCGTCGCGGGCCATCAGCCGCTCCAGCAGAACATAACTACCGGCATTGGGCTGGCGGAGCTGGATTTTCCGATCCGCCACAATCAAGTCATGCAGACCAGCAATTGCTTTCGGGTTTCCAGTGGGAAGGATCAGCCCTTGCGTGCGACGCGCCCATTCGATCAGAACCAGACCACCGGCCGCCGTGGATAAGGGCGCGACCAAGGCGCGGTTCGGATGCCCAACCTCTGGATCATCAGTGTCGGGATCGGGCACATGCATTCCAGCAATCAAGGCTTCACCCCGGGCAAAGCGGGTGACGCCATCCAGGCTGCCATCAAACAAGGTCGCGATACCGCAGCCGGATTCTCGGAGCGACCAGTCCAACAAGGGGTCATGACTTCCAGCGGCAACCGGTGGCCGGGCCGCCAGAAACTCCGCGCCACCGCCACGTGTTCCAGCGGTCACCCAAAGCTCGATCAACTCACGGGGAAACAGCAGCTTTCCGGTAACCCGTGTACAGGGGATCGCCTCTGCCGCGACCAGATCATAGACCTTGCGCTCCTTCACACGAAGCAGCGCCGCAACCTCTGCGGTGGTCATCAATTCACGGCTGGTCGGGTCCATCGCACTCAGTCAAAAACGCGGGTATCGTCGATTACCTTACCATCATTGGGCAAATGCCCCGGTTCCGCCAGCTCTATCATGCCCCGCACCTTGCACAAAGCGGTCACGCTCTCTGCCAGACGGTCTGGGTCTGTATCACCGGAAACTTCCACCAGAACAGTCAATGTGTCGCGCTTTTCAGCATCTGAGCCCACAACAAAACGGGCCTTTTCGACTTCCGCATGACGGGAAACAAAATCGGCGACCTGTTCCGGGCGCACGAACATGCCACGGACTTTCGTCGTCTGATCAGCGCGGCCCATCCAACCCTTGATCCGCGGCGCGGTGCGGCCACAGGCGCTCTGCCCCGGCAACACGGCAGACAAATCGCCTGTTGCAAAGCGGATGAGCGGATAATCCTTATTATTGAGCGACGTGACAACAACCTCGCCAACATCACCATCCGGGACTGGATCGCCGGTACCAGGCCGAACAATCTCGACCAGCACCTGCTCGTCCAGGATCATCCCTTCCATGGTCATGCTTTCATAGGCGACAAGGCCCAAATCCGCCGTGCCATAACATTGAAGACAGGTGAGCCCCGCATCGATATAGCCCTGTCGAAGCGAGGGGAATAGAGGCCCGCCGGAGACGATCAAATGCCGGATAGACAGATCGACCCCAAGTTCGTCGGCTTTTTCCAGCAAGAGTTTTGGAAAATCCGGGGTTGCCGCGATCGAAGAGGCACCAAACCGCGCAGCTGCTTGAATCTGGCCTTCGGTATTGCCGGTCCCGCCGGGGATGACCGCTGCCTCACAGGCTCTGGCGCCAGAATCTACCATGAAGGCGCCCGGCGTCAGGTGGTAGGAAAAACTGTTCAGGACGACACTGCCGGCACGAATCCCTGCAGCAAACATCGCGCGCCCAAAGCGCCAACAATCCACACCTTCGGACGCAAGGCGGCTTTCCGGATCATTGATCGGACCGGGTGAGACGAATAATCGCCCCATCCCGCCTGCCTCTCCAGTACACAACCCCCCAAAAGGCGGATCTTTCGCCTGAAGCTCAAGAATCGATGACTTCCGCACCAAAGGCAGAGCAGCCAACGCTGCGCGATCCGTCAATGCTGCCGGATCAACATCCGCCAAAGTGTCAGCGAAGTAGCGCGTCGCCGCCTTCGCATGGCTAACCTGCGCACGCAGTTGCGCCATTTGGGCTGCGTCTCGCTCATCCGCTGAGCGGATTTCGAGCGCATCGAAAAATTCGGACATTGTCGTCCCTTTGATAGATTTAGAGCCAGCGTTTGCGGCGTTTGTAATGCTTCACTTCACGGAAATTCTTCCGGCCTTCTGAGGAAAGGCCAAGATAGAATTCCTTCACATCCTCATTTTCCCGCAAGGCTTCTGCGGTCCCATCCAGGACCACCCGGCCGTTTTCAAGAATGTAGCCGTAATCTGCGTAGCGCAGCGCCACATTTGTGTTCTGTTCAGCAAGCAGGATCGTGACCTTTTGCTCTTGATTGAGCTTCTTCACGATCTCGAAAATCTGTTCGACCAATTGCGGTGCCAAACCCATGGAGGGTTCATCCAGCAAAATGATCGACGGGCGGGCCATCAGCGCACGACCGATCGCGCACATCTGCTGTTCCCCACCGGAAGTGTAACCGGCAAGGCTCTTATACCGCTCTTTCAGACGGGGGAAATAGTCATAGACCATCTCCAGATCGTCCTTCACTGCTCTGGAAGAACCACGGGTATAAGCACCGGTCAGAAGGTTTTCTTCGATCGTCAAATGTTCAAAACAATGGCGACCTTCCATGACCTGCACACAGCCGAGTTTCACCATGTCATTGGCGGTCAAGTCATTGGTCAATTTCCCATTCATATGAATGGTGCCCTTGGTAATCTCCCCCCGTTCTGCACGAAGCAGATTGGAGATCGATTTCAGGGTCGTGGATTTCCCCGCCCCGTTGGCGCCCAGGAGAGCAACAATGCCCTCCTTGGGAACCTCGAACGAGACGCCCTTCAAGACGAGAATGACGTGGTCGTAAATGACCTCGATATTGTTCACCTGGAGGACGGGCTCCCGGGTCTGACCCGGGGCCGCATCCGCCGCAGCGTTCGATTGAAGGGTTTCCGCGCTCACGGGACGGGGTCTCCTTTCTGCTAGGCTAACCGATCCAAAGGATCAGCAGCTGCCCATTTGCCAATCCGGCTTGTCGGCAACCCAGTCTTCCGCAGCTTTTTCAAGCTTCGGGCGAACCTTGTCGACCATCGGGGTGATCCAATCGGATGCTTTGTGCCAACCGGCACCATCCCACTGCTGGATATAGATCGGGTGTGCCCCGGCATGATCCTCGCAGGTGACTTTCATGGGATTGGCAAAGCCGGACAGGCCAAGCTCAGCAATCCGCGCTTCGGTCAGATCCAAATGCTCCAGACCCTCACGCATATCCGCGCCGGTAATGACGCTCTTACCCGTGATCTTCTGTGCCGTCCGAATGGCTTCAGCAACGATGACCGCATTCATGACACCGCGGTTATAGTAGTTGTCGCCGACATTTTCAGGATCGGCCTGGCTTTTTCCTTTGGAAACAACATGTTCCATGATATCTTGGATCGCCTTGAAGCCTGTGCCGGTACCATGGAAGTTCGTTGACTTGTAGCCCTTGGCGGAAGCGCCCGCCGGACGAAGATCAACATTCCCACCGGACCACCAAACACCAACGAATTTGTCCATTGGGAAGCGAACCTTAACCGCTTCCTTGATCGCGGTCGGGTTCATAGCGCCCCAGCCCCACATGATCATCCAATCCGGACGCTCTTTACGAACCTGCAGCCAATGCGAAGACTGGTTCTGCATTTCCTTAACGCCAACCGGAATCTTCACGACTTCAAAGCCCATTTCGGCGGCAAGCTCGTCAAGCAGCGGAATCGGCTCCCGGCCATAACCAACATCCAGATAGATGTAGCCGATTTTCTTGCCCTTAACGCCATCTTCGGTATCGATGTGCTTGATAATGGCGGACAGTTGGCTCCAGTAGGTCGCCGGGACGTTGAAGGTCCAGGGGAACTTCTCACCAACCGCTGTAGCAGACAGACCATAGCCCATCGACAGAATCGGAATTTGGTCAACCGGCGCCTTCGGAATCAGCTGCAGCGTGATGCCGGTGGAATAGGGGTTATAGACAAGTGCGCCTTTACCCTTGGTTCCTTCATAGCACTCAACACCTTTCTGGGCGTTATAGCCGGTCTCGCATTCCTCGACGTCTAGCTTCACGCCGCCGATGCCGCCATCGCGCTCATTCAGCATGGTGAAATAGTCGTGCAGACCATTGGCGATCGGCGTACCGCTACCGGCAAAAGGCCCGGTACGATAGGTCGTCAGCGGGATATAAAGACTGTCTTCCGCTTGAACCGGTTGCGTATCAGCGAGAACGGAAGCCCCCACCAGCGCCGCAACCCCGGCGCCTAAAGCTAATTTCTTCATAAGCATATTGCTTTCCTCCACTGTTCTACTTGTATTAAGCCAAGTTTCCGAACTGATACTCTCGCGTGCCACGGGTTTCGTGGCGGCGCATTCCCCGGGCACGCGCTAATAGGGGAACGGCCAGAGCCTGAGCTTCTCCTTCGTGATCTGCCATAGCCGTGCAAAACCATGCGGCTCAACAATCAGGAAGAAGATGATCAGGGCCCCGGTAACCATGAAAGTCATGTGTTCGACGGTCGCCGCGCCAATATTGACGCCGATCATATCTGGAATGGCGCGCAGCAACACCGGCAGATTCCAGATGAAAATCGCGCCCAGGAATGATCCGAGAATACTTCCCAAGCCGCCGATGATGACCATGAACAGGATCAGGAAGGAATGGTTGATGTCGAAGCTTTCAACCTCTGCCGCACCCAGCCACATGAAGACCATCAGGGCCCCGGCAACACCGGCATAGTAGGACGAAACCGAGAAGGCGAGCAGTTTGGTCGGCAACAGCTTGATACCAATCAGCTCTGCAGCGATATCCATGTCACGCACCGCCATCCAGCAGCGCCCAAACCGCCCCCGCACCAAATTGAGCGCAATCCAGGTCAAAAAGGTCACGATGGCCAACACGACGAAATACCGTGTCACAGGTTCCGCACTGGCTCCGGCAATCGGGATATCGAAGAGTGTCCGGCTGGACACCTCAATGGCGCCGGAATCATTGTAGTTATACAGCCAAGCGATCCGTCCAAAGGCCCATTCCAGAAAGAACTGAGACGCCAGGGTCGCCACGGCCAAATAGAAGCCCTTAATCCGCAAGGACGGCAGGCCGAAGACAAACCCAACCGCCGCTGCAAAGAAGCCGGACAGGAAAATGTGAATGATGATATTCACATCCGGGAAATAGGACGTCAGCTTGTAGCAAGCATAAGCCCCAACCCCCATAAACCCGCCATGACCGAGCGACAGCTGACCCGTATAGCCGGTCAGAATGTTCAGCCCTATGGCCGCCAAGGCGAAAATCATGGTCGGGATCATGATCGAGTTCAGCCAGAAGTCATTCATCACCAGTGGCGCGATGACATAGGCGAACAAGAGAATACCGATCATCAGGAAATAGTCTTGGCGAATCGGGAAGATCGCCATATCGGCTAGATAGGTCGTCTTAAACTGTCCGGTTTCACGATAAAGCATAATCTTCGTTCCTATCCGCCCGTGCTAGACGCGTTCGATAATCTTCTCGCCGAACAGACCCTGTGGCCGGAACCACAGGAACAGCAGGGCAAGGAAGTAAGGGAACCAGCTTTCGATACTGCCGCCAACCAGAGGGCCCCAGTAAAATTCGGCCATCTTCTCGGAAATACCGATAATCAACCCACCGACAATGGCCCCTGAAATCGAGGTGAATCCGCCCAAGATCAAAACCGGCAGGGCCTTCAAGGCAACAATCGACAGTGCGAAGCTGACATCGGATCGCGCCCCCCACATGACACCGGTCGCCAGCGCGACGATGCCGGCCGCGAACCAGACGACAATCCAAATATGGTTGAGGGAGATTCCAACCGACTGTGCCGCCTGATGGTCATCCGCCACAGCGCGCAAGCCACGGCCGATCCGGGTTTTGTTGAAGAAGACCGCAAGCCCGCCAACCATCACCCCGGCGGTAACAGCCGCCGTGATATCGATCTGCTGTAGCGAGACCAGACCCCCGAGGATATCAAAATCAAACGCCCCGGTCGGCAAACCAAGTTCTGCCGTGATCATCGTTTTCGGCTCCCCGCCAAAAACCCCTTCGCCAAAGCCGATCAGAAAGTAGTTCAAACCAATCGTCGCCATGAACAGGATGATCGGATCCTGGTTGACCAGACGCCGCAGGACCGTGAATTCGACCAGCCAGGCCAGTGCGAACATGATCCCGATACAGAGGAACAAGGCCACGAAAGCCGGGATTCCCAGCGAGTGAAGGCCGACCAGCGACAAGGCACCGAAAACAACAATGATGCCTTGGGCGAAATTAAACACGCCGGAGGCTTTGAAGATCAGCACGAAGCCGAGGGCAATCAGCGAATATAGCGTCCCCGCCACGAAGCCTTCCCAGAGAACCTGTACCAACAGATCCGGAAGCTCATACATCGTGATGAAAGGATCGATGAAGATGCCGTGAAGGATTTCCATGGTCCCCTCCTATTCGTGCGCGACGCCAAGATAGGCGTCGATCACATTCTGGTTGGCGCTCACCTCATCCGGTGTCCCGTCAGCGAGCTTACTGCCGTGGTCGAGAACAACGACCCGGTCGGAGAGGTCCATCACAACGCCCATATCATGTTCGATAAGGGCGATGGTGGTGCCATATTGTTCATTCACATCAATGATATAGCGGGACATATCCTCTTTTTCTTCGAGGTTCATCCCGGCCATCGGCTCATCAAGCAGCAGCAAGGTCGGCTCAGCGGCCAGGGCCCGGCCCAGTTCGACGCGCTTTTGCAGCCCATAGGGAAGCCGCCCGACCGGTGTCCGGCGGATCGCCTGAATTTCCAGGAAGTCGATGATATCCTCAACGAATGCCCGATGCTCCAGTTCCTCGCTCTTGCCCCGACCGATATAGAGGGCCTGCTCCAACAAGCTTGCCTTCTGCTTCAGAATGCGCCCGGTCATGATGTTGTCGAGCGTCGACATACCCTTGAAGAGCGCAATGTTCTGAAAGGTCCGCGCGATACCATTTTCGGCAGCCAGATGCGGGCGCATCGGTGTGTAGTCTACACCGTCATACCAGATATGGCCGACCTGGGGCTGATAGAAACCGTTGATGCAATTGAGCATCGAGGATTTACCAGCGCCATTGGGACCGATGATAGAGCGAACTTCCCCCTTCTTGATGTCGAAGCTGACATCATTGATCGCCTTCACGCCCCCGAAACTCAGCGAGATTTCGTTGACGCGCAGGATCACATCACCAATCCGCCCCCCGGCAGTCGGATCGACCGCCGGGGCACCGGCAGCCATTTGATCGTTATTACTCACCGTATCGTTCACGAGCTTCTGACCCTTTCCACGCTACCGGTCACTCAGCCGCCGCAGCCTGAGGAGAAATCGAAATGATTTTCGCCTCACGGATGTCGACAGTCGCATCAAGTCGGCCCTTCCGGCCATCCTCGAAGGTGATTTCGCTTTCGATCTTGCCGGCCTTGGCGCTTTCATCATAAAGCGCAGTAATCAACGGCTCATATTTCTCCGCAATAAAGCCGCGGCGGACTTTCGATGTACGAGTCAATTCGCCGTCATCCGCGTCCAGCATCTTGGGCAGCAATAAGAAGCGCTTGATTTGAGACCCCGCCACGCGTTCTTCGCTGGATAGATCCTGGTTCACCTGATCAACCGCACCCTGGATCATCTCATAGACCTGTGGATGGGCGGCCAGTTCCTGATAGGACGCATAGGCGATGCCATTCCGCTCCGCCCAGCTGCCAACCGCTTCCAGATCGATATTCACGAAGGCCGCGCAATAGTCCTGATCATGACCGAACGCGACAGCTTCCTTGATATTCGGGAAGAATTTCAGCTTGTTTTCAATGTATTTGGGCGCGAAGAGCGATCCGTCGTTCAGTCGTCCGACATCTTTTGCCCGGTCGATGATCTTCAGATGCCCGCGCTCGTCAATGAAGCCCGCATCCCCGGTATGAACCCAGCCATCCGCAGTTTTTGTTTCCTTGGTTGCTTCCGGATTCTTGAAGTATTCAACAAAAACGCCAGGACTGCGAAAAAGAACCTCACCACTTTCTGCGATATCAATCTCAACCTCCGGCGCGGGCGTCCCGACCGTATCCGCGAATATCTCGGAATTCGGCTGAATGGTGACAAAGACAGCGGCTTCGGTAGAGCCATAAAGTTGCTTCAGATTGACCCCGATTGAGCGATAGAACTGGAAGATATCCGGCCCGATTGCCTCCCCAGCGGTATAGCCAATCCGCACGCGACTGAGACCCAGGACATTCTTAAGCGGTCCATAGACGAAAAGCTCACCCAGGCCATAAAGAAGCTTGTCCCCGGCAGAGACCGGGCGACCATCCAGGATATCGACGCCAACCCTTTTCGCGTGATCCATGAAATAGCTGAACATCTTGCGCTTCAGCCTTCCGGCATCTTCCATCCGGATCATGACCGTCGTCAGGATGTTTTCGAATATCCGCGGCGGCGCAAAGAAATAACTCGGCCCGAGCTCGCGCAAATCGGTCAGGACTGTCTCAGAGCTTTCCGGACAGGAAACACAGAAGCCAGCGACATAGCACTGCCCCATGGAGAAGATGTGATCGCCAATCCAGGCCATCGGCAGATAGGCCATCGCCTCATCGGTCGGCAGCAGGCCTTCCCGCTCGCAGGCGTTTCGGGAGGTGCGAATGATGTTTTCGAAGCTTAGAACAACCCCCTTCGGCTGCCCGGTCGTCCCGGAGGTATAGACCATGACAGAGGTGTCGTCCTTACCCCCCTTTTCGACTTCCGCATCAATCCGACCCGGCTCACGTCCATTGAAGGCACGCCCGCGCTCAATCACCGAATCATAACTATGTAGGAAGTCGTGGGTGTAATCCCGTAAGCCCCGTGTTTCATCGAAGATGATCGTTTCAAGGCTTGGCAGGCGATCCTTGATCGAAATCAGCTTGTCGACCTGCTCCTGGTCTTCCGCCACAGCGAACCGGATTTCCGCGTGCTCAAGGACAAAATGCATCTCTTCAGCAACAGAGTCCTGGTAGACCGGAACCGGGACGGCACCGGCAGCTTGCGCGGCAACCATCGTCCAATAGAGCCGGGGCCGGTTATCGCCGACAATTGCGACCTTATCCCCCCGCGCCAGACCGAGATCCATCAGGCCGGCGGCGTAGTTCCAGACCTCTTCATACACCTCGTCCCAAGTGCAGGACTGCCAGATGCCGTAATTCTTTTCACGGCTCGCAGGACGGCCACGCAGACGCTCTGCGTTATGACGCAGCAGCTTTGGGAACGTGTTGTACGTGACAATATCAGGCAGACTCGACGCTGCCGTCGGCTCCGACATGACCCAATTTCCTCCCTGGGCGACCGAGTTATTTTGATCCCGGATTTCGCCTAACTTTTTTCTTTTGGCGCCAGCTCGTTTTCGGCCAGCGTTGATCCATACGATACTATCGAGGCTTCTGGTCCTAAAAAGCAAGGTGCTGATAAAGCAAATTGCCAAATGGACCGCTGCCACGGCGTGAACTATTTCAGCCGCATCGTCATCATACTGTCATCCAGCCAACAGTTGGGAAAAATTTATCGACCGTCTGGTCAATTATTGTGTTTACTGACCGAAAATCTCAGGTCTCACCGCCATAGGCACGCAGCTTTTCCATATCCAAAACCGCGATCCCGCCATACTCCAAAGTCAGCATTCCCGCGGCTTGCAGGGTCTTCAGGGCCTGATTGGCCGTGGGGCGCGATACCCCGGCAATCAACCCAATTTCTTCTTGTGTAAGGTCTAATTTATTATTCGCATCCGGATAAAGGATTGGGTTCAGCATCAATGCCAGCACCCGCGCCACCCGCCCGGTAGCATCCAGCATGCGTTCATTTTCCAACATCGCGATGAAAATCCCGAGCCGCTCATTCAACTGCTGGACCAGGAAACGGGAGAAGGGCAGACTATTGTCATGCAGCCACATGAAGGTCTTGCGGTCCATAAAGGCAAGAACGGTTGGGCGCAGCGTGACGATGTCATAGCGCCGAAGCTCATCCTTCAGGACGGATCCCTCACCAAACCAGCCGCCGGCATGGACGCTGCTGAGCGCCATTTCCTTGCCGCCCATAGAAAGTGTGCGCATCTTGATCAAGCCGGAACTCACGCCCGACCAAAGCTCGAAAGGTTCTCCCATTGAACAAATGGTAACGCCGCCCGGATAGTCCCGCTCCCAACATCCAGCGCAGGCGCGCTCGAAACTATCGGGCTCCAGATCACGTGACCAGGCGGCTATACGACGAAGGCGATCAGCTGGGATCATTTCCTCTCCGCACCGTTGGAGGCCAATTTATAGCGCGTATTATCGTCATCTGCGGTAACCCGCCCTTCAGCCGTTAATTTTACCAGATGCGCAAGGACAGAGCGCGCGGCAGCCGGATAAAGGGAGCGTGGTACATCATGATACATAAGCTCGACCATCTCCGTTACCTGTTCTGCCCCACCCGCAATTGCGGCCAGAATCTGATCCTCCCGCGCTTCGCGATGCCGGATGAAACTGGCGACAAAGGGTTTGGGATCCTGGATAGGAGCGCCATGGGTGGGATAGTAGACCGTCTCCAGACGATCTAGAAGCTTTTTCAGCGATCCCAGATAGGCAGCCATATCGCCATCGGGCGGAGAGACAATGCTGGTCGACCATCCCATGACATGATCGCCGCTGAAAAGCGCCTGCTCTTCCGCCAAAGCGAAGCACAGATGATTAGAGGTATGGCCCGGCGTATGGACCGCCTCAAAAGTCCAACCCGGACCTTCGATTACATCACCATCTTTCAGAACATGATCGGGGGAAAACCGCCAATCAGCCCCTTCTTCAACCGCATCCGCATTGGCTGTCCCGCCGGCATGCGGCCCAAACCCATAAGTCGGCGCGCCAGTCGCTTCCTGCAACGGGCGGGCAGCCGGGGAATGATCCAGATGCGTGTGGGTGACCAAAATTGCTGACACCTGCCAGCCATCCAGCGCCTTCAATAACGCATCAATGTGATCGCGCATCGGCGGGCCCGGATCGATCACAGCCGCGCCTTCCGGCCCGCCAATGATATAGGTCCCTGTACCGTGAAAGGTAAATCGACTTGGGTTCTGCGCCACGATCCGACGAATGAGCGGCGTCACCTGCACCGCTTCTGTGTAGCGCGGCTCGAATTCGAGGTTAAAGGCGGGGCCAGCACTTGGTTGCATATTGGTCATAGCCCTGACCTAGCCCGTTTCCCCGCTTTTGGGCAAGCGCACAAATTTTGGGCAAGCGCACAAAATTGGCTGACTATCCATTTTGCCGGAACAAGGAATCCCCCTAGAGTTCCCCGATTATGCATGATGCCGGTGCTCTCACAGGAATAACCATGGTTGCCGTCGCTGCCACGCTATGTGGAATGGCGATGGTTCGTCTGCGCCAACCGGCGATCATCGGCTATATCCTCTGCGGGGTCTTGCTAGGGCCCAGCGCCTTGTCGCTGGTGGAAAATCGGGAGGCGATCAATCTCCTCGCCCGACTCGGCGTTATCCTGCTCCTTTACTTTATCGGAATGGAACTCAGTCTCCGCAGTTTCCGGAGTATTTGGAAAACCGCGGTTATCACGACAATGCTGCAAATCGCGGTCAGTGTCGGTACGCTTTATATCGCAACCCGACTGTTCGGTTGGCCAACCCCTTACGCGATCCTGTTCGGCTTCTGCCTCGCCCTATCTTCAACAGCCGTCGCGGTGACCGTTTTGGAAGATGTCGGGGAACTTCGAAGCCAGGTTGGCAAGCTGGCCATCGGGATTTTGATCGCCCAGGATTTGGCCGTCGCCCCAATGCTGGTCACGGTCGGAAATCTGGCCGGTGGGGAGATTGGCTTCGCCGCCTTCGTCGAAGTAGCCGCATCAATCGGTATCCTGGTCGGGCTGATCATCTTTCTTACCCGGCGCAAGCGGGTGGACCTGCCCTTCCACCATCTGGTCGCAGACCGGCCTTCCCTCACGCCACTGGCAGGCTTGGCATGGTGCTTCGCGTTCGCCTCGCTGGGCGGTGCAATCGGGCTATCCCCGGCCTTCGGTGCCTTTCTGGCTGGCCTGATTGTCGGGAACAGCGCCCAGCGTCAAACGATCCATGAACATGCGGGGCCAATCCAAGCTGTCCTGCTCATGGTTTTCTTTCTTTCCATAGGGTTATTGGTCGATCTTAACTTTGTTTGGGAGAATTTCGGGCTGCTGGTGGCGCTTTGGGCTTTCGTCACATTGTTCAAAACCGCCCTGAATGTCGCGGTTCTGCGTGCGCAGGGGGAAAGCTGGAACGATGCCCTATCCGTCGCCCTGGTCATCGGGCAGTTGGGAGAGTTTACCTTCGTCCTGGCTGCCGTCGCCCTGTCTGTTGGCGTGATCGACGATACTGTTCACAAGACAGTCGTGGCGGTGACCGTCCTATCGCTTGCGACCAGCCCGCTTTTCTTTGATCTTGCGAGGCGGCTGCGCAATCTGGTGAAAAGCGATGCCGAAGCCCCGCTTGAGCTCTTGCGCTTCGCCTATATCCGGGAATGGACCGTCACCAAATCCGTCAGCTTGATGTTGTTGGAGATGACATTCCGGACCGCCACCTGGCTACAGATCAAGCTCGACCGGGCCCGCGCAGCCTCCAAAGAACGGCTAGAGGCACGCCGAGCCCGCCATCAAAACGCCGGAAAGCCTGCCGTCCCGGAGCCGACACCTCCCGACAACACAGACGAACCGCGCGCCGGCCGGAAAATGCGGCGCGCCGACAAACGGCGTCCCACCGATGCCTGATCTAAGCCTGGAAACTGCATTGATGGCGACGTGGGGTGGCCCAATCGCCGGGATAGATGAAGTGGGTCGGGGTCCGCTCGCCGGGCCGGTAACCGCGTGCGCCGCAATCCTGCCCGATCCGGTTCCCCCGGCTTTGCTATCCTGCCTGGATGATTCCAAAGCGCTAACTGCCGCCCAGCGCAATAAGGCCGAAGCCCTGCTAAAGGACGAAGCCAAATATATTATCATCGATATCGAACCAGCCGAAATCGACCGGATTAATATCCTGCAGGCGACGCTTCTTGCGATGCGTCAGGCGGTGAATGGTCTTTCGCTGCGACCGGCAGCTGCCCTGGTGGATGGCAACAAAGACCCGGGGCTGGGCATCCCAACGGAGCTTGTTGTCAAAGGCGATCGTAAATCCGCTTCCATCGCAGCGGCATCGATCCTTGCCAAATGTCATCGCGACCGGATTATGGTGAAGCTCGCAGAAGCGTTTCCCGGCTATGGATGGGAGACCAATGCGGGGTATGGCAGCGCCGCCCATCGCGCGGCACTTGCGCGACTGGGCCCGACACCCCATCATCGCCGAAGCTTCGCGCCGCTGCGCGGGACACCCCAAGGCGCCCTACCTTTCTGAGACATTCCTGAAGCAGGAGTTTTCCGCATGAGTAACTTCCCGATTGATGCCGTCCGTGCGCGGTTCCCAGCCCTGGCCTTGACGGATCAGGGGCGCAGCCGCGTCTATCTGGACAACCCCGCCGGCACACAAGTTCCGCAGAGCGTGGTGGATGCGGTCTCTCGCTGTCTTGTGGAAACAAATGCCAATCTCGGCGGGGCATTCGTCACCAGCATCGCGGCGGAGGCCATTGTCGACGCTGCGCATGAGGCGATGGCGGATTTCCTGGGCGCCGATGATCCGGGCGAAATCACCCTGGGTCCCGCGATGACGCCGCTGACATTGCACCTTTCCCGCAGTATCTGCCGCGACTTCGGACCGGGAGACGAGCTTGTCGTGACCCGCATGGACCATGAAGGGGATGTCGCCCCGTGGTTGGAAATCGCGGAAGACAAGGGGATGACGGTCAAGGTCCTGCCTTTCAACCGGGAGACCTGGCGAATTGAGCCGGAAGACCTGAAGGCATTATTGACGGACCGTACCCGGTTGGTCGCTCTCAATCACGCAAGTAACTTAACGGGGTCTATCAACAATATCAAAGAGTTGGTCGGTATTGTTAAGGAAGTAGGTGCACTGGCCTATATCGATGCCGTACAAAGCGCGCCGCATATCGCACTGGATGTTAAAGACATCGGCTGTGACTTCCTGGCGTGCTCTCCCTACAAGTTCTTCGGCCCGCATCTGGGCTGTGTCTGGGGCAAGGCCGAGCATTTAGAGCGGATGCATGCCTATAAGTGCCGCTGCACCCCGGCGACGCTGCCCGGAAAGTTCGAAACCGGAACGGTTCAGCTCGAACTCTTGGCCGGGCTAACAGCTGCCGTCGAGCACATGGCCTGGCTTGGTTCCGAATGCGATCCGACGACGGCAGAGGGATCGCGCCGGGATCGGATCGTGGCCGGTTTCGGGGCTGCCGACGCCTATGAGACGCCGCTCACACGTCGCCTGATTGACGGGTTGATGGCTCTGGGTGGCATTGAAATCTTTGGCATAACGAATTCCAACCAGCTTGATCAGCGGGTCCCAACCATTTCGTTCCGGCATCGCAACATTAAGCCGCGTGTGATTTCTGAGGCACTTGCTGCGAAGGGGATCTTCGTTTGGGATGGCCACAACTACGCCTTTGAAGTCGTGCGGTATCTGGACATCCCGGAAGACGAAGGCGTTGTCCGCATCGGCATCGCCCATTACAACACGGCAGCAGAAGTAGACGCGACCCTGGACGGGGTGGCACAGGCTATCGGAGGCACCATGGCATGATCACCCCGAAATACATCCTCACCATGGCGGTCTATAACCGCTGGCAGAACCAATCGATCTATTCTGCAGCCGCAAGCCTGAGCGACGCCGCCCGGCGCGAGGATCGCGGTGCCTTCTTTGGCTCAATCCATGAAACGCTGTGCCATATCCTGTGGGGGGATAAGGGATGGATGGTGCGCTTTGCCGAGACACCCCCGCCAAACACCAAATCAATGGCTGACTCGCGCACGGAAATTGCGGATTGGGAAACGCTGGTAACAGAGCGCATAGCTTTTGATGCCGTCATGGTGGATTGGGCGAAAAGCGTTACGGAAGAATGGCTTGCAAGCAGACTTTCATTCTATAGTAATGCCAAAGGCGGCCAAACCGAGGAGGAGGCCGGCCGCTGCGTCACCCATCTGTTCAATCACCAGACCCACCACCGCGGTCAGGTCCATGCGATGCTGACAGCCGCGGGCGCAAAAACAGAGGACACTGACCTGTTCCTCATGCCCGACAGCTCCTGGGACAACGCGTAAGATCGGAATCGGATCTTTCCACGACAAGGCACATTATATACGGGTATAAATATCGTATACTGATCCTATGATGAAGCGGATTCTCATAGTTTGGGTTTTTTCCTTCAGCGCCCTGTTGCTGACTGCGCCCGACCCGGCACGGGCCGGAGACGATGCCGAGTCTCTGGCTGTCTATCGGACGGCGCTTTTGCTGTACTACGGATTTGACAGAAGGAAGTCGGAAGACGCATTGCGCGCGAATGCACGCAGCCGATTGGCCGCAGAAAAGATTGTCCCGCTGCTTGATCAAGATCTCCAGAAATTCGCCCCTGACGCGTTCGAGCTAAGAAATCTCGTTGTCTCACACCTGGAGGGGGCGGGGACCTGCAAGGCCCTAGCCCGTGGGCTGGACCATTGGTTTGGCGATGGGGAGCTCGGGTTGGATAAGTCAATTGGCAGACTTTTCCTAATCTGGGCGGATGTCTATTCGCTGGTCCAATCACCAGGGTATTCTGCTGTGGACGAGTGGTTCTTCTACCAATTGCTCCTTTCGGAACTGAATGAGGAAATTGAAAACCCACGGGAAGGGCAAGATTTTGCTCTTCGCATCATACTAGCCTCCGCCACGCTTGGAAGCCCCTATGCGTCAAAGTTCCTGGCTGACCGCGCCGCAGACGCCGGCGACTATAAAGAAGCCTTAGATTTCTATTTCCAGGCATCTTATGGTAAAGACATCGATGTCAGCGACGAGATCGCCAGGACGCGGAAACAGGTTGATGGACCCATTGATGAACCTAGAGATGACTATCTTCCGACTGCGTCGGGAATTTATCTCGAAAAATCCTGCTTTGGGCCAACGGGACGGTTCCATGTAACAGCAGACTAGGTCTATTCAGCCTTACACGTTTTTTCCCTTTCCATCATATCATTCAGTGTCTCTTCGAGACCATTTAAACGGTCTTTAGCTTGTATAAACTGACCATTTATTCGCTTCATATGGAATGCGTACCAAAGTCCGCTCCATCTCATGCGTCTGGTTGAAATGGGGGAAATATCGATCTGGATGGATGGAATTTCTTATTCCAGGTGCCCTATATCTAGCGAGTCGCACTTCATGCAGGACTCCAGATATAGCAAAATAACTAATTGATTCACTTGACTCTTGACGGTGATTCCTTGCTCAGGCTTTGATTCCGAATATCAGATCCCTGGCAAAGGACTTGAAGAATCATGGCCCCACGTAAATCCGGTGCGGAGAACCCCGCGCCCGGTCCGAAACGGACTCCGCTTCCCGTCAACCAGATCGTCGAAGGCGATTGTATCGAACAGATGCGGGCGCTGCCTGATGAAAGCGTCGATATGATCTTCGCCGATCCACCCTATAACCTTCAGCTTGGCGGCGATCTCTATCGGCCCAACAATACGAAGGTTGATGCGGTCGATGATGATTGGGACAAATTCGATGATTTCGATGCCTATGACCGTTTCACCCGGAACTGGCTGAAGGAAGCCCGCCGCATCTTGAAGAAGGACGGCACGATCTGGGTGATCGGCAGCTATCACAATATCTTCCGGGTCGGCACCGCGCTACAGAATATCGGCTTTTGGGTCCTGAATGACGTTGTCTGGGTCAAGACGAACCCGATGCCGAATTTCAAAGGCACACGCTTCACCAATGCGCATGAGACGCTGATCTGGTGCTCCAAGTCCCAAGACAGCAAATACCGCTTCAATTATGAAGCCATGAAGGCGCTAAACGACGATCTGCAGATGCGTAGCGACTGGGTTCTACCACTCTGCACCGGGCAGGAACGGCTGAAAGATGCGGCGGGGCGCAAAGCCCATGCGACGCAAAAGCCCGAAGCTTTGGTATATCGCACCCTGCTGGCCGCGACGGAGCCGGGGGATATTGTCCTCGACCCCTTTTCCGGCACCGGCACCACGGCGGCGGTGGCAAAGAAGATGGGCCGTCGCTTCATCGGGTTGGAGCGGGATGCGGGCTATGCAAAGGTCTCCCGCAAGCGTCTGGCCTCCATCCCCGACGCCGGCGACCGGGAAGCGCTGGAGTTCACCCGGCCCAAGCGCAAGGAACCGCGCGTGCCATTCGGTCAGCTGGTCGAACGAGGCATGCTTTCCCCCGGGACTGTCTTGGAAAGCCCCTGTCGGCGCCATACCGCAAAGGTCCGTGCCGACGGTACACTGATTTCAGATGCGCATAAGGGCTCCATTCACCAGGTTGGTGCCGCTGTCCAGGGCGCGCCGAGCTGCAATGGCTGGACCTATTGGCATCTGAAGACAGACCGCAATCCGGTCCCAATCGACATGCTGCGCCAGAAAATCCGGGCAGAAGGATTAAGCGCTTAAGCAATCAGCGGGGCTGGTCAAAACCGATGACGCAGCGCATCTTGCGGCCATGACCCATTGGACAGAAACCGCTTCCATCCAGCCCGCTGAAGCCCCGGCACCGGGGTATCCAGATACCTGGTACAGCCGGACGTTAAGCGCCGATATCACCTTCCCCACGCTGGAGGGGGATCAGCAGGCTGAGACCGTTGTGATCGGCGCCGGTCTGGCTGGGATCAACACGGCCCTTGGTCTGGCGGAGCGCGGGAAGTCGGTCATATTGCTGGAATCCGACCGGGTCGGCTTTGGTGCCTCGGGCCGCAATGGTGGTTTTGTCACCCCCGGCTTCGCGCGCGACTTCGATAGCATCGCCAAGCGCGTGGGTCTGGAAACAGCTTCCGAATTATATGGCCTCTCGACGGACGCCGTTGCGACGCTGCGGGCGCGCATTGATCGCTTTGACATCGACTGTGGGCCGATCATCGACGGCACCATCGATGCCAGCTGGTTTCATGACGAAGCCGACATGGAAGCTGACGCCGCAGAAGATGACAGCGTCACCTATTGGGATGGGGAAACCGTTCGCGCCAATCTGGGGACCACGCGGTATCATTCCGCGCATTTTGAGGACGGCGGCTTTCAGCTTCATCCATTGAACCTGACACGCGGTCTTGCCCAGGCGGCGCAGTCTCTTGGCGCGTACGTCCATGAAGAAACGCCTGTCATCAGCGTCCAACGCGGCGCTGACCATCGCTACCGGGTTGCAACAGAGACCGGCACGATCACGGCAGAGAATGTTGTCTTCTGCATGAGCGGTTACCGCCCCTTTCTTGGCGGTGGCAGCGGCGGGAAAGCGGCGGCGTCGATCCTGCCGATCACCACCTTCGTCATGGTCACGGAACCGCTTGGTGATTTGGCGCGTCAGGCAATATCCATCCCGCAAGGCATCTCTGATACGCGCTTCGCCTGCGATTACTATCGCCCCCTACCGGATACCGGCGGGCGCATTCTCTGGGGTGGGCGCATCTCTACCTTCCGCCCGCGCCCGGCCGGTGTGGCAGACCTGATGAAGCGCGACATGACCCGTGTCTATCCGGTGCTGAAAGATGCAAAGGTCGACTTCGCCTGGCTGGGCTTGATGGGCTACGCCTTTCACAAAATGCCGATCATTCAACCGCTCGCCCCCGGCCTGTGGTCATGCACGGGTTTTGGCGGGCATGGGCTGAACACCACTTTGATGGGGGGCGAATTGGTCGCCAGCGCCATCGCCGACGGTGATGACCGCTTCCGCCTGCTCGACGCCTTCTCCCCCATCCCCATGCCGCGTCTGGGCGGTCTGGTTGGGGCACAGGCGACTTATTGGTGGTATGAATGGAAAGAAGAAATCCGGATCGCGCTGGGGCGGTGAGGGGTTACAGAGACCACATCTTTCGCGGTAGTCCTTCGGGCTTCCTCAAGACAGCTGCTTCCCTGAGAATCCTCCCGCCATCTCCTGTCAGTTGACTGGAGCGCCCGGTGCAGGCTTGATTTCGGCCATCATGAGCAAATCACCTCTCGACATATCAGCAGAAGACGCCCGAAGGCTGGTGCTGAACCTGCAGGGTTTGGCGGAAAACCCGCGCCGTCCTCTGGGCCGTGACGGGCTTATGGACCTGATCCGGCGCATGGGCTTTGTCCAGGTTGATTCGATCCAATGGGTTGAGCGCGCCCATCACATGATCCTTGCCAGCCGTTGGGATGGCTATCGGCAGAAAGACCTGATCCGGCTGCTGGAAAAAGATCGCGCGCTGTTCGAGAACTGGACCCATGATGCCTCAATCCTGCCGGTCGAGTTCTTCCCCCATTGGATGCGCCGGTTTGAGCGGGAAAAGGCGCGGCTGACCGGACGCTGGGCCGATTGGCATGGCAATGAGTACCAGAATGACCTGGATCACGTGCTGTCCCATGCGACAGAAGCGGGACCGGTCACGGCGCGAGAGCTTTCCGACACTCAGGATCCAACTGGAGAGGCCGCAAATGGGGAATGGTGGAACTGGAAGCCATCCAAAACCGCGCTTGAATACCATTGGCGCACCGGCGGGCTGTGTATCTGCCATCGGCGTGGATTTCAAAAAGCCTATGACCTGACCGAGCGGATCGTGCCGACGGCCCATCGCGACATGGCGACCGAGGAAGATGGCTTCATCGACTGGTCTTGCCGATCCGCGCTCGACCGGCTCGGCTTCGGCACGGCGGGGGAGATCGCCGGTTACTGGGATAATATCAGTGCCGCTGAAGCCAAATCTTGGTGCAGCGCCCGTCTTGGCGATGAGATTATCGAGGTCCGCGTCCATGGGCTGGGCGGTGCGGCACCCCGTAAGCTCTATGCACCGGCGGATATCGAGACCCGCCTGTCCAACGCCTCTGAACCCGCCGACCGACTGCGCATTCTCAACCCCTTCGATCCCGTAATCCGCGACCGAAAGCGCCTGAAACACTTATTCGATTTCGACTATCGGATCGAAATCTTCGTCCCCGCACCGAAACGAACCTATGGCTATTATATCTTTCCGCTCTTGGAAGGGGACAGAATGATCGGCCGCCTGGATATGAAGGCAGAGCGTGCCGCCGACAGCCTGTCCATCCGTGCGCTTTGGCCGGAGCCACGCATCAAATTCGGCAAAACCCGTCTGACCCGGCTGGAAGGCGCCTTGGATCGCGTCCGAAAGCTGATTGGCTTGTCCGAGCTTCGGTTCGAAGACGACTGGCTTAAGGACCCAAAAGCCCCGTCCGCGTCATCCGAGGACCGGGGCGAATAGCGTCATTTCACGCACTATCAACCGCCTGCTCCCCTTGACGCACACCGGGACCAGCCGCTACACCCTGCCGCGTCAATAACCGGATGCCGGGGGCGGGACTATTTCCCGTCGGGGTCAGGGGACCTCAAGTCGCCCGGCACGAAAGGACCATTATCATGTCTACCGAAAGCCTTCGGGTGTCACGGCTTGTGCCGGCCATGCTGGCCATGGGCGTTGTCATCTATGTCTCCAATATCCTTGTCGAACAGCCTGTCGAAGCGATTGTCGCCGGTATCAATCTGGCGGAACTGCTAACCTATGGCGCAGTAACCTATCCGATTGCCTTCCTGGTCACCGATACCACCAACCGTCTTTATGGCGCCAAGGCCGCGCGGATCGTCGTCTTTATTGGCTTCCTCGTCGGGGTTGCGCTGTCGCTCGCCTTCGCCGATCCCCGGATCGCAGCCGCATCCGGCAGCGCCTTCCTGATCGCGCAGATGTTGGATATTTTCGTCTTCGACAAGCTGCGGACGGCGAATTGGTGGAAAGCCCCGTTGATCAGCTCCCTCCTCGGTTCCGCTGTCGATACCGCGCTGTTCTTCTCCCTCGCCTTCGCGGGCACAGATCTGCCCTGGGTTGGTTGGGCAATGGGCGATTTCTGGGTGAAGCTCGCCATGGCCGGCCTGTTGCTCCCGGCTTTCCGCCTGCTCATGGCCTGGCTGCCAAACCGGCAGGCAGCAGCAGCGGCTTAACGTGACAAACCTAACGTGACAAACATGGACCGCATCACGGACATCCTCCTCCCCTTTAAGGGGGGGAGACTATGTGGTAGCCGTCAATGAAAGTCTCACTGTTCGATTTTGACCTGCCGGAAGAACGGATTGCCCAACATCCGGCCGAACCACGGGAAGCAGCGCGGCTGCTCGCGATAAAGCCCGGCGTGACGCTGTCGGATCAAACAGTGCGAGACCTTCCCAGCCTATTGAACCCTGGCGATCTGCTGGTCGTGAACGACACCAAAGTCTTTCCCGCCCGGCTTTATGGGCGGCGGATCAATGATCGTGGCGGCAATGCAGGGATAGAGATCCTGATGCATCAGCATCTGGGGGGCCCCGATTGGGTGGTTTTTGCCAAGCCGGCGCGAAAGCTCAACCCCGGCGACCGTTTGGAATTCGGCACCGACCTGGCGGCGCGTGTGTCGGAAAAGACGGATGATGGTGACATCAGAATTTCCTTCGACCGGGACGGCGCCGAACTTCGCGAGGCCCTCTGGAAGATCGGTACCATGCCTTTGCCGCCCTATATCAGGCGGGGGCGCGATGCCGATCCGGAAGTGACCGCATCAGACCGTGATGACTATCAAACCCTGTTTGCAGCGGAAGAAGGGGCTGTGGCCGCGCCTACCGCGGGTCTGCATTTCACGCCAGCGCTGATGCAAGCCTTAGAGGCCGCAGGGATCGGCGTTGCCCGGTTGACCCTGCATGTCGGGGCAGGGACATTCCTGCCGGTAAAGGCGGAGGATACTGAAGACCATCGGATGCACGCGGAATGGGCGAGGCTAAGCGAAGAGACCGCAGCGCAGATTGCCGAGACGCGGGCGAAGGGTGGCAAAGTTATCGCCGTGGGGACAACGGCGCTGAGGACGCTTGAAAGCGCGGTGGGGAATGACGGCATTGTCAGACCTTTCGAGGGGGAAACGAGGCTGTTTATCACGCCGGGCTTCCGATTCCGCGCTGTTGATCGCCTGATGACGAATTTCCACCTGCCGAAATCGACACTGTTCATGCTGGTATCCGCCTTTTCCGGGTTGGAGACCATGCAAGCCGCCTATGCCCACGCCATCGAGAGCGGATATCGCTTCTATTCTTATGGCGATGCCTGTCTTTTGGACCGAATGCCGGAGACCACATATGACTGAGTTCGGATTCTCACTGCTCGCCGAGGATGGTCAGGCCCGACGGGGTCAGATCTCGACCGCCCATGGCACCATCGAGACACCTGCCTTCATGCCGGTTGGAACTGCCGGCTCCGTGAAAGCAATGCTGCCCTCTCAGGTTCGGGAGACCGGCGCAGAGATCGTCCTGGGCAATACCTATCACCTGATGCTACGGCCCGGGGCGGAAGAAGTCGCGGCGCTGGGCGGCCTGCATACATTTATGAATTGGCCGGGCCCAATCCTGACCGATAGCGGCGGGTATCAGGTCATGTCTCTCGCTGAGCTGCGCAAAATTACCGAAGAAGGGGTCCGCTTTCGCTCCCATATCGACGGCAGCTATCACACGCTGACCCCGGAACGATCGATGGACATCCAGCGCTTCCTGGATGCCGATATCACCATGGCCTTTGATGAATGCACGCCCTATCCGGCGACCGAAGAACAGGCGCGGCTGTCCATGGAAATGTCTATGCGCTGGGCAGAAAGGTCTAAGAACGCCTTCCAAGCCCGTGCCGGATATGGACTTTTTGGGATCGTGCAGGGCGGCGTCTATCCAGAGCTTCGCGCCCGATCCGTCGAGGCGTTGGAGAATATCGGCTTCCACGGCTACGCGGTTGGCGGGCTGGCTGTCGGCGAAGGGCAGGAGCTGATGTTCAAGACCTTGGACGTCACCACCCCGATGATGGATCGAACCCGCCCGCGCTACCTGATGGGGGTCGGCAAGCCCGATGATCTCGTCGGGGCTGTCGCGCGGGGGATCGATATGTTCGATTGCGTCCTTCCCACCCGGTCCGGCCGTAATGGTCAGGCCTTCACACGGCGGGGTGCCCTCAATCTGCGCAACGCCCGGCACAAGCATGACCCGCGCCCCGTGGACGAGGAATGCCCATGCCTAGCCTGCCGGGATTACAGCCGCGCCTATCTGCATCACCTGATCAAGGCGGAAGAGCCCCTGGTGATGACTTTGATGACGCATCACAATCTGACCTATTACCAACAGCTTATGTCGGGTATGCGAGACGCCATTGCAGCCGGAAATTTCGGCGATTTTGTTGCTGCCTTTAATGCAGAACGCGAGGAGGGCGACATTCCGCCCTTGTAGAATGGCGTCTCCATACGCTTCAATCAGGGTATGAAACGTTTCGCCGGACCAATTCTGTCCTTCGTCCTCGTCTTTTCGGCGCAGGCCGCCTTTGCCGTAGAGCCACTCAAGGTCGCCTTCGTCAATCCAGGTCACCCGAAATCATTCTGGCTTCATGTCGAAGCGGTCATGCGCGATGCGGCAGAGGATCTGGGTATTGAACTTGCCGTGCAGAATGCCGCCGGTGATCACGACAACATGATCTCCATGACAACGCGGCTTGTCTCTCAATCCAATCGGCCGGATGCGATTATCCTGGTCAATGAGTATCAGGCAGGCGGTCCAATGCTGGAGGCTGCTGCGGATGCCGACATACCGGTCTTCATGATCTTGAGCCTGTTTACCGGACGAGACGCTGACTATTTTGGCGAACCCCGTGAGTCTTTCCCGAGTTGGATCGGCTCCCTGAGGCCTGATCATGCAAAGGCCGGCTATGATATCGCCCAGGTGCTGATCGAAGAAGGCCATCGGCTCTTTGGGGAGGAGCTAAAACTGATCGCCATTGGCGGTAACATTACCACGCAAGCAGCCGAGCAGAGGGAACGCGGCTTGAAGCAGGCGATTGAAGAGGATGGCAAGACGGCGCTGATCGCCTTGCATAACGCAGATTGGCGCCGGGATTTTTCACGCCGCTATGTCCGCCGCCTGTTGCGCAGTGATCCTGATGTGCGGCTGGTCTGGGCCGCAAATGATGATATGGCGCTGGGGGCGCTTGATGCGATTGAAGAAGCAGGCCTGATCCCTGGTAAAGATATTCTGGTTGGTGGGCTGAACTGGTCCAATGACGCTTTAGCCCAAGTTCGGGCCGGCCGCATGGCAGTCGATGTCGGGGGTCACTTCATGGGGGGTGGGTTGGCGCTGGTAATGATTCACGACTATCTGAATGGCCGGGACTTCGTCGATGAAGGCGTTTCGCGGGTATTCGATATGGGTGTTTTTCGGAAAGAAACCCTGCCGCCGACAGACCAGCTTGATTTCAAGGCGATCGACTTTCGGGCTCTCTCCCGCCTGTATAACCCTGAACTGAGCCATTACCCGCTGGATATCGGGTATTTGCTGCAACAGATCGGGATTAGCGAATGAGCAACGCCGAACCCCCAGCCCGCAAGCTAAAGGGTGCGTCTGTAAGCCAGGCCGTAAGACGCCCCGACGCCCTATTGCATGACATCATCCTCTGGTTTCGCGTCAATCCCATCGGCATTTTCATTATCGCCGCAATCGTTTTCTTCCCGGTTCTGCTGGAGCTTCTGGATCGGTCGAACACGCGCACCGTCATGGCCTGGGAAGTACTGGGCATGCATTTGGAAACCGGCAATCACGAGCTGGCCTCTACGCCCGACGGAGTTGCCCAAATCGGCGCCAACAAATTCAATCTGGGCTTCGGGACTGCGCTGGAAATTCTGCATGGTGAATCCGTGTCGATGCGGGAGGTTGATCTGCCGGGGAGTTATCTTCGCGGGGTCGACCTGTCACCATCAACACACTTCACGCTGCGTTGGCCGCTTTCCATTCGCGAAGCACCGCACTGGCTTGATGACACCAAGAAATGGGCCCGTGGTTTTACAGCGTGGGGATATGTCGTTGAGCTACTATTTCCCTTCGTGAAGTCCAGCCGCGCCGATCTGCGTGGCGCCAATCTTGCCGCTGCTGATCTAACCTTCGCCAATCTGAACGACGCCAAGGCATCCGGCATCAACTTTCACCGTGCAAAGCTCAAACGGGGACGGTTACGGCGGGTCAATATGGCGCGTGCCACCTTAATCCGAGCCAATCTGCTGCAAGCAGACCTTCAGGATGGAGATTTCTACAGGGCCGATTTTACCAGAGCGCGTATGACGGAAGCGGTTCTGCGACGGGCAGATTTCAGCTTCGCAAATCTCTATCGCGTAACACTTCGATACGCGGTGCTGGAGAAAACAAACTTCAACCAAAGTGATTTGAGGCATTCCGTGCTGGCCTTTGCTGACGCGCGGGAAGCAAATTTCGTAAATGCCGATTTACGTCGGGCGGATCTGCGCGGTGCAGACTTCACGAATGCATCCATCGATCATGGACGGCTGAATAGAGTGAAGGCACCCGGTGCAAATTTCTCGAATGCCATCCTCAGCAGTGCCAAATTGCGCGGCAGCGATCTTCGTTTCGCAAACTTCACTTCCGCCAATTTATTCTCCGCCGATCTGCGTGGCGCGGTGCTGGCACACGCAGTCCTTTCTAACGTCAATGCAAGCGGCGCCAATTTTCACGGCGTAGATTTGACAGACGCAGTATTAGCAGGGGCTGATTTCAGTGGCGCCGACCTCACCAAAGCGTCGATTAGCCCTGGGCAGCTGGACACCGCCTGTGGAGACGCCCAGACCAAGTTGCCGGCAGGATTTTCGATCCGGCTTTGCTAGTCAGAACGCTCTGCGCGAAACCACTCAATCGGGAAGAAAAAATCCGGATGACAAATTGCGAGTATGGCGCCATAAACGCTTTATGGTTGCGCATATTGCTACAGTCGCCTTTCAAGGCATAGAGACCCTGCCAATCGACGTCCAGGTTCAGATGACGTCGGGTTATCCCGCTTTTACGGTCGTCGGCCTGCCCGATAAGGCGGTCGCCGAAAGCCGGGAACGGGTGCGCGCGGCCCTGACCGCGCTGGGTCTGGCACTGCCGCCGAAGCGGATCACGGTCAATCTCTCCCCCGCCGATGTCCTGAAGGAAGGCAGTCACTTCGATCTTCCAATCGCCATGGGCTTGTTGGTGGCAATGGATGTTCTGCCGGCGGATCTAACGGATGGCTATGTCGTCTTGGGCGAGTTGGGGCTTGATGGGCGCCTGGCGTCCGTCGCAGGCGTTCTGCCCGCCGCCCTGGAGGCCGGATCACAAGATCGCGGGTTGATCTGCCCCGCCGAGCAAGGGGGAGAGGCTGCCTGGGCAGGTGAGATTGAAGTGGTGGCAGCGCCGGACCTGATCCAACTGGTCAGCCATCTACGTGGTCAACGCCTGTTGAACGCCCCTGAACCGCAATTGGCTGAGCCGGATTCAATCCCCCGCGACTTTAATGAGGTCAAAGGACAGGAAACCGCCAAGCGCGCCTTGGAGATTGCGGCGGCTGGTGGCCATAACCTGCTTATGGTCGGACCACCCGGCGCTGGAAAGTCCATGCTGGCCCAACGCTTGCCCGGCATCCTGCCCCCGATGGACCCGGCGGAAGCGCTGGAGGTCTCGCTTATCCATTCTGTTGCCGGCGCCCTGCCGGAAGGAAAACTGAGCCGCGTGCGACCCTTTCGGGACCCACATCACTCGGCCTCTATCCCCGCCCTGGTCGGCGGGGGACAAAGGGCGAAGCCAGGGGAAGTCTCCTTGGCGCATAACGGTGTTCTTTTCCTGGATGAATTGCCGGAATTTCAAAGGGGCGCCCTTGAATCCCTGCGGCAACCACTTGAGACAGGCCGCGCCGTCGTGGCGCGTGTGAATGCCCATGTCAGCTATCCAGCCCGGGTACAGCTTATCGCCGCGATGAACCCCTGCCGTTGCGGGCATTTGGATGATGCGGAGCTCGCCTGTTCCCGCGCGCCACGATGTGCTGCGGATTACCAGAATAAGATCTCCGGTCCGATCTTCGACCGCATCGATTTGCATGTGGATGTCGCCGCCGTCAGCGCCGCCGATCTGGACCTGCCGCCACCGGCGGAAGGATCCGCCGAAATCGCGTCCCGGGTCCTGGCCGCGCGACAACGCCAACGGGCGCGTTATGATGCCTTGCCGGAGGACAAACGTATCCGATGCAATGCGGAGGCGGACGGGGCTGTCCTGACCGAAGCGACGGCACCCGACACGGCCGCCAGACAATTACTGTCGGAGGCAGCGGACCAGCTGAAGCTTTCCGCACGCGGCTATCACAGAGTACTCCGTGTTGCCCGCACGCTCGCCGATCTGGAAGCCGCACCGACGGTCGGACGCCTTCATATCGCCGAAGCCTTGAGCTACCGCCGCATGGCACCACGCGGCTGAACCGGGCCAAACAGGCACTAAAAGAAAGAAAGAAAGACCGGCTTCTCATGGTAGAGAAGCCGGTATCAAGGCTCGTCACAGGGAGGTAAGGAAATCAAACTCTGGTCAGTCTCGCCCGGGAGGACCCAGGCATCCCGCAGCAATTTGGCTGGGGTGGATCGGATCAAGTCGCGAAAGGCATAAAACGCGCCCCGGGTCCGTCCCGTCTGATGAAACAACATTCGCACATTCTTTCCGCCAGGGCGGTGATCGCCATCACATCAGGGCTATTTTTTCCAAAATTGATGGCAACCATCGCATTTTCACGCGAAAAAGGGTGTCAAACAGATTGAAAACCAGCCAGCGCTCGACTAAGTTCCCGCCGCTTGCAAAAGCATTGCCGCCATAGCTCAGTTGGTAGAGCGGCGCATTCGTAATGCGTAGGTCAGGTGTTCGAGTCACCTTGGCGGCACCACCCCGCTTTCCAAAGGAAAGCGTACTATTTCCACCATCGGCACTTAGCGGCAGCTGTTTGCGAAGCAAACCGCGAGAGCTTACTCATGCTCAAAGGCACGCCGGCCTGCGGCACCACCCCGCTTTCCAAAGGAAAGCGTGCTATTCCCCCCATCGGCACTTAGCGGCAGCTGTTTGCAAAGCAAACCGCGAGAGCTTACTCATGCTCAAAGGCACGCCGGCCTGCGGCACCACCCCGCTTTCCAAAGGAAAGCGCGCTATTCCCTCCATCGGCACTTAGCGGCAGCTGTTTGCGAAGCAAACCGCGAGAGCTTACTCATGTTCATACATGCACCGGCCTGCAACACCACCCCGCTTTCGTAAGAAAGCGTACTATTCTCCCCATCAGCACTTAGCGGCAGCTGTTTGAAAAGCAAACCGCGAGAGCTTACTCATGTTCAAACGCGCGCAGTCTTAGATAACAATCACGCTGCCTGAGGTACCGCCTCGATCTCGGCCAGGGCGGCGTCGATGGCTTCTTCGCCGCGTGCCATCAGCTGTTCGGCCGCAACGACGGTAACATCGTCAATGCCAACAAACTTCATGACATGGCGCATATAAGGTGTGGCGAAATCTATCGGGCTATCGACCGGCGTGCCACCAGAGGCGATAACCAAATAGGCTTTCTTACCTTCCAGGAGCCCGACCGGACCATTTTCCGTATACCGAAATGTCTCCCGCGCCCGGGCAATTTGATCGATCCAGGCTTTGAGCGCTGCCGGCACACCAAAATTGTAAATCGGCACAGCGATAACCAAGATATCTGCTGCCTTCAGACCAGCAACCAGGGCATCCGACCCGGCCAGCCGATCACGCTGCGCGTCAGTCCGATCGGCGGGATCCGTGAAGTTCGCGCCGATCCAGGCCTCATCGATCAAAGGAACCGATGTTTCTGCAAGATCGAGCCGGTTAACCTGCAGGTTATCCATGCGGGATTTCAAAAGATCGACAAGGCGGTCAGAGAGCTGACGCGTCACGGAGTCTTCTTCGCGCATGCTGGCATCAACCCGGAGCAGAACAGGTTTCGTATCACTCATGGGATTTCTCCTTCTCAGAAGCGTTGTGTTTCGATGGAAAGAATGTGGCCCTGAGCTTGGAATGAAACAATTGTGCATTTTTTAAACATATTGTTTCCATTTTCGATCTATTTCCTGCGATTCCGCGAGACCTGGACAGAGCCAACAAAGCGGCGCAGAGTTTAAGAACTGGCAAGAGACTGAGGGACGGACGAGATATGGGACGCGATCCAAAACGACCCGCACGACGGCGGAGCACCGGCTTGCCCTTGAAAGTCCCTGCTGAATTCCTGGAAGAAATTATTGGATTCCTGCGTCGGAGCCCCTTGCAGCTGCTGCATATTCCCGTGGCACGGATCAATCTGGCGGCCCGGCGCATAAAGTCTTTGGGCGAAGCCGATATCCAAACCCTGGAGGATGGCGACGCCTCCATCACCAACACTGTCCTGCATAATTTGAACGGCCTTAAGTCAGCCTCTGCCTTGGAACGTCCTTGGCGGATAATCGCGCCATTGCTGGGAATTTTTCACCTCTGCGTAAAGCTTGAAACAGCGAAAGTCCTTACCGTCGGTCCGCGCACAGAGAATGAGTTGTTCATCCTGCTGGCAGCGGGCTTCAGGGAAGAAAACATCACCGGTCTCGACCTGATCAGCTATTCGGAAAAGGTAAAGCTGGGCGATATGCACCGGATGCCGTTCGCCGCCGATAGTTTTGATGTCATTGTACTGGGTTGGGTGCTTGCCTATTCAAACGACGTTGAAAAAGCCGTATCCGAGGTCCTGCGTGTCGCCAAGCCGGGCGCCTATGTCACGGTTGGGTGGGAGTATAACCCAAAAACATCAGAGGAGCTGGCGCGAGAAAGCGGTTCCATCGTTTCCGGCGGCCGGGTCAACCACGCTGAAGAAATCCTTGGCCTCTTCGGGGATCATGTCGACTATGTCCATTTCAAGAGCGAGCCGCACCCCGACATGTGGGACAATACAACCGATGTCGTGGCGGTATTCAGGCTCAAGTAGACGCACGCAAAACGACGCTTTCGAGCCCCCTCAGTCGAGAGCAATCCAGTCAATCTCCCGCTCCGCCAGAACCGTGTCGAAAGCCTGAACAACCTTGGGATCGAACGAAGCGCCCGACCCTTTTTGGACAATGTCCAAGGCGACCTCTGCGCCAAGGGCCGGTCGGTAAGGACGGTGCGAGACAACGGCCTCAAAACAATCCGCCAAGGCGACAATGCGGGCTTCCAGTGAGATTTCCTCCCCTACCAGACCGTGCGGATAGCCACTGCCATCCCATCGCTCATGATGATGCAAGGCTATATCCGCAACTATGTCAGGCAGCGCCGTATCATCGACAACATCGAAACCGGACTTCGGATGCGTCTTGATAAGGGCGAATTCCTCGTCGCTCAGCCGCCCCGGTTTTGTGAGCAAACTCGCCGGTATCGTGAGCTTCCCGATATCATGGATCAACGCCCCCATTTCGAGCGTCCGCAACCGCTCAGGGTTAAGCTCAAACACCCTGCCAATAGCCAGCGCCAGTTCGCTTACCCGCCGCTCATGCCCTGCCGTATAGGGGTCGCGCTTTTCCTGTGTCTTCAGCAGAACATCAGTGATCCCCTTCACAGCATCCGACAATTTGCTGCTCAACATCCAAAGATCTTCTGCACTCTTATGCTCAGCAGAGATATCTTCGACTACGGAAATAAAATAGTCCGGCGCCCCAGCAGCATCATAGACCAAAGAGACGGTAAGCCGCGCCCACACAATGTCTCCATCCTTTCGGCGATACCGTTTCTCCATACGGTAATCGGAGAGTTTGCCGGAAAGCAGTCCGGCGGCGTTGTCCAGGTCTTCTTGAAGATCTGCATCAACCGTAATTTCCTGAAACGTCATTTGCAGGAGTTCTTCCCGGGAATACCCCCAGAAGCGGCACACCCAGTCATTCAAACGCAGAAAGCGTCCGTCGGGAGACACATGCGAAATCCCAACCGCCGCTTGTTCAAACGTTGCCCGGCATCGCTTGTCGGTTTCGGCTAACCTCTTAGCGTTGTCTCTGCTAACCAGAAAACGGGCAATAACTCTGGCAAGCGCCTCTAACAGAGCGATTTCTTCTTTTAAGAAGGGGTTCTTGCCCATCTCGGGCAGGTGGTCCGTGTAAACGACTTCCAGATAACCCAATTCCTCGCCGGTCCGGGCAGAGACTATTTCAACCCGAATCGCCCATGGCGTTGGTCGAAATCCCGGGGTTCGCACATCGTGGTCGGCCAATACAAGATGGGCTTCGGCAAGGTCAGGAAATTGAAAACCGGACGGTACGATGTTTATCGCATCCTGCAGCAATGCGGTTTGATCGCCATCAACAGTGAACAACAAAGAGGAGAGGGCATAGTGACATCTCTGCTCCTTCATCCGCTCATCAAGGTCGATGGTTTTGAGCGCTAACGTTTCACGCAATGCGTTCTTTTCTGAGACATCCAGCATGACACCCACGATGCCGAGCGGTGTGTCATCATCATCCCAAATGGCTGTCTTGTTGAAGACAAAGTCGCGCAGTTCACCGGACGCTGTTTTGACCTGCTTTTCGTAAATCTGGACGCCACCGTCTTTTGCCAGGGCTACATCCTGATGGTGATTCACTGCGACTAAGTCGTCCGGCGCAATATCTTCGACTGTCCGGCATTTCACGTCATCCCAGTCGTACCCGAGCATGTCTAGAAAGCTAGAGTTGCCAAATGTAAATCGACCGTGGGCGTCTTTTGCGAAAACCGGTACTGTCAAAGCATCCATAAGAACGCGCAATTCGGCATGTTGGGCATTCTCCTCACAATTGAGAACGGCCCTCAAAAATCCGTCGTAGCGGCTCGCAACATCGGGACCGCCACGCGGGCTTATCCCTGGTTTTCGCATAAATCTATGCTCCAATCCCGATAGAAAAGTAGTTTAATCGCGGAAAGGCGTCCTGTAAAATATGCTAAAGGCTGCCGCAAGTGCCGCATCCGCAAATATTTCACTAACTGTTTCCAGTCGATTCACGCTATATGCTTGCCAGCCATGAGCCGTCTTACCGTCCGACACCTAACTGAATATCGCTATGACCGGCCTGTCCGCTTTGGTGAGCATCGCCTCATGATGCGGCCACGGGACAGTCATGATGTGCGTCTGATCTCTGCGTCACTAAGGATTTCCCCCGCGTTTTCGGTGCATTATGTCCATGATGTTTTCGGTAACTCCATTGCGCGTGTGAAATTTGATGAGATGCTCGACCGGCTGACAATTGAATCCATCTGCGAGGTCGATCACTACGGTTTAAGTGTACCTGACTTCGAAACCCTGGAGGATTCCGCCCGCAAGATACCCTTCGCCTATAGTTCTGAAGACTTGGCGGATCTTGGCAAAGGGGCAGCTTGCCACCACGCAAGCCCGGACGACCCGGTTTCACAATGGGCCTGGAGCCAACTGGGTCCCGGCGGTAGCGGCGATACCTGGGAAGTCTTGATGCGGATGAACCGGGCGATCCCCGCCATGTTCGATTACGAACGGCGCGATGCCCATGGCACGCAAACACCCGCAGAGACCATGGCGCGCGGGGTGGGAAGCTGCCGAGACTTTGCGCTGTTTTTTATGGAAGCAGCACGGGCGCTTGGCCTCGGCGCGCGTTTCGTCTCCGGCTATCTCTACGATCCCTACCTGGACCATCAAGCCATGTCCGGTGACGCCGCGCAGATTGGTTACAAAGGCGCAGGTGCCACCCATGCCTGGGTCCGGATCTACCTGCCCGGCTCTGGGTGGGTGGAATTCGATCCGACAAATGGCATTGCCGGCGGGGCAAATCTGATCCGCGTCGCCGTTGCCCGAACACCACAACAGGCCGTTCCGGTATCAGGCTCCTTTTTCGGCCCTGCAGAGGCGTTTCAGGATCTGAGTGTCCATGTCGAGGTTTCCGCCACAAATACGCCACCCGCGGCGGCGGTCTCCGGTTAGGCATGGTCCCGATCACATTCCGCCTCACTGATTTCACCCGATTGTGATTGGTGAGCGAGCGGGTCGGGCGATTAAGTTCCGGGTATGCGAAATCACCTTCTTCAAATCCGCCCGCCCTTTATTGCGCACCTGATCCGTGCTTCTGTCGGCTTGGCCGCTATGATCACATTGGTAATCGGCCCTGCCATGGTCCGGGCGGAAGACAGCGATGCCACATCCCCCGTTGTGGTGGAGCTATTCACAAGCCAGGGCTGCTATTCCTGCCCTCCGGCTGAGGCCTATCTTCACGAACTCGCCGCCCGGTCGGACATCATCGCGCTGGAGTATCACGTCGACTATTGGGACTATATCGGCTGGAAAGACCCCTTTGCGTCGCCAGCTTATACCCAGCGGCAGCGGGATTATGTCCGGCGGATTGGCGGGCGCTATGTCTACACGCCGCAAATGGTGATCGGCGGTCGCTCGGATGAAATCGGTTCCAGACGGGCGGCGGTCGCCGCACGCATCGATGCGGTTGCGATGGAGCAAAAGGTTGATGGCAACAGTCCGGTGGTCACTCTGAAACAAAACGATGGTGCCTTGTCCGTCCAGGTCACCGGGACGCAAAACAGCAAAGGCACCTACGACATTGTACTGGTCGGTTTTGACAAGAAGCATGAAACCGACGTGCCGCGCGGTGAGAATGCCGGCAAGCGGCTGATCAACGCCAATACGGTCCGATCATTGTCCCGGATCGCGCAATGGTCGGGTGAGCATGTCGACGTTTCCGTATCAGCCAATCAATTGGCCGGCGATGGCGGTTGCGCTGTCTTGATACAAGAGCCCGACACAGGACGTATCATCGCGGCGCAAAAGATCACCTTCTGACTTTTCGAGCCATTCTGCCACAAGTTCAACCGCGCGAGGGAGAGCGATAAACGCTCCTCCCTTGCCATGCTGGTCGGCCCGGTCCATCTTGCGGCTCTACAGAAATTATCGAAAAGTGAGAGTCCCTTGCGGGAAGAGTCAAAAGCGGGGCCGAAGGTTGGCCTGTTCGTAACCTGTCTGGTCGATCTGTTTAGGCCCAATGTCGGATTTTCCGCGATCGAGCTGTTGGAACGCGCCGGCTGCCGGGTGGCAGTTCCGGATGCGCAAACCTGCTGCGGACAACCGGCGTTCAATTCCGGAGATAACGATCACGCAAGGGCCATCGCCCGCCAGGTGATCGAGACGTTCGAGCCTTTCGACTATCTGGTGTGTCCGTCAGGCTCCTGCGGCGGCATGATCTCCGCGCATTTTCCGGAGTTGTTTGAGGATGATCCGGCAATGCAACGCCGGGCGCAGGATTTGGCACGCCGCTCCTTTGAACTGATGGCCTTCCTGGTCGATGTGATGAAATTCGACGACATCGATGCGGGATATGATGGAACCGCAACCTACCACGATTCCTGCTCGGGCTTGCGCGAATTAAGGGTCAAACAGCAACCGCGTCACCTGCTTTCCAAAGTGTCGGGACTTGCGCTCTCGGAAATGAAACACGCTGAAGTCTGTTGCGGCTTCGGCGGGACATTCTGTGTCAAATATCCCGACATCTCCAACAAGATGGTGGAGGAAAAGACCGAGAATATCAGTGCCTCCGGGGCTGACACCCTTCTCGCCGGGGATTTAGGCTGTCTGATGAATATGGCTGGGAAAATGCATCGTGAAGGGCGCCCGGTTAAGGCCTATCATGTCGCCGAAGTCCTGGCTGGACGGGCCGACGGGCCGGCAATTGGTGCTGCGCCTGACATTGACACCGATGCGGATCAGGGACACTGACAAGAGATGGATATCCGCAGCCCCCGCTTTAAGCAGAACGCCACCGAAGCCCTTGGCAATGAGAATTTGCAACAAGCGCTCGGCAAGATGAAGGTTGGCTTTGTCGATAAACGGGCAGCTGCCCGGGATCGCCTGCCGGAATTCGATGCATTGCGCGACCAGGCGCGGGATATCAAAAACCATACTTTAGAGAATATCGACTTCTACCTCGAAGCCTATGAGGAGAAAGTCATTGCGGCCGGTGGCCAGGTGCATTGGGCCCGAAATGCTACCGAGGCACGAGAGATCATTGCCCGCCTATGTGATGAGGCCGGCGCGAAGATGGTGACCAAGGGCAAGAGCATGATCTCTGAAGAGATTGCGTTGAACGCCCATCTGGAAGCCAAGGGACTAGACGTCGTCGAAACGGATCTGGGTGAATATATCATCCAGCTCCGCAAGGAAGCGCCCAGCCACATCATCGCGCCGGCGGTGCATGTTCTAAAGGAGCAGGTAGAGGCTGACTTCCGCGAAGCCCACACCCATCTGCCCGATGACCGGTCCCTTCAGGAACCAACGGAGTTAATTTCCGAAGCCCGCGCTGTCCTTCGCCAGAAGTATCTGGATTCCGATGTCGGTATCACCGGGGCGAACTTCCTGATCGCCGAAACCGGGACCAGCGTGATTGTCACCAATGAAGGCAATGGCGACCTGACACAGATCTTGCCCAAGACCCATATTGTGGTCGCGAGCCTGGAGAAGATCGTCCCAACCCTGGATGATGCCAGCGCGATACTGCGCGTGCTCGCGCGATCCGCAACCGGCCAGGAATTCAGCGCCTACACGACGTTCTCCACCGGGCCGAAACGGACCGGAGACCCGGATGGACCGGAGAACTATCACGTTGTGTTGCTGGACAACGGCCGCAGCGCCATGTTGGGGACCGAGTATCAAGACATGCTACGCTGCATCCGTTGTGGTGCTTGCATGAACCACTGCCCGGTCTATGGAGCGATTGGCGGGCATGCCTATGGCTGGGTCTATCCAGGGCCAATGGGTGCAGTGCTGACACCGAGTTTCATTGGTGTCGATCAAGCCGGACAGCTCCCCAATGCCTCGACGTTCTGCGGGCGCTGCGCCGATGTATGCCCGATGCGAATTCCGCTGCCAAAAATGATGCGGTCCTATCGCGCGAAAGAATTTAAGGAAGGTCTTGCACCACCCGCCGTTCGGTTTGGGCTCGATCTCTGGGGATTCTTCGCAACCAAGCCCTGGCTATACCGCCTGAAAACGCGCATGGCGATGCGATTCCTTAGTTGGATGAGCCGGGGTAGAGGGCGATTCACAAAACTGCCTCTGGCGAAGGGATGGACGGACCATCGCGATTTACCGGCACCCGAAGGCCGCACCTTCCAATCCCAATGGCAAGGCGCACGAACGGCATCCGACCTCGAAACAAGCCGCTTTACCTCAAAAGGCATCGAGAGAGGGATCGGATCATGAGTAGCCGGTCGGACATTCTGGGCAATATCCGCCAATCCCTTGGCCGTGGTTCCCTTGATGCGGAAAAACAAGCGGCTTTGAGAACCCGTCTCTCTCACCCGGAAAGGGGCATCCAACCGGATCGCGTCCCAACGGATAGTGCCGGGCAAGCCGCCTTGTTTGAAAGCTGGGCAGAGACAGTTAATGCCAGCATTGCCCATATCAGCACGCTGGACGATATCCCGGATGCCATCGGGGATTATTTGACCTCCAAAAACCTGCCATCCTCCCTTCGCATGGCAGAACATGACAGTCTGAAAGCGGTCCCTTGGTCCAAGCGGCCAACCCTGGACGTCGATACCGGCCCCAGCGATGGTGCCCAAAGCGTTGGTCTTTCAGCAGCCTATGGCGCGGTGGCGGAGACCGGCACCCTGATCATGCATTCCGGACCGCAAAGTCCGACAACGCTGAATTTCCTGCCGGCAAACCACATTGTGCTTCTTCACCGATCCGATATTGCCGGCAGTTATGAGGATATTTGGGCGCGCCTGAGGGCTGAAAACGATGGAGATGAGCAACCGATCATGCCGCGCACCCTCAATATGATTACCGGACCGTCCCGCACGGGCGATATTGAGCAAACCATCTATCTTGGCGCTCATGGTCCGCTTAATCTGCATATCCTGATCCTCGACGACGACACGGAGTAACCTGCCATGCCGAAGAAACCGCCCAAGCGGAAATCTTCGGAAGGCACGGTCGAAGATGGCCTGGCGCTCTGGCGTGCGGTGACAGAGACCGTGACACCCATCGCCCGCCGTCAGACGGCTGCATCCATGCCGAAACCAGAGCCCAAAACACCTGAAACACCGCGAAAACCCAAGGCCATCCGCTATACGCACGGGCAATCTGCGCCGCCCTCTCTTACCAAGACCGCCTCCACCCCAAAGCCTGCGCCACGGCCAGAGGCCGGGATCGATAAACGCACGGAAGGCCGCCTTCGAAAGGGCCGCCTGCCGATTGAAGGTCGGCTGGATCTGCATGGGTATGATCGGGAATCAGCCCATAGTGCCCTGCGTGGCTTCATCGCTGCATCCCACAGCGCGGGAAAGCGCTGCGTCTTGATCGTCACCGGAAAAGGGAAAGGCATTTTGCAATCGGAAACCCCCCGATGGCTGGCCGAACCGGGCCTTGCGTCTAAAATCGTTTCCGTGCGGACCGCCCAACCCAAGGACGGCGGCTCCGGTGCGCTCTATGTCCTACTGAAGCGACAAAGATTCAATCGGGGAGAAGAGGGATGACACCCTTTGGCGCTCGAATTCGAGAGCTGAGAGAAGAGAAAGGCGTGACCTTAAGCGAGATGGCAAGCGCCATCGGGGTCTCCGCCGCCTATCTCTCCTCGTTGGAGCATGGCAAACGGCCACGACCCACAGCAGCGCGGCTGGATCAAATCTGTGCCTATTTTGACATTATCTGGGACGACGCGGAGGCGTTGAAGGAGCTTGCTCAGCTCTCACGACCACGTGTAGCCATTGATTGTGCCGGCCTTTCGCCGGAAGCAACAGAGCTTGTTAACCTGTTGGGCGTCCGGATTCGACGGCTGGACCAAGGTACTATCGAGGCTATGCTGAAAATCCTAAAGGCTTAAATATTCCGCCAATTGCTCAAAAAGCACCTGCTTTCCGCAAAATATCAGAGATTCCCGGTGCCCGGCTGTTCCGGGCGTAATCCAAAACCCCACGGCCCGTATAGTCCTGTAACGAAAGATCCGCACCTCGGTCTATCAAAAGCTGGACGATATCCGCGTATCCCGCTTCCACAGCCACCATTGTCGGTGTTTGACCACTAGATGTCAGGGTGTCCGGATCAGCACCGGCATCCAACAACCGCTCTACCGTAAAGAAATCGCCGCTTTCAATCCCCCAATGCACGGCTGACTTTCCAGCTTTATCGCGCTGGTCGAGGTTACCGCGAAAATCTGTCAGGAGATCAATCATCTCCAAATCACCATTCTGGGTCGCGATGATAAGCGGCGTTGCGCCATCAGGCGCCGCCGTATTCGGGTTATCACCAAGCGTGAGAAGACGTTTTGCTTCCGCGAGGTCACCCCGCTTTGTCGCAACGATGATCTTGGCTTCCCCATTGAGCACAATTTGCGCGGAGACGGTCTCGGGAACCGCTGCCAAAGTGATCCCCATGATCACCGCAAACATTATCGTCGCCGAAAACCAACCTCGCATGACCCTGCTCCCTAGGTCGAAAAACCGAACACTATCCGTAGACTTTAGCCCCGCCAAATCGATCTATAATCCAATCCAGCGCCGCATCAACACGATACACTTTGACCACACCGTCACCCAGATCACCAGCCCTGTGCGGGCGTTCTATCATAACAACGGGAAGGCTCAATTCCCGAGCCACTGCCAATTTGGCCGCTGTCTCCTTGCCGCCGCTATTGCGAGTCACGACAACATCTATCGAATGCTCGGACAGTAAAGCCCGTTCGCCAGCCAAGTCAAACGGTCCCCGGGCCTGAATCTCGATGAAATCCGGATGCGTTGGTGAGGGTGATAAAGGGGCAATCGTGCGAAACAGGAGCCTATGGGATTTCAGTGCCAAGAATGGCGCTAGTGACCGTGTACCAAGGGCCACAAAAATGCTTCGCCCCAGCGTCGCCGCACATGTTGCAGCGGCATCCGCCTCTGCGGCGGAATACCAGCGATCACTCTCCAGTGGCACCCAAGGGCTACGCTCAAGGATCAGCAGAGGAACACCAGCAGACTGGGCCGCTGATACAGCATTGACACTGATCCGCGCTGCGAAGGGATGCGTGACATCGATCAACAGATCAACTTTGTTCTCACGCAGGTAATCCGCCAAGGCATCCGGTCCACCAAAGCCGCCAAGGCGGAGTCGCCCGGCCGGAAGCCTCGGATCCGGCGTAACCCCCGCTAGGGAGGTTTCGACATCGTAGGATCCCGACGCAACCAATGCATCGGCGAGTTGGCGGGCTAGAGCCGTGCCGCCAAGGATCAAAAGGCGCGGGATCACTGCTTCGCCCCGACTTGCGCCAGCACGGATCCATCACGACCAATAACAACGATATCAAGGCCGCTCCGCCCATCGGACGCTGCAAGCGCGGTCTGAAGCGCCTGATGCGCGACAGCCTCCGCAAGGCCGAGATGCCCGGTCAGCGCCAAAACCTCCGCCGCCGTATTTGCTCTTGCTACCTGATCCTGTAGCTCCGCCGGCGCCCCAAGCGCCCCGACCGTACCGGCGAGCTTGTGGAAATCGACTTGGCTGCGGGATGAATGCAGGTCCAGGGCGCCCTGTCCCAGTTTAACCAGCTTTGCAAATCCGCCGGCGATAGTGACCCGAGGCAAGGGCACCTTCCGAAGATATTTCAACATACCGCCGGCGAAATCGCCCATATCAATCATTGCTTCTAACGGCAGATCATGGAGGGCCCGAACGGCCGCTTCGGACGTCTTCCCCGTCGCTGCAGCCACATGCGGAAATCCGTTTGCCTGTGCCACGTCAATGCCGCGATGGATCGAGTGGATCCAGGCGCTGCAGGAATAGGGGATCACAACCCCGGTTGTCCCCAGAATCGACAGGCCACCGACAATCCCCAAGCGGGGATTCCAGGTTTTCTCCGCCAGGGCCTCGCCGCCCGGAATTGAAATGGTGATCTGAATATCCTTCGGTCCACCCAAACGGTCTGCCAGGCTATGGAGATTTTGTTCGATCATCTCGCGCGGCTTAGGATTGATTGCGGGCTCTCCCGGCGGCAAAGGCAGGCCGGACTTCGTGACCGTGCCAACGCCAGCGCCCGACCGAAACTGAACGCCGGCCCCCGATTTCAGGAACGCAACCTCGACCGAAACCGTTGCACCATGCGTGATATCCGGATCATCGCCGGCATCCTTAACCACCGACGCCCAGGCAGACTGTTGATCGCCCCCAGTATCCGGATCAAAATCGCCGCCGAACCCAAAACCGGACAAAACAAATGTCGGGGTTTGGCCCTTGGGCAAGACAATTGTCACGGGATCAGGAAACCGGCCCGTCAACAAACCTTCATAGGCAGCGGCTGCTGCTGCCGTCGCGCAGGCACCCGTGGTCCAGCCACGCCGGAGCCGGGTTTCAGCCGTATTGGCGTCTGCCTGCTCTTTCCCGCGCCCTGTCTCTGTCATGTGATTTTCCCAGCCATTGCGCAGCGATAGCATATTCGGCGCCCATGAACAGCGGCACGGTCTCGCCATTCGGTCCAAATGCCCCTATTTTAACGCCATGGCCTATACTGGAAGCACATTGAAACGCCGCCGCGCGATCATCAACCGCCAAGCTTTGCTTGCCGGGTTAGAGCATCTTGCCGAAGATGCCGTCGGCCCCGAAGAAGCGCGCCAATCCTGGCTACCGCTTCTAAAGAAAGCGCATACCGACGGCCGGGCAGAGGTCGAGCGTCGCTTTCTAGACGATCAGGATGGCGCCCTGGCGGTATTGGGAAACTGCTTCCTGATGGATCAGATCCTGCGCTGTGTCTATGACACAACCGCCGGTCTCCTCTATCCTGCGGCCAATCCGACCGATGCAGAAAAGATGACAATTGTCGCAGTTGGCGGCTATGGCCGAGGAGAACTGGCGCCACAATCCGATATCGATCTGTTGTTCCTGCATGACTACAAACTATCCGGCCGCGTGGAACAGATTGTCGAAACCGTTCTCTATACGCTTTGGGACATGGGATTGAAGGTTGGTCAGTCAACGCGATCCGTCGATGAATGTATTCGCCAAGCCCGCGCTGATTGGACAATCTGTACAGCGCTGCTGGAATGCCGGTTCGTTTGGGGTGACAAGCGGCTCTTCAACGATCTGCGCACGAAGTTCGACAAGAACCTGATGGCGTCCAAAGGGCCTGAGTTTCTGGATGCAAAGCTGGCGGAGCGGGATCAGCGCCACGACCGGATGGGTGATAGCCGCTATGTGATGGAACCCAATATCAAGGATGGGAAGGGCGGCCTGCGCGATTTGCATGCGCTCTATTGGACCGCGAAGTTCCTCTATCGCGTTGAGGAAATCAGCGAACTGGTTTCTGAAGGCGCCTTGACCCGAGCGGAAGTAGATCGCTTCGCAAAAGCCCAAAGCTTCTTATGGACTGTACGCTGCCACCTGCATTACCTGACAAGCCGCCCGGAAGAACGCCTGACCTTCGATACGCAACCCGCCTTGGCCCAACGCATGGGTTATACCGACCATGCCGGAGCATCGGGGGTCGAGCGGTTCATGAAGCACTACTTCCTGATTGCCAAGGATGTCGGGGATCTGACGCGCATCTTTATTGCCGCCTTTGAACTGGATAAAAAACGCCGTCGTCGATTCCGCCTGCCCGGAAATCTGTTCCGGAAGGACCTTGATGGCTTTCCCATCGATTCCGGGCGGCTTGCGGCAGAATCCGACGCACAGTTCAGCGAGACCCCCAGCGATATGCTGCGGATCTTCAAGGCAAGCGTTAACGAGGGAATTGACTTGCATCCGGCCGCCTTGGCCCAAATTACCCGAACGCCGAAAAAAGGCGACCGTGCACTGCGGAATGACCCTGCTGCAAACCGATTGTTCCTCGATATCCTGACAGCGACGAACAACCCGGAAGCGACGTTGCGCCATATGAATGAATGCGGGTTATTCGGGCGCTTTGTCCCAGATTTCGGGCGCGTCGTCGCCCAGATGCAATACGACATGTATCACGTCTATACGACGGACGAACATACGATCCGGGCAATCGGCATCCTGCATCGCATCGAAAAAGGCCTGCTTAAGGACGAGCACCCGGTCTCCTCTGCGGTTATCCAGCAGGTGCAAAGCCGGGAAGTGCTTTATGTTTCTGTCCTCCTGCATGATATCGCCAAGGGTCGGGGCGGGGATCATTCGGAGCTGGGGGCCAAGGTTGCGTTGAAGCTGTGCCCCAGGCTCGGCCTGTCAGATGCGGAAACGAAAACGGTTTCCTGGCTTGTTCTTCAGCATCTACTGATGTCGCAGACCGCGACAAAGCGGGATCTGGATGACCCAAAGACCATCGCAGACTTCGTCGATATCGTTCAATCGCCGGAAAGGCTGCGATTGCTGCTCTGTCTGACAGTCGCAGACATCAAGGCGGTAGGGCCGAATGTCTGGAATAATTGGAAAGCTACTTTGCTGCGGGAGCTCTTTTGGCGGGCTGAAGCGGCAATGTCGGGCTCCTCAGCCTTAGGGGAATGGCGGAAACGGGCAGAGCATGGCCGGCAACGGCTCGAGTCCGATTTGGGCGAGGAGGGCTGGACACAGGCGGAAATCGAAAGCCACCTGGATCGCTGCCCACCGCGCTACATCCTTTCAAACGAACCAGCTGCCTTGGTCACCCAGGCAAAGCTGGTCCGCGAGGCAGAGCTGCGTCATGACAGCCTGACCCTGAAACATCGGGTTGATCCAGCCAAATCAGTTACCGAAGTCACCATCTATTGCCCTGATCACCCGGGACTGATCGCCCGCCTGTCTGGTGCCTTGGCCCTGGCCGGCGCCAGTATCGTCGATGCCAAGATCGCCACTCTGTCCAATGGGTCGGCCTTGGATACATTCTTGATCCAGGACGCGGATGGCGGTCCGTTTGACCGGCCAGACAGACTGGCGCGCCTGGCAACCCGCGTTGACCAGGCCTTGCGCGGTGAACTTGATGTCGTAAACGAGTTGGAAACCCGCCACCGGGAGAAACGCAGCAAGCGAACACGCGGCTTCAAGGTCTCCCCCCGGGTCATGATCGACAACAAGGCGTCAAACACCCATAGCGTGATTGAAGTAAATGGCCGTGATCGGGCCGGACTGCTGTCAACCCTGACCTATGCGCTTACCGAATTGGGGCTGCAGGTCTCTACCGCCAAGATCTCGACTTATGGAGAAGAGGTGGTGGATGTTTTCTATGTGAAAGACATTTTCGGCATGAAGATCGATCATCCCGGCAAAGTGAAGCAGATCAAAACCCGTTTGATGTCGATCCTGGAGCCGCCAACGGAATCTCCCCCAACCAAAGCCAGTACAAAGCCGGCGAAACGCCAATCCACGCGCAAACAAAAGCCCCGACCCGCGGAAGCCGCAGAGTAAGATACGGACCGGGCGACGACGACGGTATCTTAAGCCATTGGATCGGCGTTTTACCGGATTCTGCCATCGCGCGGCCTCGCCAGTGCCATCGAATTCGGCTATTCACCGCTTATGGCATTGTTTCGCGCAGTAGCAACGGTCGGATTCTGGACCATGGGAAGCCGCATCCTGGGCTTTGTCCGGGATGTGATGATCGCCAATATCCTGGGCGCGGGAATGATTTCCGATGCCTTCTTCATTGCTTTCAAGTTTCCCAACCTGTTCCGGCGACTTTTTGGAGAAGGGGCCCTGAACGCAGCCTTCGTCCCCCTATATGCCAAACGGCTGGAGGGCGAAGGGGTCGACGAAGCACGTCATTTTGCCGGTGCCGTTGCCTCTGTGCTGGCAACCGCGATGATCATCCTCGGCATCCTGGCGCTGGGCACAATGCCCTGGTTGATGCAGGCCATCGCGCCCGGCTTTACGGATGAACCGGAGAAATTTGCGCTGACCGTCGAACTCGCCCGGATCGCTTTTCCCTATCTTCTGTTCATGGCGCTTTCGGCACTGCTGGCTGGTATGTTGAATGCGACAGGACGCTTTGCTGCCGCTGCCGCCGCACCAATCCTGTTGAATATCGTTCTAATCGCCGCTTTGACCGGGGTCTATTTCGGTCTTTTCAACCTCCCTGGACATGCCCTGGCCCATGGGGTCGCCATTGCAGGAGCCCTTCAATTCGGCAGCCTGGCCTGGGCTTGCCATAAGGCGGGTATTTTACCGCGCCTGCCCCGTCCGCGCCTGACACCAGCGGTCAAGCGGCTGATGATCCTGATGGGCCCTGGTATTCTGGGCGCCGGCGTCATCCAGATTAATGTAATGATCGGTGATATTCTGGCGTCTTTTCTGGCGGAAGGCTCCGTCTCCTATCTCTATTACGCGGATCGGGTGAACCAGCTTCCACTCGGCGTCGTGGGGGTTGCGGTCGGCATCGCCCTTTTGCCGCTTCTGTCCCGACAACTCAAAGCAGGGGAGACCGAAGCCGCGCAGGACAGTATGAACCGGGCGCTGGAAATCTCCCTGCTTTTGACCCTGCCGGCTGCTGTCGCCCTGGCCGCGATTCCCGAGCCGATCGTCTCTGTCCTGTTCCAGCGGGGAGCGTTTGATGCGCAGGCGGTTTCCGCCACCGCCGGAGCATTAGGCGCCTTTGCCATCGGGCTTCCCGCCTTCGTCCTGGCGAAGGCACTGGCGCCCGGCTTCTTCGCCAGAGAAGACACCAAAACACCGGTGAAGATCGCAATCGGGGTCGTGCTCCTCAACATCATTGCGGCGCTGATCTTGATGCAAAGCCTGGCCCATGTCGGGATTGCCCTGGCCAGCGCCCTAACCGCCTGGGTGAATGTCGCGGCCCTCGCCTTGATCTTACGAAAGCGGGGGGAGTTTTTCGCCGATGTTATACTAAGAAAGCGCGTGCCCCGAATGGCGCTTTCAGCCGTCGCGATGGGGGCGGTGCTTTGGATCGCAGCCCAAGCATTGGCGCCCTGGTTATCCGGTCCCCTGGCGCTCAAGGCTGGGGCGTTGACACTCTTGGTCGGTGGCGGCGCGGTGGTCTATTTCGGGCTGTGTTTCATCCTGGGCGCCCTTGATCCACGTGAAGTAAAAGCGCGGCTGCGTCGGTGCACTTGACCATAGGGGCGGGGCTGGCGATAACCCCGCACGGTCGCATGACGACCTGACCCTTTTGATCCTTTATCGGGAGTCCAACCCCATGACTGATACCGCCGCGCAAACCGCTGCGCCGACGCCGTCCAAACGCGTCTTTTCCGGCATTCAGCCGACCGGCAATCTAACGCTGGGCAACTATCTGGGTGCGATCCGCAACTGGGTAACGCTGCAGGATAATAGTGAATGCCTGTATTGCGTGGTCGATATGCATGCCCTGACCCTGTTCCAGGAACCGGCCGCGCTGAAAGAAGCTACCCGCCAAGTCGCTGCGGCTCTGATCGCCTGCGGCATTGATGCGGAAAAGCATATTCTGTTCAACCAATCCCTGAACCAGGATCATGCGGAACTAGCGTGGTATTTCAATTGCGTGGCACGGATGGGCTGGTTGAACCGGATGACCCAGTTCAAGGACAAGGCCGGCAAGAACCGGGAGAACGCCTCCACGGGTCTTTTCGTCTATCCAAACCTGATGGCGGCCGACATCCTGGCCTATCGCGCAACCCATGTGCCGGTGGGCGAAGATCAAAAGCAGCATCTTGAACTGGCGCGCGACATCGCAATTAAGTTTAACAATGACTGGGAAAAGCCTGATTTCTTTCCGGTTGTTGAGCCCTTGATCCTGGGTGAGGCCACCCGTGTCATGTCCCTGCGCGATGGCTCGGCGAAGATGTCAAAATCCGACCCGTCGGATATGAGCCGCATCAATTTGACCGATGACACGGATATGATCGCGAAGAAAATCCGCAAGGCCAAGACCGATCCGGAAGATCTGCCCAGAGATGCAGACGGATTTGAGGGCCGGCCGGAAGCCCGCAATCTGGTGACGATCTATGCCGCGCTTGGCAATGAATCCATCAGTGATGCTCTGCGCGATGTTGGTGGCGGGCAATTCGGTGCCTTCAAACAGAAACTGGCTGATCGCGCCATCGCACATTTGAGCCCGATTACCGAGGAAATGAACAGGCTTCTGGAAGATCGGGCGGAAATCGACCGACTTCTGTTCAGAGGCGGAGAGCGCGCAAAGGCGTTATCCGCACCGATCTTAGCGGAAACCCGGGAAGTCTTGGGCTTGGTCCATCACTGATCAAGGCAGGAGAGAAGGTCATGGATCGACTGCGCCAGTTCGTTGAGTCGAACTTTGTACAGCGGTTTGTCATCGCCGTGATCCTGGTGAATGCGATCACACTGGGACTTGAGACTTCCCCATCCGTCATGGA
>SPJV01000110.1 GCA_006844765.1 Alphaproteobacteria bacterium | reverse complement strand
GCCGGTCAGTTCACTGGCTGCGCGCAGTTTGATAAGGGGGGTGTTACCGACTGCCTCGGTGAAGTCTCCATTAACCCGCATATTAACCACCATTTTTGCTGTGATATAATTTAATTGCACATGATGGTGATTAAATAGGGGTGCTCCAGGCATCCCGCAAGTGGGCGATACGATGATTTGCTTGCAGGATGGCGACCGTGGACATGGCATTTCTCAACGCACCGGAGAGCGCCAGTTCGACAACGTCATGCCAAGGTTTCGTGAAAACACGGATATCCTCGCCTTCTTGGGGGAGGCCATGAAAACCAGACGCTGTCGAACTATCACATTCACCGATGAACAAGGCGATTGATTCCGTGGTCGCGCCGGGGCTCATGAATTGAGTGGACAGGTATTCGAGGCGACCGATTTCGATCCCGGCCTCTTCCTTTCCTTCGCGCCGGCAAACGTCTTCGACAGTTTCTCCGTCATCAATGTTGCCCGCGACGATCTCGGTCAGCCAGGGATTGTCTGATTGCGCCGCGTATAGCCCGGGCCGAAACTGTTCGATCAATACCGCTTGATCACGGATCGGATCATAGGGAATGACTGCGGCAGCATGACCGCGTTCAAAAATCTCTCGTTGGATCACGGGGCCGAGCCCGCCGGCAAACTGACTGTGTCGCAGCTTGTATTGGTCGACCGCGAAGTAACCCTGAAAGACGCGTTTCTTCTCGTCGACCTCGACTATCCGATCATCCATTAAAGTGGTTCCCTTTTTAAACTTGATGCCAGCGCTTCTACTTCTCGCGCCCGGGGACGGTCCGGGCCAACGGGATGCACATAACGACGGGTGAAGGTCAGGATGCGGTCGGCCTCCGCAGACACGGGGTGATTTCTTGCCTCAACCGCCGCGGCTGCAACTGCGAGCTCCCAGGCGGCGAGCTGATAGAAATAGCCGAGCAGTTTTTCCAAATCCGCCGCGGCACCTGGCGCTGTGGTGCCAACATCTTCCACGCCATCCGCGCAAAAGCTGACCGTTGCGGGCCGGCAGGTCGCGAGCCTCTGAATTTCGATGTTCAGGCTCTCGGCGATCTTCATGGCTGGCGCGATCCCATTATTGGCTGGTCCTTCGGCGGCCAGATATTGCGGCAATTCCGTAAACCGCGAGATTAGAAGCTTTGAGATCCGCGCGACCGATGCGGTTGCCGCAGGGGCGAGGGCACGGGTGACCGTTTCCACTGCAAGGGCGAGGCTGGCGGTGTGGTAGTTGCCAATCGACAGAATGGTCTCCCGCTCAGCCAGGACGCAGGGGTTATCCTGCGATCCGTTGATCATCTGATTAAGGATCGGTTCCGCGAAGTCGAGCGCCAGCTTTAATGCGCCTTGTAACTGAGGGATCTGCCTAAGACTAAGCGGGTCCTGCA
>SPJV01000109.1 GCA_006844765.1 Alphaproteobacteria bacterium | reverse complement strand
GATTAAACGCCTGGCGCGGATCGACAGTTTGACGGCTGTCACCGAAGTGCCAAAGGGCGCGATCACCATCGCGGTGGAAGGTGCTACCTTCTGCTTGCCTTTGGCCGATATCATCGACGTGGACGAAGAAAAGGCCCGTTTGGACAAGGCGATGGGCAAGCTGGCCAAGGATCTGGGGGGCTTGCGCGGCCGTCTGAAGAACCCGAAATTCGCGGCAAGCGCCCCGGAAGAGGTCGTGGCCGAAACCCGCGAGCTGCTGGCCCAGAAAGAAGAAGAAGAAGCCAAGATCAAAGCCGCCCTTGCGCGTCTGGCGGAACTGGGCTGATCAAGTTGTCATAGATTGGGGACGCCCCCGTTGCTGCCTTGTTTGTCAGGCCAGCGACGGGGGCGTTTCTGTTTTGGGGCCTGTGTCTGCGATGGGCTGTAGCTTTAGCCCCGTTTTGTCCGGGTTCAGATGCCACGCGGCCAGCGGGGCCGTTCGGGCCCTTTGGCGTTCCAGATGCCAACGCCTGCGGTCTTTGCTGTGATCGGGGCGCATGAACCAGCGGGTCTCAATCCCTGGCGCGCCTTCGGGGCCGGGGGTCAGCAGCAGACCGATCGGGGCATGGGCGCCGTCGGCCATGGCCGCCTCGGCCGCCAAATGCAGGCGGCGGATCGGGGTCAGGCCCGGAGGCTCTGGCAGCTCGACCACCATCAGGGGGACGGTGCCGGATCGCAGGACTTCTTCGGCGCACCACAGCAGATCCACGGGGCGGTTGGGGGCGATATCGATCAAGCGCCCCGGGTCCATCCAGGGCCGCATTCCGTCGGGGTTTAGTTGATCAATCTGCCAACGCGGCCTGATCCACATCACCGGTCCAGACAGGGCGGCGGCCACCTGTAGCGCAAAGAAGCGCCTTGCGGGGCCGATGGCTTCGTGAAGGCGACCTTGGGCAAGGGAAAGCTGTTGCCACAATGTGACGCTGGGGCGCGTGGGGCTGGTGTGCTGCAGCATACCTGCCTGCAGCCCGGCCTTTGTAAGAAGATGAGTCGACATGGAATCATTATACATGTTCCTGTTACGTTCTCAATTCATTCCCGACCCTGTCTGATCCAATTTGGCCCTAACCGGCCCGACTGATCCCCTGCGGCGTGGTTAATGCACGCCACAGGGGGGCTGCCAGAAAATCGGCATGGGTGCCGCCATGAATCTGCAGCGAGCGTGTGGCGCAGCTGCGCAGGGCGTCTTGTTCATGGGCGTCAGACAGCACGATGATTTCGGCGGTGCTTGGGCAGTAGGCCTGGACGACCTCGACGATTTTGCGCACCAGGGCTAACCGATCCGGGACAGCCAAAATAATCAAGTCGGCAGCTGAAACCGCTTTGGAAATGGTCTGAACCCGGGGGGCATCGCAATCAACGGTGGGGTC
>SPJV01000111.1 GCA_006844765.1 Alphaproteobacteria bacterium | reverse complement strand
CTGCGGGTGATTGGTGGTCCCGGAGAAGGCGCCACCCGGATCGAAAATCGCGCGGGAGAGCCGGCGGCCAATCCCTATCTGGCAATGGCTGCACAGATTCACGCAGGGCTGGACGGTATTCGACGCGGGTTGGAGCCGCCGGCCCCAAGCGAGACTCCCTATGACCAACCAGGTGCAGAACAGCTGCCCCGCAGCATGATCGATGCGCTACACGCTTTCCATCATTCGACCTTTTTCAGAGAAGCGCTCGGCGATGAGGTCGTTGACTGGTTCGCGGCCATCAAACGCGCCGAAGTATCCCGTTTCCTCTCAGAAACCACGGATTGGGAACAGCGCGAGTATTTCGAGATATTTTAGCGCCTCCCTTCTTTCGTCAGTCTTCAAATACCGCCACGGGGTCACCCAGAAGCTCAATATCCGGCGCAACGCCTAAACCCGGCCCTTCCGGGGCAACGCTGTTCCCTGCGCCGTCATTGCGCGATCCCCGGTCTGGTGCCGGGTCTTCCACCAGCATTTCCTGACAAAGCCAGGTGCCGAGGCGCATCTCGCGCGGGATCGATTGAGCCAGATGCTGGACTTCGGTGTCGGCTATGACCGAGCCGCCTGTCGCCATCACCAGCATCTTGATGCCATTTGCCGTGGCGATATCCCTAAGCCGCCGTGCCCGGGTCAACCCGCCAACCCGGTTGAGCTTGATATTCACAATCTCCCCAATGCCTTCAGCGGCAATCCGCTGCATATCGCCCTCCGTCTCCAACCGCTCATCGAGGGAGATGGGCTGACGCGTCAGGCGGCGCACATGGGCGCATTGTTCCAAGGTCTCACAGGGTTGCTCAAAGGTCGCCGGGATATCCGCAACAGAATTCATGACAGAGATCGCCTCCGACGGAGTCCAGGCCCGGTTCGCGTCGAAGAACATGAATTCACCCGGCTTTTCATTTTGCTTCAGGAAGCGGATACGCTCGATATCCAACCCGATATCCGCGCCGACCTTGATCGAATGTGTCGTATACCCAAGCGCCCGATAGGCATCGATATCAGCCAACATCCCTTCCGGCGTATCGGTGGATATAGAACTGGCAATCGGTGTCGGTTCCTCATAGCGCCCGCCAAGAAGCTCCACAATCGGCAGCCCGGTGGCTTGCCCCAGGATATCCCAGCAGGCCGTGTCGAAAGGCTGCTTGGCATAAAGGTGCCCCGGAAGGGTCAAATCCATAACGCGGTTGACATGTTCAAGCCGGCGCGGGTCCATACCGATCAAGGCGGGCGCAAAAAGCTCTGCCGCCGCCCGAATACCGGCACCATGGGCCGGCAGATACGTATGACCCCAGGGACAGGCCTCCGCCCAACCGCTGAGCCCTTCATCCGTATCAAGCCGGAGAAAGGTGCTATCCAGTTTTTCAAACAGCAATCGCCCCC
>SPJV01000101.1 GCA_006844765.1 Alphaproteobacteria bacterium | reverse complement strand
ATGGGCGCCCCCAAGGGGTTCCGACACGACGCTATCGATTATACCGAGACCGGAGAGATCTTGTGCCGTGATTTTTAGGGCCTCTGCGGCGGTCTTCGCTTCGTCCGCACTATGCCACAGGATTGATGCACAGCCTTCCGGTGAAATCACCGAATAGATGGAATGTTCCAGCATCAGTACCCGGTCTGCTGTTGCCAAAGCGATGGCGCCGCCGGATCCGCCTTCTCCGATCACGATCGAGACTAGCGGCACGGTCAGGGAAAGGCATTTCTCAATCGAACGGGCGATGGCTTCCGCCTGCCCGCGTTCTTCCGCGCCGACGCCTGGATAGGCGCCGGGCGTATCGATGAAGGTGATGACCGGCAGTCGAAAGCGCTCCGCCAGATCCATCAGGCGCTGGGCTTTCCGGTAGCCTTCCGGACGAGGCATGCCAAAGTTATGTTTGAGGCGTGCCTGTGTGTCGCCCCCCTTTTCCTGCCCGATCACAACGACGGAGCGGCCTTGGAAACGACCCAAGCCGCCCAGGATTGCCTTGTCGTCGGCAAAGGCACGGTCGCCAGCCAGCGGGGTATAATCATCTATCAGCCGTGTGATGTAGTCGACAGCATGGGGCCGGTCCGGATGCCGCGCGACCTGTACCTTCTGCCAGGGCGTCAGCTTTTGATAGGTCTGCTTTAGCAGCTTATCCGCTTTGGCGCGCAGCCGACCGACTTCGGCGGCGATATTCACTTCCTCCCCATCGGCGAGGTGGCGAAGTTCTTCAATCTTGCCTTCCAGGTCGGCAATCGGCTGTTCGAAATCCAGATGAGTTTGCATGCGCGCTTCCAAGATGTCTCGATTTCGCCTTGGGTATCACAGCCGCTTCCGCATGGAAACCGGCTGTGCACTGTTATCTTTTCGGGATGCTGTGTTCTTTGGGATGTTGATGAGACGCGCAAGACAGAGCGCCTTTTCTTAATCCCACTCTCTGAGGTAGGCTCTGGGCCGGGAGCAAAGGGGAAATCGGCCTATGGCCAATAATGATTCTGGTTCGACCGGGGGGCTTGGCGCTCGGGTAGTGAGTTTGATACCCGAAACGGCTGTTGCGGCGTGTCTGCTTTGGCTGATGCTGAATGAGCCCTGGCTGATCGGTTTGTTGAAACTCGATCCAGCGACGGAAATCGGGCGGGCTGCGCTCCTCGGCTTTGAGACAGTTGTTTGGCTGGCTCTGGCGCATTGTGTTCAACGCTGGCTCCGGGTGCTGTTCTGGGAATGGTGGGTTGGGCGCAGATCCGGTGTCCCGGTGCCGCGTCTGCTGGTCGATATCACCGGCGTGGTGATCTATCTGATCGCGCTGATCCTCATTCTCAGTCATGTCTATGGACTGTCTGTCAGCGGTATTCTGACAACTTCTTCCATCATCATTGCCGTGATCGGTTTCGCGCTGCGTTATCTGATCTCCGATGTTTTTACCGGCGTTGCGTTGGGGGCAGAACAGCCTTTCAAGATCGGCGACTGGATTGAGATCGAAGACGGGACCATCGGCCAGGTACAACAGATGAACTGGCGGGCGACCCGTATTTTGACCAAATCCGAGGTGCTGATCGTTATTCCGAACTCGCAACTCGCGACCCGGCATTTTCGAAACTACAGCGCGCCGGAAGAAATCTTCCGGGACGAGTTTTCGATTGTGCTTGATTACAGTGTCCAGGCGCAACGGGTCGAACGGCTGTTCCTGTCATCCGTCCAACAGGTCTCGGAGCTGGCCTCTGTGCCGCGTAAGCCACAGGTTCGGATTGGCGCCTTTCATCCTCATGGGGCAGAGTGGATCCTGCGCTATTGGCTGCCAAATTATGACAAGCTCTGGGCCTTGAAGTATCGCTTGATGCGGACGGTCTATCGAAATCTGCAATTCTCCGGCATTCGCGTGCCGGGTGAACGGGTGGATCTGAACACCGTGCGCCGGGGGGCGGACCGGGATATCGATTTCCTGAATGGCGTGGATCTCTTCGCGGCGCTGACCGAAGAAGAGCTTCGCGTCATTGATGCGAGTATGGATCGGCGATCTTTCAAGAAAGACGCGCCGGTCGTCAGCCAAGGCGAGCCGGGGGAATCCCTGTTTATCCTGCGCGAAGGGATCATGGCGGTCTATGTCACCGGCGGTGATGGTCGGGAAATGCGGGTCAATCAGATCGGGCCCGGGGCGTTCTTTGGGGAAATGTCGCTGCTGACCGGGGCTGCGCGCCGCGCGACAGTGGTGCCGGAAGTTGATTCCATCGGCTTCGAGATCACCAAGGAAACGCTGGAGCCGATCTTGAAATCCCGACCGGAGCTGGTGGAGTTCCTTTCCGAAGCCCTGGCCGACCGGGATTTGCAGGTCAAACGTGCTTTCGAGAGTAAGGGCGTCGGTGGTGGGGATGATCAAAAGGATTCCCTGACACGGGAATTCGTGCGTTCAATCCGCCACTTCTTCGACTTGCACCGGCATCACTAATCTGCGGGTGTTGTTAATCCGGTGTTGATTTTCGGGCTCGCCAAAACCGTTCCGCTTCCCAGGCAAGCCATCCGAGCCCCAGCATGATGATCAAGGGCGTCACCTGGAACTGATAGCGGGGCAGGGACACAAGCACGCTGTGGACGGCGCAAAGATACCCGATGGCGAGTACGAACGGCAGGGATTGCCGGGCAAAGCGCCAGAAGCCAAAGATAATGAATAGAAGGAAGGCGGCGTGGTAAGGCTGTATCGCCAGCCAAACCGTGGCATTCGAATGGGATTCAATATGCCAGAAACGGGCGAATCGTATGACCGTCAATTCCGCAAATCGGCCCGGGTTTTCGAAGATCCACGCGACTGCCGCTTCGCCCATTTGTCGACGCTGTTCTGAGAGAGGCCTCACATCGGCAAAAGGATGGTCGGCTTTAATGTCGATCTGCCCCAAGCCGGATCCGGTTACTGATGACGGATTGTTCCCGAGGTAAAGCGTATACGACCCGGCGAGGTTCAAGGGAACGAACCGGCCATGGACTTGGTAATTGTGCCACCACCAGGGTGCAAACAAGACAACGAACACCGCAGCAAACAAGGCAAGCCGGGCGACGCACATGCGGAAACTGTCCTTATGTGTGATGATGCTGAAAGCCGCAATCAGGATTGGCGCGGCGAGGACGAAGGACGGCCTGATCAACAAGGATAGAACCATTAAAATGGAGCCGATTGCGAAGGATCTGTTGAAGAAGGCGATCATGGCGGCCAGAAACAAGAATGTCGTGCTGGGTTCCGTTAAGCCGCTTCCTGCGTAAATTGCCAGATTCAGATGAAGGGCCACCCCCAACCCAGCGGCAATCGCGGCAGAACGGCTTTCGAAAATTGATCGCGCGAGAATTGCAGCAAAGGCTGCCGCTGCGGAAGAGAGTGCTAAATCCAGATAGGCCGTTGCCTCTCCGAACAACAAATTTAAAACCGGGTATCCCGGCATCAGATCCGGATCGGCGATGTATCCTTTCGTGCCAAGGTCGAATGCCCCTTCGACATAATCATCCGCATCAACGCTGAACGCCGATCGGCCCGACAAGAATATGGCTGCACGAATTACCAAAGCGATGCCGAAGATACCGGCATCTACAATGGGCTCAATTGATAGTGACCGCCGGCTTGGATGCGGAACCTGGGCAGAGATGCTCATAAAAAACGAACCGATTTGCGCGGCAGGCTTGGTATGAAACATGAGCACAATGTGGTGTGTGAGCTTATGGCGGCACATTGTTGGTTTGCGAGGGTCCGCGTCATAGTGCGACCTCTTTCGTAAACCGGTCCATATCGACATTTCTGCCGCTGACAACGATGGCGGCTTTCTTGCCGCTGCAGTCGTATTTGCCTGATAAGACGGCTGCGACACCAACCGCAGCGCCGCCTTCGATGACAAGCTGTTGCGCGCGATACATGTGCCGCATCGCAGCGACGATCTCATCCTCTGACACCAGAACAGTGTCGTCGAGCAGCGCCCGGCAAAGCGTGAAGCTGTATTTATTGTCCAACCCGATGCTACCACCCAAAGCATCCGCCCAGCTTGGATATTCATCTACCGGCACCGGGTGCCCGGCCTTAAGGCTTTCATGCATGGCGGCGCCGCGCTCCATCGTCACCCCGATAACTTGGACGGAGGGTTTTAGCGCTTTTAGGGCACAGGCGATCCCGGCGATCAGCCCCCCACCGGAGAGCGGGACGATAGCGACGTCCAAATCGGGCAGGTCTTCCAGCAGTTCAATGCCGATCGTTCCTTGACCGGCCATGACAATGGGATCGTCGAAGGGGGAGACGAAGGTCATACCTTCTTCCCGGACCAGTCGGTTGGCTTCTTCTTCTGCGGCGTCCTGATTGTCGCCGATGATGCGAACCTCTGCCCCGAGTTTTCGCATCGCCTCGACCTTCACTGCGGGGACGAGGCTCGACACACAGATAATCGCCCGAAACCCGAGCTTGCGCCCCGCATAGGCCAATCCACGACCATGATTGCCGGAAGACACGGCAACAATCCCGGCGGCGCGGGCGTCATCATCCAGGCAGAGCGCGGCATTGATAGCACCACGAAGTTTGAAGGCGCCGGTTGCCTGCAATGTCTCAAGTTTCAGCCAGATATCGCCGCCGGATTTTTCGGACAGGTCGAAGGCCGGCACCACTGGTGTATGCAAAACATGGGGGGCAATGCGTTGATGAGCATCTTCGATATCTGAAAGTGACAGAATGTCCTCGGTCATATCCGACCCTTTCTAGGGCTTCACATAATACTGCATGCCGAACCACCGCCAGCGATTATTGCCGGCTGGCACGGTGCAGTTGATGCGGGTTCTGCCTGCAGAAAACGCGCGATCAAACCGCACTTCTACACGACGGCCCAATAGATCGAATGTTTCGATCCGACCCGCATCCGAATGATAGCAGGCAAGTTCATCGAGCCTTTGCACACCATCAACAACTGTGAACCCGAAGGCCGGTGGGTTTGATGTCGGGGTGTCTTCCAAAAATGGATCGGCGGGGGACAGATCGGTTACCGGCAGGGGCCGCGAGTTCACAATGCGCCGGAAACGCTCTATGCCGCCAAAATTCACATTCACCGGGAAGCGCGGCAGGTAGAAGAGCGGACTTGTTTCATTGGCGGCGCCTGAATGTTGTCCAAAGGCTGCCTCGTAGCCAGCCTCCTTCGTCAGTCGCAGAACATCTGTGCTGGCCTCCCCATAGGGATAGGCGAATAGGCGCGGCGTTATCCCCAGTTCTTCGGTGATGCGCTGAGCAGAGAGCGCAAGTTCCCGTTGGTTCCGTGCGGGCCTCAATCCGGCCATATGCGGATGTGTTACCGCCTGCGATCCGATGGTCACGCCGGCATCCCGAAGCTCTCGCAACTCGTCCCAGGACATATAGTCAGCCTGGCCCTGGTCGATTGACTGTGTGGCAACAAAGACGGTGAAAGGCAGCCCGGCTTCTTTCAACAAGGGCCACGCGTTAACATAAAGCGAGCGGAACGCGTCATCGACGGTGAGCGCGATTGTCCGATCAGGTAACGGCGTGCCTGCCTTAATCGCGGCGATGACAGCCGGCAATGGCAAGACGGTATAGGATCCGGATGTCAGCTCCGCCAAATGGGCCTTGAATTGTTCCATCATGACGCTGGTCGACGGGAATTCATCTTCGCCAAACCGATGATAGATCAAGATGGTCGCCGATGTCGGCTCGGCGGCTCTTGCCGTGGTAGGGCCTAGAGACTGGACAGAGGCTGAGCTCACAATCGCCCATACCAATACACATAATAGCCATGGTAGTCGGAACGAGGTCGACGACAATTGTGTTACTCTGAGCACAGTTTTTTCCTAACTCGTGGGGCTAATCCAAAGGCGTTCCATCTGCCAATCCGCTGCTTGCCAGGACCGGGAATTGCCCCAAAACGGCAAGGCAAAATCACCTTGGAGACCGCGACAGTTGATGTAATCCGCGATTCATCCCGGATCGTAATGAAAATCAAGCATTTTAATGTAAATCTGGGCGTGACTTGTCAAAGATGCGCGGTCCAGTCAATTTGGTGTCTGGTTTTTCTTCCCTGGGTAATGCTGACCTGTTGCATGACGATTCTGGCACTTGAAAGCACAATGGCTGCCTGCTCTGCGGCGATCGCGACGCAGGATGGTGATATCCTTGCGCAACGCTTTGAAGAAATGACGCGCGGCCAAAGCGAGCGGCTGATACCGATGGCAGAGGCTGTTCTCGCTGAGGCCTCGGTTGATTCTTCGACGTTAAGCTTGATCGCTGTCACCTGTGGTCCCGGGGCTTTTACCGGCGTTCGGCTCTGTCTTGCCGCGGCGCGGGGCTTCGGGCTGGCTTTGGGCGTGCCGGTGGGTGCCTTGCCGACGACGGAAATTCTGGCAGCGACCCAGCCGGCGGGCCCAGGGGCTCTGCTTGTCGCGATTGACAGCAAGCGGGGTGATTTCTTCATTCAGTATGTCGGTGAAGATGGGCATGCCGAAGCCCCGACAGCGGCGACGGCGGTTGATATCGCTACACTGGGTCGAGACCGCTCTAACGGCGGTCTGCGTGTGGCTGGCGATGCAACGGAAACAGTACTGAAAATCCTGAAAGATGCGGGGGTTCCTGGCGCTGCGGCTGGCGGCCCGACATTGCCCGATGCCGCCGTTTTGGCGCAGCTTGCCGCGTCCAGGATGCAGCAGTCTGGCGCCGATCACGCACTCTATGGTCTGGCAAAGCCGGAGCCGATGTATCTCCGGGCGCCGGATGTTTCCGCGCCAAGTCGGGATCGAGCCAGGGCACCCGGCAGCAATCCGGCCGTGACCTCCTTGCCTGCAAAATGACTGAGTTTTCAATCCGTCCGATGGGTGATGCTGATATCGCAACGGCAGCGGCGCTTTATGGCCGATGCTTTGGCGAGGACTGGGCGGTTCAATCACTGCGGGATCTGATGCGAACGCCGGGATGCTGGGGATTGATCGCGTATGCGCCGGATCCGGTTGGTTTCCTGCTCGCCCGCATAGTTGTCGGGGAGGGGGAGATATTATCCATCGGGGTCGATCCTGACCGCCGGCGAGAGGCTTTTGGCAAAACGCTGATGGAGGCTGCGATTGTGCTTTCTCAGCAAAGTGCCGACGCCATGTTCCTGGAAGTTGGAACGGACAACCCGGCGGCAGACGCGCTCTATAGAGGGCTCGGCTTTCGCCAGGTTGGTCTTCGCAAGGATTACTATCGACGCCCCGGGGGACGCCGGGCGGATGCCCGCATCTTACGATTAGATTTGACAAAAGACTTGTGACGAAACTTAACAAATCTTGTGCACGACAAGTTAACAAAGCTGCGAATACAGGTAATCCCGAATATTGATGGGGTATTGAACAATAAATTTCTCTTGATTGTCGAAAGCCCTAATAATAAATACCGCGCGACTAGTAGATTTCATCAGGCGGTGCATCATACTCCTTTTGAAGATCACCTGCGCCGGATCAAGTGTCGTCGAAGCGCGATGATGGTCAGGTTAGACATGCGTACTGCCAAGCAATCAAGCAACAAGGATATCCTCATGTCGGACGTGAATGAGAATGAGATTTCATCGGCAGAGTTGTTAAGTCTGACAGCTGACATTGTGGCGGCTCATGTTTCCAACAACTCGGTCGCGACGGCTGAACTGCCGGTATTGATCGACCAGGTGTATAAGACATTGGCTTCGGTTGGTGGTGAGCCGGAACCGGTTGAAGAAAAGCCGGTACCTGCTGTGTCGGTGAAGAAATCTGTGACACCGGACTACATCGTTTGCCTGGAAGACGGCAAAAAACTGAAGATGTTAAAGCGCCATTTGAAAACGGCCTATGACATGTCGCCGGAAGAATATCGGGATCGCTGGGATCTTCCCGCTGATTATCCGATGGTGGCGCCGAACTACGCGAAGCAACGCTCCAAACTTGCCCGCGCGATTGGCTTGGGAACCCGCTCTCGCCGGGCGTAGTCACGAGATCGACCACTTTTTGGCTGATTTGATGTTTCAAGGCACGGCGTTCTGATCGTATTTCGGGTTGGCCCAGCCCGAGTCCTGGCTTAGAAAGAAGACAGGATGGAAATAACGAAAAAGAAGCGATGACCGGCGAGCAGGAAAATCCAGACAGCGATCCGCTTCGGATTGAGCGTCAATGTGCCGAACTGGGCTTGAAAATGACAGGGCAACGGCGTGTGATCGCCCGTGTGCTGTCAGAATCGGACGATCACCCGGATGTCGAGATGTTGCACGCGCGTGCGTCGGAAATCGATAGTGGCATTTCAATAGCGACCGTTTATCGAACGGTTCGACTTTTTGAAGAATCTGGCATCCTAACTCGGCATGAGTTTGGTGATGGGCGTGCCCGGTATGAAGAAGTTTCGGAAGAGCATCACGATCACTTAATCGATATCGATACCGGTGATGTCATTGAGTTCCAGAACGAGGCGATTGAGAAGCTTCAAGAAGAAGTTGCGAAACAGCTGGGTTACCGGTTGGTTGATCACCGTCTTGAGCTCTATGCCGTGCGGGCTGATAAGAAGAAAGACTAGGCCGCAAGTCTTGTTTCCATTGGCGGTGCCAGCGATGGGCAGCGCAACGATACGAAAGTGCGGATGTGACGGACAAATCCCTATCAAGTGATACTGAAGTCATGCTTGGCGCTCCGGCAGCGCTGGCGGAACAGATGGCTGGGCTGACTCATGGCTCTCTAGGGGTCATGATTGCGGATGACATGGACTTGATCGAAGCGTCCCAGGCGCTGCGATATCGGGTCTTTTATGAAGAAATGGCGGCGAAGCCAACGCCGGAAATGGCACAGAATCAGCGTGATTTCGACGCCTTCGATCCCTATACGGATCACTTGCTGGTTCTGGATAAGAGCCTGGGCGACGGGCCGGAATCGGTCGTTGGGACTTACCGGCTTCTACGCCGCGAGCCTGCGATGAGGGCCGGTCAGTTTTATTCGGTTAATGAATACGATATTTCCGCATTGACCGCCTTGGATAGCGAAATCCTGGAGCTTGGCCGTTCCTGTGTTGCGGAGGCATACCGGACCCGCCATGTGATGGAACTCTTGTGGCGCGGGATTGCGGCCTATGTCTTCCACTATGACATTGCGTTCATGTTTGGCTGCGCTAGCCTGCCCGGAAATGATCTGGATGAACTCGCGCTCCCGCTAAGCTATCTCTACCATAACCATCTGGCGCCACCAGAGATTTGCCCGGTCGCGTTGCCGGAGCATTATCAATCGATGAACCGCATCCCGGCGGATCAGATCAACCGTAAGGCTGGGCTGTCTGCCGTGCCGCCTTTGATCAAGGGTTATCTGAGGCTGGGTGGGGTCATTGGTGATGGCGCCGTAATTGATCCGCAGTTCAATACGACGGATGTCTGCCTGATCGTAGAGACCAGCCGCGTCACTGACCGGTACTATAAGCACTATGCCCGACGTGCCGGTGAAGGCTGATAAGGGGCTTGTCCCGGTAGGCGATCCGACGCCGCGGGACGGCGCCGGAATGCGGTCTATGCGGGCGATGACCCTCTTTCGGGCATGTGGGATTACGCTCTGGACGCTTTGGCTGTTGGTGACCAACCTGCATCATCTCTTTGCACGGCGTGGCATGCCGGCCCGCGTCACAATGCGCTGGCACAAAGGGGTTTGCCGGATCGCCGGGATTGATGTCCACCAGCATGGTCGCCCGGCCCTGGGCGAAGGGGTGCTGATGGTGTCAAATCATGTGTCCTATATCGATATCATCGCGCTTGGGGCGAAACTGCCCTGTTCCTTCGTTGCGAAGTCAGAGGTCGCAGGCTGGCCGGTCTTTGGTTGGCTCGCCAAGCTGCAGCGGACGATCTTTGTGGTGCGCGACCCTCGGAAAGCGGCCGAACAAATGGCACCCCTGAGGGCGCGGCTCGATGATCGGGAAAGCTGTGTGATCCTCTTTCCCGAAGGCACAAGCTATGATGGGGAGCGGATCGGCCCCTTTAAAAGCTCACTCTTCCAGGCAGCGGAAATTCATCCGCGTGATGGTGATGGAACCGTGCTCGTGCAGCCGGTTAGCATCGCCTATACGCGCCTCGACGGCATGCCGATGGGGCGCGCCTTTCGCCCGCTTTATGCCTGGTATGGCGACATGGAGTTGATGTCGCATCTGGCCGGTTGGTTGGGGATCGGCCGCGTCGGGATCGACATCATTTATCATGAGCCGATGCGGCTGGGTGACTTTTCCTCCCGCAAAGCACTGGCCGCTGCCTGCCAGTCAGCGGTGGCGCGGGGGGTGGAAACAGCGCGGCGTGGTGTTCCCCGGATTGAAATGAAACCTTCATCCGCTTGAACCGCGACTCGAATTACGATACGTTTGAATATGTGAAACGGCGCGCATCGGGCGTTGTCTTTTATGTCACAGCAGGGTTGCCGAAACGGCGGGCTGATGGGCTAAAAGACCAACAAAGCCTTGACAGGCGCGCTGTACAGGATAGGTGAGCGCGCTCGAACCCATGGGACCGATATGCCCTTGACCGCTGTAGCCCAAATCGGGCGCAGCATCCGCCTGCGGAGACGCCCGCTTTGACCTCTTCACGATCCGACCACCCGGTATCAGAAAATTCTGCTTTGCAAGACGCAGCTCCTCAAGACGCACTTCCTCAAGATGTGGCCCCTCAAGACGCGGTCCACATGGATGCAGTCCACAAAGGTGCAGATTTGGGCGGCGTCAAACGCCGTGTCCATATCAAAACCTATGGCTGCCAGATGAATGTCTATGACACAGAGCGGATGCTGGATATCCTGCGGCCGCTCGGTTTCGAACCACAGGCAGCGGCGGATGGGGCGGATCTGGTGATCTTGAATACCTGTCATATCCGGGAAAAGGCGGCGGAAAAGGTTTATTCCGATCTGGGTCGGATCAAGGCGCATCACGACGCCAAGGCGGCGGATGGCGGACAAATGATCGTCGCTGTTGCTGGCTGTGTCGCCCAGGCCGAGGGGGAAGAGATCACCCGGCGCCAACCGATGGTCGATATGGTCTTCGGGCCACAGACTTATCACCGGTTGCCGGAGATGCTGGCCGCAGCCGGCCAGGAACGCGGGGGACCGGTGCTCGACACGGATTTCCCGGTGGAAGATAAATTCGACCACCTGCCGGAAGAACGTGTGGCCGGTGGGGTTTCTTCATTCCTGACCATTCAGGAGGGCTGCGATAAATTTTGTACCTTCTGTGTGGTGCCCTATACGCGCGGTGCTGAACAATCACGACCGGTTGACGCTATTGTGGCGGAAGCGCGCCGTTTGGTGGCCTCCGGTGCGAGAGAGATCACCCTGCTTGGCCAGAATGTGAATGCCTATCACGGGGAGGATGCCGCGGGGAGGGAAGTCGGTCTCGGTGGCCTTTCCAGACGGTTGGCGGAAATCGATGGTCTTGCACGCATTCGCTATACGACCAGTCATCCCCGCGACATGGATGATGACTTGATCGCGGCCCATCGCGACGTGCCGGCCTTGATGCCCTATCTGCATTTGCCGGTCCAAAGCGGCTCGGACCGGATATTGGCAGCGATGAACCGGAAACATACGGCTGATGAGTATCGCCGGCTGGTGGATCGGCTGCGGGAAGCCCGCCCAGACCTTGCTTTGACGTCGGACTTCATTGTTGGCTTTCCAGGTGAAAGCGATCTGGATTTTGCAGACACGCTGAAGCTTGTTTCTGACATTGACTATGCTGGTGCGTTTTCCTTCAAATACAGCGCCAGGCCCGGTACTCCGGCTGCCAGTGCCCCGGAACATGTACCCGAAGCAGTGAAGGACGAACGTCTGGCGGGCTTGCAGCAATTGTTGAATGCGCAGCAGGAAGCCTTCAACAGACGCACGATTGGGACAACGGTCCCGGTATTGTTTGAAAAGCCCGGCCGGCAACCGGGGCAGTTGGCGGGGCGTTCCCCCTATCTGCAACCCGTTCATGTGACGGCGCCGGGCATTGCGGTTGGTGATATCGTTGAGTGCCGGATTGACCGGCTTCAGGCCCACAGCCTATTCGCCACGCCTGTCGTGTCCGAAGATGGTGGGGCCCTACCCAATGAAACGGAGGCGGTTGCGTGAGCTCAGTTCCGACGATCGAAACAACCGGTACCGGATCAGGCAAGCCAATTGGCGCCCCAATTTTTCTGCAGTTCGAAGATAACCGTCTGCTGCCCGAATTGTTCGGGGAACATGATCGTAATCTCGTTCACATGGAAAAGGCGCTCGGTGTTTCCCTGATCAACCGTGGTAACCAATTGGCCATCGAAGGCCCCAAGGATGCGGCGGATCTGGCGCGCAGCGCGTTGGAGCGTCTTTACCATCGCTTGGAACAGGGGGAGGCGCTGGAGGCTGCGGATATCGACGCGGCCATGCGTATGGCAACCCAGCCGACCAACCTCTTTGGTGAAGAAGAACCGCTGCTGCGGACCAAGCGGCGGAACATCTCTGCCCGGACACCCTTGCAGGCCAAATACATTGAAGCCATGCGCAACAATGACTTGGTCTTTGGCCTGGGGCCAGCGGGGACAGGCAAGACCTATCTGGCGGTGTGCTGTGCGGTCTCACTCTATCTCGCCAACCGGATCGAGCGGATCGTTCTGTCCCGCCCGGCGGTCGAGGCGGGGGAGCGTCTCGGCTTTCTGCCCGGTGACGTGAAAGATAAGGTCGACCCCTATCTGCGTCCGATCTATGACGCGCTTTACGATACGCTGCCGGCGGATCAGGTCGCGCGGAAGATCGATGGCGGGGAGATTGAGATTGCGCCGCTTGCCTTCATGCGGGGCCGAACGCTGAAGAACGCCTTCGTCCTGCTGGATGAGGGTCAGAACGCCAGCCCTGTCCAGATGAAGATGTTCCTGACACGGTTGGGCGAAGGCAGTCGTATGGTGGTTACCGGCGATATGACCCAGGTTGACCTGCCCAATGGACAACGCTCCGGCCTCGCTGATGCGGTCGAAACCTTGGATGGTGTGCAGGGTGTTGAGGCCGTGCGCTTCGGGGATAAGGATGTCGTACGTCATCCGCTGGTCGCCCGAATCGTTCGAGCTTATGAGAGCCGGGCGAAGACAGGAGATGGCGCAATATGACCGCGCCCATCGGCGAATTGGCCGTGTTTCAGGAACTGGAAGAAGGCGGAGACTGGACGGATGGGGATCGTGCAGCGGTTTCTGCCGGCCTTCACGCGGCCTTGCAGGCGGAACGCGATCAATTGACTGATTTCGGGACAGTCAGCCTGGGTATCGTCTACGCGGATGACGATGTCTTGGCGACGCTGAACAAGGACTATCGCGGTAAGGAGGGGCCGACCAATGTCCTGAGCTTTGCCTCAGGGCTTCTGGATGGCACATCCGGTCCGCTGCCAGAAGACGCTCCGTCGCCTTTGGGAGAGATTCTGATCGCGCGGGAAACCGCAGGCCGCGAGGCGGCAGCGGAAAGCAAACCGGTTGCGCATCATTTAAGCCATCTGGCGGTGCATGGGACCCTGCATTTGCTCGGCTATGACCATGAGACGGATGAAGAGGCAGAGGAAATGGAAGCGCGGGAGCGCACCATCCTGGCAACAATGGGTATTCCTGATCCCTATGCGGAGCCGAATAGGCCCGCGTGATCATAAGAAGGAGGCTGTAGCGGGCGACCCTCGCTGCGGAACAGAACGGTAATGGCCGATACGGTTTCTCGACAGAACGGTGCTGCCTCGAATGAAGAAAACGGCAATGGCGGACCTTATGGACCTGATCCTGGTTCTAGGAAGCCGGGCGGCTTGCGCGGGGTTTTGCGCGCGCTGCTCGGCCGAAACGGAGATTCGAATCTCAGAGAAACCTTTGAGGAGCTGATCGAGGAGCATGATGATCGGGAAACCCCGATCGATGCGGATGAGCGGATGCTGATCCACAATATCCTCAATATCGGTGAAATGACCGCCCGCGATGTGATGATCCCCCGGGCGGATATCGCGGCGATCGAGATCGATATGCCGTTGGAAAAACTGGTGCGGCACATCGTGCTGAAACCGCATTCCCGCTATCCGGTTTATCGGGAGAACCTCGACGACACCATCGGCATGGTTCACATCAAGGATGTGCTCTCGGCGACGACGGAACCGGAAGAGAAGTTCTCCTTACCCAAGATTATACGCAAGGTGTTGTTCGTATCGCCCAGTATGCGGGTACTTGATCTGTTGCTGCAGATGCAACAGACCCGCCTGCATATGGCGCTTGTGGTTGATGAATATGGCGGCATCGATGGGTTGGTCACCATTGAAGACCTTGTTGAGGAAATTGTTGGTGAAATTGAAGATGAGCACGATATCGACTCAGGACCGAGGGTCGAGCGTGTCGGTGATGCGCTTTGGGCCGCGGATGCGCGCTTCCCCCTTGATGAACTTGAAGAGCAGTTCGGTGAGTTCTTGACTGAAGAAGAACGCGAAGAAGATGTCGATACGCTTGGCGGGTTGGTCTTTACCCTGGCGGGCCGCGTGCCGGCGCGGGGAGAGCTTATTCTGCACAAGGAAAGCGGCATTGAGTTTGAGGTGATTGAAGCGGATCCCCGCAGGATCAAACGCTTGCGCCTTAGAAACATGCCCGCCAGTCGGATCGACGATAACGGATAGCGTGCCAATGATGCAGGCAATCAACCCGACTTCCCGACCCTCATATCTGAAGGCCGCCGCTTTCGTGGCAGAAGCGCGGGGATGGCGCCTATGGCTCGCCTTATTTGTTTTAGGCGCCAGCACAGTCTTCGCATTCGCGCCGTTTGGGGTCTTACCGGTTTACTATGTTGCCTTTCCCTTACTGGTGCTGTCGTTCGGGGTCGGTGACAACCGGCTTTCCTGGCGTGCTGCTTTTGCACGCGGATGGTGGTTTGCCTTCGGTCAGCATGTCGCGGGGCTTTACTGGATCAGTAATGCCCTTCTGGTGTTCTCTGCTGATTTCTTGTGGATGGTGCCCTTTGCGGCCGTTGGCCTGCCCGCTGCCTTGGCCATCTTTTATGGGTTGGCCGGGATTGCCGTGGCCCGATTGAGAGCAGGGTTAGGCCGCGCGATCGGCATCGCCGTTATCTGGTCCCTGACCGAATGGATAAAGGGCCATGTTTTCACTGGTTTTCCCTGGAATCTCTCAGGTTACGCCTGGGCGGAAATTGTCGGGTTGGACCAATCGGCGGCGCTGATTGGTGTCTATGGTATGGGTGTTCTGGCGCTTTTGTCCGCCTGTTTGTGCGCCCTGCCGCTTATGAACAGGCTTCAGGATCAACCGGCCTTTGACCGAAAGTCAGTGGTGGCCTGTGTTCTTGGCGTTGCGCTGCCGATTGTCCTGACGGGGTGGGGGGCGATACGGCTTGTGCAGGCGCCTGAACTCGCTGGGGACTTCTCTTCGGAAACGACAGCGGTTGAAGACCAGACAGAGAGTGTCGGCCTTCGAATGGTTCAGGGCGGGATTCCGCAGCGTGAAAAATGGGGCCGCGCCTATCAGCGGCGCAATTTCAGTCTTTATCTGGAACTATCGACCCGCACCCGACCCGATTGGGTCGATCACGTGATTTGGCCCGAAACGACAGCAACCTTCTTCATGGAGCAGGCGGATGCCGCCCGGGCTGCAATCGCGGCAATGCTTCCGGCAGATGGGTTGCTTCTGACAGGTACCTTGCTCCGTAGTCCAGAGGGGGAGGGTATCCACAACGGCATGGCTGCCGTGGATCAGAACGGAATGATTCGCGGCACATATGCAAAGTCGCATCTGGTCCCGTTCGGGGAATATGTGCCGTTATCGGAGTACTTGCCGCTTCGCGCCGTCGGTGGGGTTTCAGGTTATGTGTCCGGCCCTGGCCCGCGAACGGTAACGTTGCCCGGTATGCCGCCGGTCTCGCCCTTGATTTGTTATGAGGTGGTGTTCCCTGGCGCGGTGACAGAGGCTGGAGGAGCCCGGCCTGAATGGCTGCTTAATCTGACGAATGATGCCTGGTATGGCTATTCCATCGGGCCTTTCCAGCATTTGGCGCAAACACGGTTGCGGGGGATCGAGGAAGGCCTGCCCATTCTGCGCGCCGCCAGCACCGGGGTTTCGGCTGCCTTCGATGCTTATGGCCGGGAAATCGGGCGGATCGGATTGGGCCAGGCCGGTGTACTGGATATCCGCTTGCCGAAGCCAGCCGAGGCAACATTCTACGGGCGGTTCGGTGATACCATGTTCTTCCTGTTCCTCGTGATTTTGGGGGCTGCGGCAATCGCTTCGAGCCGTGTGCGTCTATAGATACGGGCGGCATTCTTGACGCGGCCTGCAACGCCGTCTAGCGTAATCGATGGTGGCAAGGCATGGTATTTCTACACGTACCGACAGTGTTCTTGCTGTCAGTTTCTCCTGGTTTCCGGGATGATGGGCAGGGGATGGAACATTCCGTATCGGAATTGTTCCGATGTTAGTCAGCGGAGGCTACGAAACATGGCAAAGGACAAGGCGAAACAGTCGGAAAATGAGATGTCAGGCGGCAAATCACCTGCTGCTAAGGCAGCCTCAAAAAAGGGTCCGGCAAAGAAGCGCGGGCGACCTCCCATGACAGGTAAGGCCCTGACTCCAATCCCAGCTGGCCGTCCAGGAATTCCCAATCCAGTCGATATTCACGTCGGCGCGCGGGTCCGGTTGCGCCGGACACTCCTCGGAATCTCGCAGGAAAAACTTGGGGAAGCGATTGGGCTGACCTTCCAACAAGTCCAGAAATATGAACGTGGTATGAACCGAATCGGGGCGAGTCGCCTGTGGGATTTAAGCCGCGTTTTGGATGTTCCGATACAGTTTTTCTATGACGATATGACCGATGATGTGGTTGATCAGTCACCGATGTTGCGGGCCGGCTTGTCTGAGCCTCCGACAGAGCCGTATCGGGAGGCTGATCCCATGGCAAAACGTGAAACACTTGAGCTTATCCGGGCTTATTACCGGGTTAAGGACCCGCTTGTCAGGAAGCGAATTTTCGAGCTTTGCAAGTCCATGGCGCATACGGATGAAGGGTGATTAGGTCACTTACAGCGACGTCACAACGCCAACCTTTTTGCCTGCTCCCAGTTTTGCGATGGTCATAGTATTGACCTGCCCTCTAAAGCCTGCAACAAACCCCGCCGGTTTTTGATTATGGCAGAATTAATACAATCGGTTTTGCCGATCTCGCGCGAACGCTACCCACACACAATAAGAGACAGGGGAGATCCAAATGGCCTCGTCGTATCTTTTCACCAGTGAATCCGTTTCCGAAGGGCATCCTGATAAGGTTTGCGATCGGATTTCCGACGAAGTCGTCGATATCTTTCTCGCCGCTGATCCTGGTGCGCGGGTTGCTTGCGAAACACTGACGACGACCAATCGGATCGTGATCGCCGGTGAAGTACGGGGCCCGGAAGGCCTGGTGAATGACGGTGAAGTTGATAAGGATCGGATTGAATCGGCGGCCCGCGCGGCGGTGAAAGACATCGGCTATGCGCAGGATGGTTTCCACCATGCCAATGCCTCGGTCGAAATTCATCTGCACGCGCAATCCTCTGACATTGCCCAGGGCGTCGATGCGGCGGGCAACAAGGATGAAGGGGCCGGTGACCAGGGTTTGATGTTCGGACATGCGCGGCGCGAAACCGACGTCTTGATGCCGGCAGCAATCCAGTACTCCCATGAAATTCTGAAAAGCCTTGCCGATTTCCGGCATAGCGATCCGAACAGCGGATTTGGGCCGGATTCAAAGAGCCAAGTCACCCTTCAATATGAAGATGGCAAGCCGGTTGGTGTGAGCTCGGTTGTGGTTTCGACCCAACATGACGAGGGGCTAGAACAAGCGGAGATCCGCGAGATCGTCCGCCCGCATGTCGAAAAGGTTCTGCCGCAGGGCTGGTTCCCGGCAGAGGGTGAATTTTACGTCAATCCGACGGGCCGGTTCGTGATCGGTGGTCCGGATGGCGATGCTGGTCTGACCGGTCGGAAGATCATCGTTGATACCTATGGCGGTGCAGCACCCCATGGCGGCGGCGCGTTCTCCGGTAAAGACCCGACCAAAGTTGACCGCTCTGCCGCCTATGCAGCGCGCTATGTGGCGAAAAACATCGTAGCGGCTGAGCTGGCGGACAAATGCACCATTCAGGTCGCTTACGCGATCGGGGTATCCAAGCCGCTTTCCCTGCTGGTCGATACCCATGGGACTGGCACCGTCGATGAGGACAAGTTGGTTGGCGCCGTCAATGAGGCAGTCGATCTGTCCCCGCGCGGAATTCGGGAGCATCTGAACCTCTCTCGTGCGATCTATGCGCCCAGCGCCGCTTATGGTCATTTCGGGCGGATCCCAACGGATGAAGGACATTTCTCCTGGGAGCGCACGGATTTGGTCGAGGCGCTGAAGGCTGCGCTGACCTAAGCGAAAGCCGGAACCTTTCGAGAGGCTGCGCCTTGCAAGAGCTGAAATTCTTCGGCCGCCGTAAGGGGCGGCCCTTGAAGCCAAGCCTGATCAGGATCGCTGAAGAGCGCCTGCCCAGTCTGTCCGTTTCACCGGAAGAGGCGGAGGCACCTGCGGCTCTGTTCGATCGGGCGATGCGGGATCTCTGGCTGGAAGTCGGTTTTGGTTCCGGCGAGCATCTGGTCTGGCAGGCGACGGAAAATCCCGATATCGGTTTTATCGGTTGTGAGCCCTTCATCAATGGTGTGGTGAAGATGATCCGTGATGCGGATCTGGCAGGCTTGGATAATATCAAGGTCCTTGCGGACGACGCGCGCCCCCTGATCGATGCTTTGCCGGAGGCTTCCGTGGGGCGGTTTTTCCTACTGTTTCCCGATCCTTGGCCAAAGCGTCGGCACTGGAATCGCCGCTTCCTTGGGCCCGAGAACTTGCCACGCTTGAGCCGCGTCCTGAAAGATGGGGCGGAAATGCGCTTGGCCTCCGACCATCCGGGTTATCAGGATTGGATGATCCGCCATCTCTACCGCCATCCGGATTTTGAATGGCTGGATGAAGGCCCGTCTGATTGGCGGCATCGCAAGCCGGACTGGCCCCAGACGCGGTATGAGGAAAAGGCACTGGCGGGTGTGCCGGTCTACTTGACCTTTCGTCGGCGATCCCGTAGATAGCGCGACAGTCATCTTTCATTCTATCGCGGAATGGTTGGTTTAGGTCCTAAATCATTTCAGCGATCCGATGAGGGTGGGCCCCCGGGCCCGCCTTTTTTGTTAGCTGACACCGCAACCGGCCTTCTTGGGCAGGTGCCGTGGACAGCCTATTTCCACCGTTTGGGAGTAGCGTGTCGCATGTCGTTGGAACAAGCCATCGTCCGGCTGATCGAACCCTCCATTGAGGATATGGGGTTTGAGCTCGTGCGTGTACGGCTTTCCGGAACACAAAGGGTGGTGCTGCAGATCATGGCGGATCGCGCTGATGGTCGACCGATCTCTGTCGATGATTGCGCGGATATCTCACGCGCGGTCTCTGCGATCCTGGATGTGGACGACCCGATCACGACGGCCTACAGCCTGGAGGTCAGTTCTCCCGGTATTGATCGCCCGCTGACGCGGTTGAAGGACTTCGCCGCCTATATCGGGCATGACGCGAAGATTGAGTTGGAGCGCCTGGTCGATGGGCGGCGGCGCTTCCGCGGTACTTTGCACAGTGTTGATGGGGACATCGTCACACTGGAAACGGATCAAGGCCCAGCGGCAATTGCTTTCACCGATATTCGTAATGCGAAGCTGGTGATGACCGATGCGTTGCTGGAAGCCGCATTGGAGGCGGCTCGTGAGGCTGGGCTTGAAGAAGATGGCGTTGCCGAGGGGGCCGCGCTTTAGGATTTTAACGGACCCGCCGGGACGCGGTGGTGCGTTCGGCGATCAAGAGGGCAAGAGAAACCATGGCATTGGAAGGCATCACCATTACCCGGACCGATATGCTGGCAGTCGCTGATGCGGTCGCTCGTGAAAAATCGATTGACCGGGAGCTGGTTCTCGAAGCGATGGAGCAGGCAATCGAAAAAGCCGGGCGCTCTAAATATGGTCTTGAGCACGATATTCGCGCGAATATTGACCGCAAGACCGGCGAGATCATCCTGGCCCGCTATCTGGAAGTTCGGGAAGCCGACCAGATCGATAACGAGGTGACGCAGATCACCCTCAAGCGCGCGCAACGCAAGAAGCCGGATGCGGAAATCGGTGAGTTCATCGTCGACCGTCTGCCGCCGATTGATTTTGGCCGCATTGCTGCCCAGACCGCCAAACAGGTGATTGTCCAGAAAGTACGTGAAGCTGAGCGTGATCGTCAGTTTGAAGAGTATAAGGATCGCATTGGCGAGATCGTGAATGGTATCGTCAAACGGGTCGAATTCGGCAATGTCACGGTCGATCTGGGACGGGCGGAAGCCGTGATGCGTCGGGACGAAGTTATCCCGCGCGAACATTTCAAGCGGGGCGATCGGGTCCGCGCCTTCATCCATGATGTGCGCCAGGAACAACGTGGCCCGCAGATCTTCCTCAGCCGGACGCGGCCTGAATTCATGGCCATGCTGTTCGCTCAGGAAGTACCGGAAATCTATGACGGCATTATCGAGATCCGCAAAGTCGCCCGCGACCCGGGTAGCCGCGCGAAGATCGCCGTGATTTCCAATGATGGCTCTATCGATCCGGTTGGCGCCTGTGTCGGGATGCGCGGTAGTCGCGTCCAGGCGGTGGTTGCTGAGCTGCAGGGTGAGAAGATTGACATCATTCCCTGGACCGACGACACGGCGACCTTCGTCGTGAACGCCCTGGCCCCGGCAGAAGTTGCCAAGGTCGTCATGGATCATGATGTCCAGACCTTCGAAGTCGTGGTGCCGGAAGAGCAGTTGTCGCTCGCCATCGGTCGCCGTGGCCAGAATGTGCGGCTTGCTTCCATGTTGACCGGCTGGAACATCGACATCATGACCGAAGATCAGGAATCCGAGAAGCGGCAACGCGAATTCACGGAACGCTCTGAACGCTTCATGCTGGCGCTTGACGTTGATGACGTGATCGCGCGCCTGCTGGTGACCGAAGGCTTCACGGAAGTTGAGGAAGTCGCCTGGGTTGAGTTGGACGAGCTGACGGTTATCGAAGGCTTTGACGACGATCTGGCGGATGAACTTCGCCTGCGCGCCCGGAACTTCCTGGAAGCCGAAGCGGCCCGTCTTGATGAAGAACGCAAGCGCCTTGGCGTTTCGGATGATGTCGCTGCCTTTGAGGCTTTGACGCCGAAAATGCTGGTGGCTCTTGGTCAGGCCGAAGTGCGCTCACTCGAAGATTTCGCCGGCTTGGCTGGTGATGAGCTGAGTGATCCGGAAGAAGGCATCTTCAAGGACGAGGGCGTCACGGAAGACTGGGCAAATGATCTGATCATGGAAGCTCGGATCGCTGCCGGGTGGCTTACCCGGGAAGAATATGACCAGATGCTGGCCGACGCGGCTGCTGAAGAGGCGGAAGACGCTGAAGCCGGTGAAGAAGGTGCTGGTGAAGCACCTGCCGGTGACGAGGCGGCGCTTTAAGGTCAGAAACCGGGGAGAAGGCGGCCATGGGGCGCCGGAAAACGGTGGATGAAGAGGAAGAGGACGCGCCGGCGGGAACCCGGCGTTGCCTCGTAACCGGGGAGCGCTGTCCGCGGGAAAGCATGATCCGTTTCGTCCTGGATCCGGACGGGCAGGTGACGCCGGACCTTGCGGAAACGCTGCCTGGACGCGGAATGTGGTTGAGTGCACAAGCCGGAACCATTAAGACGGCTTGCGATCGTCGGCTTTTTGCAAAGGCTGCTAAGGCGCGCGCGGAGTTTTCGGCGGATTTGCCGGAACGAGTGATCGCACTTTTGGTGCGTCGGACGGTTGATCTTTTATCCTTGGCACGGCGTGCTGGGGACGCGGTTGCGGGGTTTGATAAAGTGCAGGCTGGTCTTCGGGCAGGCCGTGTCGCTTTGTTGCTTGAAGCCTCAGATGGTGCCGAAGATGGTCGGCGAAAGCTGGTGGCGATTGCGGGACCGGATGTTGTGGTGATCGACAGTTTGTCGGCGTCAGAGATCGGTGCTGCTTTCGGTCGTGATCGGATGGTTCATGCCGTTGTTGCGCCGGGAGGGCTCGGCGACAAATTGCGGCGGGAAACCTTGCGGCTTTCGGGATTGCGGTCTGGAAGTGATAGATTGAGTTGATGCAAAGCTTGAGAGTAAAGCTTGAAAGTAGAGCTTGAAGGTAAAGAAGGACGGGTATGAGCGACGATAACAGCAGCGGCAAGAAACTGACCCTCGGCAAGGGCCGGCTGGGCGTGTCCAATTCGGGCGGCGCGGGTCAGGTCAAGCAGAGCTTCAGCCACGGCCGTTCCAAGACCGTGGTCGTGGAACAGAAGCGCAAACGTCGTGTTGTTGAACGCGGGGCGGATGTCGCGCAATCAACGGAGACCCGACAGGCTCCTGGTCGTTCCGGTGAAAACCGTTTGGTCGCAGATGACCCGCTGAAGGGGCTTTCGGAACACGAACGCCAGGCGCGGATGCGGGCTCTCGAAGGGGCGGCAGAGGAAGAAGAGCGTCGGCGCGAGGCTGCGGAAGCTTCAGAGCAACGGGCGCGCGAAGCTGCGGAACGCCGTAAGCTCGAAGAAGAAGAAGAGCGCAAGCGCGCGGAAGAAGAGGCGGCGCGCCTTAAGGCTGAAGCAGAGGCGACGACTGCTAAAGCGGCGGAAGCACCAAAGGCACCGGCACCAACGCCGGAAGAGCCTCCTGCACCGACACCGGCGGATATCGAAGCCGAAATCAAGCCGGATGCGGAAGGCCGCATTACCAAACCGGTTAAGCCGAAGGAAGCTGAAGCGGCGGCCCCGGCTCGGGAAGAAAAACGACCGAAGACACCAAAGGCACCGAAGGGTGAACCGAAACGGCGTCAGGGCAAACTCACCATTTCTCAAGCTTTGGAAGATGAAGCTGAGTTCGAGCGTGGTCCGTCGATTGCAGCGATCCGACGTCAGCGTGAAAGAGAGCGTCAGCGCAGCCGTGACATGTTGGCACGGGGCGAGAAAGTCGTCCGTGATGTCGTCGTACCGGAAGTGATCACAGTCGGTGATCTCGCCAACCGGATGGCGGCGCGTGCGCCGGACGTCATCAAATCTTTGATGAAGATGGGTGTCATGGCGACGGTCAACCAATCGCTCGACCAGGATACGGCGGAACTGATCATTGAAGAATTCGGTCACCGCATCCGCCGGGTCTCAGACGCCGACGTCGAAGATGTGCTGACCGTCGACACAACCAAGGAAGCGGATGAGGATTTGATCCCCCGCGCGCCGGTTGTCACGGTCATGGGCCATGTCGATCACGGCAAGACCTCGCTGCTGGACGCCTTGCGTAAGACAGATGTGGCGGCGGGTGAAGCCGGCGGCATCACGCAGCATATCGGTGCCTATCGGGTTACATTGTCTTCTGGTGATTCCATCACCTTCCTGGACACGCCGGGCCACGAGGCCTTTACCTCGATGCGTCAGCGTGGGGCTCAGGTAACCGATCTGGTCATCCTGGTGATTGCGGCGGATGACGGCATGCGTCCTCAGACGATCGAAGCGATCAACCACGCCAAGGCGGCGGAAGTGCCGATCATCGTGGCGATCAACAAGATCGATAAGGAAGGCGCGGATCCGCTACGGGCACGCACTCAACTTCTGGAACATGAATTGGTGCCGGAAGAAATGGGTGGGGATGTCATCTGTGTGGATGTCTCTGCGCTTAAAGGCACAAACCTGGATGAGCTGGAAGAGAATATTCTTCTGCAGGCGGAAATCCTGGAGCTGAAGGCCAATCCGGATCGCGAGGCCCGCGGTGCTGTTGTCGAAGCGAAGCTCGAAAAAGGCCGTGGTTCTGTTGCGACCGTTCTGATCCAGACCGGGACCTTGCGGGTTGGCGACATCTTCGTTGCTGGTCAGGAATCGGGTCGTGTCCGGGCACTGCTGGATGATCGCGGTCAGCAGATCAAGGAAGCAGGCCCCTCGACCCCGGTTGAGGTTCTGGGCCTTAACGGGACACCAGCTGCCGGGGACGAGTTCATCGTCCTTGCCGATGAAGCGAAGGCACGGGAAATTGCGGAATACCGTCAGCGTAAGGCACGGGAATCGCAGACCACCCTGACGCCGCGCGGCACGCTTGAGCAGATGTTCAATCAGATCAAGGCTGGCGAAGTCAAAGAAATGCCGGTCGTTGTGAAGACTGACGTTCAGGGTTCCCTGGAAGCGATCACGGCGGCGCTGGACAAGCTGGCGACGGATGAGGTGAAGGTCCGGCTGCTGCATGGCGCAGTAGGCGGGATCACGGAATCCGATGTAACGCTCGCCTCATCGACCGGTGGTGTCATTGTTGGCTTCAACGTGCGAGCCAATCCGCAAGCGCGGGAACATGCCCGACGCGATGGGGTCGATATTCGCTACTACTCGATCATCTATGATGTCATCGATGATGCGAAGGCGATCCTGGGCGGTATGCTGGCGCCGGAAGCGCGGGAGAAATTCCTGGGTTACGCAGAAATCCGCGATGTCTTCGCGATTACCAAGGTCGGCAAAGTTGCGGGCTGCATGATCACCGACGGCGAAGTACGTCGGGGGGCGAAGGTGCGGCTGCTGCGTGACGATACCGTGATCCATGAAGGGTCGCTGAAGCAGCTCAAGCGCTTCAAGGACGATGTCCGCGAGGTCAAGCAGGGCTATGAATGCGGTATGGCGTTCGAAAATTACGACGACATCAAGGTCGGCGATATGATCGAGTGCTTTATTATCGAGGAAATCGCGCGCGAGCTCTAAGGTGTAGTACGAGGTATTATCCTGGGGGATGCAGCTCAACATGCTCCCCAGGGTAAGGCTTCTATGGTCGGTCTTGTATTGCCCCTCATCCTGAGGCGTGCGCTGTTGCGAGCGTTAAAAAGGATGTCGCCGCGACCAGGACGACCCCTTGCGAGGGAAAGAACCGCTTATGTCCGTCAAACCGCCATCCCAGCGCCAATTGCGCGTCGGTGAGGAAATCCGGCATGCCATGTCGGCGATCCTGGCACGCGGCGATCTGCGCGATCCGGCGCTTCAGGATGTCTCCCTGACCGTGTCGGAAGTCCGGGCCAGCCCTGATCTGAAGAACGCGACCTGCTTTGTCATACCGCTTGGCGGTGGCGATGCGGGTGAGGTTGTTGATGCATTGAAGCGCGCCGGCCCATTCCTGCGCGGACAGCTCGCGCGTGAAGTGCGGCTTCGCCATGTCCCAAGATTGAGCTTCCAGGCGGATCAAAGCTTTGATGAAGCCACCCGGATCGACAACGTATTGCGCCGTCCGGAGGTTGCCCGAGATTTGGTTGATGAGGATGAGTGACGCAATACGCTATGGGCTAAGCGCCAATCCCCTTCCCCCTAGCGCGGGGGAGGGTGTCTTGGGACGCCGCCGACTGGATCAGTCATAATGGGCAAGAAGCGGAAAAAGGGTAACCCGGTCCATGGCTGGGTGGCACTGGATAAGCCGGAAGGGCTGGGCTCGACCCAAGCGGTCGGCAAACTGCGTTGGTTGTTCAATGCCCAAAAGGCTGGTCATGGCGGAACGTTGGATCCTTTCGCCAGCGGGATTCTGCCGATCGCCTTCGGCGAAGCCACGAAGACTGTTCCCTATGTGATGGATGGCGAAAAACGCTATCGCTTTACGGTTCGATGGGGCATGGCGACGGATACGCTGGATCCGGAAGGCGAGGTTATAGCGACGTCCGATGTCCGGCCCAGCGAAGATCAGATACTGGATATCATGCCGGAATTCGTCGGTGGGATTGATCAGGTCCCTCCTGCCTATTCCGCTATTAAGATTGATGGCGAACGGGCTTATAACCTTGCCCGCGCCGGGGAGGAGGTCGAAATCCCCTCTCGCCGGGTGGATATCTATGCGATGGAGCTGGTTGATATCCCCGATGCGGATCATGCGGAATTTGATTGTGAATGCGGTAAGGGAACCTATGTGCGGGCCCTGGCGCGGGACATGGCGGCGCGGTTGGGAACCGTCGGTATGGTGACGCGCCTGCGCCGGACGCGGGTTGGACCTTTTGAAGAGGCGGCGTCGGTTACGCTGGCCTCTATCGAAGACGCGGTGGAAGCAGAGAAATCGCTTGAACCTGCGGATCAAACCGGGCATAAGCCCGGCCATTCTGGAACGGGTTCCTTATCGGCCCTGCTTCCGATTGAGGCGGCGCTGGACGGCATCCCGGCGATCGCCTTGAATGAAGTTGAGACATCCCGGTTGCGCAACGGCCAGGCGGTCTCTCTTCTCCGAAAGCTCGATCTCGAACGGATCGCGGGTTTGGAACCTGGTGATGACGTGATCGCGATGCATGCGGGCGAGGCTGTGGCCATTGCCTGCTTTGATCGCGGAGAGATTAAGCCGCTTCGGGTCTTTGTGCGGGGCTAGGGCCACGCCGGAGAAATTTTTTTCAACCGCGGTGCCGAGAGAAGGACGTTGTGTCATGTCGATTACGAGTGATCGTAAAGGTGAACTTATTGGTAAATACGCAGCACAAGAAGGCGACACCGGGTCTCCCGAAGTTCAAGTTGCCATCCTGACCGAGCGGATTACGAACCTCACCGAACACTTGAAGACGCATAAGAAAGATTTCCATTCACGCCGTGGCCTGTTGGTCATGGTCGGTAAGCGCCGCCGGCTTCTGGATTACGTCAAACGCAAAGACGTCAATCGTTATCAGACGCTGATCGGCGAATTGGGTATCCGCCGCTAAGGTGGGTCACAAAAGGGGCGCGGGATGGACATCTCGACGCCCCTTCGCTTTTCCGGGACCAGGAGTAGTGTCCCGGCTATTTCAGCAGTGGAACAGCGCAGCCCCTTGATACGGGGAGCCCTCAATCAAGAGGGGCGTTAGACCGATTCGGGCGCGGCAAATCGTGAACGCCCGGGTTTTGCTGCTGTTTGACAGGGGTTGGCGAAATCCGTCGCTGCCCCGAACAGCACGGGTGGGCTGCCGGAAGGCCGGCGGCGTCACCCAGGGGTAGGGTCCAAGGGGGCTCGCTCCTGAATGCAAGAGAAAGAGATGTAACTTATGTTCAATATTCAAAAACGCGAGATGATGTGGGGTGGGCGCAAGCTGACGCTGGAAACCGGACGGATTGCCCGTCAGGCGGATGGTGCGGTTCTGGCCACTTATGGCGATACCATGGTGCTATGCTGCGCCACCTTCCAGAAGAGCGCGAAGCCCGGGATCGATTTCTTCCCGCTCAGCGTTCACTATCAGGAAAAGACCTTTGCTGCCGGTAAAATTCCCGGCGGCTTCTTCAAGCGTGAAGGCCGTCCGGCGGAAAAGGAAGTCCTGACCTCGCGTCTGATCGACCGTCCGATCCGCCCGCTCTTCGCGGATGGTTTCCGGAACGAAACCCAGCTGATCCTGACGGTTCTGAGCCATGATCTGGAAAATGATCCGGACATCCCCGCGATGATCGGTGCTTCTGCAGCACTGTGCATTTCCGGCGCGCCTTTCATGGGCCCGATCGGTGGTGCCCGCGTTGGTATGGTCGATGACGAGTTCGTCCTCAACCCGACCTCGGCGCAGATGGAAGACAGTGCCATGGACCTGGTTGTTGCCGGGACCCAGGAAGGCGTTCTGATGGTTGAATCGGAGGTCAACGAACTGACCGAGGAAACCATGTTGGATGCCGTCATGTTCGGCCATCGCGAATTCCAGCCGGTGATCGACATGATCATCGACCTGGCGGAAGCCAGCGCGAAAGAGCCCTATGACCTGCCGGCCCCTCCGGAAGGCAAGGAAGAAATGGCCGCCCGTTTGGCAGAACTTGCTGGGGATCGTCTTCGCGATGCCTATGCGATCACCGCCAAGCAGGATCGCGTCGAAGCCGTCTCCACGGTCAAGGCCGATGCAATGGCGACCCTGGAGCAGGAAGAAGCCGATCTCGAACTGGCCTCGAAGCTCTTCAAGAACCTGGAAAAAGACGTTGTTCGCGGCAACATCATCAAGACCGGCAATCGCATCGATGGTCGGACGACGGTAGATGTTCGCCCGATCGTCTGCGAAACCGGTGTTGTTCCGCGCGCCCACGGCTCGGCCCTCTTCACTCGGGGTGAAACCCAGGCGCTGGTGGTTACCACGCTGGGTACCGGCCAGGATGAGCAGATCATCGATGCGCTGGAAGGGGAATATCGCCAGAACTTCCTGCTGCACTATAACTTCCCTCCTTACTCAGTTGGGGAAGCAGGACGTTTCGGTTTCACCGGTCGTCGTGAGATCGGTCATGGCAAGCTTGCTTGGCGTGCGATCCATCCGATGCTGCCGTCCAAGGAAGATTTCCCTTATACGGTCCGCGTTGTGTCGGAGATCACGGAATCCAACGGGTCGTCCTCCATGGCGACGGTTTGCGGTACCTCCATGTCAATGATGGATGCCGGTGTTCCGCTTGAGAAGCCCTGTGCCGGTATCGCAATGGGCCTGATCAAGGAAGATGACGGCGTTGCGGTTCTCACGGATATCCTGGGCGATGAAGATCATCTGGGCGACATGGACTTCAAGGTCGCCGGGACCGCCGATGGCATCACCTCGCTTCAAATGGATATCAAGATCACGTCGATCACCGAAGATATCATGAAGCAGGCGCTGGCTCAGGCAAAAGATGGTCGGATGCACATTCTGGGCAAAATGGCTGAGGCGATCACTTCCGGTCGTGACGATGTCTCTGACTTCGCACCGCGAATCACCACACTGCAGGTTCCGAAGGACAAGATCCGCGAAATCATCGGTACCGGTGGTAAGGTCATCCGTGAGATTCAGGAAACCACCGGCTGTAAAGTCGACATTGACGACGATGGTGTGGTCAAGGTTGCTTCTTCCGATGTGGAAGCTTCTGCCAAGGCGGTCGATTGGATCAAATCCATCGTTGCTGAGCCGGAGCCCGGTGTCATCTATCGCGGCAAGGTCGTGAAGGTCATGGATTTCGGTGCCTTCGTGAACTTCCTTGGTCAGCGTGATGGGCTTGTTCACATCTCTGAACTTGCCAAAGGCCGGACCGCTCAGGTGACTGATGTCGCCAATGAAGGGGACGAAGTCTGGGTCAAATGCCTGGGTATTGATGAGCGCGGCAAAGTCCGTCTGTCGATGCGGGTAGTCGATCAGGAATCAGGTGAGGATATCGAAGAAGCTGTCCGTGCCGAAGACGAAGAGAGTGGCCGGGGCCGCCGCGAAGGCGGTGACCGGGACGGCGGTGGTGATGACCGCCCGCGTCGCCCGCGTCGTCCGCGTCGGGACTAATCCAATCCGGCAATAGCCGTTTGGACGGAATTGAGAGGCACTGCCAGAAATGGCGGTGCCTCTTTTTCTTGTGGCGACCTGCTTTGATTTATCCGTTGCAAGTTGACCACCGTATTTGCTTTACTCTCGTTGGGTGGTTTCTGGGAGAATTGATGTGCTGCAGCATATCGAGGCAACAAACCTGCCCGCGACCCATCCCGTCGCCGCCTTCTCGGCGATTTGGATGGGTTGCCGGAAATCCGCATCAGACCTGCCGGCGGCTTCCCATGCTATCTGGCATCTTTTCGATCCAATCGATTTTCCGAAGGTGTTGCCTTGGATTCTGCTTATGAAACCGGATGGTAGCGGGGGCTATGATTGTGTGGTTTGCGGCGGTCGCTGTCAGGAAATCTTCGGCTTCAACTATCAAGGAAAAAAGCTTGGCGAAGGACTGCCGGCGGACGCCTATGCCGATCGCCAGAAGGAGTTTCAGGGGGTGATCGATAGTCGTGATGCCCTTTATTCCGAGACACAGCTGCCGATCCCTGATCGTGATTTCATCACAGTCTACCGCGGGGTTTTTCCATTCTTTGAGGAAGATGGGTCCCTGGCCCGCATCGCGGTTGTGATTTCTCCCGTGAATGAGAGGATCTGATGGGCCTGTAGGGCGAAAACATCGGATCACAGAGATTTTTGTTCACGATGCAGGACTTACCCTGGTCAAGGCGGTGATCACTCCCCATAGTTTCTCGGGACAGCATCTTTTGACGTCGATGCCGCCTTCGGCGGTGAGTATAGGGGTATCGCATGATCACGCAGTTTCGGATTGGCTTTCTGAGTGCCTGTTTTGTTGCCGTTTGGAGTGTCATTACCCCCAGCCTGGCCGAACCAGTCCATGGCCTCGCGATGCATGGCGACCCGAAATATCCGGCAGATTTCACCCATTTCGACTACGTAAACCCCGATGCCCCTAAAGGCGGGATTCTAAGGCTTTCGTCTTCTGGCGGTTTCGACAGCTTTAATCCGATGATTCCGAAAGGTCGCCCGGCCGCCGGCGTTTTGATGCTCTACGATACTCTGACCGTCGAATCGCTGGATGAGGTGTTTTCCAAATACGGTCTGATCGCAGAGACAGTTGAGATTCCGAAAGACCGGTCTTGGGTTGCTTTTACCCTAAATCGGGAGGCGCGGTGGCATGACGGGACTCGGATTACACCCGAGGATGTGATCTTCTCGTTCAATCTCCTCCGGGAGCAGGGTAATCCAGAATACCGCTTCTACTACGCGAATGTAGAAGTTGTCGAAAAAACGGGCCCTCGCCAAGTGACCTTTCGATTTGAAGAAGGTGATAACCGAGAACTCCCATTGATACTGGGGCAGCTTCCAGTGCTGCCAAAGCATTATTGGGAAACACGCGATTTCACTAAGACCACGCTGGAGCCTCCATTGTCGTCGGGACCTTATCGGATCAAGTCGTTCGAACCGGATCGCTATGTCGAATACGAGCGTGTGACGGATTATTGGGCCAAAGACCATCCGGTCCGCAGGGGGATGTATAACTTTGATACGCTCCGCTTTGAATATTATCAGGATCGACAGGTTGCGTTAGAGGCATTCAAGACAGGCGCCTTTGATTACCGAAGCGAAAATTCTTCAAAGAGTTGGGCGACGGCGTATGATTTTAAGGCAGTGCGGGACGGATTGGTGAAGAAAGCCGAATTCCCCCATCAAAGACTTGCTCCGATGCAGGCCTTTATCTTCAACACCCGACGTCCGATTTTCAAAGATTCAGCGGTTCGGCAGGCGCTTGCATATGCCTTTGATTTCGAATGGTCCAACAAAACATTGTTCTATGGCCAATACACAAGGACGCGCAGTTACTTCCAGAATTCTGAACTGGCAGCAACGGGTCTGCCTGAGGGAGAAGAACTTCAGATTCTCAAGACCCTTTCGGAAGAATTCGAAGTCCCGGAGGAGATTTTTACAACGGAATACAACCCGCCGGAAACTAAGGGTGATGGAAACATTCGAAGCAACCTTCGAACTGCCATCCAACTCCTGAAGGGTGCTGGTTGGACCATCGATAAGAAGACAAAGAAGCTGACGAAGAAAGATACCGGAGAGGTGATGGAGTTCGAGATTCTCTTGGTCTCACCGCTGTTTGAGCGCATCGTCTTGCCTTTCAAGAAGAACCTGGAACGTTTGGGCGTTGAGGTGACGGTACGAATGTCAGATTCCGCGCAATACCAGAAGCGCGTGACGGATTTCGACTTTGACATGGTGGTGCTGGGATGGGCCCAATCAGATTCTCCCGGTAATGAGCAGCGGGAGTATTGGACCACACCGGCAGCGGACCGGCCCGGTGGTCGAAACTATTCAGGGCTAAAGAACCTGGCAGTGGACGCATTGGTCGAGCAATTGATTGCCGCCAAGACGCGCGAAAGTTTGGTTGCTCATACACGCGCGCTTGATCGGTTATTGCAATGGCAGCATATCGTTATACCGAATTGGCATAGTTCAGTTGATCGGATTGCCTATTGGGACAAGTTTGGCCTGCCTTCGGTCGTGCCGAAGGATGGTATGACGTTCTTTTCCTGGTGGATTGATCCAGAGAAAGATAAGGCCCTTGCGGATGATAAGGCATCCGTTCAGGAGTAGGCGGGTGATCAGCTGATGCTCGCCTATATTTTCCGTCGACTGCTTTTGATCGTCCCGACCCTGATCGGGATCATGGTGCTGAATTTCACGATTATTCAGTTCGCGCCAGGCGGTCCGGTCGAACAAATGATTGCGCAGATCGAAGGGCGCGCGGGGGACGCTGCGGGTCGGATCAGCGGCAATACCGGCTCAGAAGTCATCGGGGCGTCTTCCGCGGCGGCTGATAATAGCGGATCGGCTGGTGGCTCCAGTACCTATCGTGGGTCCCAGGGACTTGATCCTGAGTTCATTGCTGAGATTGAGCGTATGTTCGGCTTCGACAAGCCGCTGCATGAACGCTTCCTTTTGATGATGCGGAACTATCTGACCTTTGATTTTGGCGAGAGTTACTTTCGGGACAGGGCTGTGGTCGACCTTGTGGTCGAGAAACTACCGGTGTCGATCTCGCTTGGTGTTTGGAGCACCTTGATCGTCTATCTGATCGCCATACCGCTGGGCATCACCAAGGCGGTTCGGGATGGCAGCCGCTTCGATGTCTGGACTTCCGGCGTGATTGTTGTGGGCAACGCCGTGCCGGGGTTTCTGTTCGCGATCGTTCTGGTGATCTTGTTTGCCGGTGGGCGTTTCTTTGATTGGTTCCCGTTGCGTGGGCTGCAATCCGATGTGTTCCTTGGCACTTCTGTCTCGGAATGTGTCGTCTCGGCCAGCTGTATCGTTGATTATCTCTGGCATTTGGTCTTACCGGTCATTGCGATGGTGATCGGCGCCTTCGCCGGTTTGGCAATGCTGACCAAGAATTCCTTCCTCGACCAGATTCGCATGCAATATGTGACGACAGCGCGGGCCAAGGGGTTGTCGGAAGCGCGGGTGCTATATGGCCATGTCTTCCGCAACGGAATGCTGATCGTGATCGCAGGGTTCCCGGCAGCCTTTATCGGGATGTTGTTTACCAGCTCCCTGCTGATCGAGATCATCTTTTCCCTGGACGGGCTCGGTCGGCTCGGGTTCGAGGCGGTGATCAACCGCGATTACCCGATTGTCTTCGCGACCCTTTATATCTTTACCCTGATGGGATTGGTGATGAACCTCGTCACCGATATCACCTATACCCTGATCGATCCCCGGATTGATTTCGAGCGGCGGGAGGGGTGAGCATGACCGACATGGCGTTACCGATCCCCGAAAAGCATCATTTTCTGTTTTGGACCGTGACCCCCCTGACTGCCCGACGGCTCCGTCAGTTCAAGGCGAACAAGCGCGGTTACTGGTCTTTCATCTTCTTTTCGATTTTCTTTGTTCTATCCCTGTTTGCGGAGTTGGTCGCAAATGACCGGCCGCTGCTGGTCTACACCCAAGGTCAGTTCTATGTGCCTGCCCTGGTGACCTATTCCGAGACCGATCTGGGCGGTGATTTCGAATCGGAAGCGGTTTACACGGATCCCTATCTGATCGAGCTGATTGAGGAGGATGGCTGGATCGTCTGGCCTTTGATCCCCTATAGCTATGACACCCATATCGCGGATTTGCCCGTCCCGGCGCCGGCGCCGCCGAGCAGCGATAATTGGTTGGGCACCGACGATCAGGGCCGCGATGTGGTGGCGCGGTTGATCTATGGCTTTCGCATATCGGTCCTGTTCGGGCTGATCCTGACGGCATTCAGTTCCGTCGTCGGGGTGGGGGTCGGGCTGGCCCAGGGGTTCTATGGTGGCGTAACGGATCTGGTCGGGCAGCGGTTGATCGAAGTCTGGGGCGGTCTGCCCGTTCTCTTCCTGCTGATCATCCTCGCCAGTATCGTGACCCCCAGTTTCTGGTGGTTGTTGGGGCTGCTGTTGCTGTTCAGCTGGACCGTGTTGGTTGGTGTTGTCCGGGCGGAAACGCTTCGCGCCCGCAATCTCGATTATATCAAGGCCGCCCGTGCCTTGGGGTTACCCGACAGGACCATCATGCGCCGTCACGTGCTGCCCAATGCGATGGTGGCGGCCTTGACCTATCTGCCCTTCATCACAGCCGGGTCGGTTACCACTTTGACCTCCCTCGACTTCCTGGGGTTTGGTCTGCCACCGGGCTCGCCATCGCTGGGTGAGCTTCTGGCGCAGGGGAAGGAAAATATTCAAGCCCCCTGGCTGGGGCTGACAGGCTTCCTGGTAATCGCCATTATGCTGTCACTGCTTGTTTTCATCGGGGAAGCGGTGCGTGATGCCTTCGATCCTCGGAAGACGCATTCTTAACAAGGGAGGCCCGGCGGGCATCAATGTCTGAACCGATCCTGACCATAGATGATCTCTCTGTCACCTTCGGCGGCTCTGTCGAAGCCGTGCGGCATGTCTCCTTATCGCTTGGACAAGGGGAGACGCTGGCTGTGGTCGGCGAAAGCGGATCGGGCAAGTCGGTCACGGCGCTCTCGATCCTGCAGCTCCTGCCCTATCCGACGGCGGCCCATCCCAATGGCTCGATTCGCTACCAGGGGTCGGAGCTGATCGGCGCGCCGGAGCCTGATCTACGCCGGGTGCGCGGCAATGAGATCGCGATGATCTTTCAGGAGCCAATGACTTCCCTCAACCCGCTGCATACGGTTGAGAAACAGATATCAGAAGCGTTGATCCTGCATAAGGGGATGAGCCGGGAACGCGCGCGCCCCCGGGTGCTGGAACTGCTGGAACTGGTCGGGATCCCGACGCCGGAGCGTCGCCTCACCGCCTATCCGCATGAGTTGTCCGGTGGGCAGCGGCAGCGGGTGATGATCGCGATGGCTTTGGCGAATGAGCCGGATATCCTGATCGCTGATGAGCCGACGACGGCGTTGGATGTTACAATTCAGGCGCAGATTCTGAAGCTCTTGAAGGACTTGCAGAAGCGCTTCGGCATGTCGATTCTGTTCATCACCCATGATCTGGGCATTGTCCGGCATATCGCGGACCGCGTCGCGGTCATGCAGGCGGGGGAGATTGTGGAGGCTGGCTCAGTCACGAACGTCTTCGATACGCCAACCCATGATTACACCAAACGCCTGCTCGCCGCTCAGCCAACGGGGCGTAAGGAGCCGCCACCGGCTGATGCCCCCATCATTATGGCAGGCGATGCGTTGAAAGTCTGGTTCCCGATCAAGAAAGGGTTGTTCCGACGCGTTGTCGATCATGTGAAGGCAGTGGATGGGATTTCCGTCACTGTGCGCGAGGGTCAAACGGTTGGTGTCGTCGGAGAAAGTGGCTCAGGCAAGACGACGCTTGGCATGGCGCTGCTTCGGCTCATCCATAGCGAAGGGGCGATCCGGTTCGAAGGCGACAGCATTGATGGTGTCGATGGCGGAGATTTACGCCCGCTTCGCCAACGCATGCAGGTTGTTTTCCAGGACCCCTTCGGCAGCTTGAGTCCGCGCATGTCGATTGCAGAGATCATTGGCGAAGGGTTGGAAGTTCATGGCGTTGGCGGCAGTTCAGCCGAACGGGAACAGCATGTGTGCGATGCCTTGGTGGAAGTCGGTCTGGATCCGGATATGCGTCATCGCTATCCGCATGAATTCTCCGGCGGACAGCGGCAGCGCATCGCGATTGCCCGCGCGCTCGTCTTGAAGCCGCGTTTCGTGGTGTTGGATGAGCCGACCTCCGCGCTTGATATGTCTGTGCAGGCGCAGATCGTCGATCTGTTGCGGGATCTGCAGGCCCGGCACCAGCTGGCTTATCTGTTCATCAGCCATGACCTGAAGGTGGTTCGCGCCATGTCGGATGAGGTCATTGTGATGCGCGATGGCAAGGTGATCGAACAAGGACCGACGGAGGCGATTTTCGATGCGCCGCGTGATTCCTATACAAAAGCTTTGATGGCCGCTGCCTTGGATATGAAGGCCGATACAAGTGGGGTTGTTGCAACATGACGAAAGAATTTCCACCGCCAAAATCCGCGCTGATCGTCGGGGCTGGCATTCTGGGCGCCGCGATTGCCTATCGCCTCGCTAAGGCAGGGCTCGCGGTCACGATCCTCGACAAGGCGGGACCGGCCGCCGGGGCGAGTGGTGCCTCCTGGGCCTGGATCAATGCGTTATCCGCCGGCAGCAAGCCTTACTTCGATCTGCGCCAGGCCGGCATTGCCGCCCATCATGATTTGGAACAAGAGCTATCCGGACGCTGGCCGGTCGACTGGTCCGGGTTGCTGACATGGGACGAGTCCTTATTCGACGATGGCGAACAGACCGCGCTGCAGCAGGCCTGGGGCCATGTCGGCAAGGCGATAGACGCCGCTGATGCGCGTGGGTTTGAGCCGCTGTTGGGGGATATCCCGGGACGGCTGTTTCATTCGCCCGATGATGGGTTGTTGGATGCAACGGCAGCAACACATGTGTTGCTGGATGAGGCTTCAGCGGCGGGTGCGCGGCTTCTGACCCGGTCCGAAGCAAAGCGCCTGCTGGTTACGGATGGCGTCGTAAGCGGCGTTGAAACCGATGTAGAGACCCTGGAGGCTGATGTGACAATCGTCGTCTCCGGCACCGGCGCGCCTGCCTTGTTGGAGGGGGCGGGAGTTGCCCTGCCGATGGATAACACCCGTGGTCTTCTGTTGACCACAAAGCCGGTTGAAGCGCGACTTTCTTGTGCGATCTGGACGGAGGCATTCTCCGTGAAGCAATTCCGGGATGGCCGCCTATGCATCGTCGATCCGACCGCAAGATCGGTTCAGCCGGGCCGGGAAGCAGCGATGATTGCCGGGGTGGAAGCGTTGCTGCCGGGCCTTGGACCCCTGACAGTGGAACGCGCGGATCGTCCGACCCGCCCGATCCCGGCGGATGGGTTGCCCGTCATTGGTGCGCCGGACGCTGTGGGCGGGCTCTATGTCGCGGTCATGCATTCCGGCGTTACCCTATGCGCCTTGGTCGGTCGCTTGGCGGAAGCCGAGATTCTGCGCGGTCAGTCTTCCCCGCTGCTGGATGCCTTCCGGGTGGAGCGGTTCGGAGGCGCAGCCTGACGCATGGGTGCGCGCGGTAAGACGAAGGCATCCTATGCGATATCCTGTTCGACGGCATTTCGCGATAAGCTGACCCTGCTGGCGGAACGGCAGGGGGTGAATGTCGGTGATTTGGCGCGCTCCGTAATGTTGACTGTGCCATCGGAAACGATTGACGCCGCGCCTGATCCGGGGGAGCCGGAGCGCGGTGATAGAGAGACGATAACGCTTAAATCAGGCGCCAATGCCGGCAAGCCCTGGCGTCGTAAACCACGGCTTCAGGTCCGGTTGCCCGGCGGGCTTGATCCGGTGCGTATTCGCAAAGCGCTGGGCCTTGCCTGGGCCTTGAATGAAGGGTCTCTGCGGTTGCTGCTCGAAGAAAGCCGGCGCCCCACCCGCGATCAGGAGGTGACGCGGCTGCGGGATGATGTCTCCCGCCACAGGGCCATGATCGAAACCCTGTCTTTTGAGAAAATGCCGCATGGGGTGCGCACTCGCGGAGAAGCCCTCTATATTCTGGGCTTTCCGCCCTGGGAGACACCGACGCCCGAAACCGCGCGTGCGCGCTATCGCATGCTGGCCACCATCCACCACCCGGATTCTGGTGTCGGGGATACAGAGCGCATGTCGCTTCTCAATCAGGCAATGTCTTTTTTGAAGCGCGGATAGTGAATATATACATAATATGCATATTTATTATATAAACGTATTTATTGACAGTGTCATCTTTACTCCCTAAACCCTGCGCCATGACAGTTGGACGACGAATACGGGATGCACGAAAAGCGGCGGGCCTTACCCAGGCAGATCTGGCGCTGCGTTTGGGTAAAACCCAAGCCACAATTGCCCGCTGGGAACGGGGTCAGTCTGAGCCCACCCGCGCGCTTGTTGCGGCGGTGGCAAAGGCGCTTGGCATCGGTGTCCAATGGCTTGAAGGAGGCGGGGCGCCGCAGTCCGAGAGCACAATTTCCATCGGCCCGTCATATCCGGTGATTGCAAAAGGAACGGGAGCTATGATCATCAATCCGGCGCGGGACAACCCGGTTATTGCCTTTCAAGGCGTGCCTGGCGCGTACAGCAACCTTGCCTGTCAGGAAGCCTATCCAAGCCTGAAGCCGCTGCCTTGCCCTAGTTTCGAAGATGCTTTTGCTGCGGTCGAAGCCGGTACTGCCGGTCTTGCCATGATCCCGATTGAAAACTCATTGGGTGGCCGGGTTGCGGATATCCATCATCTGCTACCGGAATCGAGCCTTTACATCATCGGTGAGCATTTCCAGCCGGTACATCACCAACTGCTGGCCCCGGCTGGCGGCACGCTGGAGGGGATAAAGGAAGCGCGCAGTCACCCACAAGCCTTGGCGCAATGCCGGGCGACATTGCGGGAGCTTGGCATCAAACCGGTCGCGCGCGCCGATACTGCGGGCGCCGCGCAGGAAGTGGCGGAGCTTGGCGACCCGACCATTGCCGCCATCGGATCCTCACTTGCCGGCGAGACCTATAAGCTGGAGACGCTGCGCAGTCGGATTGAAGACAAGATTGGCAATGTCACCCGTTTCGTTGTCATGTCCCGCGTCCGGATCGAACCGGACCCCGCCACGCCGCGCGTTCTGACCAGCATCGTCTTCACGGTCCGCAGTGTCCCGGCATCGCTTTATAAGTCGCTTGGTGGTTTCGCGACGAACGGGATCAATATGGTCCGGCTGGAAAGCTATATCTCCGTCGCAGAACCCGGCATCGCCCGTTTTTATATTGAGATCGAGGGCCACCCTGCCCATAAAAACGTCGATCGCGCCCTGGACGAATTGCAATATTTTACAACCAAGCTGAAAATACTGGGCGTCTACACAGCCAGCCCACAACGGACTTTCTGACAGATAAAGCCAGAAAAGCGGAGAAGCCGAACCAATGCGGAGTTTATTGAGAAATGCGTTGGTCGGTATCGTCATCGGCCTGGGCGTTCTGCTTGGCACTGCTGCGGCTATTCATCATTACCGACTGGGCGCGGTCAGGGACTATGTCGATATTGAAATGATCGACACTGATCGAAATGCTTTTTTGATCGGATTGGCGCGGTATGTCTCCGTCGAACACCGGGGTGCGCAGGCACCGCTGGAACCATGGTATGGCGCATTGTCTGGCCGCCGGCTTCCGGCTTGGTTGCGATTACCTACCGGATTGTTGGAGATGCTGACGCTTGCGGCAAGTTGTGATTCGCAAGCCCGCGCATTGGTATATTTACTGAGATATTTCGGGTTCGACGCGCACCAATTTGATGTCTTCGGCGGCGGCTTGGCACATAGCTTCGCACGGGTTCAAATTGACGGCCGATGGGTGATTCTTGACCCCTATACAGGCGTTGTGATGCAGAACTCAAAGGGGCAACTCGTTGAGTTTGATGAAATGCAGAGGCTTGGACCGGAGAACCTGTCGATCACCGCCCTTCGTCCAGATGGCCCAAAGTTTCTAGAGGATACTTGGGAGCGTTTTCAATCATCTGTCGGGGCGAAATCCGGCGACCGCATCTGGATGCCGGTACATTTGGACATCAGCCGCATCAATGATAAGATCGGCATCAATGACGGCAAACCACATAAAATCATTGCGTCTCCAGGGATTGTTGGCATTGCGGCGCAGTTTTTCGGAGCTAGATTTGGGACGGGCAAAAACAGCATTTGGAAACTGACTGGCGGGAAAGCGGACCGACCGATCGTCTTGCGGTTCTATTTCACGGACAGCCTTCCACCAAAATTTCCAGTCAAAGGGGCCTCTTGCAATTGGTCGGGAAATGATCCGTTTCTTGAATGTAAGGCCGTTTTTGACAAATCTGGAAACACAAATATTCAATTCAATTTCCATGCACTTACAGATGAATATTTGATCGATTGGATTGAGGTTGAACAGCAGGCCAAATTCTAGTCTCGTTCGAAATTCCTGGAACTCACCGACAGTTTAGTTCTGCAGGCCCCGAAGCGCTTCAGAAAGTGCGCGGCCTGCTATTTCCGCGCCTTGTGCATTGAAATGTCCAGTATACAGGTCTCTCGGTTCTTTCTCGGCTGCGAAATGTTCCGATACATCTACAACTTCGATACCGTTGCGTTCGACGATCTCCAATACTTCGATCTTGTAGGCATCCGCCATCCAGCCGGCAAGACTGTTCAAATAGCGTTGCTCGGCTGGAAGATACAAAAAAATCAAACGGCTTTTTCTGCTGTCTGCAATTTGCTTGGCTTTCGCAATCGCTTCGGAAAATGCGTGAAGCGCGACTCTTTCGGTATGAAGCGTAAGCCCTAGTCGCGTTCGAAGCGTCGTTAATGTCAAAAACCGACGCCAACTCCAGGGCTGAGACAATATCGGCCCCTCTGACTTCATAATCGGCGGCCGGCTCACAAGTGAGATATATCTTCCATCAATCTCAGATTGGCGCGATACTAAGTCCTGACCAACCAACGCTCCATTTTCGAGATATCGCCTTAATCGAGGGTCGTTCAACTCTCCCAAAATGTCTTTTGTCAGATCATTGCCTTCGAAATATGCCCAGATAATTACGTCCGGCTTCACCTGACCAACAAAGGTTTGCATCCCTCCCAATTCCGCAAGAGGTCCATTTCCGCCACATCCCAGGTTAACAACATCCCAATCTGTACTAAGCATTCTAGCCCGGTCGACAAACCCCTCTCCAAAGGGAAGGTCTGCGCCGAAAGTAAAGGAATCCCCAACAATTAGGGCTTTTGGCTTGTCGGATTGATCCCAAACTGAATTAGGATTGTTGAAGCCAAAGCGATCTGTTGTGGTTTCAGAATAATCCCCGCCGGGCAATCGATTGAAAATTCTGTTATTTGCAATACCTCCAAACGCGAAGGGTTTATCAGCGGATAACAAAAGACGCGCAGCATTGGGGCACAGATGTGGATATGCCCTTCCCCCCGCTTGCAGAATAGCCTCGCGTTGCGTTTCAAAGGCGGCCGTTTCTGATGTCGGTTGTTTTTCCTCATCAGGGTTCACCGCGACAGGGGAAACTTGCAGATAGGCTTCACCCAGTAATATGGCAGCACAGGCTGAAATACCGCCAATGGCAAAGCCATCGCGCCACTCTTTCGGAAACAAGAACGCCGCAGCGGCAAAGATAATCGTGACACCCGTCGGGATCGCGAAATGCAACACAAATCCAGCATCAGTTCTTGGGAGATCAACGCGATAGGACCAAATGATTTGCAATATGCAGAGCATTCCCAGGACAACTAAAATGAAGCCCGAAATGCCAATCTTTCGGATCATTTCCAATCTCCAATCTCCAATCTCCAACCACCTAACGCCCTGACGAGGCGAGTGTATCGGCTACGCTGGCGAGGCGAGTGTCATGGCCCAATAATGGACGCCCTGCACGCGCCCGCTGTCTTGCGGTTGGTAGGTGTAGCCGATGCCAACTTCGGTCATCCGTTTGTCCTGCAGGGCTTTGCGGTGGCTGGTAGACGCGATCCACCCGTCTACGGCGGCGCGTGCGGTGTCCAGCGCCGGTCCTGTTGCCAGGTTTTCCCGCCAATAGCGGAAGCGGTAGCCTGCCGCATGGGCACGGTCGCCGGCGGTGCGGCCATCCAGTGAATCATGGGCAAAATAGTCTTGCTGCGCCATATCATCTGCATGGGCCTGGGCGGCATTAGACAACAATTTGTTTAGCTGAAGCGGGCCGGCGCGGCGCTTTGCCCTGAATTTGTTTGATAGGGTGACGACTCGCATCTCCCAACCTGGCAATACCGGATGCGTTGGCGTTGCGAATAGCGCGATCCAGACGGTAACGTCGCCTCCGCCTTCAATTTGGCGACCGTTTACGATTGCTGTACCGGCTTCTGAAAAGACGGGGTCTAGTACGCCTTCGTCAGCACGGGCGCCGTTGATCCAGTCATCGACCAGTTGTTCTGCGCTCTGATAGTCTGTCCCCATCATGTAGGATATACGCTTGTAGGGATATTCTTGCCGACGGGCTTCTGCTTCGACCTCTTCGATGGGGACGCCTTCGCTGCGACCCCGCGCGATCGCTTCGGCCAACTGTTTGGCAAGCAACCCCAGTCTTGGTTCCCACCGAATTGGGTCACGTCGAACGGCATCGCGGCGCTTGTTGATAATGTCTAGGACCTTATCATTCTCGGCCGCCCCGCTGCGTCCTGGATTAAGGCACCAACCAGCAAGACCACCGACGGCCGGAATGGCAAGGCCCAGCCCGGCCTTCAAAACCCCGCGTCGGGGTATGATCAGTGCGCCGCCGGTCAATTGACCACGATGCGCGGTGCAGCACGACCGGCCCCGCCTGTGTCGCCAAGACCCACGGCATCGCGCACCTTCTCTGCAATGGCTTGGTAAGCCTGAGCATGGGCGCTATCCGGATCGCTTGCGACGATCGGGCGTCCGCCATCGGCTGTGACACGAATGTCGATATGCAGCGGCACCTCACCCAGGAAGTCACACCCAAGCTTCTCCGCTTCCATTCTGGCGCCGCCATGGCCGAAGATATGGCTTTCATGGCCACAGCTGGGACAGATGAAGAGGCTCATATTCTCGATAATGCCGAGCACGGGCACGTCCACCTTGCGGAACATATTCAGTCCCTTGCGCGCATCGAGAAGGGCAATGTCCTGTGGGGTTGAAACGATCACCGCGCCGGCCAAAGGGGTGTTCTGCGCCATGGTCAGCTGCGCATCACCGGTGCCGGGCGGCATGTCGACGATCAAGACATCCAGATCACCCCAGGCGACATCGGACAGCATCTGCTGCAAGGCGCCCATCACCATCGGGCCGCGCCAGACAATCGGTTGATCTTCGGCAACCAGGAAGCCCATGGACATGGCCTTCAGGCCATAGCTTTCCATTGGCTTCAGGGTTTTTCCATCCGGTGAATCCGGTCGACCCGAAATCCCCAGCATTCGCGGAAGCGAGGGACCGTAAACATCCGCATCCAGGATACCGACGGTGAGGCCCAAGGCCTTTAGACCAAGTGCCAGATTGACGGCAGTGGTTGATTTCCCGACACCGCCCTTGCCACTTGCGACCGCTATGATCCGGGAAATGCCGGCAGCGCCACCGCTTGCGGTTTTGTCTTCTGGCTTGGTTGCTTGAGGTTGCTGGGCGCCCATCGGGGTCGGCTGACTGCGCTCCGGCGCTTTTTCTGCGGTCAGGACGCAGGTCGCGGACAAGACGCCCTCCAGGGAAGCGACAACTGTTTCGGCCTGAATACGCAACGGCTCATAGGCGTCTGCACGGGCCGGTTCGATTTCCAATGAGAATTGGACCATCCGATCCTTGATCGCGACACCGGAGATCATGCCCAGATCGACGATATTGCCTTCCTTGCCGTGTGCGGCCGGGTCGGTTGCGATTGTACGCAGCGTTTCCAGCACGCTTTCTTCGGTAATCTCCGCCATCCACTTAATCCTCATCATCGGGCCCTTGGGCCGGAAAAATTTTGTTTTTCCCCTTGTCGACGTCTGGCGGGCGGCGCCTGCCATCCTATATCGCTGAGGGTGCGACGGTTTGATATAGGAATCAAACCGTCGAAGCAAAGTGACTTCGGCGAAAACATCACTGCTGGGGTTGGAAAATGGCGTGAAAACCTTGATTTGCCGGGGCGAAAAGAGTGTTATGCGCGCCACTCGCGTCCCTAGGGCGCGAAATGAACGAATTTTGGATTGGCGGAGCGAAGGATTGAACCTCATGCCTTGGGAAAATAACAGCGGTGGCCCGTGGGGCGGCGGTGGCAGTTCCGGCGGCGGACGCGGAAACGGCGGGGGTGGCGGCCCCCGCAATCCCTGGGGCAGCGGTGGCGGCTCCGGCGGTGGACGCGGCCCGCAAGGCCCGGATGTCGAAGATCTGGTCCGTCAAAGTCAGGAGAGGATCAAACGCTTCTTCCCGGGTGGCGGCAAGAACGGCATGGTCATTGGTATCCTGGCCGCCTTCGGCGTGGCTTTCTGGCTGTTCACCGGTTTCTATCAGATTGAACCGGATGAGCAGGGTGTCGAGCTTGTGTTCGGCAAACTGGCGGACACGACGCGTCCAGGGCTGAACTACAACTTCCCGGCACCGATCGGTGAAGTCTTGAAGCCGAAGGTCACAAATATCAACCAGGTGGAAGTTGGCTTCCGTCCCGGCTCCAGCACAAATGTGAATGTGCCGGAAGAAAGCCTGATGCTGACCGGTGATGAGAATATCATTGATGTTCAGTTCGTTGTCTTATGGAAGATTCGCGACGCTGGCGCGTTCCTGTTCAATGTCCGAAACCCTGAAGAAAGCGTGAAGAATGCTGCTGAGGCGGCGATGCGCGAGATCGTCGGGAAAACTGGCTTTGAGGTGGCACGGACGCGCGGTCGGACGGATTTGGCCGGCCAGGCGAGTGAGCGGCTTCAGGAAATCCTTGATTCCTATGGGGCTGGGATTGAGGTCATCGAGGTCAAACCGCAGAAGGTTGATCCGCCGGAGGCTGTCATCGATGCCTTCCGTGACGTTCAGGCGGCCAATGCCGACCGGGAGCGGGCGATTAACGAAGCAACCGGTTATTTCAACGAAGTGACCCAGCGTGCCGAAGGTCAGGCTCAGCAAATCACCCTTGCTGCCGAAGCGTATAAGCAAGAGCGGATTAACCAGGCAATCGGTGATTCGCAGCGCTTTAAGGCGGTTCTGCATGAATATGAGAAAGCTGAGGATATCACCAAGCGGCGAATCTATCTTCAGACGATGGAAGAGATTCTGGCGAATATGAACAAAGTCCTGATTGAGAATGGCGCTGGCGGCGAGTCTAGTGTGCTGCCTTATCTACCGCTCGACCGGTTAACCGGCGGCGCTAAGGGAGGATCCCAGTAATGGCTAAAATCAGTCAATACATCCTCGCGGCGATTCTGATCGTTGGTGGTTTAACAGTATACAGCACGGCGTTCGTCGCGCGGGAGACGGATCAGGTCCTGGTCCTGCGTTTCGGTGAACCGCAACGCGTGATCAATGAACCCGGCCTGCATTTCAAGATACCCTTCGCAGATACCGCGATCTTCTTTGATGACCGGGTTCTCGATTACGATGCACCTAGCCAGGAAATTCCAACGGCGGATCAGAAGCAACTCGTGGTCGACGCTTTCGCGCGATATCGAATTACCGATCCTCTGCAGTTTTTCCAGGCGGTTCAGAGCGAACGTGGGATGCAGCAACGGTTCAATGCGCTTATCAACTCGGCCCTACGCGACGTGCTGGGTGATGTTTCGCTCAGTGTCGTTCTGACACCGAAGCGGGCCGATTTGATGGATCAATTCACCAACCGTGTCGCAACGCAGGGAACCTCATTCGGGATCGAAGTTGTTGATGTCCGGATCAAGCGTATCGATTTGCCGCGGGAGAACAGCCAGGCGATCTTCCGCCGGATGTCGACCCAACGGGAGCAGGAAGCCCGATTGGCCCGTGCCGAAGGGGATAAGGAAGCCCGTCGGATCCGAGCCGATGCGGATAAACGCGAACGGGTTATCGTTTCCGAAGCCAAGCGGGAAGCCGAAATCCTGCGTGGTGAAGGGGATGCCGAGGCCCAGGCGACCTACAATGCGGCCTATGGTCAGAATACGGAATTCTTCGACTTCTGGCGTTCCATGCAGGCTATGCAGAAAGGGTTGTCTTCTGAGACGACAACCTATGTCGGTCCGCCGAATAGCGATTTCTTCCGCTATTTCGGGAAAGAAAAAGGTGACACCGGCGACCAATAGCCGGGTGTGCCGGTTTAACTGATGGAGGGTTTCGGGACGACGCTTCTGGCCGCCTTTGGCCTGATGCTGGTAATCGAAGGTCTTCTCTATGCACTATTCCCCCGGGGCGTTCTCGCACTGCTAAGTCAGATGCGGGACGCCCCGGAAGTGTTTTTGCGCCGGGGTGGTGTTGTGGCACTGATTGTCGGCACATTCCTTGTCTGGCTCGCTTTAGGCTAGGCACCTGCCGCCTCGCCCCTTCGCTTTTCGCCCCCAAAACACCCCCGCTTCTGTCAGATTGCTGCCTTATTTCGGGTGTCTATGACCCTATCAGTGCTGTGGGTGCGGATGTGCTCGCGGCAAGGTGAGGGATCATGAAGGGTCAGGCTCTATCTTTTTCTCTGAGATTACCTATCTTACGAGATCAGAAGCCTTGGCCGGTGGTATTGGGCGGTAGAGCCGACTATCATCGTCTGAACCGACCATGATCATCGAACGCGTTATGAGCGACATGAACGATATCTGAGATATCGGAACGAAAGAGAGAGATGAATATGAGCAAGCTCCCCCGTGCCCTGGTCCGTGAGGATGCCGGCATGTCTTTGAGCCTGAAGGATCGCCGAGGTGTTGGCGTTGTGACTTTCGCGCTTGGTGCGATTGCAGCGGTGATGATGCTGACCAATCCCGCCTTTGCGCGCGGCGCGCCCGACAGTTTTGCGGACCTGGCTGAAAGGCTTTTGCCGTCGGTGGTCAATATCTCCACTAAACAACAGGTGAAGCAGCAGGATGAAAGTGCCCGTCCGCGCTCTCCCCTTGAAGATTTCTTCGAGCAGTTTGGGCCGCGCAACCGCCCACGTGGTCCGGCGACCAGCCTCGGCTCCGGGTTTATTATCGATGACAGCGGGTTGATCGTTACCAACAACCATGTGATCGCAGATGCAGATGAAATCACTGTCATCCTGCATGACGATACGGAATTGGAAGCAGAACTGGTCGGGACCGATCCGAAGACGGATGTCGCTGTCCTGAGGGTCAAGACAGATCACCCGCTTACCGCTGTGCCTTTCGGGAATTCCGACAAGTCCAGGGTCGGTGACTGGGTTGTTGCGATCGGGAACCCGATGGGACTGGGGGGGACCGTAACGGCTGGTATTGTTTCCGCCCGCGGCCGGGACATCAGCTCAGGTCCCTATGACGATTATATTCAAACGGATGCGCCGATTAACCGGGGTAACTCCGGTGGCCCACTCTTCAACATGAAGGGCGAAGTGATCGGCATTAACACCGCGATCTATTCGCCGAACGGGGGCTCAATCGGGATTGGTTTTGCCATTCCGTCGAAACAGGCGGAGCGTGTGGTCAAACAACTGCGGGAATTCGGAACGACGCGGCGTGGTTGGCTTGGTGTCTCGATCCAAGGCGTCTCTGGCGACATCGCGGAAAGCCTTGGCATGGATGAAGCCTATGGTGCGCTGGTCTCTGAAGTGCATGCCGGCAGCCCGGCTGGCAAGGCAGGCATGCAGGTTGGCGATGTGATCATCACCTTCGATGGACAGCGTGTGCCGAGTAACCGCCGCTTGCCGCGCATGGTCGCCAATACCACGGTCGGCTCCGAAGTCCCTGTGGAGATTTGGCGCGATGGTCGCAGTCAAACGGTCGAAGTGGTTCTGGGTGAGTTGGAGAAGGTCGATCTGGCTTCTCTGCGCAGCGGTGGTCCGACGACGCCGGAAACCAAGGACAGCGCGATTGATGCACTGGGCTTGTCAGTGGTCGCGATTACCGGCGATGCCATTGAACGCTTCGGTTTGGAAGCCGACCAGGAAGGCGTAATCATCGCTGAGATTTCGGATGACAGCGATGCCGCCCGCAAGCAGCTGCAGGTCGGTGACGTCATCGTTGAGGCGAGCCAGCAGAAAGTGTCCTCTCCTGATGACCTTCAAGAGCGGATCCAAAAGGCGCGGAGCGACAATAAGAAGTCGATCCTGCTTCTGGTGAAGCGAAACGAGGAAACCCACTTCGTCGCCTTGAAGTTCAAGCAGGGCTAAGGGTTAACGAACGATCCTATGAGAATGGGCCCCGCCGGCGATGGCGGGGCCCTTTTCGTTTGTACCGAGGGAACTGGAATCGTGATTCTCGATCAGGCGGCTGCCTGTTCGTCCACCCAGCCCAGAACGGTTTTGGTCCAGGTGTCAGGCTGTTCGACATTGGCCAGGTGAGAGGCGTCTTCAATGACCGTCAGCCCGGCGCCGGGAATATGTTCTGCAATGATCTCCGACGCGCTGACCGTTGTGGATGGGTCATGTCGGCCAGGGACGACGATGGTCGGGGTTGCGATATCCTTCAACCGATCCGTGGTGTCGAGCCGGGAAATCGCCCCAACACAGGCAACAAACCCTTCAACCGGCGTGCCCGCGATCTGCGTCTTGATCGGATCCATCAGCGGATCTTCGCGGTCGCGGCAGGCTTGGGTAAACCAGCGCTCCAGTGTTCCGCCGACCATGGGCGCCATGCCGTTTTCCCGCGCCGCCTCTATCCGGGCGTCCCAGAGCGGGCGCATGTCGGTGGGGATGCGGCTTGTGGTGCTGCATAGGGCGAGACTATCGACGCGATCCGCGTGATCCAGACCTAGATATTGTCCGATCATACCGCCCATCGACAGGCCGACCCAATGGACTTTCGGGATATCCAGATGGTCGAAAAGTGCGACAACATCTTCCGCCAGATCAGCAATCTCAATCGGTCCATTGGAAAGCGCACTCTTGCCGTGACCGCGCATGTCGTACCGCAGGACCCGATAGCGCGCGGTGAAAGCAGCCATCTGCGGGTCCCACATGTTCAATGTCGCGCAAAGAGAATGGCTGAAAGCAACAACGGGCGCATCTTCCGGCCCTTCGAGCTCATAGTTCAACTGCGCACGGCCAAGATCTGCCAGCATGGTGAAGGATCCTCCCTGAATTTCGTTTGGTTTTAGACCACGAAATCTTGGGCGCGGTAGCCTTGATAGTAAAGCAGTGTCGTCATGTCCGTGTGGTCAATCAGAACGGGGGCTTCCTGACGGACAATCGGCTTGGCATGGAAACCGATCCCCAGCCCTGCACCGCCCAGCATGTCGAGGTCATTCGCCCCATCGCCGATACAGACCCCGGCATCACGGCCCAGGCCCCGCTCCGCCAACAAGGCATCCAGGATCTCTAGCTTTGCCGGTCGGCTGATGATTTCACCGATCAGAGCACCGGTGAACGTACCATCGCTCTCCATCTCCAGGGTATTGGCGCGATGGGTCTGGAAGCCCAGCTGTGCATGGACGACTTCGGTTGTGAAGGTGAAACCGCCGGAGACCAAGGCGCAGTAGCAACCATGGGCCGCCATTGTCTTAACGGCCCTTTCGGCGCCGCTGGTATGAACGACTTTCGCCATCACCGCATCCATCGCTTCCTTAGCCGAGAACCCTTTCAGGAGGGCGACCCGCTGGGTCAGGCTTTCAACGAAATCCAGCTCTCCATTCATTGAGCGCGCGGTAATTTCGATAACTTCGTCCCCAAAGCCCAGCTCTGCGGCAAGTGTGTCCAGGGTTTCAATCGCGATCATGGTTGAATCCATGTCGGCAACCAGGACTTTCTTGCGGCGGCCATCGCTCGGCAAGGCGGCGCGGTCGATCCCTTCCAGTTCCCCGGCCAAGGCACGGATGACAGCGCCAGGCGCCGCGCCGTCGAAGGGGATATCGACAGCGATTTCCGGATTGAGCCAATCGGGATCGCTTGATGTGCCGCCTAACGCGGCAATACTGCCGATTGCGGCTTCAAGAGAGGGTGTATCGAGGGCGGGGCCGTCCGGCGCGCGGACCAGTGTGAGAATATTCTGCATGAAAATCTGCATATTCCTGTCGCGGCGCCTCCGCAAGTGACAACTTGGAGACGCGCTGTTAGCGTCCGCGCCATGAATGAAGCGCCCAATATCCTCGTCGTGATCGGCCCAACCGCATCGGGAAAGTCTGACCTCGCCATTTCCGTGGCGGAAGCGGCTGATGGCGTCGTGATCAACGCGGATTCGATGCAGCTCTATCAGGATTTAAGTGTACTGACCGCGCGGCCGAATGCAGAGGAGCTCGCCCGGGTGCCGCATCGGCTCTATGGCGTCCTGGCCGGCGGGGATCCGAACTCCGCCCAGCTTTGGCGGGATCGGGCGGAGAGAGAAATCCGGCAGTGTCTGGCGGAAGGTAAACTGCCGATCCTGTGCGGGGGGACTGGATTTTATCTGAAGGCGATGATGGAGGGTTTATCCCCAATTCCGGAGATTCCCCATGAAATTCGTGTCGCGACGCGCGCCGATATAGCTGCCATGGGCAGTATCGCGGCTTGGGAAATACTCTCTGAATTGGACCGTGTTGCGTCGAAGCGCATTGAGCCGACCGATGGTCAACGCATCGCCCGCGCGCTGGAGGTTTACCGCGCAACCGGTCACAACCTGACCTATTGGCATCAGGAGCCGCTTTCCGGTCCGCCTGAGGGGTTTCGCTTTTTGACAGTCGCTTTGAACCCGCTGCGCGCCGTCTTGAATAAGCGCTGTGACCTTCGGTTCGACCGGATGATTGAACAGGGGGCCTTGGCGGAGGTGGAACACCTGCTTGCCCTAAACCTGCCGCCTGACGCGCCAATCATGAAGGCGGTGGGCGTGCCTGAGCTGGCAAAACATCTTGCCGGCGCGCTTAGTCTCGAAGAGGCCGCCGTGGCGGCACGAACGGCGACCAGACGCTATGCAAAGCGGCAGCAAACTTGGTTAAAAAGTCAGATTATTTCAACAATAGAAAAAAATGAGCAATTTTCAGAAAGATTAAGTGAAGAAATTTTGTCATTTATTCGCGAAATGGGCTTGATTCGGGACTAACCCCGCCATATGGTGCGCCGCGAAACCACCCGGGAGGGTGGACCTGGCACTTGCCGATAGAGTTGGCCCGGCCCTGGCGCCCCTGTTTGGGGTCGTCAAATGGCATAGGGGCACCGTCCAGCCGACAGGAGGGACTTTCCGGAACCGCAGCCATGTGTTGGCGGTAGGGAAGGTTTCGCTGTCTAAGGGCGTCTCACTCGACCCGGAAGTGCCTAGAATAGTGCATCGATGGTATGTCGAACAGTATGTCGAACAGCATATTGAAAACGACATCGAACAGTATATTGAATTCTGTATGAAGGATTGGACAGATGGCAGAGAAATTGACTGGCGCGGAGATCATCATCAAGGCTTTGGCGGACCAAGGCGTTGATGTCGTATTCGGGTATCCAGGCGGCGCTGTCCTTCCGATTTATGATGCGCTGTTCAAGCAAAACCGTATTCGCCACATTCTGGTGCGCCACGAACAAGGCGCTGTTCACGCGGCGGAAGGCTATGCGCGTTCGACCGGGAAGCCGGGTGTTGTCCTGGTGACCTCCGGCCCCGGCGCGACCAATGCAGTGACCGGCCTGACGGACGCGTTGTGCGATTCCATTCCGATTGTCTGCCTGACCGGGCAGGTGCCGACGCATCTGATCGGCAATGATGCTTTCCAGGAATGCGATACCACGGGGATCACCCGGCCGTGCACCAAGCATAATTATCTGGTGAAGAAGGTCGAAGACCTGTCGCGGACGATGCATGAAGCCTTCTATGTCGCAACGGCCGGTCGCCCGGGTCCGGTGGTGATCGATATCCCGAAGGATGTTCAGTTTGCCGCGACCGATTATACCAACGGCAAGTCAGCTTCTCACAAGACCTATAAGCCGAAACTGAAGGCGGATCGGGACGCGATTGAGCAGGCTGCCGATCTGTTGCTCGCCGCGAAGAAGCCGGTCGTCTATGCCGGTGGCGGGGTGATCAATGCGGGCCCGCAAGCGTCCAAGCTTCTGACCGAGTTGGTGCGGATGACTAATTTCCCCTGCACCCTGACCCTGATGGGCCTGGGCGCGTTCCCGGCGTCTGAGCCGCAATTCCTCGGCATGCTGGGGATGCACGGGACGTATGAAGCGAATTGGGCGATGCATGACGCGGATGTCATTCTGGCGGTCGGGTCGCGCTTTGATGACCGGATCACTGGGCGGCTTGATGCCTTCGCGCCCAATTCCAAGAAAATCCATATCGATATCGACCCCTCATCTATCAACAAGAATGTCCGGGTTGATCTGCCAATTGTTGCTGATGCCGGCCATGCGCTGCAGGACCTGATCCGCATCATGAAGGCGCGGCAGCGCAAGCCGGATGCGGCGGCGATGGAACGCTGGTGGGCTCAGATCGATGAATGGCGGGCACGTGATTGCCTTGCCTATGGCGCTTCGAAGGAAATGATCAAGCCGCAGCACGCGATCCGGCGGCTTTATGAGCTGAGCAAGACAACCGGCAAGGATACTTTCATCACGACGGAAGTCGGTCAGCACCAGATGTGGGCGGCCCAGCATTTCCATTTCGATAAGCCGAACCGCTGGATGACCTCCGGCGGGCTCGGCACTATGGGCTATGGCTTGCCGGCGGCTGTCGGCACCCAGTTGGCGCATCCTGATGCTCTTGTCGTCGATATCGCCGGTGAAGCCTCAATCCAGATGAATATTCAGGAATTATCGACCGCCGTTCAGTATCGTCTGCCGGTTAAGGTCTTCATCCTGAACAACGAATATATGGGCATGGTTCGCCAGTGGCAGGAGCTGCTGCATGGCGGGCGCTACTCGGAAAGCTATTCGGAAGCCCTGCCCGATTTCGTGAAACTGGCCGATGCCTATGGCATGAAAGGTTTGCGCGCGATGGGACCGGATGATCTGGACGGCACCATTCAGGAGATGCTGGATCATGACGGGCCGGTGATTGCCGATATCCTGGTCGACAAGGCCGAGAACTGCTACCCGATGATCCCGTCGGGGGCAGCGCATAACGATATGCTTCTGGGCCCGGTCGAAGAAGGTAAGGATGCGATTGGCGAGAAGGGCAAGGTGCTGGTCTAAGGACCGGCCCCGCCTGTCGATAAATCGAGATTGAATAGAGACTATAGAGACATATGACACGCGCGACGCGCGGTCCCCGGAGGGTAGTTTAATGGCAAAAAGCGGAACAGTGGGTCAGCCTGGATCAGCCTATATGATCGTGGATCAGGATAAGGCCGTGCGCCGCCACACCTTTGCGGTCATCGTCGATAACGAGCCGGGGGTGCTGGCCCGGGTGATCGGGCTCTTCTCCGGTCGCGGCTACAATATTGAAAGCCTCACGGTCTCGACGGTCACGGCGGATGAGAGTGTCAGCCGCATCAATATCGTCACCACGGGGACCGAGATGGTGATCGAACAGATCAAGGCCCAGCTCAGCCGTCTTGTGCCGGTGCATGATGTCCATGACCTGACCTTGGAAGGCCCGCATGTGGAACGCGAGCTGGCCCTCATCAAAGTGCGCGCAAAGGATCATCAACGCCGCGAAAGCCTGCGCATCGCCGATGTCTTCGATGCCAAGGTCGCCGATACGACGCTGGAAAGCTTCGTCTTCATCATCGATGGGGATACGGGCAAGGTCGACAGCTTCGTCGATCTGATGCGCGCGCTGGGCGATGTAGAAGTCGCCCGCTCCGGCGTCGTTGCCATCGGCCGCGGCACGGAGATGGTGACGGTTTAGGGATCGACGTCTCACGATCTGAGACCTGGAGCCTCCAGCATCGCGATTCTGAAAATGGTCCTGAATTCCCGCCGCTGTGGGAATGATGGGGGGTGCTTCAGGTGCCTGCGGTTGCTGAAAACACGTTCAACCGGGCGGGAACCCTAACACCGTTGGCTGTTTCATAGGTTGCGTAGGCAACGCGCACGGCTTCAACAATGGCGGCGAGGTCATCTTCGGTGCCGGAGAATTCCTTCATGATGCGCGCGGCGGGGCCGATACTGCCGGCGAGGGTGGCGGCGTCCTGCGCCGTGCCGGGTATGACGAGCGGGATCTCTTGTTCCTGCGCCTCGATATTGGCTAGACCCGCGTCACGTAGGATCCCGGTGACATAGTCGATTTCTGAAAAGGCGAGGGGGCCGGGGGCCCGTGGGTCGGCGGGTGTCGGTTTGTCGAGACGTGCCACGGCGGCTTCGCGCGGGACTGAAAACCAGGGATTCTTGTCCAGTGCTGCCCAGCTGACAAAGGCGATACGCCCGCCCGGCTTCAGCGCCTTGGCCAGGTTGCTGAAGGCGGCGACGGGATCATCGAAAAACATGACGCCAAAACGGCTGGTGATCAGATCGACGCGCTCGTTCCCCCAATCGGTCACTTGAGCATCGCCTTCCTGGAAGGTGATATTGGTTGCCTTGGCCTCGCTTCGGCGTTCTTCCGCGCGCGCCAGCAGGGGTGGGGAGATGTCCAGGCCGGTGACCAAACCTTCCGGTCCCACAGCCTTGCCTAGCATCAGGGTTGTTGCGCCGCAGCCACAGCCGATGTCCAGGACATGCTCATTGGGGGCAGGAGCAGCGGTCTTAAGGAGGGTTTCCGCGACCTCCGCCATTGTGGCATCCAGCGCTTCCTGATGCCGGACCCATTTCAAGCCGGAGGCGGATTGCCAGTATTCCACCTGATCTGCATTGCTGCTGCCGGTCGAAAGGGTCATTTACCTTGCTCGTCTCGGGTTGCCCAAGGATTGACGAAGACGAAGGCCTCCGGATCCTGTGGGTTGTTAAAGATCGGATCAACCAGGGTGACATGGGTTGCGAGCCCCTGACCATCAACCACGGTCCATTGCCGCAGCATCAGCGGTTCCTCATTCAGGGTCAGCGTGACCGACCCGGCTTCCGGCTCTTCGGCGCTTCGGATCGTCATCTCGATCAGACCGGCGCGGTGCCGGTACTCAGCCACCTCGATGTCCAAGCCGATCCCCAGATCATCGCGCAAAACGAACTGCGCCGCGGTCAGGCTAAGCGGGATATGGCTTACTTCTTCCAATTCCTGGTCGACGAAAATGAAAAACAATCCATCGGCGACGACGAGATAGGGGGACGGAGGGTCATAGTCGATGCGCATCTTGCCTGGGCGCTCGACCCGGATCAGCCCCTCGACATAGCCGCCATCCGCGTTCGCCTGCACAAAGCGTGAGCTGAAGCTTCGGATGCTGTTCAGATAGCCCGTAACACGGTCGATCTCCCCAGTCGGCGCGTTTGCGAAGTTCTGCGCCGCCGCCGGGGTGATGAGGCTTGCGAAGAGCAGGATGCACGCCGCGTGTCGAAGGATACGGCTGTTGGTGCTCCAGCGTGAGACGTTAGTGGCTATGGTCGCCCACCAGGACTTCCCGTTTGCCGACATGGTTGGCCTGGCTGACAACACCCTCTTTCTCCATCTGCTCGACGATACGCGCCGCGCGGTTATAGCCGATCTGAAGGTGGCGTTGCACGAAACTTGTCGAACATTTTCCCTCCCGCGCGATAAGGGCAACAGCTTGGTCGTAAAGCTGTTCGGCCTCGCTGCCGCCACCTCTGCCTGAGGCACCTTCCATAAAGGCGGATGCGCCAGAAACATCGGTGTCGAAGCCGCCGGACATATCCTCTTCGTCAGTGACAGAGGAGATATAATCCGGTTGCCCTTGGGACTTAAGAAATTCACAGACGACTTCAACCTCTGGATCGTCGACAAAGGGACCATGGACACGATTTATCCGTCCGCCGCCGGCCATATGCAGCATGTCGCCGCGGCCCAGCAGCTGCTCGGCCCCCTGTTCGCCCAGGATTGTGCGGCTATCGACCTTGGAGGTGACGGAGAAACTGATCCGGGTCGGGAAGTTGGCCTTGATGGTGCCGGTGATGACATCGACCGAGGGGCGTTGCGTCGCCAGGATGACATGGATTCCTGCGGCGCGTGCCATTTGCGCCAGTCGTTGGATGGAAGCCTCGATATCCTTGCCGGCGACCAACATCAGATCGGCCATTTCATCAACGACAACGACAATATACGGCAGCGGCGTTAGATCGAGCGGTTCTTCTTCGAAAATCGGCTTGCCGGAATCGGCGTCGAAACCGGTTTGGACACGACGGGTGATGACCTCGCCTTTTCGGGCGGCTTCACTGACCCGCTTGTTATAGCCGTCGATATTGCGGACCGAGAGTTTGGACATCGACCGATAACGGTCCTCCATCTCCCGAACCGTCCATTTCAGGGCGACCACCGCCTTCTTCGGATCGGTCACGACCGGGGCCAGAAGATGCGGAATTTCGTCGTAGACGCTCAACTCCAGCATTTTCGGATCGATCATGATGAAGCGGCATTGATCCGGCGTCATCTTATAGAGCAGCGACAGGATCATCCCGTTCAGCCCGACGGATTTACCCGATCCGGTCGTCCCGGCGATCAGCAGATGCGGCATGGTGGCCAGATCGACCACTTCCGGCGCGCCGCCGATGTCTTTCCCCAGGATCAGCGGCAGTTTCGCCTTGCTGCTTTCATAGGTCGTGGAGCTCAGGATCTCCCGCAGGCCGACCATTTCCCGCTTCGCATTGGGAAGTTCAATGCCGATGACGCTGCGGCCGGGCACAGTCGCGATGCGAACAGAAATCGCGCTCATGGAACGGGCGATATCATCGGCGAGGCCGATCACTCGGCTGGTTTTGGTGCCCGGTGCCGGCTCAAGTTCATACAGGGTGACGACCGGGCCGGGCCGTACCTTGACGATCTCACCCTTGACCCCGAAATCTTCCAGCACCCCTTCCAGCAACCGCGCATTCTGTTCAAGACCGTCGGCGTTCTGGGACTGCGCATCGCGATCCGGTTGGCGGTCGATCAGAATGTCGAGCGGTGGCAGATGGTATTCGCCATCCTGCGCCGGCAGGTCGAGGGTGATCTGGCGTTCCTTCTTGGCCCGTTTGGACTGGGTGGTCTCGCTTGGAACTTCGATGCGGTCGTCGCGGACGGGTCGGGCCTGGGCTTTCTCGCGGGGTGGTGCCTTTCGCATGACCTTACGCGCTAAACTGGGCTCAACCGCATCTTCTGCCGGGCTTTCAGGTGGGGAGACGCGCTTGCGCAGACCTGTGGAGAGACCCTTCGCGCGTTCTGGCAGTGTCTTTGCCGCCCGGTAGCCGGCGATACAGCTGCGCCCCATGGCGCGCCATTCCCGCCAGGTGATGCCAAGCGTCAGCAGGAATACCACGGCGGCGGCCAAGGAGGCGGTCGCGGCGATGATCTCTGCGCCATATCCGGACGTCATCAAGGGAGCCGGTACAATTCGCAGAACAGCGGCCCCGATACCATCTCCGACGAAACCGCCCAACCCGACGGCCAGGGGCCAGCCACCCGGCACCGGAATGAAGGCGGCGGCGAGGCAGGCCAGCGCGACGGTTGGCGGCGCGGCGGCAACGCGGAACCCCCAGCCCGGCAAACGGCGGTCGGTTACCAGTCGCCAGCCCCAAGCGGCCAGGAAGAAGGCGGGTAGCAGGCCGACGAGGCCGGTCCATTGCAGCATCGTATCCGATAGAAGCGCGCCGGTCTCGCCGAGGAAGTTTCTGGGGTCCCGGTCGGTCGCGTGATTGATTGATGGATCCATGGCGTCGAAACTGACAAGGGCAGCCAGCATCAAGATACCCAAAGCGATCAAGGCAATGCCAGCGCCTTCTACCGCGCGCCGTTTCATATAATCGGCGGCCCCATCCGGCAGGAATGCCGTCGGTCGGATGTCTTTGATTCTCTCTGTCATCGCCATGGCGATTCCCCTTGTCTGAACTTACTATCGTTTCGACGCCGTTAAATGTTACCGATAGCCGAAGCGCGAATACGCCGGCAAATCTCGCGAACCGTGTCCTGGTCATGAACCAGGGCAATCCGGACATAGCGGTCCCCTGGCGTCTCGTCACCGTGTCCGAATGGTTGCGCCATCATCCGGCCGGGCATGACTTTCAACCCCTGTTCGGTCCAGAGCCGGCGGGCTGCGGTTTCGCAGTCGCCAAAGCACTCGGCAATATCCAGCCACAGGAAGAAGCCGGCGGCGGGACGCTGATAGCCGGGCACGGCGCCAAGCTCCTCATCCGCTATCGCCATCAGTGTCGTATAGTGATCGCGGTTCCGACTGACATGGGTCTCATCCCGCCACAAGGCAGCGGCTGCCGTTTGTAAGGGGCCCGGGACCGTCGCAGCGGCGTAATTCCGCAGCATCAAGAAGTCATCAATCGCTTCCTCGCCACCGGCTGTGAAGCCGACGCGAAGCCCTGGCGCACCGGATCGCTTCGACAGGGAATGCATGACGACAACATTATCCAGCGATGGATTATCCGGTTCGGCGCTCAAGGCGGCGGATAACCCGCCGGCGGGTGGCTCATCGAACCAGATCTCGGAATAACACTCATCGACGACCAGCAGGAAGCCATGGCGCCGGGCTCGCCGAACCATATCCTCCAGGCGTTCCCGCCCAATGACGGCGCCTGTCGGGTTCCCCGGATTGCATAAATAGACCAGGGCGGCGCGATCCAGCACCTCTTCCGGGACGGCATCGAAGTCTGGGGCGAATCCGGTTTCAGCGGTCGCTGGCAGGCCCACGGGCTCCGCCCCGGCGCCAAGCGCTCCGCCGTAATAGATATGATACAGCGGATTTGGGTAGAGCACCGTCGGCTTTATGCCCGCCGGCAATTTTGTTTCCTTCCGCAAGACTGCGGAATTTGCGATCAGGTAAAGCGCTTCCCGTGTTCCGGCGACAGCCACGACATTGCGTTTAGGATCAACGGTGCCGGCTGGCAGGGAAAAGCGATTGGTCAGCCATTCAGCGGCAGCGGACAGATAGTCCGCATCGCCACGGACAGATGGATACTTTCCAAATGACGCGGCCTCACGCGCGATGATCTCGGATACGAAATCCGGGCAGGCTCCCTGGGGCTCACCGACATGCAGTGGGATTTGTGCCTTATCCGGTGCCGGTTGCTGCCCGGCCAACAGGGCGATCAACCGGTCGAATGGATAGTCTTTTAATGCATCCAGTCTGGTCAGCATTTCCATCGTCTCATGAGAAATTAGATATTCGGAGGTATGCGTACCATAGATTCGCTCGTGATTTAAAATAAAGAAAATACTAGGCCAGAGACGAATATTTGTAATTGATGTGCGTAGATAAAAAAACCCCGGAGGAAATTCCTCCGGGGTAAGGTTGCGGGGTGGTCACCGGCAGCGGGTCGAGTCTCCGCCGCCGGCGCACACGAAACGGGTTCAGAGCGACTGAGATCCCGTTCCGAATTCTGGATAGGCTTCCATACCAAGGTCGGCTTTATCGAGACCCAGATATTCAGCTTCCTCGTCGACGCGGACGCCGATGGTAACCTTCAGGATCATCCAGACGATACCGCTGGTGACCGCGACGAAGGCGCCGATTGCGGCAATCCCGACAATCTGAGTACCGAAGGAAGCACCGTCGTTGGTGAGCGGCACGGCGAGCGTACCCCAGATCCCGGCCACCAGGTGGACGGAGACGGCACCGACGACATCATCGATCTTCAACTTGTCGAACAGCGGGACCGCGAAGACCACCAGGGCACCACCGATACCACCGATGATGATCGCCATGATCGGGCTCGGGGCCAGCGGTTCTGCGGTGATTGCGACCAGACCGCCCAGGGCACCGTTCAGCGCCATGGTCAGATCGATCTTCTTGAAGAGGATCTGGGTCATGATCATCGCGACAACGACACCGGCTGCAGCAGCCAGGTTGGTGTTGATGTAGATCGTCCCGATATCGGTAATGTCAGCCATCGTGCCCATGGCAAGCTGTGAGCCGCCATTGAAACCGAACCAGCCCATCCACAGGATGAAGGTACCAAGCGTGGCGAGCGGCAGATTGGCGCCCGGCATCGGGGTCATGGTCCCGTCAGAGCCGTATTTGCCCTTACGTGCACCAACGATGATGGCACCGGTCAGAGCTGCCCAGCCACCGACCGAGTGAACGATCGTGGAACCGGCGAAGTCGGAGAAGCCCATTTCGCTGAGCCAGCCGCCGCCCCAGGTCCAGGAACCCTGGATCGGGTAGATGATTGCTGTCAGGACAACAACCATGATGAAGAACGACCAGAGCTTCACGCGTTCGGCAACGGCGCCGGACACGATAGATGCGGTTGCGGCCACGAAGACCATCTGGAAGAACCAATCGGATTCGGACGAATATTCACCGCCTTCCAGGGCAGCTGCGTCCGGAACACCGCCGGACGACCATGGCATCGGGGTGCCGATCCAGCTGCTGACGTCGAGATACATCAGGTTGTAACCAACCAGCCAGAACATCAGGCCGGCAATGGAATAAAGACCAATGTTCTTCAGGCATTGGGTCGCGGTGTTTTTGGAGCGTACCAGGCCGGCTTCCAGCATGGCGAAACCAGCTGCCATCCACATGACCAGGAAGCCATGCATCAGGAAGGAAAGTGTGTTGAAGATGTAGCCGGTCTCCAGCGGGACATCGGCATAGGCTGGGCTGGCTGCCATGACGGCGGTGCCGCCAATCGCGCCGACGCTCAGCGTCTTGGTCGAGAGTTTCATCGGATATGTCCTCCTAGACGATAGTCGTATTTAGGTATTTCGTGTCTTTGTTGATCAAAGCGCTTCGGCGCCGGATTCGCCGGTGCGAATTCGAACCGCCTGTGCGACGTCCAGGACGAAGATTTTTCCATCCCCGATCCGGCCCGTGGCGCCGGCTTTCTGGATCGCTTCGACCACCTGATCGGAGATACCGTCATCTACGACGATCTCGATCTTTACCTTCGGAAGGAAGCTCACTGCGTATTCAGCGCCGCGATAGACTTCCGTCTGCCCCTTTTGACGACCGAAGCCTTTGACTTCGCTTGCCGTCAACCCTTGAACGCCGAGGCCGGTCAGTGCTTCGCGCACCTCGTCGAGTTTGAAGGGTTTGATAATTGCCATAACAAGTTTCATATCGGTATTCCTCTTGGCTCCCCTTGGTAACCGAAACCCGGCGACGCCGAGCTCCCATCCGTCAACACATCGCCATAAGGCCAAACCCATTCGGCGGCATGATGCCGCATCAGGGTGATGCGCTGCAGTGTCCGGGGTGTAAGACCAAGATTCGTGCCAACTATTTCAGACTCATGAACTATGTTTAAAAACAATAGGTTAAGACATTTTTTCAAACCGAAAGAGTAATATTTTATGCAAAAATATGATTAATTTATGGGCATTGAAAAATCACCGATTAAAAAATAGGCAACTTAGTGTGCCGTTTTCGGTTGGACAGCAGGGTGGTCTCGCCCATTCTTCTCACTATGAGCAAAGCGCATTGTACAGATAACACGGGCACGCGATCCGAAACCGGCGCCGCGCAACAGGCGGATGTGGTGTTTGCCGGCGGCGGAATGGTCGGCATGACCTTGGCCGTTGCCCTGGCGGAGCAGGGATTGAGATGCGCTGTCGTGGATCGGGATGCGCCTGACGCTATCCTGGAAGCGGATTATGATGGGCGGACATCGGCGATTGCCTTTGGCTCGGCGCGGGTTCTTAAGACCATTGGTGTGTGGGACGACGCGTTGGAAGCGGCCGCCAGTCCGATCTGGGACATTCGGGTCGCTGATGGGCATCCGATGCGCGGTGTTTCCCCCCTCTTCCTGCATTATGACCATCAGGAGGTCGGCAGCGACCCCTTCGGCTGGATCATTGAAAACCGCGCCTTCCGGGCAGCGCTTTACCGGCGCGCCAAGACCCTTGATACGTTGGATCTGATCGCGCCCGTGGCGATGGAAGGTATCGAGCGCGATGGGATACGCGCCACGGCACAGCTGGCGGACGGCCGGACGATTGAGGCCCCGTTGGCTATCGCGGCGGATGGCAAGTTTTCCCGTACGCGGGAAGCGGCGGGGATTAAATCAACGGGCTGGCGCTATGGTCAGACCTCGATTGTGTGCACGGTCAAGCATGAACGCTCTCATGGTGGCGTCGCGGTGGAGTTGTTCCTGCCCGGTGGCCCTTTCGCCATGTTGCCCATGACCGATGACAGAATGAGCATTGTCTGGTCCGAACAAACGGATGAGGCCGCGCGGTTGATGGTATTGCAGGAAGATGAGTTCCTGGCCGAGTTGCGCTTGCGGTTCGGCGATTGGTTGGGGGATCTTTCCCTGACCGGCCCGCGTTTCTCTTATCCCCTGAGCCTGAGCCAGGCCGAGAGCTATGTCGGGGAGCGCTTAGCGCTGATCGGAGATGCGGCCCATGCGATTCACCCAATCGCCGGACAAGGCCTCAATATGGGGCTGCGCGATGTGGCGGCGATGGCAGAGGTCTTGGTCGATGCCGCCCGGATCGGCATGGATATCGGCTCGGCCCCGGTTCTGGAACGCTATGAGCGTTGGCGGCGGTTCGATAACGTGCTGCTGGCCGCCGTGACTGACGGGCTGACGAAGGTTTTCTCAAACGATGTGGCGCCGCTAAGGCTGGCGCGGGATATCGGGCTTGCCGCCGTCAACCGGACGCCGCCGGCCCGCAAGTTCCTGATGCGTCATGCCATGGGCGTTGTCGGAGAACTGCCACGCCTCGTGAGGGGTGAGGCCCTCTAACGGACCATAGTCGTTTCCTCGCATTGTTCAGAGGAGGTAGCTCAGAATCGCATCCAGCCTCGCACGACCCTCCGCAGTAACGATCAGGCATCTGTCCCTACTAGTCATGTCGCCAGTGATTTCACCAGTGACTTCTAAGGTGATCAGCCCCTCTTCTTCCAGAGTTAACAATCGGTCCGCGGGAAGGGTCTCGAAGCCCTGCCCGGTCTCTGTCCGAAGACGCGATTCCGGCACGCCTTCGCGAAGGCGCAGTCCCATCATCAGCAGTTCCTGAGCCCGCCGCTCCGCATCGATCTGGGTGCTTTCCTCCAGGCCGTCCTCTCGCGCCTCGACAGCGGTCAACCATTTCTCCGGCAATCTCAAACGGTGCGTTGCGTGCTTGCCACCCTTGTCGTCGCTTATTCGACCATGGGCGCCGGGCCCGATGCCGAGATAGTCTCCATACCGCCAGTAAACCAGATTGTGACGGCTCTCGCCGCCCGGTTTGGCGTGGTTGGAAATCTCATAGGCGGGGAAGCCCGCATCCTCCAACAGCGATTGGGTCATCTCGAACAATCCGGCGCCGGACTCTTCATCGGCGGTCAATATCTCTCCCTTTCGGGCGCGGGTCAGGAAGGCAGTTCCGGGCTCCAAGGTAAGCTGGTAGAGCGAGATATGATCGCCGGCCAAGGGCAGGGCTTCCGTTAGTTCCTGCTTCCAGGCTTCGGCATCCTGCCCGGCCCGGGCATAGATCAGGTCGATGGAATGGCGGGGAAACAGGGTGCGGGCCGTCTCAATTGCCGCGCGGGCTTCCGTTGCGCTGTGTTCCCGGCCAAGGAAGCGAAGGGCGGTATCATTCAACGCCTGTATGCCAAGCGAGACCCGATTGATCCCTGCCTCCGCAAAACCGCGAAACCGCCCTGCCTCGACAGATGTAGGGTTGGCTTCCAGCGTGATTTCCAAATCGGGCGCGCAGGGAAGCTCGGATTTCGCGCTTTCGATCAGGGCGGCAACCGTCTCCGGTTCCATGAGGGACGGCGTGCCGCCGCCAAAGAAGATCGTCTCCAGCCGAGCCTCTGGGTTGTCTTGCTTGTACGCTGTCAGGGATGTTTCCAATTCCCGCAATAAAGCGTCGCGCCAGCGGTGATGATCTATTGCTTCTCTTACATGGCTATTGAAGTCGCAATAGGGGCATTTGGATCGGCAGAAAGGCCAATGGATATAAAGCGCTACCATGGGAAATGTTGCTGTATCGGATGAGCGGGCTGGATCAGAGGCAGCGGTTGGGTCAAACGACGATATCGAGAACTGCACCGCGTGGCGTGGTTTGATCGTCTCTTTCCCGACCAATCTGGTCAACGGCACTGATCAGGGATTGCGCGGCTTCTTGAACCCGGGGCGGTGGCTCACGGGAAGGCTGCCGGGCGGTCGGGGTCTCGCGGGCTGTGTCCCTATTGGCGTTCAGTGCTGTCTGCAGGCTTCGGCTGAAGCTGTTCAGATCGGCACTTTCCCGTGCGGTAAGGGCGCGTTCCTCGCTGCTGCGCAGCCGAATGAGATCTGCACGCAGACGGCTGCCCGCTGAAAGCGGTGAGACTGCTGTGGATCCGATTGCATCCGACACGTGCCGAGTGGTCCTTATCTAGCGATTGTGATCAACCGAAGGCGGCGATTATACACCATGCGCGGCGATTTGCCGAATCACGGGTTTCAATCCCTATCCGCAGTAGGTCCGTCATCGGCGCGTCATCCGCCAGATGGTCTTGCCGGTATCGTCGCTGATCAATAAGGCGCCATCCGGCATCAAGGTCAACCCGGTCGGTCTGCCCCAGACGACAGCTGGGCCCGGTTTCCCGTTTGTGGGATTATCAAGCCTGAAGCCGCTGATCAGGGTTTCGTATCCGCCGATCGGACGCCCATCTTCGAACGGAATGCGGACGACTTTGTAGCCGGTTGGGCGTGCAGCATTCCAGGACCCCCGAAAGGCAACCAGAGCGTCATCCTGCCAGCTATCGGGAAAATCACCGCCCTTGGCGAAGATCATCCCGATGGGCGCGGAATGGCTTTGAAACAGCACATCCGGTGCCAGCGCGGCGGCGACAAGATCGGGCCGGCGTTCGGCGAAGCCCGGCTGTGGGTGGCTACCGATATAGCTGTAGGGCCAGCCATAAAACGCGCCCTTCTTTACGCGTGTGAAGAAATCCGGGACAAGCCGGTCGCCAAGCCCATCGCGTTCATTCACAACGGTATAGAGCTGTCCATTGATCGGATGAACAGCGGTTCCGACAGGATTGCGAAGGCCTGTCGCCCAGGTTTGGCGGGGGCCGAGTGTGCCATCCTGTTTAACTGAAAAGACCTGGATTGAGGCGCGTGGGATAGGCTCTTCCGCGATGTTCCCCCGTGAGCCGATGGCAGCGAAGAGTTTCCGACCGTCGGTGCTGAAAGCGATATTGCGGGTCCAATGGCCGCTGGCGGCGCCAAGTGCCCCACGCTCGGTCAGGCGTTCCGGCTTGGGGGTTCCAGAAAGCGCAACGCGCCAAATTGCCTGCCGGTCGGCGATATAAAGCCAGTCATCCCGGATCGCCATGCCATGTGGCCTGTCAAAGCCTTGCAGGAATGGTTCGATCTGCTCAGCACGACCATCATGATTGGTATCCTGCAGTAGGGTAATCTGCCCCACCTTGCTTTCCGCTAGGAAAACGCGGCCGGTCGCATCGACCACCATATTGCGGGGATGATCCAGCCTTTCGGCAAAGAGCTGGATGCGGAAGCCTTTAGGAACAAGCGGGCGGGCGCCGGACGGTCTGGCGACGGTGCGCGATGAATTGGAGGCGGAGTCTTCTGCATAGGGGGCAGGCAATTCGCTCGCACGGATATGGAATTGCTGACCGGGAAGATCCCGCGCGCCTGCCGGGTGCGGCACCATTGTGCCGAGCACCAACAGCGTGGCCCATAAAGCGCAAGCGGCAGCATGATGGGCGATCCGGCGCATGGGCTTACTTCGCTGCCTCTGCCAAGGCCTCCACACCAGGGAGGGCGCGTCCTTCCATCCACTCCAGAAAAGCACCGCCGGCGGTGGAGATATAGGTGATCCGCTCGCTAACACCGGCCGCTGACATCGCAGCAACGGTATCGCCGCCACCGGCGACAGAGCGCATGGAACCCGCATCGGTCAGATCTGCCACGGCCTCGGCAAGACCGACCGTCCCATCGTCAAATGGCGGAATTTCGAAGGCCCCCATCGGGCCGTTCCAGATCAGCGTTCGGCAGGACTGCAGCTTCTCGCAAAGACTGCGTGTGGTTTCTGGTCCGACATCCAGCATCATGGCGTCATCCGGGATGGCATCAATTGGCACGACTTCGAAAGGCGCCCCTGCCTTGAACTCCCGTGCGACGACCGCGTCACCGGGCAGGGCGATCTCACATCCGCTCTCCGCCGCCTTCGCCATCACCTGTCGGGCCGTCTCAGCGAGATCAGGCTCACAAAGAGATTTGCCTACAGAAACGCCGCCGGCATAGAGGAACGTGTTCGCCATCCCGCCACCGATGATGAGCAGTTCGACCCGGCCAACCAGATTTTCCAGCACGGCAAGCTTAGTTGAAACTTTCGCACCGCCAACGATCGCCGCGACTGGCCGTTCCGGCTCTCCCAGCGCGGCGGAGAGGGCTTCAAGTTCCGCCTGCATGTTCCGACCGGCGACAGCGGGCATCAGCCCGGCGATCCGGTGTGTGGAGGCATGCGCCCTATGGGCAGCTGAGAAGGCGTCATTCACATAGATATCGCCTAAGGCTGCCAAAGCGGCAGCGAACCCCTCATCATTCGCTTCCTCGCCCGCGTGATAGCGCAGGTTTTCCAGGACAACGACCGCGTCACCCGATCCTGCGATAGCCTGTACAGCATCTGCACCAATACAGTCATTCGCGAAAGTCACAGGCACGCCCAGGACATCTTCGACGGCGCGTGCCGCCGGGGCCAGTGTCATTTCTTCCACGCGCTTTCCTTTGGGGCGTCCGAAATGGGATAGCAAGACCACCTTGGCTCCTTTGGCGCGCAGGTCTTTTACTGTCGGCGCCAAGCGCGCGATGCGGGTTGCGTCGGTGACGACACCATTCAGCATCGGCACATTCAGATCGGCGCGCACTAGCGCGGTCTTGCCGGCAAAATCGAGGTCATCGAGTGTCTTGAACATGGGCCGCATCTCCGAAGGGCTGAAGTTGGCCCTTCACATAGCCAAGCCCATGGGTCACGCCAAGCCGGAATCTTGCTTGGCCGAGCCTGCGGGTAAGACACAGGCTAAGGCGAGCAATACGGGGATTGCCCGAAGGCCAAGCGCGTCCTGTAACATCATCGGCGCGGCGACCAGCAATCCAGCTGCAATCGCCAATCGTGTCGGAAAGCGACGGCAGGCCTTGACGACCAGTCCGATCAAACAGGCGGAAAAGATCAGGCCGAGCAGCCCCATTTCAGAAAAATGGGCAATGAAGACATTATGCGGCAGATAGACATTCTGGACTCGGACGATGCGCGAGCCAATGTCTACATCCAATCCTCCCTCCGGCACCTGGGACAGAATTGGGGGTAACTGACCCAATCCAATTCCCCAAGGAAAGGCTTCAGCCCCTGCCTTCAATGACGCGTCCCACATCGCGATACGAACCTTTGTCGACTCTCCCAGTGAATCAACACCTTTGAAAAATGCGAAGTCGGTGAGGGCGGACAGGCTAATGGTTAAAGTGAGAGCAAGACCTGCGGCCAATGCAAGCGCGATCACGGCATTTCGAATAGAGACGCGTAGCCAAAGAATCGGCAGTATCCCAACAAGCAGGATGACCATTGCCTTATTGAAAAGAATATAGGCCGTTGCTGTACTGATGATATGTACGGCAATGACAAAATGTCTGTCTTTGGCCTTCTGATCAGGACTGGCGCCAACATAGGCAGCGTAGGTGCAAATCAATAGCGTCGCTATGAGCGCCAGATGCAGGTTCCGGGGAAGAAACCAGGACCCAAGCCCCCAATCCCCGCCATAGATCTCGAACACGTGGCGTGTGATCGCAACAAGGGCGACGACAGCGATCAATATGCTCAATATTCTGATAGAAGGAAGGTGCCGTAGGAAAACCTTAAACAAGATCACCAACAGAAGGAACTGACCAAAGAATCCTGCGGATTTCAGAGATTCACGGAACAGGCCTGTATGGGAGGGGTCAAAGGGACCAATTAGATGAATGCAGACATGTATAGCAATTAAACCGATGGCAGCGATTGCGAGCCGCGCCTCAGCCATCATACCAGTTTCGGTTATTAAGGACTTGATATCGCCGGGCTTCCAAAGAAACAGGCCGATGACGATTGTCGGAAGGGCGACATCGAACAAGCTCAAGTTCAACTCACGCGACCCAACCATGACGATACCATAGATCAGAATCGACGCAGACAGTCCGGCCCATAGAAATGTGGCTGAAGCACGGCGTTGGAACAGAATTGAATCTTGTGTAGTGGACATAAGGTGATCTGCCTTCCTCAACGGGGTTCAACCTTTCACCGCCCCTGCTGTCAAGGTTGCAGTCATTCCCGGCACTGGGGCGAAGGGAAATCTAATGTTGTGAGGATTGACGACTTCTGATATGCCGCGGCCATGAGCGGAGGGATGCACGAGCGACTGGAATCGCATCGCAACACACCAACGGCTTCGGACCGGTCGTTTGGGGTGGTGTTCTGTGTTTTTTTTGCATTGATTGCTGGCTTTCAGCTCTATGCGGAAAGGATGGAAGTCGCTGCGATGCTTGCGGTCGCTTCGGCTGTTTTCGGCATTGTTGCGTTTGTCCGACCAACGATCTTAGCGCCGCTTAACTTTGTATGGACGCGCTTTGGATTGCTGCTGCATCGGATCGTCAATCCGATCGTGATGGGGTTGATGTTTTTTGGTGTCTTCACACCGATGGGGTTTGCGATGCGGTTATTCGGATTTGACCCGCTTCGGCAGCGTGGATCCAAGACAGTTGAAAGTTACTGGATTGATCGCGAACCGAAGGGCCCCACGCCGGATACGATGACAAAACAGTTTTGACAGTCTGTACGTCTTGGTTTTTGAGCAGAATACGGGCAGTTTCATCGCGTGTGGTGGTTTAGAAAGGGATGATTATGTCGTTTTTGGCCGAGCTTTGGGACTTCATGAGGGTCCGTAAGAAATTCTGGCTGTTGCCGATCATGATCATGGTTCTGTTCTTTGGCGGACTGATCGTTCTGACCAAAGGCTCTGCTGTAGCGCCCTTCATCTATACAATTTTCTAGGACGGATCGGAACGTTGCCGTGACCGGCAAGCCCCTGCGCATACTCGGAGTTTCCGCGTTCTACCACGATAGCGCTGCGGCTCTGTGCATTGACGGCAATGTTGTCGCTGCCGCGCAAGAGGAGCGTTTTACGCGCATTAAGCATGACTCCGACTTTCCGCGTTCCGCGATCCAATATTGCTTGGATGAAGGCGGTCTAACGCTGGATGACCTTGATTACATTGCTTTCTATGACAAGCCGTTCCTGAAGTTTGAGCGGCTGCTGGAGACCTACCTGGCAATTGCTCCGCGCGGCTTTAAAAGCTTCAGCATGGCCATGCCTGTCTGGGTCAAGGAGAAGCTTTTCCTCAAAGACACTCTGCTTAAGGATTTGGGCTCGCTTGCCGATGGGGTTAAGCCGGATCCAAAGAAGCTGCTCTTCACCGAACACCATCAAAGTCACGCGGCAAGCGCGTTTTACCCCTCTCCTTTTGAGGATGCTGTCGTGCTGACGGCAGATGGGGTGGGTGAGTGGGCGACGACATCGCTTAGCTACGGCAAAGGTGCGGCGCTGGAAATCTTGAAGGAGATGCATTTCCCGGATTCGCTCGGGCTGCTTTATTCCGCTTTCACCTATTACACCGGGTTTAAAGTAAACTCGGGTGAGTACAAGGTGATGGGCTTGGCGCCTTATGGCGCCCCCCGTTTCACGGATACCATTCTTGAACACCTGATTGACCTGAAGCCGGATGGGTCTTTCCGCATGGATATGCGGTATTTCGATTATTGTGGCGGGCTTACAATGACCACGCCGGCGTTCGACAAGCTGTTCGGCGGGCCGCCTCGTCGTGCGGAAGAAAAGCTGGATCAGCGCCATATGGATCTTGCCGCGTCTGTCCAATGGGTTGTTGAAGAGGCAATGCTGCGCCTCGCCCGGTCCGCGGCAAAGGAAACCGGGTCGAAAAATCTCTGTCTGGCGGGTGGGGTGGCGCTCAACTGCGTTGCGAATGGGAAAATCCATCGCGATGGATGTTTTGAAAACATCTGGGTTCAACCGGCAGCCGGCGATGCGGGCGGATCCCTGGGTGCGGCATTGGCGGCCCACCACTGGTATCTGGGTCGACCCAGGAACGTTGCAGACAACCAGGATGGCATGAGTGGCGCTTACCTGGGGCCAAGCTTTCCCCAGTCCGACATTGAAAGCCGCCTTGCGGCTGAAGGCGCCGTGTTTGATGTCCTTGAAGGTGATGCGATGACAAGCCGTGTCGCTGATGCCTTGGCGGATGGCAAGGCCGTCGGGTGGTTTCAAGGCCGGATGGAATTTGGTCCGCGTGCGCTTGGCGGTCGCTCTATCCTGGGCGATCCGAGATCCCCTGAGATGCAAAAGACCCTCAATCTGAAGGTCAAGTATCGGGAAAGTTTCCGGCCGTTCGCGCCGTCGATCCTGGCAGAGGATCTAGGCGCCTGGTTCGACCATGACGCGGAAAGCCCTTATATGCTGATGGTCGCCGATGTTTTGCCCGAACGCTGTGTCGAGATGACGGAAGAGCAAAAGGCGCTGTTCGGGATTGAGAAGCTGAATATACCGCGCTCCGAAATACCGGCTGTCACCCATGTCGACTATTCAGCGCGCCTGCAGACGGTCCATAAAGAAACCAATCCCCGCTACCACGCCCTGATTTCGGCATTCAAAGACCGGACGGGATGTCCGGTTGTGGTGAATACATCCTTCAATGTGCGCGGCGAACCCATTGTGGGGACACCGGAAGATGCCTTCCGCTGTTTCATGGGGACAGAGCTTGATGTGCTCGCGATTGGTGACTGTGTCTTGGAAAAAGAAAAACAAAATCCCGCGCTGAGGCGGGATTACAAAGACGCATTTGAATTGGATTAGGCGCCTGAATCCTATTGTGACCTGGACGACTTTTGTACGGTTTGCCGGGCGCGAAGAAGCCCTGCCGCAACGAAGACAACATAGGCCGATTCCATCGGCAATCTGTATTTTGGCGATGCAACAGGACCATTAATCCCAAGGGTGACTCCAATCCATAGGAACATGGCAAGCCCGGCCAATGGTGCCTTTCGAATTATTTCCCACAGTCCAAGTGGTAACAGACATAGCCACGTCAAGGCACCGATCAATCCAATCAGGTTCACCAAGACATAGGCCCGGTTGTCGGCATGGGTCAGATAACGCCAGACCTTCGCTATGATTGTGTCTCCTTTGGCATTGTAGAAGCTTTCGTGCGGGATATTTCGAATGGCCGGCGTGATAGTGGTGGCAGGCAGGGCGAGGTTAAGTGTACTGCCCACCAACCAAGACTTAATGATCGCGGCGGGACCAAGCTCCCATAGCATTTCCAATCCTAAGGCACTTTTCAGATCGGAGCTTGCGAATGGGCTTGCCTGTGATTCCTTGTAGGATGGGCGCTGTTGTAGCCGGCGCCATGCTTCATTTGCTGATTCTTCTCTGGAACGTCCAGTGCCGTAGTCAGCAGTCAGCGGCATCACCCAAAACAAAAGATGCGTCCCGCCTTGAGAGGTGAGCGCGAAATTGTCATAGGCAATATGGTTCCTAATGCCGATTGGCGCGACCAACATGATGAACAAAACACTGGTCAGTATTGTGTTTCGGATGGCCGGCATAACGCCAAACCGCAACATTAATATAATGAGGGATGCTGTCACACAAACGGGAACCCACGGAAGGATCGACGTTCGACACAGAGCCGCGGCTCCGACGGAAATACCGAGTACCACGGCATATCGGTGCTTCGATCCCGTCTTCCTGTTTACCAATTGCACAAACGCTAAGAGAGACAGAACCGATAATAGGAAGAATATCGTGTCCGTCAGAACCAGATTCGAAAGAAGAATCTGAGTTGGATTGAGCGCTGCGAGGGTGCCTGCAAGAAGAAGGTATCTTTTCGACGCTTCGCCTGCCAATTGAGCAATAAGGACACAGGCTAGGGAATCTGCGAGTATCTGAATGATCAGGTAGCCGAAAAGGCCAATCCCGGACCACAAGCAAAGTGCAAGCAGTGTGATCGGAATCGGCATGGCACTAGGATCGTAGTTAGGGATTCCATCAAACCCAAGTAACGTCCCCCCCCTTGCCAGGATCTCCGCATTGATAAGAAAGCCGTGGGAATCTTCCATCATGTAATTCGATATATCGCCGGTTGTGAAGTTCAGCGCGAAATAGGCAAACCGGACGCACAACGCGGAAACGAAGATGAACAGGAATGGTCGATGATGTATTGCACGGAAGTTCATTTTTTATGACGTTGCTTATTGGTCGTTTTTTGGTGTCCGAACGCTGTGCCAATACCGCAATAGATCTGCGGCACGCTCAGGTCCATTGCACAATTCCTGAATGCGGTGCCGCCCGGCGGCTCCCAGCGCCTTACTTTTTTCGCGATTGTTTGCAAGCGTGAGGATTTGCTTCGCGACCTGTACCGCATCAAATTCTGGGTTAAGGATGCCGGTTTTTCCGTTTTCCACGAACTTATTGTAGGTTCCAAATGAGATAACCGGTAATCCGGCCCCTAGCCCTTCCAGAATATCCCGCCCCCAGGGGTTGGCTTCTCTGGTCGGTTTGATCAAGGCATCGGATGAGAGCAGAATAGAATTTGTATGGCTGACGTGGCCACGAAAATCAATCAATGATTGTACATCACGAGCCTTTGCATAATCCGCTAACGTTATACCGGTTCTATAAGGCAACTTAAGAATCTGAGCCTCATGACGTGTCATCGCCATGTTTCCACAGTGGACAAACCGAACAGAATCCGCTTTGCCCATTTCTTTGAGGGCAACCGCAATATCTACGATACGATCAATCCCGCGGTGGTACGTAAAGGTGGACAAGCAACAAACCGTATAAGGTCTCTCACTCTCTTGAGGAGGGGCGTCATCCGGCGACAAAGTTGAAACTATATTGTGAATGACCGTCCCATCAACGGGCGTGCCGGCAAGGCCTTCCAAGGTTTTCTTTTCCATTTCAGTGATAAATACGATTCCATCCGTTGAGCGCACAATTGATTTTGCTTGAATCGTCCCGAACATGCTTGGCCAGGGGTTGGTGCGAATATGCATTACAATCGGAATCTTTATTCTGGGATGTAACCAACGAGCCAACCACCAAAGGGATTCGTGGTTCAGGTGTATAAGGTCAAACTCTTGCGACTGAGTGACGATTTTCTCCCGGAATCTGGAAGAGCGGAACCAGCCGACTAATGCCAGACTTTGGGCAATTAGATTTCTGGAAATTTTTGGAAGAGCCGATACTTTCGGCATCATCTCTGCGACGGATACATCAACTCCAATTTCTTGATACTTGGAGACAATGGGGCCGGCTTTGTAACAGATAACTGAAACAGAAACGGTGCCCTTCGGAAAATGGCGAATTGATTCGTAGAGGCTTCGAGAGGACCCTCCGAAGCCGCCCTCAATATCTAAGCAAAGGATACGGAGCATCATGGAAACTTGTCTGCTGTGTTCATCAGTCAACCGGAACGGCGAATTGCCAAGCTAGAGAGTCTGAGGGATCAGTGAATGTGAAGAAAACATCATGCCAGAATCGGAACTGAGTGATTGAAAAAACATGCTCTAATTTTTCGGGACCATTTTCCCCGCCCCTCACTCATATGGGTTAGGTTCTATAGTCATAACGACATTACAAATTCGGATATTGAATTGCAGTTGATTTTCTTAATGTATCCGTTCCATCAGTAAGGGCGTGAATACCTATCACCAAAAAGGTGCGGAGAATCCGATTTTCTTACGGAATGCCAACCCTCTATCTGTAATGTTCACCATGAGATCATGCAAGACAGTTTCGATAATGGTAACTGATGCTTTCTGCGCAATGGTCATGCCTTACAGTCGTGAATTATCTAATAGACCCCAGCGCTGGGAAAGCGCGTTCAAGGTGAAACCCAATCCTAGAAAATTGCCCAAGAAGATATCATCTGCATCTTCACCGATGCGCAGCACTGTCGAGTTCGATAATATTCTCTGTGCAAGAAGAAGACGATGCGCGGTAGCAGCACCACACAACGGCTTATCTATGCGAGATGGTAAGATATGAATGCGTAACCAACGGGCCCCAAATGTCCGCTCCTACCAAGAGAACATCTAGACAAAGGGCAGTTTCCGCAGCTGTTGTTTAGCGCCAATTCTTAGCCTTGAGCGCTCGCAAGCCATCTGATGTTTAATTTTTAATGGCAATAGTCTCATCCATTCCCTACCGAAACGAGTGCGGCAATAATACGGTCACATTCGTCGTTTGAAAGGAATGGATGCATCGGCAAGCTTAGCACTTCTGTCGAAAGCCTCTCGCTGACCGGCATGCTGTTTTCTCCAGCCCCATACTCACGGTATGCGGATTGAAGATGCATGGACCTGGGATAATAGACGGCGGTAGGAATTCCATCGGACTTGAGAGCAGCCGATACCTTATCGCGTCGCTCAGCCGGTAGTTTAATGGTGTATTGTGCCCAGGCACTTTGTGCTTCTGGTGCGCGGGACGGGACCGCAACGATGTTTGACAATCCTTCATCATAGCGTTTTGCCACGGCTTCGCGGGCGGCGATCTCATCTGAGAAATGGGGGAGCTTTGCCAACAAGACTGCAGCTTGAATCGTGTCCAGCCGCGCATTTAGGCCGATCCGGACAATGTCATATTTTGCAGTGCCCTTGCCGTGTGCACGGATTGACCGCATCTTTTCCGCTAACTCATCATCGTCGGTAAAGACCGCGCCGCCATCTCCATAGCAGCCCAGCGGTTTGGCCGGGAAAAAGCTTGTGGCGGTGGCGCGCGCTAGAGAGCCAACGCTTTTGTTTCCAAGAGCGCCGCCGAAGCTCTGAGCGGCATCGCTCCATACCTTCAGACCATGAGACTCGGCCAGTATGTTCAAAGCTGGGTAGTTTGCCGGCTGGCCGAATAGATCGACCGCCAGGATGCCTCGGGGTTTCAGGCCTCCCGCGCTTGTGACGGTTGCCAATTGGCGCTCCAAGTCCGCCACGTCGATATTGAAGCTATCCGATTCGACATCGACAAAAACCGGCGAGGCACCAAGTAGTAAGATAGCCTCTGCCGTTGCCGTGAATGTAAATGCTGGAACAAATACCGCGTCTCCAGGCCCAATTCCTTCCGCCATCATGATCATGAGCAGGGCGTCGGTCCCACTTGAACAGGAAATCGTGTGTTTCACGCCGCAAAATTCAGAGAGGCTTGCTTCCAGTTGTTTGACTTCCGGTCCCATGATGAAGCCACCATGTTCCAGCACTGCTTGGATGCCCTCTTCGATCGCAGTTCGATAAGCCGAAAACTGCGCCTTTAGATCAACAAAAGGAATGGGTGAAAGGTCTGTCATGATTTCTTCCGTTCGGTGCCATGCAATGCCGCGCAGCGGGGTGCTTCGTTTGTAGCTGGAAAATGTTCAGCTTTTAAGAATCCGTGACTGGTTCCCAGTTTCGAGGGTCACTGTCCCCCCGATAAAACCAATCTGGATTGAGACTCTTCGGATTGACGCTTTAGTCGGTCACGTACGGCGGCTTCACGGTCGCTTATTGTTGCTGTTTCTTTGTCTTTTGCTGTTGCGAGAACATAACCGACGGGCTGGTACTGTGTTGCTGCGAGATTCGCGCTTACCGACGCAAGGCGACCTGCTGCCAAGCGCGCCCCTTCCAATCTTGCGCGTTCAAGTCCTGCCTGTACATCTTCCGGGTTCAGAAGTGTACCGTTATGGATATAGGCGACAATGGGCTTACCAATCACAGTGTGGTGGCGGACAAACGATGTCATAAGCCGAATGTCCATAATCTCGTTCGCGCCAATTTCAGCGATTACAAGGGGAACAACCAGACGATCTGTGAAGACATAGTCGCCTCTTCTCAGATAACGGGTGCGTTCCATAAACTGTTGATAAACGCTTTTAAGGTTCGTCCTGTCCCGCGTCGAATAGACCACAGGAATGACTATATCTGTGTCGATAAGCGCGTTGTGCTCGCTGACCATACCGTCATCGCGTTTGCGGATGATGCATCGATATTCCGAATCCGGTCCAACGTGGGTCGGGCAAATGTCGCACGCAATACAGGGGCGAATGGCGTGTTGCACAAGATCGTGGAACCGAACTTGTGCTTTCTCCCCAAGTTTTTCGGCGAAAGGGGAGACGAGGGATACAGCCTCTGAATCACGATCCTGAAGAACCCAAAAATCAAACTTTGGTGTGTCACCTAGCGATGCCGATTTTGCGGACACTAACTGAGAGGTAACACTGGCAATACGGCGCCCGGTCCCAATTGACGTATTCAAGCCATAGGTGTCTTTTGGCATGGTCCCGATATCGCCCGCATGGCCGGTCCCACCATATTGAGATGTTGTATTCGAATCGTTGCCAACGCCGAGCAATCCAACATTCAACATATCCATCATGGCATAAATCAGGGTTGTTTCCTGCCCGCCATTGCGCTTCGCGCCAACCGCAATCCCAGCGTAGACTTTTCCGGAGATTTCTTCTTGAAGTGCCTTGTCGTCACGGATCATGTCGATCAAAAGCTGCGCTAATGACCCTCTATCCCCAAAATAGACCGGTGTTGAAAGCACGATACCATCGGCGTCCCGCAGGGCTTTCTTAAGTTGGTCCAGGTTCTTGGGTTCACCATTTGCCGGGAAGTGATCCGGCAATGGGATATGGGTGATTTCTGCGCCATTTTCCTTTGCGCCCCATAACGCGGCCGCAAGTGCGATTTCGCTGTTTGACAGTCCTCGTTGCCCACCAAGACGTTGGAGGTTCCTGTAGAGAACGTCAAAGGGCTCGCCGTCTGCTCTGCCGGCTTCCTTGAATTGATCAAGATGGATGTTGGCCTGCTCTTCCAAATAAGCTTCGAGCGTTTCGCGATCTGTGATCTCGTTGATTTCGTCACTAATGCTCCGGGTGCCACCCTTTCTTGAGCGCGCATTCCGTAGACTCGCCGAGAGCCCCAATATCAGCGGTTTGTGCATTGTGCCGTTTCTCCATTGTTTGCTGCATTTGTCTTGGCTTGGTCGTCAGCGCAAAATCTGCCCAACCATTTGACACCCAAGCAAATGCAAAAAGCCGATCGTAAATCCGGTTGCCCGATCAAACTTACATGCAGAGTGTTCATGTCATGAACAAGATTGGTCCGTCAACGGAAACTTGGTCAAAGAGGAGCGCTCAAGCCAAATTGGATTTGCGCAACCGGCAATGATTGGTTGAACAATTCGACCGAATCGGTTGGTCCATTAAGGGTGATCACGCCGTTTTCAAGCGACATTCCCGCGTAGGCCTGAAAACCTTTCGCTTTAGCAAAACCATTAGATTCGACTGCGGGGACAACATCTTCTCTTGCCGCGATATAGAGTTCCTGGCGGTTTCCAATTGCTGTTTGGACACCATTACCAAAAACAACCGAAAGATCATGTGCCTTTGCATAACGGATTAGACTGATCGTGCCGCTAATACCAAGGTGTTTGCATAACTTTAGCTTCACATACCCAACGCCAAGATGCGAAGCACGGTCGATATCTGTTTCGTCCCAGATCGATTCGTCCAACATGAGCGGAATGTCGGTTCGCGTTTTGAGATCCTTCATTTGTGAATCATTGTCTGGCGGTAGGGGCTGTTCCAATAATTCAATAGGGAACCCAGCAACTTGATCCAGTAGCTCTTCTGTTTGTTCAACGGTGAAACATTGATTTGCGTCCAGCCGCAATTTGGTTCCCATCAGCAGGTTCTTCGCAGCTGCTTCGATGCGTTGAATGTCTTCTTTCAAAGAGCACGTGCCCAGCTTCATTTTTAGGGTTCGGAAACCGTCATTCGTCAATCTGAGTGCATTTTCCGCGATTTCTGTTGGTGTTGACCCACCACACAGCGCGACAGTATCGAAATGCGTTTTCTCGCTCTCTTGCAGGATCGCGTCGCCTGTCGACCTTGAGAGTTCAGCGGCGGCCGCAACGCCGCTCGCGGTCATGGGGGCGAAAGACTGAACCTTTCGAATGGACTCGTCGAAGGAGACGCCATTTCCTGCAAGATCGGATAATAGGCTGAGGGCTTTTCGAATAGTGTCTGTCGATTCATCGCTATACCCAGGAAGCGGTGTGATTTCGCCATGGGCTGTTCCGGACGCAGATATGGCGCGAACCAGGAATGTATCGAACTGTTTGATCGTGCCGAAAGACAGGACATAAGGCGTGGTCAACACCTGAGGGGCATATCTTATATCTACAGTGAGCGGCATTTTGGGCTTTATGGTGGCGATTGCGGTTTGGGCAGTAAGATTTCTGCAGCCCACGGCATCAGATTAGGCCGAAAAGATGTCCGACACTGCGTTCCGGGGCCGTTATCAGGTCTCAAGGTCATCTCGTCACTTCGGAGGGTTTTCTACTTTATCCGACAAGGTGATCCCGTCTTTTGAGGGGAGATAGCGTTCTCCGGTCCTCGGGCAAATAAGATCTTTGCCCAACCGGTCTCCTGAACGGCTGACCCAACCAAGAAATCGAGCAGGTGTTCCGACAACGAGTGCAAAATCTGGGACATCGCGCGTGACGACTGCGCCAGCGCCGACCATGGCATATCGGCCAACAGTCGTGCCGCAGACGATTGTTGCATTTGCCCCGATGGATGCACCTTGCCGAATCAGGGTCGGCGCAAACTCTTCCTTGCGCTCTACAAATGCGCGAGGCGTCAATACATTTGTGAAAACGCATGACGGGCCGCAGAAAACATCATCCTCCAGCGTGACACCTCTGTAGATGGAGACGTTGTTTTGAACTTTGCATCCCGTGCCTATTTCGACATCCGGTCCAACCATGACATTTTGTCCCAAAACACTGCCTGCTCCAATTTTGGTGTTCGCAAGCACATGGACGAAATGCCAGATCCGGGCGCCATCCCCTATTGATGTATTGTCATCAACAATGGCGGTCGGGTGTATGCTGGGCGGGCTCATTTGTGACCATCCAATGTGGTTGGCATGCGCGAGGAAAGAGATCGCTGGCACATATCCAGGACGCGAAGAACATTGAGGCCTTCCGTCGAATCGGAACGGGGACGTGCTCCGGTCTCGCAGCAGGACAGGAAGTGTTTCATTTCCTCTCTTAACGGCTCGGTTGTGTCATACGGGACTGGGGAAGCGTCTGCTTTTGCAAGAACCGGCAGATCCCCTTCCCAGCCTGCAGCATGGGCATAGTGTTGTACTTTTTCAGCGCCAGTCAGCGTATCATCGAAGACAAGCATGCCGTTTTCCCCAACGACCACGAGCTTGTGATCTTTGAAAGGGTTGAGCCAGCTAACGAAGATGTGGCCTTGCAGTCCTTCACCGAAGTTGAAGTGACTGAGCG
>SPJV01000218.1 GCA_006844765.1 Alphaproteobacteria bacterium | reverse complement strand
GGCCAACTTTCTAACTGGCGCGGGCGACATTAGACGAATCTCTATGTATTCTGGCCGAACAGGCGAGCGTCTTGACACGATCTACTGGATCGAAGGCGAATACATTAAAGAAGCCCTGAGTGAAGTGAACTACTTCATGCGGGACTGGCGCCGTGACAGCTATATCGACATGGACCGGCGTAACATTGACATCATGGCCGCTGCGCACCGTCTGATGGATACGCCCGAACCCTATATGCTCTTGTCAGGCTACCGTTCCCCTGAAACCAACGCCATGCTGCGGGCGCGGTCGCGCGGGGTTGCAAAGAACTCTCGCCATATGGTCGGCGAGGCAGCTGACCTGCGGCTTAGCGGTCGGTCAGTTCGACAGATGGGACGCGCAGCTGCAGCATTAGGATCCGGCGGTGTCGGTCGCTATTCTGGTTCTAATTTCGTGCATATGGATTGCGGCCCGACCCGGACCTGGGGCAGCTAAAACCAAAATAAAAACAGCCCCTTACGAGGGGCTTTTTTATGTCTGATCATAATTCATGAAAGTGGCGCACCTGAGAGGATTCGAACCTCTGGCCTCTGCCTTCGGAGGGCAGCGCTCTATCCAGCTGAGCTACAGGTGCTTAAGGGTGCTATACCGCGCCGTTCGACAGGTCGCAATCTGAAAAAGCACTTATGCAAACAGATCGTGACAAAGCTCTAGCGCGTCGACAAGAACATCGACTTCTTGTTCGGTATTATACAAGCCAAAGCTGGCACGGCAGGTCGCGGGCACACCAAGATGGGCCATCAAAGGCTGCGCACAATGGTGGCCCGCACGAACGGCAACACCCTTTTTGTCCAAGACTGTCGAAATATCGTGAGCGTGAGCAGCCCCCTCAAGGGTGAACGAGAATATGGCCGCCTTATCAGGCGTTTGCCCCTGGACGTTCAACCAATTCAGCCCGTCAAGACGCGTTCTGGCATAGTCCCGCAACTTACTCTCATGGGCGGCGACATTGTCCATGCCCAGTTCCATCAAATAATTTAGCGCCGCACCAAGACCGATGGTCTGCACAATTCCTGGGGTTCCCGCCTCAAACTTCATTGGCGCGTCCCCATAGGTGATCACGTCGCGCGTCACTTCACGGATCATGTCGCCGCCCCCCAGGAAGGGACGCATTTCAGCAAATCGTTCTGGTGCCACGTAAATCGCGCCGGATCCCGAAGGCCCGTAAAGTTTGTGCCCTGTCACTGCGAAAAAATCTGGCTTCAGATCGGTCAGATCAATCGGCATATGAACAGCTGACTGACTGCCATCGACCAAGACAGCCACTCCTTTTTCATGGGCGGCCTCGATAATCGACTTAACGTCGACCAATGTCCCCAAGACGTTTGACAGCTGAGTAATAGCAACGAGCTTGGTTTTCGACCCGATCGCATCGATCACCTTCTGTGGATCA
>SPJV01000219.1 GCA_006844765.1 Alphaproteobacteria bacterium | reverse complement strand
GACCCGGAACACTGCGCCCCGGCCCGCCAGACCCGACAGGTTGCCGGTGGCTTCTTGTTCGGACAGGTCCTCAAACCCTTGGCGCACACGGGCCACGTCGCGCCCCAGGGCTTGGGCTGTAATGGTGATTTCATGGGCGCGTTCCAGGCTGCCTTGATAGTCTTGCACCGTCTTGGCCAGGTGCTGTTCAACGGCAGCGGCCCCTGCAAGGGCGGCGGCGTTAAGCCAAGAGGACATAGCGATAATGGCCAATGATCCCAGCAGCATGGACAGGAAAAGCCCAAGGCGAGAGGCCGCAGACCGCATGGCGGGCAGCAGGCGCATCAGATAGGACCAGAACACGAAGATGCCGACAGAAACGGCAACAGAATAGGCGATGGCCGCAAAGAAACTTAGGGCGCCGGTGTCATCGAGAAGCGAGCTGACCCCAAGATATGTGTAGATGCCAGACGCCACGGCCAGAACGCCCAAAGCGGCGCCGGTGAAGGTATCCAGCCATTCCAGATGGCCTTCAAGCTCTCGGGCATAGGCAGAGTTCGCCTCGTCCTTGGCAAAAGTATCGTTCATCTGGGCCTCCTTGCGTTGCCCCTCTTATATGGGGGCATTTTGCGGCGAAGGAAGCGGGGAAAATTTGCGACGGGACCACCACAGACGTCAGGCGTGCATTCCCGAGGACCTGTATGTACAGGTGGGCGCCAGGTAACAGGACCAGGATCCTGACAGAGCCAGCCCCCTCGGATTTGCTTAAGGCCACCGGAATTTTGCCATGCGACAGAGAGGGCAGAGCCCGTCTACCCCTGAGGTAGGCGCTTATGAGGCCCAGAGCAAGGGGCGATTAGATTTCAATTTTTCGCAGCTTGGCAAAATGTTCATCCCAGCCTTTGTCAAAGGACATCAGCAGGCTAAACGGCACGGAACCCTTTGAAAAGCCGTCATGTTTTAGGTGGATGCGGGTGCCTTCTTCGAGTGCTGTCAGGGTCCAGGTGACTTCGGTCACCTGCTCGCCCATGGGCCTGGCGGTGAAGCTATAGGCCAGCAGTTTGGGGGCGTCTGCCTGGTGGACATGGCCCCAAAGCAGCGGCTGGCCGTCTTGCCCCATCATCACGTAATCTTGTCCTTCGGCTAGGTCGGCTTCGGGTTTGTGGAACCAAATGGCCAGCTGATCGGCCTTGGTCAGGTGGTCCCAAACTTTATTCGGAGGGACGGCAACAATAAGGGTTTTTTCAAGTGAATGTGTCATGGATTGGAACCTTTTTCGAGAGAGGCTTTCAGGTCAGACAAACGCGCGTCCCAGAACTGATCGAAATAGGATAACCAGTCGGTGACTTGTTGAAATCCGTTTAAATTTAGGGTGTTAAGGCGTTCTCGCCCCCGTGCCTCGACCGTAATCAGGTCCGCATCAGCGAGAATCGCTAGATGCTTTTTGACCGCCGGAC
>SPJV01000221.1 GCA_006844765.1 Alphaproteobacteria bacterium | reverse complement strand
GGTAAAGTTCAGATAGGGCAGCCCAAATGCCTCGGTCAACGCGCGCTGCGCGAAAAGCCATAGTACCAGCGACGCCGCTGCCAGCAGCCCAAAATGCGCGCGCTGAAGCAAAACCACCAGGGGCATCATTGCCAGGATCACCATGTACATCGGTAGAATATCGAAAAGGTTCGGAACCCAGTTCAGCGTCATAAAGCTAAGAAAGATATTGGGGTTTTCCCAATGCTCGCTTTCCACAAAAAGCATCCAGAGATTTAAATTTCCCCAGTAATTGCGGCCCGTTACATCAAGTTCAGTCAGGAAGACAACAAGCGCAACAGTGGCCACGAACAGCCCCACATGGGCCCAGTAAATCTGCCAGATCCGAAAGGCGACCCGGGCAGTGCCAAGAAGCATCCCTGCCCGATTAAAGGTCGAGCCAAATGCAATCGCGCTGGCCATGCCTGAACAGAAAACAAACATTTCAGTCGCGTCAGAAAACCCCCAACGCGCAGGGATCCAGCTGGTGAACCAATTGCCCGGCGTATGGGCGAACAGGATAATAAACATGGCAACGCCACGAAAAAAGTCGAGCCTGATGTCACGCGTCGAAACGCGCCCAGGCACTGACAATGGTCGCGCTGGCGTCGGCGCGGTCTCGAATGTTTGACTAGATATGCTCATCTTTGGAATTCGATTTTATTCCGATGCCGTCATGGAAACCGCAAGGCTGCGGCGCTGCTCGATCTGGGATAGACGACGTTCAGCGAAGGTATCCTGCGCCCCGTCCCGCTTTGCGATGCGCGACTGCAGCAGGCTCTCTGTTTCGCCCAGACGCCCTGCACGCAGCCCGGCTTCAATCGTCAACCGTTCAAACACGTCGCGCTGTGCGTGACTGCCGCCCATCAACTGAAAATCAGATTGCGCTGATTTGAGGTGGGAAAAGGCAGTGTTGTATTGAGCTTCACCAAATGCCGTAAGACCCGCGCTTGCCGCGATCCCCGGCGTTTGCATTACGTGCGACATGTCCGCGTCGCCCGACGCATGCTGGGCAATGTTTACCTGAAGTCGCATCGACGCATCCGCGCGCCCATCCCCGACAAGGGCCAACAAATAGTGCAGGTCCGCGAAAGTAAGGCTGCCATCATCGGTCCGCGTTTCCGCCAGATCGGCCAATTCGGCCCAACGGGTGCCAACACTGATACCTTCAAGTTCCAACCGCATCAAAAGCGATGTCGCATTGGAAATGTCGCGGTAATCATCAGTATGCTCGTCACGGATCTTTGTGTCGTAAAGATCAAAGACCGCGTCGATCTCGCCCTGGTCCAAATGTAACAAAGCTTTGTGCCACCAGACGTGAAAACGGAAATTGTTACAGTGGCTCCACGCGCCGGTGTTCGCATCCAAAAGGGCGATTCCGCGATCAACCTGATGGGTCATGTCATACACGTGCGCTACAGCATGCAGCC
>SPJV01000220.1 GCA_006844765.1 Alphaproteobacteria bacterium | reverse complement strand
TGAAATTTGTCCCGAATGCCGGTGCGACAGCGGATGGAACATTTACCTTCCGGGGATGGGATGGAAGCACTTTCTCCGCAGGATCAAACCAATCCGATATCACATCGAACATCGGGACTATCGTCAGTACCGCGAATGTAACCGGCCGCGTTGATATTACTTTTCAGGATCCTGTGACAAGAGTGCCTCGCGGTGGCGGAATTACTGGGGAGGATATTACTGGCACAAATGGTAGTGACACCATCACGGCCTCAACGGGGGATGATATTGTACGTGGTGGGGATGGTGATGATACCTTGGTCGGCGGGACCGGTGCGGGGAATGATACCTATTATGGCGGAAACGAGACTACAGATAACAGTATCAATGATGCGATTGTCTATTCCTCAAGCGTCTTAGGCGTCACTGTCAATTTGAATGGTGAGCTTGCTTCGGAAGGCAGCACTTTCAATGGGCTCTCCGTTCCCACGGGTATTTTCGCGATCGAGAATGGTAGTCTGTTCCTCCACGCCTCGGGCTCTGAGATTGACCTTGATCAGCTGTTCGGTATCGAACATGTGACCGGCGGGTCCGGGAATGACACGATTACGGGGAACACCAGCGCCAACACGATCTCCGGCGGGGCGGGGAATGATACGCTGGCTGGCTGGGATGGGGACACATCCTCCAGCGGTCCGGGCGCGGATGTTATCCTTGGTGGCGCCGGGGATGACACGATTACCTATTTTACGGAATATGCGACGAGCAACTTAAGTGGTGTGTCGCTGGATGGCGGTGCGGACACCGACACGATTAATATCGACCTCGGTGAGAATGAATCCTTCGATTTCGCCAACGCCACCTCTCAACTGGCAAATTTCGAAACCCTGTCGGTAACCGGACAGGCATCGGAAGGACAATCCGGGGCATCGATCACGCTGAGCGCGAATGTCGTTGAATCGATCACCAGCGGGAACACGCTACTCGTCAAAGGGAGTAACGGAGAATCGATCAATCTTAGCGACGCTGCCGGGTGGTCTTTTGCGCGCACGGATATTGAAGCGACCGGCGATGTGGCTGTCTTTGAAAATGTGGACGCGGTTAGTGCCGTCACGCGGACACTCCGGGTCGATGATGGAACGAATATTTCACTGTCCGGTGTAACGCGGGCGCCGGAGCTTGATCTTACGGCACAGCGAGCCCTGAGTTTCAATGGTTCGACCGATTTTGTGAATTTCGGCAATCATTTCTCGGAAGCCGGTCCCGCAGGCATTACAATTGACGCGCATTTCCAATGGTCCGGGACCGCGCCTTCCAGCGCGATGACGGTTTTTGCAAGGGGCAACCAGACCGTAGGGGACGCGGGATACAGCGCCTTCCTTGACAGCAACGGCAGCCTCGTCGTCCGGATCAACAGTAATGGGGGATCTTTGGAAGCGGAACAGGCCGCAAGCCGGATCGACATGACCGGCAAGGCAGCG
>SPJV01000100.1 GCA_006844765.1 Alphaproteobacteria bacterium | reverse complement strand
GATCTTCTACGCACCACTAACCTTGAAAGCGAGGTGAGGTACCGTGCAGGTCGTCGTTCGTGATAACAATGTTGATCAGGCGCTTCGGGCCCTTAAAAAGAAGATGCAACGTGAAGGCATCTTCCGGGAAATGAAGCTCCGTCGTCATTTTGAAAAACCTTCTGAGAAGAAGGCACGCGAGCGGGCCGAGGCGGTTCGGCGGCATCGAAAGCTGCTCCGTAAACGTCTTGACCGCGAGGGTTATTGATAACCCAACCTGACGGTCCGGGTCCTTCGGGACCAGATCAGCGAGGCGCTCCCGTGGATTTCGGGGGCGTTTTTGCTTTTGGGGATCTCGGTTTTGAGAACGAGGTCACGTGGCTGGTATAGCGACCAGTATCCGAACAGGTGCCTCGAAGCTCGACAGTCCTCTGAACGCTGCCCCATTGTGGCAGAAGGCATGATTCTTATCGTTGGCGCCCTGATGACGTGGTCCGGTCTGGCACGCTTCGTTTAAACTTTCTCTTTCCGCCCTTCGATTAGACGACGACGCAGCCAACTGGAAAGACGATCCATCGCGATGACCAGGAATACGGTCAGGATGATGATATAGAAGGTGTTCTCCCAATCTCGGGATGTCCGCATGGTTTCGACCAGCATCAGGCCGATGCCGCCGGCGCCCAATGCCCCGATTACGGTGGCGGAGCGGGTGTTTGATTCCAGATAGTAGAGCCCTTGCGAGACGAAGATCGGCAAGATCTGCGGAATCACACCAAAGCGATAGACCTGCAGCTTGCTGGCACCGGTCGCCTTGACCCCTTCGATCTGTTTGCCGTCGACATTCTCTAGCGCTTCAGAGAACAGCTTGCCCAATGTTCCGGTGTCGGTGAAGGCGATGGCCAGGGCGCCGGTCAGCGGGCCCAGTCCGAAGGAGCGGATGAAGATCAATGACCAGATCAACATGTCGATCCCCCGCAGGAAATCGAAGAGCCGGCGCACAAAGAAGCGGACGGTGCCGGATGGGGAGAAGTTCCGAGCGGCTAGAATGGCAAGCGGCAGGCCGACGAAGGCGGCGGTGAATGTGCCCAAGACCGCCATCAGCAACGTTTCCAGCAAGGCGATGAAGACATTGCCATGCTGCCAATCGGGATTCTTCCAGAAGGTCTGAAAGATGTAACCGGCATTCGACATGTCGTCTTTCAGCCGGTCGCCAGAGACCGCAAGGCTTATCAACTCACCTGCCGAATAAGCGTTCAGTTCGGAATTGAACGGGAAGAAGAAATTCTCCCAGCCGAAGAAGTATTTGTGGACCTCAATCCGCGCTTTGGAGACCTGCAGGCGCCGGCCGAGGGTTGGTCTGGCATCGAATTTGGCAGGGGTCGCTCTCAGCCATTTAGGAACAGGGCCTTCCGGCAGGGTTGTGATGACCTTTTTGTCGACGACTTCGATCAGGATCGTGCCATAATCAGGGACGACGAAGGTCGCGGACTTTCCATTGATGTCGATGGAGTATCCCTCTCCCAGATTGGCGAAAACCCGATCATCGGATTTCTCAATCCATTCCGGCGGAGTCTTGTAGGTTGCCGTCCGCTCACCCTCGATGGCGATGTTGAGCCGGTCATTTCGAAGTGACTTCGTAATGTGAACCTTATGCGCGACTGAGTCTGTGGCCAGCAGCAAGGCGCGTTCCGGTTGGGCGCTGGAGATCAGGCCATTCATATCGAAGGCGACCCAGGCATAGGCCAGATAGGCAAAGATGGCTGCGGCTATTCCGATGCCAAGTCTTGCGCGGCCCCGGGTTGTTTTCTCGATCTCTATATAGCGGTCTGCGGTGATATCGGTCATGGCGCGGTTCCTGTCGGCGGTCAGGTTGAACGGTCGGATTCGGTGATCCGCGCCCGCATATAGGAGGAGGCCTGATCGATCAGGAAGATCGTCAGGATCAACAGGATGAAGAGCGCAAAGGTCTCATCCCCGGCACCTTGGCCCCAGCCGATGGTTCGGCGAAGCTCTGTCCCAATTCCGCCGGCACCAACAAAACCCAGGATGGCCGAGGCGCGGACATTGATTTCAAACCGCAGCATGAAATAGCTGAGATAATTGGGCAGCACTTGCGGGATCACCCCATAGCGCATGCGTTGAAACCAATTGGCCCCACAGGCCTGCAGACCTTCAACCGCCTTGCGGTCCAGGTTGTCGTTCACCTCAGAGAACTGCTTGCCGAGTGCGCCTGTCGTATGGAAGGCGACGGCGATCATGGCCGGTACCGGACTTGTGCCCAGCACAAAGATCAGGAAGAGCGCGATGATGAGTTCCGGAAAGGCGCGCATAATATCCATGACGCGGCGTGCGATCGGAACCAATGGCGGCCAGACGCCCAGATTGGCTGTGCCCAGGAAGGCGAAGATCAGCGCGCAGACACCGCCCAAGATGGTCGCGACAGCGGCGATATTAAGGGTTTCCAACATCGCCGGCAGGAATTTCCAGAACAATGCCGGTAGGCCGAGTTTCTCTTCCCAGGCTTCTATAACGATCTCGCTCGGGTAATCGAAAAATTTGATCAACCCGTCGAGAAACCCGCCTGAGTTCATTGAATTGGCTTGGCCATAGCCGGAGAAAATCACGGAAATGACGGCGATCAGAACAACCGCGGAGTAAAGCTTCCGCCGTCGCTCCATGCTGTTCAGATCGGCATGCAGATCAGTCGCAACCGCCATCGGATCCTCGTTCTATAAGTGATGATATTTGGAAAGGGACAAATGAAATCGAAAAGGGATCGGGGGGCCCCGCCAATTGCAGGAGCCCCCCGACAAACCCAATAACGCTTATTTGGACTTACGCTTCCGTGCTTCGACGATGATTTCATAGTCGGAATGCGAGATCGGCGCGATGCCCTTAACTTTACCGGCCATGAAGCCATAGGCGCATTCCGGATCCATCGACGGCAGGCTGGCGAGCATGCCAACCATTTTGATTTTAACGTCCGTCGGCAGGTCCTTACGCAGAACGATCGGGCCTTCCGGGATGACTTTGGAACGCCAGATTTCCGTCAGCTGGGTCATGTCGACCAGACCGGCATCAACCGCTTTACGCAGCGCGCCGGAGTTGAAGCCGTCTTCCCAGTCGCCGAGACCGTCGGCCCAGGTTACCCCACCGTCGATGTCGCCGTTGAAGACGGAAACGATGGTTTGCTCGTGACCGCCGGTGAAGACGACTTCACCGAAGTGATCGCCGTTTTCCATCGTGTAGCCGGCTGCCGGGATTTCGATGGACGGGATCAGGTAACCGGAGGTCGAGTTCGGATCGCCGAAGCCGAATTTCTTACCCTTCATGTCGTCCAGAGAGGCAATGCCTTTGTCGGTCCGTGCGAAACCGATGGAGTAGTAACCAAAGGAACCGTCTTCGTTGATCTTGGTCAGGACCGGCTCAACTGCTTCCGGGTCGGTCAGGTAGACTTTCGCGTAGCCCGATGCGCCGAGCCAAGCCATGTCCAGGTTGCCGCCCAGCAGGCCTTCGATGACGCCGTTATAGTCAGCCGGCGCGAACAGCTTGGTTTCAACACCAAGCAGGTCAGCGGTCTTGGTTTTGATGCAGTCATTGCTGCGCAGACGGTCAGAGGCGTTTTCACCGCCCAGGATACCGATGCGGAATTCTTTGATGTCGGACGCCATGGCGCCAGAAGCGGTCATTGCGGTAAGAGCGGCAGCCGCCAGAACTTTGGTGAGTTTCATGGAAATTTCTCCAGTGGTTGGTTTTTAAAGGGGTACGCGTTTTCAATCAGGCCGGGACAGGCTCTGCCGTCATCACCGGTGCTGACTTCTTGGCCGACCGAAGGGCCGTCGAAGTGGTGCTCTCGTCGATTTCCTGCTCTGCGCCATAAATGTCGCGAACAGCGCTGGGGGTGAGTTCTGATGGTTTGCCGTCGAAGACCAACTTGCCGTGCAGCATCCCAATCACGCGGTCGCAATAGGCGCGCGCGGTATCAAGTGTGTGAAGGTTGCAAACCACCGTCATGGTGTCGCGCTCATGAATTTCCCGCAGCGACTTCATGACGACTTCCGCGCTGAGCGGGTCCAGGGAGGCAATCGGCTCATCCGCCAGGATCATCTTCGGGTCCTGGGTGAGCGCGCGGGCGATGGCGACGCGCTGCTGTTGGCCGCCTGACAGTGTCTCTGCACGTTGCAAAGCCTGATCGGCGATTCCCAGCCGTTCCAGCGCGGCGACGGCGCGCTCAATCTCTTCCTGTCCGAAAAGTGAAAATAGGCTCTTCAGCAGTCCATGGCCATTCAACCGGCCCAGCATCACATTCGTGACCACGTCGAGGCGCGGCACCAAGTTAAACTGTTGGAAGATCATGGCGCAGTCCCGCTGCCAGCGGCGTCTGGCTGCACCATTCAGGGTCAGGACATCGGTGCCGTCGACGAGGATCTGACCTTCCGTTGCCGGGGTCAGGCGGTTGATCATCCGAAGAAGCGTGGACTTTCCGGCACCGGACCGGCCGATCACTCCCACCATCTGTGGCTTGTCGATAGAAAAGCTGACGTTGTCGACCGCGGTGACACGTCCAAATGACTTGGTGAGATTATCGATCTGCATTCCTGCGCTTTCCGCACGGACTAAAGTCCGCACCGCCCCCGGGTGACTTGAACCGCCTCAAACGACTGGGCTCCCCTTGCACGAAAATTCATGTGGGAACCTGATCATCGGCGTCGGATAGATATCGAGTTGCGGTTTCGGAAAGGCGTCAAATTCGTTACGGTTTCATGAAGCCTGCCCTTCGCTGTATACTCAGCAGTTCGAGTGATGGGTCAAAAAACTGTCACGTGCCGGGCCAAGCCCACGCATGGTAGGAGCCCCCTTTGGAGGCTCAATTTGTAATGTTCAGGAATTCGCACCATGACTGAAAAGCTGCTTAAGAATGCAAGACTGATCTTGGCGGACTCTGTCCTGGAGGGGGCGGTCTTGATCCGGGACGGCGCGATTGCCGATATTTCGGATGGTGCTGTTGCCATGCCCGGCGGCGAAGACCTGGATGGTGACTATGTCCTGCCTGGCCTTGTCGAACTGCATACCGATGCCTTGGAAGCGCATATGAGCCCGCGCCCGGGCGCTGATTGGCCGGGGGTTTCCGCAGTTATCGCGCATGATAATCAGTTGGCGGCGTCTGGGATCACGACTGTCTTGGATGCGCTTGCGGTTGGGGCAATTTTTGAAGATTCGATGCGGATTCAACATCTTGAGCGGATGATCGACAGCATTGCCACAGCGCGTCAGGAAGGCTTGCTGCGCGCGGACCACATGCTGCATTTGCGCTGCGAGCTAACCTATCGTGACCTTCCGGAACTGGTTGAAGGCTTTATCGACCACCCGATTGTCAGAATGGTTTCCCTGATGGATCACACGCCCGGTCAAAGACAGTTCGTCGATGAAGGCACCTATCGGCTCTACTATCAAAAAAAGTTCAGCATGGAAGGGTCGATGATGGATGACTTCATCGCCAAGCGGAAAGCGGAACAGGTTGAATTTGGTGACAAGCACCGGCGTATCGTTGTTGAGGCCAGCCGGGATCGGGGAATAACCCTCGCCAGTCATGATGATGCAACCGCCGCTCACGTCGGCGAAGCCGTTTCCGACGGCGTGCGGATCGCTGAGTTTCCGACAACTGTTGAAGCGGCGAAGGCCTCTCATGGCAATGGGATCAGCGTCATGATGGGCGGGCCGAATGTTGTCCGTGGCGGCTCGCATTCCGGCAATGTCTCGGCCCGGGAACTGGCGGAGAAAGGCTATCTGGACATTATCTCCAGCGATTACGTGCCGACCAGCTTGTTGCATTCCGCTTTTCTGCTTGCCGAGAAGATTGAGGGGATGGATCTGCCGAAGGCTGTCCAGACAGTGACAAAGACCCCGGCGGAAGGCGTTGGCCTGACGGATCGTGGTGAAATCGCGGTCGGAAAACGGGCTGATCTGATCCGGGTGGAATATACACCGCACCATCCCTTGGTGCGTGGCGCCTGGCGAGAGGGTCGCCGGGTTGCCTGAGCGGGGAACATTGTTTCTGGTGGTCGGGCCGTCTGGCGTCGGGAAGGATTCGCTGATCGATATCGCGCGGGCCCGCCTTGCCGATGACACGAAGTTTCACTTCCCAACACGGGCGATCACCCGTCCTGCGGAAGCGGGGGGGGAAGCGCATCGCGCGTTGACAGAGGGCGCGTTTGAAGCGGAGAGCCAGGACGGTGCCTTCGCGCTTGAATGGCGCGCTCACGGACTGCGTTATGGCGTGCCTGCCTCAATTGAAGAGGCTTTGGCAGCGGGGCGTTCGGTCGTGGTCAATGTCTCGCGGGGGATTTTAGATGATGCGCGCAGTCGCTATGAAAAGCTGCGTGTGCTGTCCATCGTAACGAACGCTGATGCGTTAACCGAACGTTTGCGAAATCGGGGTCGGGAGACGGAAGAAGAAATTGCGGGCCGTGTGGCACGGGCAACAGCCTATGACGTGTCGGGCCCGGATGTGCTTACCATTGATAATTCGACGGACCTGTCAGCAGCGGAAGCCGCTTTTGTCGCGGCGCTCAAAACATCCTAACTGGCGGTCGAGTTCAGATATTCCTGCCCAGGGGGACACGGCGGATCAGGCGGAAGGTGGAATCAGGCGCGGCTTCGGCATAGATCGCCACCTCTCGAAAGGTGATGGGCGAAAGCGCGCCGGCTGCCAAAGCTTTCTCGGTCAAGGTCGATTGCAGTTCGGCTAAACGTTCCTCGGCCATGCGACCCGTCAGGGTCATGTGGAACTTGAACTCATCAAGCACATAGGGGTAGCCCCATTTACTCAGTAGGGTTTCCTGCCGCTCGCTGAGCCCGGCGGCGCGGCGCCTGCTCAATTCTGTCTGCGTTGGTGGCATTCTGAAATGATCGAGTTCGATTACAAGGCGGGCGGCCAAATCTTTCAATGCCGGGGGTGTCGGATCGGGAACGATGGCAAGAAACCGCCCGATCATGCGCACTATCATGCGTTCGAACCGTATCGTGGGCAGGTCCTCTGCCAGGCGCTCCACAGCGTCGAATAACGCAGAGGGGGCGGTCTCCTCATGCATCTTGAAAGGTGGCTTCAAGGTGCCGTGAAAGCCATAGCGCATTGGTGCTTCGATCACCGGTTTCTCGGGTATGGTCAGCCCAGCCGGAAGCGGTGGCGTTGGCCCCCCCTCCGGATCGCGGCCCAGCCAGGCGCAGCCGAAATGCCACAACGCACTATCGCGCGGCGGAACGGCAAAGATTGCGTATCGATAAGCCTTGTCTCTCATTCTCTTTGATCTTTTGAATCACGGGTGGCTGTAGCGGATCGCCCAATCCTGTACGGGGCTGTCGCGCAGACTGAACTTCTCGCTTTTATCCAGGAAGTCATGGGTGTGGATAATGACCTGCTGCGGGTCGATCAGGACAACACCATAGGCCGGGGGCTCGAAACTGCCGGCGATGTCTTCTTCGGCCGTGAAGTCCAGCCAGCATTGGTGGTTCATCGCGCGTTGGGTTGATACCGGGATGCCGTTCCAGCTGCCACTCAGGGGGCGGTGGATATGACCGAAGAAGAGATGGCGGATGCGGCTTGCATGCGGCAGCACGACATCGGCGAAAAGCTCTGGTTCTTGCAGGGAGATACGGTCAAGCGGCGGCAGGCCGATTTTGAAGGGCGGGTGATGCATGAACAGGAAAACCGGTGCATCGACCAGGGCCGCTTCAGATAACCTTTCCGCCAGCCATTGGCGACGGGCCTCGCAGAACCAACCGGCATGGGTGCCGACCAGATTGGTATCCAGAAAGATCAGATGGCCGGCCTCTGTCTTGCGAACAGATTGCACAAAACCGTTTTCATCTAAGGCTTGATCCGGGAAATGCGCCGCAAAGACATCGCGCGCATCATGATTGCCGATCAGAAGCTGCAGCGGCGGAGAGAGTTCCGTAAACACCTCGGCCAGGCTCGCAAAGGCTTCCGCTTCACCCCAATGGGTCAGGTCGCCGGTGACAACCACCAGATCGGCATCGCCATGGGCGCGGTTGATATCGGCCACAGCGGCTTCAAGATTGGCCCGGGGATCGCCGCCATAGAGGGTCTTTCCCTTGGGGACGAAATGCGTGTCGGTCAGGTGGATCAGCTTCATTGGATGAACTTCTTTGTCAGAAATTGGGGCAGGGACCGGTCGACCGGGAGCATGACAGCCCCCGGTCGATTGGTACGCGTAGAAACAAAGGCGATCAAGAACCGTTGGCGGGCATCAGCTCTTGAACTTCTTCAAACAGTTCTTCACGGAATTCTTCCATGTCGTCAGCATCGCCAACAACGATCCGCTCGATACCGTCATAGATCACCTGGGTGATCGCCAGACCATTGTCGCCCGGATAAGCCTGCCATTCGCGCAGCAGCGGAAGCTGGGTCACGGCGGTCATCTTGTTCGGGTTCTGGTCGTAGAAATCCTTCAGGATGATTTCGTTGGCGGCCTTGTTCGGCGGCATGTAGCCGGTCGTGCGGGCCACTTCAGCAGCGCCTTCGCCGGAAGTGATAAACTTCAGCCACAGCCAAGCCGCTTCCAATTCCTTCGGATCGTCGGAGGTGGAGACGAGCATGGCGGAGTTACCACCGGCCGGCAGACCCATCGGCTTGCCTTCGATGCCCGGGAACGGACCGGTTTTCAGCGTGAAGTCGCCTTGTGCGCGTTCAACGGCGCCAAGCGCGGAGGTTGACCAGAACATCATGCCGATTTCCCCGGTAGCGAAGGATGACAGGGCTTCCTTCCATTCCAGGTTCTTCATCTCGCATTCGCGGAACAGCGTGTGCATGGTGTTGAAGGCGGTCAGGCCGGCATCGCCGTCGATATTGACTTTGTTGCCTTTCACCGTCGGTTCGTTCTGGCTCCACATCATGGCTTGCAAGAACCAGTTGCCGGTGATGTTCCAGCCCCAGAACATTGGGTTGGAAACGCCATTTGCCCGCATGGTCTTACAGGCGGAAACCACGTCTTTCCAGGTTTTGGGGTACTCGGTGATCCCGGCCTTTTTCATCAGGTCCATGTTGTAGTAACCGACCGGCAGCGAGACAGAGAAGGGCAGGCCATGCACTTTGCTGTCGAAGGTGCCCAGCTCGAGCATCGCTTCGTGATAACCTTCTTTGGCAAAGTCGGCTTCTTTGGCGATGAACGGCTCAAGGGATTTGGCGATGCCTTTTTCAACCAGGATCGCCTGGCGGTTCAGGCCCTGCATGGTGACATCCGGCAGGTTGCCCGAGACAGCTTCACGCAGGATCGTGTTCGTGCCGTCTTCATAGCCTTCATAGGCCGCACGCATCTGCACATCGATATGCGGATACTGCTCCTTGAACTTGGGCAGGATTTTCTCATAGGTTACGTCAAACAGGTGCGAATAGGGATAGGCGAACTCGATGGTCACCTTATCTTGCGCCTGGGCAGCGGTAGCCGCTGCAAGAAGCGCGACGGCGGTAAGGGTGCGTTTCATACTCTTTCTCCTTGGTTGCGTCAGGGGGCCCGGCTGGTTTGGCGACGGGTTGGGTCCCCTCCTTCTTTCCCCCCGTTCGGGAGGAAACTGTGTGCTGGGCAGGGTGATTACTTCATCCCTGTCAGCGTGATCCCTTCGATGAACTTCCGCTGCGCCAGTAAGAAGGCGACGATAAGCGGGGTTACGATGATTGTGGCGGTGGCCATCATGGGGCCGAAGAAACTGCCATCCGCATCGCCCTTGAACTCGCGCAGGCCAAGCGGTGGCGTGAAAAGATCGCGATTGCCCGTGACAACGATGCGCGGCCAGAAATAGTCGTTCCAGTGGGCGACGACCGAGAAGATCGCGAAGGCGAGAAGCGCCGGAATCGCCGTCGGCAGCATGACATTCCAGACGATTGAGAACTCTCCCAACCCATCCATCCGCGCCGCATCGATCAGATCATCCGGCACGGTCATGAAGAACTGCCGCATCAAGAAGATGCCGAAGACGGAGATGGTCCAGGGGATCACCAAGGCGGCATAGGTGTTGGTCAGACCCAGCTTGGCCAGCATGATATAGAGCGGCAGGGCGATGGCGTGGACCGGGATCAGCAGGCAGAACAGCACCATGCCGAAGACAAATTCCCGCCCCCGGAAGCGCAGCTTGGAGAGTGCATAGGCGCAGGGCAGCGCGACGATTACCTGGACCACGAAGATCGAAACAGTGACGATCACGCCATTCATCAGGTAGCGCAGCAGCGGGGCTTCGGAGAACGCCTTGGTGTAGTTGAAGATGATCGGGCGCACCGAACATTCGGTGTCGATTTCCGCCTTCAAGGCTTTGTAGATTTCGCTGTCCGATAACCCGGTGAAGCGCTGCCTCGCGCTGTCGATGGCGGCCTGATCAGGTTCGCGCAACTTTGCGCAACGCTCATCGATCATCATCTCCTGGCTGCCGAAGAAGCCGCCCTCATTCCGCTCAATCTCGCCGGGGCTCTTCAGGGAATAGCTCAGCATGATGTAGAAGGGCAGGATCACCACGATGGATCCCACGATCAGGATCGCGTGTTTCCACGTCTCGCCGAGATAATGGTAGCTGGACATGTTCATGAGTAATGCACCCGTCGTTCGACCAGATAGCGCTGGATGAAAGTGATGATCAGGACGAAGGCCAGGAAGACGATCGTGATTGCCGCGCCGATCCCCATCAGGTTCTGTTTGATGGCCTTTTCGTAGATTGCGTACATCATGACGTAGGTGGATTTTGACGGACCACCCTGGGTCAGTGCTTCTACCGTGTCGAAGACCTGGAAGGACCGGATTGACGTGATGGTCACGACGAAGACCGTGGTCGGCCCCAGCATTGGCCAGATGACCAGCCGGAATCGCTCCCAGCCGCTCTTTGCGCCATCCATTTCGGCTGCTTGCAGCAGCTCACGCGGGATGCCGGTCAGGCCAGCCAGATACAACACCATGTTGAAGCCAAAAGCCTGCCAGATGCCGATAAAGCAGATCGTGCCAAGCGCATAGCCTTTGTCGCGCAGCCACAGTGGAAACTCGCCTGCTGCGCAATGCCGGCCATACCAGGTCTCGGCACCATCGACGAAGGGAATCCAGCCGAAGCTGAAGATTGTTTCGGCGATGGTGCCGCACCCGCTCTCGAAGAACTCATTCACGATGCCGATGGAATGATGCAGCGCGAATTCCCAAACGATGGCCATGGCCAACAAGGCTGCCATGACCGGTAGGAAGAAGATTGTCTTGTAGAAATCCTGGGCGAATTTCAGCGAGTTGATCAGCAGCGCCGCGCCTAGCCCTAACGCTACCGAGGCCGGGACAACGACCAGCACATAGATGATCGAGGCGCTGAACATCTTCTGATAGGTCGACCGGTTGATGATCTTGTCATAATTCTTGAAGCCAACCCAATTGGCGCTCTCATTCCCCAGGCTGTAGTCGGTGAGCGAGAGAAACCCGGCCACGATCACCGGGGCGATCAGGATCAGGACCATCAGCGCGACTGCGGGCGCGGTGAACCAGTATCCGGTCAGGCGGCGCCCCATCACGCAACCTCCTGCGTTTTGGAGGATACGGGCGCGCTTTCCGAAACAGGTTCGAAGGGAAGGCGGTCTCCTGCGGCATCAAAAATCATGGCCGCGCCGCGAGTCTCGGCAATGCGGACAGTATCCCCATGACCGATCCCCATGGCATGATCCGGGTCGGAACGGACGATGGCAGTGGTCGTGCCATCGCTCAACACCACATGCAGATAAACGTCGGAGCCCAGATGCTCCAAATGCCGGACTGTCCCAACATATTCACCAAGGCCTGAGATCTCGGGAACAAGGCGCAGATGTTCCGGGCGCAGGCCGACCTTCACCGCTTGCGGTGTCGCGCCGGGAACGCGTCGTTGCAGACGATGGTTCATGACGGTGACAACACCGTCTCGATCCAGCCTGCCGTCCAGGACATTGATCTTCGGACTGCCCACAAAGCTCGCGACACGCAGATTGGCCGGATCGCTATAGACATTCGTGGGGGTGTCGAGTTGCAGAATGTCGCCATCCATCATCACCGCAACACGGGTCGACATGGTCAGCGCTTCGGCCTGATCATGGGTGACATAGATGAAGGTGGTGTTTAGCCGCCGATGGAGTTCTGTCAGCTCGGCGCGCATGTGAACGCGTAGCGCTGCATCCAGGTTCGACAACGGCTCATCCATCAGGAAGGCGACAGGACGCCGCACCATCGCCCGCCCCAGAGCCGCGCGTTGCCGCTGACCGCCGGAAAGCTGTCCCGGCTTCCGCTCAAGAAGTGCTTCGATTTTTAGAACTTCTGCGGTCTCGTTGACTTGTTTCCGCATCCCTTCCAACTTGCCGGATGCCCCGGGAAGGAAGCGACCAATCAAGGGAAGGCGCTGCCAGAAACCCAAGTCCCGCATCCGAAGCGGGGTCATCATGTTCTCGCGGACCGTTAAATGCGGATAAAGGGCATAGGACTGGAAGACCATCGCAAGATCCCGGTCGCTTGCCCGGACGCCGTCAACGGGCCGATCACCAATCGTGACGGATCCGGCGCTTTGCGCCTCCAGGCCCGAGATGATGCGCAGCAAGGTCGACTTTCCACAGCCGGATGGACCAACCAGGGTTAGGAATTCTCCCTCCTCGATCTGCAGATCGATACTGTTAAGAACCCGGGTTTCCCCGAAACTCTTCTGAATTCCGTTCAATGCAATGCCAACCATGGTGCGTCCCCGTCGAATTGTTGCTGGCAGGAATTACCAAGGATGATTGACACTCTGATGACGTCATATTAGTGCCGCTAATGTGTGCGAGAGTCTTTCGAGTGAAAACGAACCTCGGAGACCTCCCGTGAAAGCGAGCCCCTATCAAGTTCAAGCCTTCACCCATGCCGCCCGGGAGCGCAGCTTCTCCAAGGCGGCAATTGTCATGGGAGTGACACAAAGTTCCATCACACAGCATGTGGCGAAACTCGAGAAAATCATGGGCACCATGCTCTTCATTCGACGGCGCGAGGGGCTGGAGCTTACGCCGGCAGGGCGAGAATTGTTCGAAATTTCGGATCCACTCCGAAATCTGGAACAACTGATTGAAGAAAAGATTGAGGATCTGGATAGTCTGAGTGCCGGGCATCTCCGGATCGTTGCGAACGCGCCGCGTCCGGCCTTTCCGATTTTGTCGCGTTATTCGGGGCTATACCCGTTGGTTCGCATCGACTTCTCGCTGGTCAGTTGGGACGTCGCGATGCAGCAGCTTGGCGCGCGCGAGGTGGATATTGCGATTGTCGCAGCCCCTCCCGCAGATGAGGGGGTATGGGCGGCCAAGCTGGAAGAAACGCATTACCGCGCCTTCCTGCGCCGGGAAAATCCATTGGCGCGTCGGAATAGCCTGTCTCTCAAGGAAATCTCTGAAAGCACGATCGTCGTGCCGGAGGACGGCTCCCTGACCCAACGGGTTGTGAATGAGAAAGCTTTGGCTTTGGGAATACGCTTTGATCGACTGTTGAAGACGACAACCTTCAGCATGGTGAAAGAAGCGGTTCTGCATGATGTGGGCATTGGGATCATGCTGGATGATGGGCAATTCCCGTCAAGCCAGCTGACCTCTATCCCAATTGATGAGATGCCGGAGCGGTATGACAATGTCCTGGTCACCCCGAATGACAAACGTAACCTTAGGCTGGTGAACTCCTTCTGCGATGTCGCGCTGGATATGCATAGTTAGGAAGGGCGGCTGAATACAACGTTGCTAAACCCGGTGCTGCTAAACCCGGCGCTGCTAAATCCGGTACTGCAAAATCTGGCGCTGAAAAATCCGACACGGCTGATCACGGCGCGGCACCTTGGACGAAAGACATTCTTCACGGATTTTTCTTAAAAGGTTCATGTGGTCATTTCATCTTTGCTGTATACACAGGAAATGAATGCGGTGTACTCTGGTTTTGTCACCGCGATGTATGAATGCCTGTGGGAGAAGATGTCATGGACCGCTCTGAAGAGCGATTTGTAGACCCGGAAAACGCCGCCGCCGCCGCCGTCGTCGCCGATGTCCGTCAGCGTCAGCGCTGGCTCGGCGCTTTTGCACGCTGTCCGGAAGAAAGATTGGAACCGCTCCTCACGCAGATGGGCCGCGATAACCGCTACACTGTGCTGCGGGCGCCGGAAGCCGGGCTGATGATGGTCCGTGCGCGGGCAGGCGGAAGCGGCCAGCGCTTCAATGCCGGTGAGATGACGGTAACCCGTTGCAGCATCCGACTGGAAGACGGCACGGTCGGTCATGGCTATGTAGCCGGACGCGACAAGGCCCGGGCTGAGACGATCGCACGCTTGGATGCGTTGATGCAGGGCGTTGCGTCGGCTCAGGCTGAGCCAATCGTTGCGGCTCTGGAAACGGAGATTGAGGCTCTCGCCGAGGCACGACAGAGCAAGTCGGCGCCGACAAAGGTTGAGTTCCTGACCATGGTGCGGGGAGAGAACGCATGAGTGCCAATACGCTTCATGCCGGTTTTGTCGATCCGGTCAGTGCATCGCAGGCCGGTTTTCGCGCAGTTCTGGACGCTATGGCGCATCCGGGTCGCGTATATCCCTTGAAAGGCCCTGCTGAAGTACCGTCCGGCCTGGGCCGGGTGACGGCAGGTGTGCTGCTGACCCTGGCAGATTATTCGACACCGCTTTGGATTGATCCCGCCATTGCGGGGCAGGAAGGGATTCAGACCTATCTGCGCTTTCATACTGGTGCGCCTATGGTCGATGTACCGAAATATTCAGAATTCGCATTGATCGGAAAGGGCGAGGCCCCCCTGAATGGAGACAGGTTCTCCATCGGAACGCCCGACTATCCGGATCGCGCAACGACATTGATTTTACAGGTCGACGGATTCGAGAGAGGTGACGCCGTCGTTCTAACTGGGCCGGGGATCGAGACGCCTCACCGTTTCGCCCCGGCTCCTTTACCTGCTGGCTTCTGGGACGTAGTGCGCAACAATGCAGCGCTGTTTCCTCTGGGGCTCGATATCATTCTTTGCGGACCTGATTCCGTCGCGGCACTCCCGCGCAGCACCCGGATCGGAGGTTAGTCCCATGTATGTCGCTGCAAAGGGGGGTGAAAAGGCAATTGCCGGTGCCCATCGCTTGCTCGCAGAAGAACGGCGGGGCGATCCCGCTGTTTCAGAGATTGGTACCGATCAGATTTCGGAACAGCTTGGACGCGCCGTTGACCGGGTCATGACCGAAGGGGCGCTGTTCGACCGGAAGCTCGCGGCCTTAGCGATAAAGCAGGCAGCAGGCGACTTGATCGAGGCGATTTTCCTGATCCGGGCCTATCGCACGACATTGCCGCGCTTCGGTTATAGCGAGCCCTTGAAGGTATCGGATATGAGGGCACGACGCCGAATTTCCGCGACATTCAAGGATGTGCCGGGCGGGCAGGTATTGGGCCCAACCTTCGACTATACACACCGCCTTTTGGACTTCGCCCTGGAAGCAGAGGGGGGCGCGCGAGATCATTCTGTGGAACTCCACAGTGCCGCCACTGGGGACGCGCTTCACGACGATCCGGGCCCGATGGACCCCATGCCCCGTGTTCTCGATCAATTGGCGAGTGAGGGGATGATCGAGGATTCGGAAGCACCTGCTGGCGATGTGGTGAGCCCGGTTGGCGATATCACGCGGGAGCCGACAGAGTTTCCGGCGGACCGAGACGTGCGGCTGCAAACTCTGGCTCGGGGTGATGAAGGCTTCCTGCTCGCGATGGGATATTCCACCCAGCGTGGCTATGGCCGAACACACCCGTTTGCTGGCGAAATCCGCATGGGCGAGGTGACTGTCGAGTTCATGCCGGAGGAACTTGGTTTTCCTATTGAGATCGGTGAGATCACGATCACCGAATGCGAAATGGTGAACCAGTTCAAGGGCACGGCAACGGAAAAACCCAAGTTCACCCGCGGCTACGGGTTAGGCTTTGGTCATGTTGAGCGCAAGGCGATCTCAATGGCTTTGGTTGACCGCTCGTTGCGCTGCCGGGACTTGGGAGAAGAGGCGGGGGCGCCGGCCCAGGATGAGGAATTCGTGCTCTCCCACTCCGACAATGTTCAGGCGACCGGCTTCGTTGAGCATTTGAAGCTGCCACATTATGTCGACTTTCAGTCCGAGCTTGAACTCGTGCGCCGCATGCGGGCCGAGTTCGATGCGGCACAGGAAGCCAAAGAAGAGATCGCGAAACCGGAGGCTGCGGAATGACTGCTGTTCAATCGGAAACGCCGCGTGCTGAAGCGGATTCCGGCTATAACTTCGCCTATCTGGATGAACAGACGAAGCGGATGATCCGCCGCGCTATCCTGAAAGCGGTGGCGATCCCCGGCTATCAGGTCCCCTTTGCGTCTCGGGAAATGCCGATGCCTTATGGCTGGGGCACGGGCGGCGTTCAGGTCACTGCGGCGGTTATCGGTAGCGATGATGTCTTGAAGGTGATCGATCAGGGATCCGACGACACGACGAATGCCGTTAGCATCAGGAGTTTCTTCGTTCGGACGACGGGCGTTGAGACGACGGAAAAGACGCGGGACGCCACCTTGATCCAAACCCGTCACCGGGTACCGGAAACGCCTTTGTCCGAGGATCAAATCCTGGTCTATCAAGTGCCGATCCCGGAGCCCCTGCGCTTTTTGGAACCGCGTGAGACGGAAACCCGGCGCATGCATGCTTTGGAAGATTACGGTCTGATGCATGTGAAGCTCTATGAGGATATCGCGCATCACGGCCATATTGCGACGACTTACGCCTATCCGGTGAAAGTCGCCGGGCGTTATGTGATGGACCCGTCACCGACGCCGAAGTTTGATAATCCGAAGATGAACCACTCGCCGGCCCTTCAGCTGTTTGGCGCTGGGCGGGAAAAGCGGATCTATGCGATCCCGCCCCATACGGAAGTCGTCAGCCTGGACTTTGAAGACCATCCTTTTGAAGTGCAGCAATGGGACAATGCCTGCGCCCTCTGCGGGGCGACGGACAGCTTCCTGGATGAAGTCATTATGGATGATGCCGGAAAGCGGATGTTTGTGTGTTCGGACAGTGACTATTGCGAAGAACGCCGTGCCGCCGGGCATGTTGGTGAGGAAGGAGTACCGCTATGAAGACGGTTTTCTCAGAATCGCCGCTTCTGCAAGCGGAAGGCATCGAAAAGCGCTTTGGCCGCGTCCATGCCTGCAACGATGTGTCGCTTGATCTCTATCCGGGTGAAGTGCTTGGCATTGTTGGGGAGTCCGGATCGGGCAAGACAACGCTGTTGAACATCCTCTCCGGCCGGATCGAGCCGGAAGCCGGCGTGGTCGAATACGCGGTGCGGGAAGGCGGGATGCGCGATGTGCATCAAATGGGGGCAGCCGAGCGGCGCATGCTGATGCGGACGGATTGGGCCTTTGTACACCAGAATCCGCGCGACGGGTTGCGCATGAATGTCAGCGCCGGTGGTAATGTTGGCGAACGGCTGATGGCCGTGGGCGCCCGGCATTATGGCCAGATCCGCGACACCGCCGTTGATTGGCTCCAAAAGGTAGAGATGGAAGCAGGTCGGATCGATGATCTGCCCCGGACCTTTTCCGGCGGTATGCAACAGCGTTTGCAGATTGCCCGGAACCTTGTGACCCGACCCCGCCTTGCTTTCATGGATGAGCCGACTGGCGGTTTGGATGTTTCGGTCCAGGCGCGTTTGCTGGATCTGCTGCGGGGCCTGGTCGGTGATTTGGGACTGGCCGCAATCGTGGTCACCCATGACCTGGCTGTTGCGCGGCATTTGTCACACAGGCTTGCTGTGATGCGCCGTGGGGAAGTGGTTGAGACAGGACTGACAGACCAAGTGCTGGATGACCCGCAGCATCCCTATACCCAGCTCCTCGTTTCTTCGATCCTTAAGGCTTAGGGGAGGGTATCACGATGGAAATGCTGAAACTGAGTGGCGTTGCGAAGACCTTCCAGCTTCATACCCAGGGCGGCGTTAGCCTGCCGGTCATGTCTGGTGTTAATTTGACTGTAAGCCAGGGCGAATGCCTGGCCCTGACCGGTGCATCGGGGGTCGGCAAGTCAACCTTGATGCGGATGATCTATGGGAACTTCAAATGTGCGGAAGGCGCTATTCTCGTCCGCCACGGGGATGAATGGCTCGACCTTGCCTCTGCGCATCCGCATGCGGTTCTGGATGCACGACGCCGGACGATTGGCTATGTCAGCCAGTTCCTGCGTGTGTTGCCTCGGGTCGCGACGCTCGACATCGTATCGGAACCGGCGCGCGCCCAGGGAGTGCCGGATGACGCGGCCAGAGCTCACGCTAAGGATCTCTTGACCCGCCTTCGGATCCCAGAAGCGCTTTGGTCATTGTCGCCGATCACCTTTTCCGGTGGGGAACAGCAGCGCGTCAATCTGGCCCGTGGCTTTGCGGCACGTTATCCGATCCTGTTATTGGACGAACCGACAGCCTCTCTGGACGCGGAAAACCGCCAAACCGTGATCGAGATGATTATAGAAGCCCGTGAGGCTGGATCAGCACTGGTCGGCATTTTCCACGATCTGGAAGCCAGGAAGCAGATCACGACGCATGATCTGGACCTGACTGTCTACGCGGCGGCTTGATCGCTGCCATAACGATGTCTGCCGTTTAACAACGTCCGCCCCTTACTATGATTTGGTGGTGTCGAAGGACAGGACGTTGGTGGATTTCGTTAGTTCTGGGTCGTTGTTCAGGGTTAGTCTGTTTGGCACCCTGACTGTCACAGTCGTTCCAATATTGAGCTGACTTTCGATCTCCCAGCTCCCCTCCATGTGATCGAGAAGCGATTTGACGATCGCCAGCCCCAATCCCCACCCTTCGTTGGCATCGGTAAAGTTCTCTCCCAGCTGTAGCCAGGGGTCGGCCATCTTGGAAATTTTGTCCTCGGAAACGCCGCAACCGGTGTCTTTCACGCTGAATATCGCTTCCGATTCTGTACACGTTGCCGTCAAGGAGATTTCGCCCTCGTTTGGCGTGAACTTCACAGCGTTGGTCAGAATGTTAAGAAGGATCTGCTTGATCCCGCGTCGGTCTTGTACGAGGGGAGGGCAATTCGGGGCGATAAAAGACTGAAGGTTTTGTCGTTTCTCGACCGCTTTCATCTTGATCGTACGTGTGCACTCATTCGTCAGAGCGGCGATACCGAATTCGTCCAAAATGAGTTCTCGCGCCCCGGTTTCGATTGCTGAAAGATCCAGCAGGTCTCGAACGAGATCCAAGAGATGCGTGCCACTTCGATGAATATCTTGCGCATATTCGAGGTATTTCAGATCGATCGGCCCCAACATTTGTTCTGAAATAATCTCAGAAAATCCGATGATGGCATTAAGAGGCGTTCGAAGTTCATGGCTCATCGATGCAAGAAAGGCACTTTTTGAGCGATTGGCATTTTCCGCTGAAAGCTTGGCTTGATGAAGTTCTTCTTCGATCTTCTTTTGCTTGGTGATGTCGAGAGCAATGGTTGCGATTTGTGTAGTGTCCCCAAACTCATTCTTGATTGGGAACTTTGTGACCAGCAGTGATGTATTTCCGATGTTTGCGGCAAAGGTCTGATCTGCAGCAAGCGGCTTTCCTGTTTTAAGAACCTGTAGCTCCGCTCTGCGCGATTCGGCAAACACCTCCGGCGTCAGCACATCTTTTAAGGTTTTCCCAGTAAGGTCTTCTGCGCTTGATCCAAGCTGATTCAGGAAAAGGTCACTGGCAAGAATTAGACGACCATCCATATCCTTGATTGAGATCGATACCGGGGAATCTCGGATAATCGTATCAACAAGATTTTCTTTGTAGCGTGCATCCGCTTCAATTGCGACGCGATCACTTATGTCTGCAAAGGCGAAATCCAAATACCCTTCATCGTCGTTGATTTGTATTTCAACACTGGCATGGAAGATGCTGCCATCCCTTCGTTTATAGGCAACTTCGTGAATATGACGTGGGTCATTTCTACTGATATTAAATATCTCTTCACGCTTCTTGGGATCGGCGAAATTCTCGGAAATTTTGAAGGTGGCGACGAAGGTGTCCACATCGTCGTAGCCGAATAAAACAGCAAGACGCTTGTTCGACAGAAGGAGACGGCCATTGTCGATACGCGTTCTTCCGATTCCAATCAGGGCGTTATCAAAAAGCGAGCGGTAGTTTCGTTCACTTTCCAAAACCAGCTCGTTTTGCTCGGCCAACTCCGCCGTTCTTTCGGCCACGCGCCGTTCAAGTGTGGCCTTGTTGTCTTCTAGCGCTTTTTCGATCCTCTTGTTTTCCGAGATATCTGTCCAGATTCCGACCGATCCTTGGAAGGTGGAATTGTCATCCAGGATGGAAATGGCGTTGTTGATGCAGGGGCGGTTGGTGCCATCGGGTAGTTGAAGTGAGAGCTCGTAGCTGCCTTTTTTCCCCATTCTTCGGGCTTCAATCTCCCGTTTCAGGATGGAGGCGTTTTTGTCGTCCACAAAGTCAAAAACGGATCTACCAACAATATCCGAATGGTCTCTACCCAATAATACGCACATCGCAGGATTGACATCGAACGTCTTCCCATCCGGCCCAATGAACCAGAAACCTTGTTGGGTTGTTTCAAATATCTGCTTCATGACCGAGGGGGTGAAGAATACTTCCGCATCGGTTATCGGAATGCTGGCGGGGGACACCGGCAGTGTATCTTGCCTAGAGTCAGCCGTCATTTGCCTTGCCTTCGATCATATTTCTCTGACATTTGCGTTAAACAAAATTCGTGAATAACTTTTTACTCTAAATACCAACCATGTCCCATCTGTGACTTTGTATTACAATTACTATATCACTGTTGTTAAGTGCTTTGTTAAAAAAATGTTACCGAATGATTTGCTATATAAATACGTGTGGTTTTCTGATTGGTTATTTAATGAATGCGAACGAAATAAGGCGTTCGACAGACGTGAATTATTTTTTATTAATGTGAATTCTTAATTCCTGGCATGAATTCTTATTCTGCTATCGCGGCAAGAATCGCAACTGTACCTGATCAAGCGGCCAGCATCCTCGCGTGAACTCAATTCGGGATCCGTTAGGCGCATGGTTGAAACTCAATGTCCGCAACACAGGGGTCCGGGGCGTTAGATGCAGAAGGTCGGCTTCCTCTGCTTCCGCGAACCCTCCTGAAACGCGGGTTTCCGCCCAGGAAAACTTCGGGATCCCATGTGCCTTGAATACCGCACTGATGGAGTGATCAAGTGCATATACCTCGGCAAAATTCGGGAAAAGTTCTGCAGGCAGTTCTTTCACCGCCAGATAAACCGGATAGCTGTCCTGCAGATGCAATCGGGTCAGCAAGATGACCTCTGCAGTTTCAGGGATTGCCAAAGCCTCTATCGCATCGGCGCTCGGTCTCGATTTGGTCAAGGCAACAGTGCGGGTGGTCATGCGTCCTTCGACGCTATCAAAACTCTCGGCGAACCGTTTGCCAGTGCCGACCTGATAGACCATGCCGGGGCGGCGCGCGAAAATACCAACGCCTTTTCTGGCCTCCAATAACCCTTCATTCTGCAAATGCCGGAGCGCCCGGCGCAGGGTCACGCGGGTAACGCCAAAACATTGGGCGAGCACTGTTTCGCTTGGCAGGCGTTCACCGGCATTCACGGCTCCGTCTCTTAGTGCCGAATTGAGGCGGTCATAGATCTGCAGCCAGATGGCACGCTCGGATTTCGGAAGATAGGGATTGGCGGATGCGTGTTCCAACCATGTGGGCAGAGGATCAATCTCGCTCAAAAACTTTCCTTCCCTTAACGAAGACCGCAACAACGCGCGGGGCTGTATTGTCGCTGTCATCGACAACGATCACATCGCCGCGAAGTCCCGGCGCTATGCGTCCACGATCTGCGAGACCCGCTGCTTCAGCCGGATTCTTGGATATCAGATTCCAGGCTGCCGCGAAATCGCACCGTGCCTCACGGACCAATCTGAAGGCGGCGAGCAGCGGGGCGGGATAGTAGTAGTCTGATGCCAGGACGGAACACAGGCCTGCTTCGACGGAATCGGCGGCATTCACGGCACTGATATGGCTGCCGCCTCTGACGACATTGGGCGCGCCCAGGATGATGTGTTCTCCGGCATCTCGCGCGGTCCGTGCGGTTGGTTCCGTTAGGGGGAACTCGGATGCGACAACGCCAAGCGATCTGAAGTAGAGGCGTTGTTCCGGCGATGGTTCGTCATGGGCAAATAGGATGGCGCCGCTTGCCTTGGCGCGCGCCGCCGTGCTTTCGATGGTTGCCGGCACCTCTTCGCGCCTTGCCCAGACGCGTTTCAGCAATGTCATAAAGTCGTTCTCTGACAATCCTGTCCGCGCGGCCAAGGTTCCTGATTTCCGCTTCAGATGGTCTGACGCCATCATTGCGGTCGTGTGGTCGTTAAAGGCCAGGATGGGGGATGGCTCTGCTTCGATCCAACCCAAGGCTTCATCAATCGTCTCTAGAGCAAAGGTCTCCCAACGCAAATGCAGTTGCGTGTCGCAGGCGAGTGTCGGGCGCAGTCGCGTCAAAGCCTCAATGAAGCTGCGCGCGGTTTCGATCCCGCGCAATCCGGGCTCCCACGACAGGGTCAGACCATGATAGGCCGTTGTGATCCCGTTCCCGATCAATTGCAGATCGGTCTCGCGCAAGGCGGTATCCAAGGGGAAGGACACTTTGGGGCGGGGCATGATCTGGCGTTCAAAGGCGTCGCCATGGACATCGATGATCCCCGGCAGGACGAGTCGGCCCTTGGCATCGTATGTCTCTGCGTTTTGATGTGCCTGTTCCGTGATCAATCCATCTGTCAGGGCAAGATTGCGCGGTGCCAGTCCATCGGATTCGAGAGTTCGGCCACCCACCAAGCTCCAGTTCGTCGTCATCTAATTGCCTCCATTTTTTGACAAGGCTGTATATTCAGCCCACCGCGTCATTCATCTGTCATCAGTGGGCTCTATAGTCCCGCTCAGCGGCAGGGGCCACTATACGGATCTTTTCCCTGCTGTATATACAGCGAAAGAGGGGAAGCATCATGTTTCGCGCAATTGTAACAGCGGCCTTTTTGGCGGCTGCCGGTACGGCATCTGCTGCCGATAGTGTTAAGTTCGCCGTAACCGATATCGAGGGACTTGAATCCCTGCAGCAAGAGTTCGGCGCTTTCGAATCCGCGCTTGAAAAGGCAACGGGTCTGGCGATTGACCTCTATCCGGTCAACTCCCGCACGGCAGCGGTTGAGGCGATGAATGCCGGGCAAGTCGATCTGGTCCTCACCGGTCCGGCTGAGTATGTCGTTCTCAAAGAGCTGGTTGATCCGGAAATCGTCGTTGCCTGGCAACGCCCGAACTACTTCGCTCAGATTGTCACGCTCGCCGACGGCCCGATTGAAGCGATTGACGACCTGAAAGGGAAGACGGTCACGTTCGGCTCGGTCGGTTCTACGTCCCAGCATCTTGGTCCGGCGCAGGTTCTCTCGGACTTCGGTCTGAATTATGGCGCGGACTATGATGCACAGATCATTTCCCGCAATGTTGCCGTGGAAGCCTTGATCCGTGGTGATATCCAGGCTGTCGGTATGAACGAAGGCCACTTGCGTAAAATCCGCAAGGCTTTCCCGGATACCGCTTTCACCGTTGTAGCGCGCGGTCGTGACCTGCCGAATGACATTCTGGTGGCAAATAAATCGCTCGATCAGGCAGTTGTTGAGAAGGTGCGTGATGCCTTTCTGAACAAGGGCGCAACGCTGATGGATGCGGTGCTGAAAGGCGATGACAATCAGAAATACACCGGTGGTTTCTTCCTGACGTCGATCAAAGACAAGAACTACGACTATGTCCGGTCGATGTACAAAACGATCGGTGTTGATACGAAGTCTTTTGTCGGCGACTGATCCTGCCTGAAAGCAAGTACTTGTATATCGCGAAGCGGGGGCTGGCCTGACGCCACTCCCGTTTCCGCTTTTTCTGAAGGGTCAGTTCCATGACTGCCGTTATCCGCCTTGAAGGGCTGCAGAAATACTATTCCTCTGATGTGCCGGTTCTGACCGGCATCGATCTTTCTGTTGTGGAAGGGGAGCGTGTTGCGCTGATTGGGTCAAACGGGTCCGGTAAGTCGACCCTGCTGAAATGCCTCATCGGACTGCATCCGATCACCGGTGGTTCGGTTGAGACGCTGGGGGAGCGCTTTACAGCCCAACCCACGTCACGTCAGCGCGATGGAATTCGACGGCAGACGGGTTTTGTTTTCCAGAAACATTGTCTGGTTAAGCGGCGCTCCGTCCTTTCGAACGTTATTCATGGCTTGCTTGGTCTGAAAGGCAGCTGGCGGGCCTTTACGCATCAGTTTGCACGATCAGAATGGCGGGATCGGGCTATGGTCGCGCTGGAAGAGGTCAATCTCGGTGAGTTTGCCATGCGTCGGGCAGATGCCTTATCGGGTGGCCAGCAGCAGCGTGTCGCGATTGCCCGCGCCTTGATCCGGGAACCGCGTTTGCTGATCGCTGATGAACCGGCAGCAAGCCTCGATCCCGCAGCGGGAAAGGATGTCATGGCGCTGTTCAGTCGGCTTTGCCAGGATCACGGGATTACATTGCTCTACACCTCTCACGACATGGCGCATGCGGTGGACTACTCGGATCGGGTGGTGGCCTTGAAGAATGGTCAGGTTCGCTTCGATCAGGCGAGTGACACGCTTGATCCGGCTGCGCTGCGGGAGACGTTCCATGATTGATTTGAAGGATTCCGCAAATGGTAATGGTACACCAACTGTTTCGCCGGCTTGTTCGGCGACAAGAGGGCGTCCGTCTCCTGGGCGTATGACCGGCTCATCACCGCTTTCCTTCATGGTTTGGGTGATCCTGATCGCGGTGATCGTTGCGTCCATGAACGATGTGGCGCCGTCGATTGATCAGCTTGCTAAAGGCGTGCCCAGCATGCTGTCCCTTATGGACCGAATGACACCGCCAAATACGGACCAGGCTTTCCTGGGCCGGGTGTTCTGGAAGATTATCGAGACGTTCCAGATTGCGCTGGTCGGCGCGGCGATTGGGATTGTGCTCAGCCTTCCCGTGGCATGGTTGGCTGCGCGGGGCATCTCGCCGTTGGGGCCTTTCTCTTTCCTGTCAAAGGCGTTTGTTTCCCTGTTACGGACGGTGCCGGATCTGGTTTGGGCTTTGCTTTTCGTCGCCGCCGTTGGGTTGGGCGCGGTTGCGGGGACCCTCACAATCGTTGTCGACACCATTGGCTTCTGCGGCCGCTTTTTTGCGGAGGCGATGGAGGATTCTGAAAAAGACCCTCAGGAAGCCCTGTCGGCGATTGGGGCGAACCGCCTCTCGATCCTGTTCGGGGCGATCATTCCGGATACCATGCCGTCAATGATCAACACCTCGCTCTTCGCCCTGGAAAAGGCGGTGCGTTCTTCAGTCGTGCTTGGTCTGGTAGGGGCCGGGGGGATCGGTCAGGAATTAAAGGTTTCCTTCGACCTTTTCCAATATAAGAACGCCCTGACGATCATCCTGGTGATCTTTGTCGTTGTTCTGATTATGGAATATTTGACGGACTTTCTGAGAACCCGGTTTTCCTGAAACAGCGGTGTTGTAACAGTATCGGCTCTAGACGCGGTTCTGGTCGAGAAGGGCTCGCGCCTCTTCTGCGATGCGCGTGACAAGCTCTCCCGCTGTTGGAATATCGTGTATGAGACCAATGGCTTCACCGCAAACAGCTGCAGAGTTCTCCGCATCTCCAGCCTTATAGGCATCCATGTAGCGGTCTGCGACATCCTGGATTGCGGCGGTGAGCGCGGTCTCATTGCCATGCCATTTATCTGTGAAGGCATTTTGGCGGACACGGACTTTGAAATCAGGCGGCCAATCCTTGCCACGCGCGATGTCGACCGTTGATGTCTGCAGCGTGTCGTCCCCGCCGGAGGACACGGCTGCCTGCAGGTGCCCATCGGGCGCCAGGCATTCAGCGCTGGCCCAGAAGCGTGTGCCAATCAGAACACCATCCGCACCTAGCATCAGGGCTGCGGCGAGGCCTCTGCCATCCGCGATGCCCCCTGCCGCGAGCAGCAGGACTTCCGGCGCATTCGCGGTTAGATAATCGGCAACCTCCGGCACGAAATTCATGGTGCCACGTAACGCACCGTGACCGCCGGCTTCTCCACCCTGAGCGACGATGATATCGGCGCCAACATCCAGAGCAGCCTGAACATGGGCAATGGTCTGGCACTGACAGATCAGTTTTGCGCCGGAACTTTTTACCTTGGCGGCGAAAGGGGCAGGGTTACCGAAGGACAACATGACCGCTGTCGGCGCATGATCGATCACCAGATCCAGAAGATCGGTTTGCTCTGCCAAGGACCAGGTGATGAAGCCACAGCCGACCCGTGCGTTGCCGGCGTCTCGAAATGATTGCTTCAGGAATTCCGCATCCCCATAGCCCCCGCCGATCAGCCCGAACCCACCGGCGTCACTGACCGCTGCGGCCAGTTTTCCACCGGCTGCGAGCGCCATTGGGGCGGAAAGGATGGGATGTTCAATGCCTAAGGATTTCGTCAGCCGTGTTTCGATTGATGGCATCGTTCAATCAAACTCCTGTTTCGTCCCTCAGGGCTTGGATATCCGGCACGGAAACCCGTCGGGTGCCTTCCAGGACAATCAATCCTGTCTTTCGCAGTTTGGTCATCTGGCGGCTGACGGTTTCGATGGTGATGCCCAGGAAATCAGCGATTTCCCCCCGGGTGAGCGGCAAGTCAAAGGTGGCGGAGCCTTCACGTTCCGCATCATGGGTCGGATCAATTTGGACCGCGATCATGAACAGGAAACTCGCAACTTTTTCCGCCGCTGTTTTCCGTCCCAGGGTCAACATCCATTCCCGCGCGTCATCCAGTTCCTTCAAGGTTTGCTGAAGCAGCCGGTTTTCCATCGACGGCGCTTCCTTCATCATCGAATCCAGGGTCGATTTCGGGAAGACGCAAAGATGCACGTCGGTTGCAGCCTCTGCCGTGACGTTGCTGGTAGACTGAAAAGGGCGCCCCAGGAAATCCGGGGCAAATTGCAATCCGACAATCTGCTGACGCCCATCGGGCATCATCTTGGAGAGCTTTACGACGCCACCCATAACATTGGCGTAGCTCTCTGTTTCCTCGGATTCACCGACAAGTTCCATCCCATGCGCCGCGTGCCGTTTGGACGTATGTTTGCTGAGACGAGTCAACTCATCCGGTGTCAGGGCGCCGCAGATGCCCTTATGCCGCGCCTCGCATTGCTGACATACGACGGGAACACCGGTGGTGTGTATATCCTCGCGTTGATCACTCACGATTTTTCCGCTTTCATCCGTGCCCGCTGCCATCCATGCCCGAGCAGCCAAGATTTGACCATAAGCGGCCATGGCGAACAATCGCCACGGTATGTTTTGCCGCAGGCGAGCGCCGGGCAAATGGCCGCAGAGGTCGGACTTCTTGGACTAAATTCCGAATGACGTCAGCGGTTTAGTCAGCTTCGCTGCGCCTGATAAAACCGGCGATATGGGGGCATATGGTTTCCCGCCAAACACGCCCGTTGAAGATGCCGTAATGTCCGACACCGTCCTGGAGGAGGTGATCGCGGCTGTCATCCGGAATGTTTGGGCATAACCCATGGGCTGCCTTTGTCTGGCCGGGGGCAGAGATATCGTCCAAACCGCCCTCGATGGTCAACAAGGCGATATCATCAATCGCAGCCATGTTCACTTGGCGCCCATTCCAGCTGAAAGTACCGTTCGGGATGGAGCGACGCTTGAAGATATGATCGACTGTTTCCAGATAGAAATCGGCGGTCACATCCATCACCGCCATATATTCATCATAGAAGGCGCGGGTCTTTTCTGCCGATTCACCATCACCCTCGACAAGATGTTCGAACATCTTCCAATGGGCGCCGGCATGGCGGGCAGGCTGCATGGACCAGAAGGCCCGCAATTGCATGAAGCCCGGATAGACCTGACGATTTCCGCCGGGGAAACGCGGTGGCACGCGATGAACCAGATGGCTCTTAAACCAAGTGAGAGGCCGGTTTTCCGCCATCTGGGTGACGACTGTCGGGGAGGCGCCGGTATCGATGGGGCCACCCATCAAGGTCATGCTCGCCGGCCGATGCGGCAGGGCATCTTCCGCCATCAAGGCTGCGGTGGCCAGGACCAGCGGCGCCGGTTGGCAGACCGCCATGGCATGTGCCCGGCGCTTTCCATGCCGCTTCCAGATATCCTCCAGGCAGTGCATCACGGTGTCGATATACTCATCCAGCCCGAAACGCCCCTCTGTCGTAGGGACCATCCGCGCATCGCGCCAATCGGTGATATAGACGTCATGGTTCGGCAGAAGCGCTTTGACAGTGCCGCGCAGCAAGGTGGCATAGTGGCCGGACATGGGGGCCGCTAAGAAGACCGGCGGATCATCGCGTTTTGTCTTGGTCGCGCGCTCGAAATGCAGCAAATCGCAGAAGGGCAGGGACAGTACAGGTTTTGGCGTGACAGCTATGGTCTCGCCATCGATCACCGTCTCATCAATTTGCCACTCCGGTTTTGGGTATTCAGAGAGCAAATCCTCCAGGACCTTGGACCCTGCGGCAATCACGCGTCCCATCGGTGTGTGGGAGATCGGCAGGAAGGGGTTAATGAAGGCCAGTCTGGTCGCTTCGGCCATCCAACGGGCCGGCTGAAGGGCGCGGTGGCGTGCGTCATGCATTTGATAGAGCAAGGGGATCGATCCAATTTCCGTTTCTTATCTGACCCGGAGCCTACTGAATTTGCGCATATGCGAAAGGATTTTTTCGCATTTGCGAAGGTTTCTGTGGAAATTGGGACCTATTGCGGTAGAGGGATGCCCCAAATAGTGCCATTTGAGAGCCTGTAGACGACAGTTTGTTGACCATTTATTGCGGTGCGCACCAAGCGGCTGGTGATTCGATCCGTGTTTCTGTAGCGGGCGATTTCTTCAAATCCGTTTCCTGTCATCGAAACGACAGACAGGTCCCGTCTGTTCTGGCGTGGCAGTAGAAGATCCGGCACGCCATCACCGTTCCAATCCAAGGTGATGGCCATGGCAAGCACGGTGGAGCCGATGGCATGGGTGGACCAGCCCGATTTACGGCGTTCCTCGACCAATCGACCGGAAGCTTTGTCCCAAGCGAGCAACACCAATTGTCCGCCGATATGGGGTGTTTCGATATAGGCGATTTCGGTTGTGCCGTCCCCGTCAAAATCCGCGATACCTGCAGGATTGAGCCATCGATGGCTGCGTCCAATAAAGTCAGACTGGGCGAGAATGTTGAGGGTTTCCCCGACAATGCCATAAATCGAGACAGAGGCTCCTTTGTTGCGGTGAGCCAAAATTGCCAGGATTTCCGGTGTTCCATCACCGTCGATATCGGCAATGCGGGGTTCGAGGTCCTCAAAGACGAGGTCATCGGAAAGACGATGCGTGTATTGGCGTCCGCCGATTTCTGCGACGAGGGCGCCAGCTTCAATCTGGTCACCTAAGACACCATGCCAATAGCGATCCGTCGGTTCGCTAAACCAAGCTCTGACGCCCAGGTTTTCTGCGATCCGGCCGTGTGGAATGATACCGGGCGGAATGATGCCGGGCGTGGTTCCAACGGGCTCTTCCAGCAAAGCCGGTGGGACTGCCTGCGAGGAAATCGCCCGTGGTTCAGAGGCATTGGCGAATGGTAACCAAGTGATGGTTAAGATGAGCGCCAGAACCGGCTTCATGGCAATATCCTTCGTAAGAGCCTTATCACAGATCAAGATGGGCCAAATCAAAATAGGCCAAATCAAAATAGGGCTGTCGTGCTAAGGGTCCAGGCTTAGAAGCGTAAGACTTTGCCTTGCGTGACTTGCGGCAAGGCCGTGATCTCACCCAGAAGATCGGTGGAGACATGCCCGTCCGTTGCAATCAGGGCAATCGCATCGCCCCCCGCTTCAGCCCGTCCCAGATGGAAGGTTGCGATATTGATCCCCGCATCACCCAGCAACGTCCCCAATCCACCGATCAGACCCGGTTGATCCTGGTTGGTGATGTAGAGCATATCAGCGGTCAGTTCCGCTTCCATCTTGATGCCTTTGATCTCCACGAGGCGCGGCTGTCCTCCACCAAACAGCGTGCCGGCAACGGATCGGGTGAAACGCTCCGTCTGCACCGTTACCTTGACGAGGGTTTGATAGTCACCGGGGCGATCATGCACGACTTCGGAGACATCAATGCCCCGCTCTCGCGCAAAGACTGGGGCGTTGACCATGTTCACGGCGTCTGAGAATGGCTTCATCAGTTCCGCCAGGGCAGCTTGTACCAAAGGCTTCACATTCAGTTTCGCGACCTGGCCTTCGAACTCCATCGTCACGGCTTTGATCCCGGTCTCCGTCACTTGCCCGGCGAAGGAGCCGAGCTGACAGGCCAGCGTCATATAGGGCTGGAGGCGCGGGGCGTCCTCTGCGGAGATGGAGGGCATGTTAAGCGCATTGGTGATCGCGCCGGTCAGCAGGTAATCTGACATCTGTTCGGCAACCTGCAGGGCGACATTCTCCTGCGCTTCTTCGGTTGCAGCGCCCAGATGCGGCGTGGCGACCAGGTTCGGGGCACCGAACAGCGCATTTTCCCGCGCCGGCTCCTCAGCAAAGACATCAAGGGCTGCCGCTGCGACCTTGCCGCTTTCAAGGCCGCGTTTCAGCGCTGCCTCGTCGACGATGCCGCCGCGTGCGCAGTTAACGATGCGGATACCATCCTTGCATTGGGCGATGGCTTTGTCGTCGATCAGGTTACGCGTGCCGTCTGTCAATGGCGTGTGGATGGTGATGAAGTCTGCGCGGGACAGGAGTTCCGGCAGTTCCACGCGCTCTACACCCATTTCCCGCGCCCGCTCAGGCGACAGGAAGGGATCGAAAGCCACGACACGCATTTTCAAGCCTTGGGCTCGGTCGGCAACGATGGCACCGATATTTCCAGCCCCGATAAGGCCAAGCGTCTTACCGAACAGCTCAACCCCCATGAAACGGCTTTTCTCCCACTTTCCGGCTTGCGTTGAGGCATCAGCAGCGGGGATCTGGCGCGCGCAAGCCATCATCATGGCAATGGCATGCTCTGCCGTCGTGATCGAATTGCCGAATGGCGTGTTCATCACGACAACACCGTTCTGTGTCGCGGCGGACAGATCGACATTGTCGACACCGATCCCGGCACGCCCCACGACTTTGAGCGTTCCTGCACCGGCTGCCAGTACCTCCGGCGTTACCTTCGTGGCGGATCGGATGGCCAGACCATCATAGTCTTTGATCCGGGCCAGCAGGTCTTCCGCGGGAAGGCCGGGTTCGAAATCGACCTCAATCCCGCGATCCCGGAAGATTTCAACCGCGCGTGGGCTTAGTTTGTCGGAAATCAGTACCTTGGGCATGGATCAGACCTCCCCAGCCAGAACTTTCGCATAGGCCCAGTCGATCCAGGGCAAAAGCGCTGCCATATCTTCCGGTTCGACTGTGGCGCCGCCCCAGAGCCGCAGGCCGGGAGGGGCATCGCGATAGCCATTGATGTCATGCGCCACGCCTTCTTTGTCCAACAGCGTCGAAATCCGCTTCGGCGCGGATGCGCGGTCATCTCCTGTGAGAGGACAGGCATCGGACAGCTTCAGACAAATGCTTGTCGAGGATCGAAGCGCCTTGTCTTCGGCCAAGAATGCGATCCACGGTGTTTGTTCAACCCAGCTTTCCACGGCCGCCAAATTTGCTTCGCTTCGGGCGATCATGGCGGGTAGTCCGCCAATGTTCTGTGACCAGGCAAGCGCATCCAATGCATCTTCAACGCAGAGCATCGAGGGGGTGTTGATCGTCTCCCCATTGAAGACGCCATCGATCAGCTTGCCGCCTTTGGTCAGCCGGAAGATTTTAGGCATCGGCCAGGGCGGGGTATAGTTTTCCAAGCGTTCCACCGCGCGCGGGCTCAAGACCAGCATGCCATGGGCGGCTTCTCCACCCAGGACCTTCTGCCAAGACCAGGTGACGACATCCAGCTTTTCCCATGGCAGGTCCATAGCGAAAGCGGCAGAGGTTGCATCGCAGATCGTCAGGCCGGTCCTGTCATCGGCGATCCAATCGGCGTTCGGCACTTGCACACCGCTGGTCGTGCCGTTCCAGGTGAAGACGATGTCGCGCGCCGGGTCGGTTTGGGTCAGGTCCGGCAATGCGCCATAATCGGCCTCCAAAACCCGGGCATCATCAAGCTTCAATTGCTTCAGAACATCGGTAACCCAGCCTTTGCCAAAGCTTTCCCACGCCAGCATATCGACACCGCGCGCGCCCAACAGCGACCACAGCGCCATTTCCACAGCACCGGTGTCGGAAGCGGGGACAATACCGATCCGCCAATCGTCCGGGATCCCCAGAATCTCGCGCGTCTGATCAATCACGGCGCCCAGTTTGGCTTTACCGATTGAAGCGCGATGGGATCGACCAAGCGCGGCATCTGAAAGAGCAGAGGGTGACCAGCCGGGACGCTTCGCGCAGGGACCGGAGGAGAAAAACGGGCGGGCCGGCTTGTTTGTCGGCGGGGCAGTTACGGCGTTCACGGGGACGCTTCCTTGTTAAGTTTATCCAGATAGGGCTAGGGTATGTACTTCCTGGGCCATCGCCCGGCCCATCCATTCAGCGGAGCGGTAAATAGTCAGGCTTCCCTGTATCGTCAACAATAATCCGTCGCATAATCGCGTTTTGTTGTCGCGATTTCTAAAAAACTTGAGGTGCTATGATCGATCTGAAGACTGTATTCGCTGATGGCGAAGCCCCGAATTCCGGGGATTCTTTGGCCTCTGGACGTGCACTCGCGCGGGATTGTTCCGTCGGCGACAGTGCGTTCTTGTCAGAATACGGCGTCGCATCTGAAATTGACTATAAACAGAAGGCCAGAGCAGAAGGGCGCTTCACCCATCATGCGCAGATCGGATGGCGCGATCCGGCTAAGACCGGGGATGCCTGGGCGGCGATCCATGCAGCGACGGAAAAGTCAGGGGGCGCAGTTGATCGCTATGGGATCTGCCTGGATTGGTCGATGGGGTATCCGAAGGCCTCTCGGGGTGCCATGGGGCGCGGCACCGGTCTGATCCTGGAGGGGCCGGAGGATTTCAAGGCCTTGACCTGCCGCGCGCCGGTTGCCCCGCATTTCGGTGACTTCACCATCGGGCTTCCTGCGGCATTGGAGAATACGCAATGCGCCTTGGTGGCAGGGGCGACAGCAATCGGAAATCTGGGGCAGTATTTTACCTTCCGTATGCCGGGTTGGCCGGAAGATCGGGAAACGACAGCGGCAACCGTGTCCGCGCTGGCACTTTGCGCAGCCCAGCCGGTCCCGATCCTGATACACAGCAACCTGGATGATGGATTCGCCGCGCAGTTTACCGACTTGGCCTGTGCCTTTGGCGCAGTGCTGCTGGAGCGATACATCGTTGAGGACCTGATTGGTGGGGTGATCGGCCATTGTTATGGCCATACATTTTCCGACCCGCTAAGCCGGTTTGCGTTCCAGCGCGCCCTCGCCGAAGGACGAGACGATATTCCTGGCACGATGGTCTATGGCAACACGACGGCCTATCGCGAAGCCGTGCCGGAGGCAGAGAATTACGGGGCACTCGCAGCCTATCTGTCTGTCGATATCGCGGCGCAACGGGCGATGGCGAGCGGTCATGCGATAACGCCGATCCCGGTGACCGAGGCGGATCGCATTCCCGATGTGGATGAAGTCATTGAAGCGCAGCTTTTCGCCTTGTCCTTGCAGCGTCGGCGGGGCGCGCCGATGCCTTTACTGGAAACCACCGCAGCCGATGCGATGAAGGAAGAACTGATAGCCGGGGGACACCGGTTCTTCGAGGCTGTCATGGAAGGGCTTGCTGCCAGCGGCCTTAACACGCGTGATCCTGAGGCTTTGCTTCTTGCCTTGAGGCGGATCGGGGCGAAGCGGTTGGAGGAACTGTTTGGGCCCGGTGAAGAAGATGACGCATTGCCGCGCGGACGCCGCCCCCTGGTCGAAGCCCCACCGGTCGCAGAACTCCGGGCGCTTGCCCAGGAAACGATAACCTGCTTGTCCGATGAAGACAGGCAGTTACTTCGGGATAGCGATCTGGCGGTGGTTGTCGGCTCTACTGATGTGCATGAATTCGGTAAGCTTTTGTCGGAACAAACGCTCTCGGAGCTCGGGATCGTCAGTATGGACGCAGGCATCCATGCAGAGCCGGATGATCTGGCGGATATGGTGGCGGCGAACCGGCTCTCAGCCATTGTTTTGGGGACCTATAACGGCGTTGCCCTGGACTATGCCGATGCGCTGGTCGGGGCGATGGCGAAAGCAGGTGTGTCGGTTCCGATCTTTATCGGCGGCAAGCTCAATCAGATCGCTGAGGGCAGCAACACAAGCCTGCCGCGCCCAGTCGCGGCGGAACTGGCGGCGCGGGGGCTGACGCCTTGCGCCCGGATGGAGGACATGCTGGCCGGACTGGCAGCAGTGGTAAGGGAAAGGACGTCTTCATGACAAATCTGGCAGTGATTGGGGTCGGTGACCTTGCGGACTACACAATCAGCGGCATTCGGCGCGGCGGCTGGGAGGGGGATATTCGATTGTCCCCACGGAATGCAGATATGGCCGCTGATTTAGCCTCTCGCTGTGACTGCGTGGTGGCGGAAAGCAATCAGGCCGCTGTCGATGGGGCGGAGATTGTTATGCTGGCGGTTCGGCCGGCGAAGGTTGAAGAAGCCATGGGCTCGATCACCCTGACATCCGATCAGACTCTGTTGAGCTGTGCCGCCGGCGTTTCAATGGAAAGGCTGGCAGCGGCGGCCACTGCATCGGGGCATGACGGGCGGGTTGTGCGGGCGATGCCGGTCAACTGTGCCCGCGATGGGCTCAGCCCAACGATCATCTATCCCGGCGATGAGGATATCATGGAATTCTTCCGGCATTGCGGGCCGGTTTACAGCGCAAAGGATGAGGCAGAGTTCAATGCAGGCACGACGCTGGCTTGTGTCTACGGCTGGTTCTTCGCGCTCTATGGCCGTATCGCGCGCCATGCAGAAAGTTTTGGCCTTGATCCCGACACCGCCAGATCCATGACGCTCGCCATGGCAGCCGGCGCCGCGACCAGGGCTGCCAATGCGGAGGGTAAAAGCCTGAAGCTTTTGACCGAAGGCATTGCCAATGAGGGAACATTCACCAAACGCGGCCTCGATTTATTCGAGGAACGCGACAGCCTCGCCGGATGGGAGGAAGCGATGGACCTCCTCATGGACAAGTTACGAGACACCTGAGCGTCGCTGTTGAACGCTCACGCGGCCTAGTAAAACAGGCTCGGCAGCCAAAGGGCGATCTGCGGGAAGGCCAAAAGCAGCGCGATCATCGCAAACATGGTGACGACGAAGGGGGCAGCCCCTTTCATCACATCCAGCATGTCGCCCCGTTCTCGAATGCCTTGTACGACATAGAGATTAATCCCGATGGGCGGCGTGATCAGCGCTGTCTCCAACAAGACCATCAACAGAATACCGAACCAGACCGGGTCATAGCCCAGTTGGATGACGATCGGGGTGATCAGCGGGGCGACGGTCAGCAGCATGGACAATGTCTCCATGAAGCAGCCAACGACGATCAGGACCAGAACAATCATTAACATGGTCTGGAAGGGGCTCAGGCCAAATCCTGTGACCGCGTCAGCGAGCGCCTGTGTCAGCCCAACAATGGAGAGGACAAAGTTCAGGAACACGGCGGCCAGGATAATCAGCATGATCATCGACGTCGTTCGGATCGTGCCTTCAACCGCTTGCCGAAGCATGCTGATGGTCAGGGTGCGGTTATAGGCGGCGAGGGCCATGGCCGCGACCACGCCGAGCGCCGCTGCCTCAGTCGGGGTCGCGATACCGGCATAGATTGACCCGACAACCACCAGGAAGATACCGATTGGCGGGATAAGCGCCGGCAGGGCGGCAATGCGCTCTGCCCAGCTTGCCTCGATCCGACGTCCGCCCCATTTGGGCTTCAGCACGCAGAGGAAGACCACCGTCGCCATGAACAGAACCGCAAGCACGAAGCCTGGGATAAAGCCGGCCAGATAAAGCTCCGGGACAGAGGTATCGGTCAGCAGGCCGTAGAGGATCAGGTTGATTGACGGCGGGATCAGGATGCCGAGCGTGCCACCTGCCGCGATGGTGCCGAGGAACAAGGGCTCATTGTACCCACGCTCTTTGATTTGCGGGGTTGCGACAGTGCCGATTGTGGCTGCAGTTGCGACAGAGGAACCGGACGTCGCAGCGAATAGTGCGCAGGAGCCGATGTTGGAATGCATCAATCCGCCCGGCAGCCAGCCAAGCCATTTGACGATGCCGTTATACATCCGCTCGGTAATGCCGGCGCGCAGCAGGATTTCCCCCAACAGGATGAACATCGGGATGGCGACCAGTAGGAAATCGACCCCTGTCTGCCAGACCATATCACCCAGCGCGCGATAGAGCGGCATTGGGCTTTCAATATATTGAAGGATCAGCGCTAACCAGCCCAGCGAGGCCGCAATTGGCACCGCAAGCGCAATCAGCGCGAAAAGAATGCCGAGCGTGACGAGGATAAGAAGGGACTGCGTCATGGCTTAACCCTCCGTCCGGCTTTTGCCGCCGGCTTCGTCTTCGATCTGCTCTTCAATGGATTTCATACCGATCAATTGATCAGCACCTTTGTGATCGCCGGATAGCAACCGGGTTAAGGCGGCGAGTAAGATCAAGAGGCCGCAAAGGACGAAAAATATCCATCCGATCAGCCAGGGGATCTGCGGTAACATCAGCGGGGTGCGCATCGGCGTGATGGATTGCGATTGATGGGTGATGGTGTCTGCAACCAGCGACCACGCCATCATGGTCACAATAGCCGCAAAGCCGATCAGTAATGCGAGGCCGATCAGGCTCGCTATCAGCTTCAGCCAGCCCGGAAACAGCATATAGGCTGCATCAACCCGGACATGGGCGCGTTCAAACAAAGCGAAGGAGAAGCCGAGTGTCGTTGCGATGCCGAAGGCATAGCCCGACAGCTCATCCGCGCCCCCAATCGAAACATTGAATAGCTTGCGCAGCACGACCTCAAGGGTCACGAGCAATGCTGAAAGAATGATAAGGCCCCCACCGATCCATGCAAGGATGCGGCTCAGTCTTTCAGCCAATAGAAGCGCCTTGGTCATCGCTGTAGTCCCCCCCCGGTCCAGCTAAATAGTGTGCCTTGCGTTCCGCGAATTCCTTATGCGCTACGGAAATCGGCCCCGGCACTGTTTCGCGCAGCACCGGGGCCGGTTAGGCATTATACGCGTTACTTCGCTGTGGCGGTCAGGCCCAGAATTTTACCGACGGACTCATTCCAGGTCGCAGCGCATTCTTCACCGCAGCGCTCTGCCCAACGGGCGAGGACGACGTCATTTGCGACTGTGTCGCGGGCCTTCAGATCTGCCTCGGTCGGCTCGACCAGGGTCATGCCGCCTTTTTCGCCGACATCGCAATCACCGCCGGTGATGCAGGAAATCGCGATTTCGTCTTCCGTTGCGGTTTCTGCCCACATCCGGTCGGTCAGGTCAGCCAGCTCTTTTTGCAGCAGGGCTTGTTGATCGGCGGACATGGAGTTCCATTTGTCCAGGTTCATGGCGCCGAAGGAGATGCCCCAACCAACCCGCAGCGTATAGGCATGGGTCGCGACCTGATACCATTTCGCCTTATAGGCCGACATGGTGCCGGTGATGCCGCAATCGGCGACACCTTTTTCAAGTGCCGGGATCACTTCTGCGAAAGGAATGGTAACGGAGGTGCCGCCAACCCCTTCGACGAAATCACCGAGCGTCGTTGAGTAAACGCGGATCTTCTTGTCTTTCAGATCGGCGATGCCATTGACTTCGCCATTACACCAGAGGGTCTGGCTCGGGAAGGGATAGAGCATCAGAAGTTTGGCGTTATAGATCCGCTCGAACGGCTCTTCGAGGATCGGGAACCACGCGTCGGAAACCTTGCGCGCGGTGTCGATATCCTGAATGACGGAAGAGAGATCCGCCCCTTCGAAGATCGGATCTTCGGAGGAGACATAACCAGAAACACCGAAAGCGAAATCGAAGACGCCGGCCTTCACAAGGCGCATGATTTCAAAGCCCTTCAAACCAAGATCGGTCTGCGGTTTGATATCGCCGAGGATCATGCCATCAGAGGCTTCGGCGATATGGTCATTCCAGAATGGCCCTTCGTGCTTTTGATAGTTGGTCAGGCTTCCCCAAGTACCAACAGCTTTGACCGTTACCGGCCGGTCATCGGCTTGCGCCAGACCGGCTGTAACCGCCAAAGCGGTCGCCGCGGCAATCGCAATTTTCTTCATGTTACTCTCCTGTTCTTAAACGTTGTTATGGTTGGTAAAAAACGGAACCTCGGCCATTTCGTCGAGGTCGGTGATCAGCATACTGCCCGGTGTGTGTGTGATCACCAGTGGCAGATTTGCAGATCGAACGGTGACCTGCGGTGTTACTCCGCAGGCCCAGAAAACCGGCACTTCATCCTCTTCAGGGGTATCCACATCGCCCCAGTCAGGCTTACTGAGATCTTGAATGCCAATCGTGGCCGGATCGCCCACATGTACGGGCGCGCCATGGGCTTGCGGATAGGCGGATGACACATCAATCGCCTTGTCGACCTGATCCCGGCGAATATGGCGCATGCTAACCACCGTCGTGCCGGAAAATGGCCCGGCGGACTGGAGCGGTAGGGATGTGTGATACATCGATACAGCTCTGTTGTTTTCGATGTGCCTCAGCGGGATTCCTGCGTCGACCAGTGCGCGTTCGAAGGTGTAGGAGCACCCAATGGCGAAGGTGACGGAATCTTCCTTCCACAAACTCCCCACATCGGAAACGGAGCAATCGAATACGCCATCCCGATAGATGTTGTAGGACGCCAGATCATGCCGGATGTCGATATCCTGCCCCAGGGTCGGAAGAAAAGGGTCACCCGGTTCGGACATGGCAACAAGCGGGCAGGGCTTGGTATTCAGTCGGCAAAAACGCTCGAAATCGGCGGCTTCCCGTGCCGGCAGAATAACGACATTTGCTTGAAGTCGTCCCAAACCGATACCGCTGGTATGGCCGGAGTAATCGCCTCGACGAAAGGCCGCGCGGACATCTTGCGATGATGCCCGGGTCAGGTCGGAATAGACACTGTTGTTAAAACTACCCATGGACGCTGCCTCCCCCTCGAAGAAAACAGGGTCGACAGAACGAGACATAAAATCAAATCGGAAAAATTTAACAATATCGATAAGAGTTATTGATCACCTGCATAGGCCATCGCCGCTTCTAATGCGATGCTTGCACAGCGCGCTGTAAGGGGGCTCGGTGGGTCAGAGACATGTGATGCGGTGAAGTGCAGGGCGTTTGGCTCCCAACCAGGATCGAAACCGATGATCCGGCCAGCCTCTACTTCCTGGTCTGCCAATGCGGTCGGAAAGGCACCAACACACAGGTCTGCAGTGACCATCTTCATACCGGCGGAGAGGGAGGAGGACGCAAACATCCGAACCTCCGGCCCATAGCGTTCGAAGACCGCCTCTTTGATCTCACGATAAGGCCTGGTCTTGCGCCCATAAGTCAGGACCGGATGGGTTTGGAATAAAACAGAAGGATCATCCGGAATCTCAGTAGACGTCGCACAATACCAGGCAAGCCGGAAAGGCGGCAGCTCGATATTCTCGATACAGTAGTTGGATACCGGTCCCATCAGCAGGGCGAGGTCCAAGGTCCGTTCCAAGAGCTGGTCACGCAGATTGGCGGAGATGTCGACAGAGATCTCTACGGACAGCAGTGGATAGGTATCGCGGACACGGCTGACGAAATCCGGCAGCCAGGTTTGCACAATGGTCTCTGAAACGCCGACTCGAAGCGTTCCCTCGACTCCATCCGGATCGATCACATCCCGCTCGACCAGTTCCGCAAGTTGCAGGAACTGTTCGGCATAGCGCCGCAGGGTTTCGCCACGCTTGGTTAAGACCATCCCGCGGGGGGAACGCTGGAAGAGCTTTGCAGACAGACTGGCCTCAAGCGCTTGGATGCGGGCGGAGACGGCGGGCTGCGTCAAGTTCAACTCATCCGCAGCACGGTGGACGCCACCAGTCCGGGCAACCACCAGAAACGCGCGGAGCTGTTCCAGGTTTATCCGTGTCGCCATCCTGCCCCGCCGATCCGCCTATGCCTTGGCGCGGTCCGGGTGAAACATGATCGCATCGACCTGAAGCTGACGGCGCAGGTCGACGGAGAAACTGGTCTCCGCGAGGATGAAGGTCTCAAACCCGGCATCTTCCAACCGCTTCAATAGATCAATGTAGTGGGTCTCTCCGCTATAGAGCGGCAGGAGAGAGAGTTCGATCTGGATGCCGATGATCCGTTTCAAGGTCTCTTCGGCGCCGTCGAGAACATGTTTCTCGTACCCCTGGGTGTCGATCTTAAGGAAGACGCGATCGCCGTCCTCGACATACTGTTGCCAAAGGGTATCCAGGGGCTGAACCGGTGTCGGGACTGTTTCGATCACCTTGGATTTGTGAAAGGCCGCCAGTGCTTCGGCATTGAGATCAAGCAGGCTCGACATGTCGGAGGCTTCGGAGACATTGATCGCTGCCTCCCCAGGCTCCGCACCAATCGCGACGCGATCTGCGATTTTCCAATTGGGGTCGGCAGCCGATTTCTCGACGAGCAATCCGTGCGCATTGGGCAGTGGCTCGAAGCTAGTGATTTGACCACGAAAGCCAATTTCGCGCAGCTTTGCCTGGGTTTGGCCAATATTGGCGCCCACATCCAGAACATGGTCGATCTTGTGATCGTCCAGAACCGCTTTCAGCTTCTCATCCGGTTGTTTTGGGCGACGGCGTAGCTTGTTCAGTGCGCGCCTGACCCAGTACCAACGTTTAACTTGTTCAATATCCATGAAATGCCCAGTTAGAGACCGTAATACCAAGGGGCGACGAAACTAAAGGCGAGCCAGCAGATGAGCAAGAGCGGCATGCCCGCCTTTATGAAATCAGCGAAGCGATAGCCACCGGGTGCCATGACCAGCAGATTGGTTTGATAACCGACAGGACTGGCAAAGGAGCAGTTGGCGGCAAAAACGACGGCGACGGCAAAGGCCTCGGCCGGGACACCCAAATCCCGCGCAAGCGCCACGGCGATGGGGGTGAAGAGAACCGCTGTGGCCTTTGTCGAAAGCACATTGGCGAGTAAGGCCGTCATCAGGAAGAAACCGGACAACACGATGCCGGGAGCCGCATTACCCAGAGAGCCGATCACACCATGGGCGATGAAGGCCGCACCGCCGGTCGCCTGCATCGAAGCGCCAAGCGCCAAGGCGGCGGCGATCAGCAGAATGATTTTGTGGTCCAGTGCGCCAATTGCATCATCCGTTGTCAGCGCGCCGGACAGAACCATCGCGGCGGCGCCGGTTAACGCGGCAATCTCTGTTGGCAGGATGCCGGTGCCGGCTGCACCGACAACACCCAGGAAGATGAGCGTGGCGCGCCGGGCATGGTGCGGCTGCGGCAGGTCCTCCGCTGACCATTCCATAAGAACCACATCGCGGCTGTGGCGAAGGGCATCGATATCAGGCCGCCGGCCCTGGATCAGCAGGATATCGCCTTCCTCCAGATCGATATCGGTGATCCTTTGCCGCATCATCCGGCTGCGACGCTCGACCCCGATAACGGCGCAGTTATGCTTGAACCGGAAGCCAGCCTGCTCAATCGTCCCGCCCACCAGCCGTGATGTTGGTCGGATCATCACTTCGGCAATGGATTGCGCGCCGGATGTCCAACGTTCGGTTTCTGCAGGCTCTGCGCTTGATCCGCCCTCACTCATGTCCGGCAGGATCAGGGAGAGGTCTCCTTTCAGGAACTCTGTGATCCACTCGCGCGTTGCGGCGATCACCATCACATCGCCGGGGGCAAGCGCACCATCGTCATAGGGCGGGGTCTCAACAACACCATTGCGCTCCAGTGAGAGGACGGTGATGTGTTTCAAATTCGGGAAGAAGCCGCCGGTGGGCGCCATGCCTTCCAGATGGGAGCCGGCGCGAACAGTGATCTGTGCCTTGAATTGCCGGCCTTCCTTTCGGATGTCGGTCCCGATGGTTTGCCGTTCGGGAAGAATGCGTGGCAGGACGAAAATGACATAAATCAGTCCAACACCGGCGACGAAAAGGCCGGGGATCGTGAAGCTGAAGAAGGAAAATCCTTCCTCTCCCATCTCGATCAAGGCGCTGGAGACGAGCAGGTTCGTAGATGACCCGATCAAGGTCGTCATGCCGCCCAAGATCGCTGCGAAACTGAGCGGCATCATATAGCGGGAGGCCGGTGCTTGCGCCCTGGTCGCCAGCGCCTGCATGATCGGGATGAAAATAACGACAACCGGGATGTTGTTTAGAAGCGCACTGATGGCGGCAACGGTGACCAGGGAGAGGATGATCGCAACGGCGGGGCGACCTTTTGACAATGTGTGCACCACCACGGCGACCTGATCCAAGGCGCCTGTCCGGTTCAACCCTTCCCCCAGGATCAGCAGGGCAAGGACTGTCACCAGGGCTGGGTTGGCAAAACCGGCGAGCAGGGCAGAGGCATCCAGCAGGTTGCGTCCATCCGCGCCAATGACCGGGTTGAGCTGAAACAGGACTAAAAGCGCGCAAACAACCCCGATTGAGGTCAACTCAAGTGTCAGTCTCTCGGTTGCGTAGAGAATCAGGGCGCAGAGTGTCAGCGCGAAGACAGCGCCCATCTGTAGTGTGAAAGCGTCACCTAGAACTTGGGGCATGCCGAAGCCTCCAAAAGGTCAGGGTAACGGAATCCAGCGCGCTTACAAAGACCCCGATTGGCCCTACGGTTTCGCGCCATCTCCATAGACGGTGAAGGGCGCCCAGAACGCGGGATGGGAAAGCCTGGGGTCTTGCAGGAAGGTCTCCTGCACCTGACGCAAAGCCTCTGCGACCCCAAGCGTGCTCGATTTCCCCAAAGTACCAGTGGTTAGTGTCACGGTCGGTTGCGAGGCGATGGCCCAGTGGCTTGCAAGGACAAGGCGGCTGCCGGCATGGAAAAACGCGCCGGTCAGGGCCGACAGACTCTCCCCCCTGAAATCACCTTCCAAGGTGCCGGTATTGCAGGCCGAAAGAAGCACCCAATCCGCATCGAGGCGCAGGCGGGCGATCTCGCTCGCCGTCAGAAAACCATCACTGGATTGGGTTTGGCTGTCCCCGGGGGTCAGAGCCAATCCGGGCTCGTTTCCGCACTCTGTATCAGATGGCAGAAGGCCATGGGTTGCGAAGGCAAGGCCGCGATAGTCGCTGAGCTTCGTGGCAGACATTGTTGCTTCACTTGCCTGTGGTCCTGTCCAAAGCCCTGCTGCACCCCCGCCGAAAGCCGCATCAATGGCGGTGATTTCGGTCGCGGTCTCTGGCAGCGGTGCCAATGAAGCAAGCACATGCGGATCGAAGGGGCTGTCTTCTTTCGGACATCCCTCTGACGTCGCGGTCGGTTTGCTGTCGCTCCCCAAGGCATAGTTCGGCGCGCCAATGCCCGCGAAGGGAAGCGACCCTGCCGACTGGCCGGCGATTTGACGCAGTTCTCTCAGCGCTGAAATAGAGGGCAGAAGACTAATGGCATGGGTCCGTCCAAGCCATGCGACGGAAGCATAGTCGAGCAGATTTCCATCCGGTGCTTCGGTCACCAGAAGGGCAGGTGGCAGACTTGCAAGCGGCTCATCCGGTACGATGAAGAGATGCTGCACGCCGGTCAGTTGTTCCGCCAGGGGGCCGAACAGGGTTTGAAACAGCAGGTGGGCGCGGCGTGTATCAAAGCGCTCTGCATCGCCGGCTTGTATGCCAATCCGAAGCTGGGAAACGAGCTTTGCGATGTCCGCTCGACTCATCTCTATTGCATGAGTAACCAAGCCGCCATCGCGGATCAGCAGCGTGGACCCATGCTCCTCCCCCAGGGTGAAACGGATCAGCGCTTCGCCTGGCCGGAGTAGCGTTGACGCATCCGCCAAGGTTACGGTCGGCGGGTCCACCATGCCGGCATAGCCTGGAAACGCGCCCTGCAAAACGCCAGAAACGGCCGTGATCCGCTGGCTGAGCTCTTCAATTTCAGTCGCCATTAAGGCTTCCTTGTCGGCGTTCCGTCGCTTTGCTTCCCGGCCGGAGCGTCGTGCGAGGTCATACCGGAGATCATCCCGTTTCGTCTTCAGTTCCTGCAGCTCTCGCGTCATTTCCGCGAGTTCTGGACTTGCCGCCGCTGTCCGGGCTGCCATGCGCGAAATGGTTCGTTTGGAGACACCACGACGCGGTAACTGGGCCGCCGCAATCAATGCATCGGCCAACTCGGCGGAAGGGAGCGCTCCTTGCAGGGCCGCTACGCGATTTGCCATTGCATCGGCAAGTCGATCCGGATCAACGGAATCGCGGCTTAGTCTGTCGGCGAGACCCAATTCCGTCAGTGCTTTCACACCTGTATGAAAGTCATCAATCGCAGCCGACTCATTACCCGCAGCGGCGTGAATATCCGCCCGTCGCCATAGCGCCTGGGCATAGGCGATGCCGTGGCCGAACAGCCTTTCGCGAAGCGACAAGGCACTGTCGGCATAGTCCAGCGCGTCGTCAAAATCACCGTCTGCGGCTTCGATCCTGGCCAATAGAAGCTTTAGGTTCGCAAGCCAGTGATGGACCCGACCCATCGCTTTCTCATACATGCGCAGTGAGTCTTCCGCGCTGTCTTCCGCATCGCCAAAAGCCTCTGCATCGAACTCAACACGGGCCTTTGCGTAGATCGAATGGGCAATCCATCCATTGTCGCGCCCCCAATACTCTTTTCGAAGGGAAATCGCTTCATCCGCGAAATTAATCGCGGCGTCTAGGTCACCGTGTTCGCCGGCCATATAGGATCGATAGACCTTCAGCTCGGCCAAATCGTTTTTGTTCGGTCCTTTCGAGATCAAGGCTTCCGCGCGATCAAACATCTCTTCCGCTTCGGAATCGCGCCCCCAGTTTCGAAGGTCATTTCCGATGCGTGCCAGGGTTCCGCCGGTGGCCGAATGCTCGTTACCAAGCAACCGTTGCTGATGGCGCAGGGCGCGCTGAAAGGCAGCAACAGCGGCGCCATGTTCCTTGGCGTGGTTAAGGTAGCGTCCCAGACGGAAATTCTCCCGATAACCGGAATAATCATCAGCGCCATAAAGCAGGCTGGGGTCGCTTTCCGCGCGGGTTTTTAGGCCAGCGACGATCCGGGAAACCGATCCGCGATCAATTTCCGTGGCATTGATTGCATCAGAAACAATGCCGGAAAGGGTGGCGATTACATTGGCATTAGCCGGTATGAAATCAGCGAAAAAGATCCGATTTTCGATCTTCCCCACATAGGCGGCATAGGGGAATCCGCCTTCTCGCGTGGTGCAGTCCAAGGTGGCGACATGGACGCCGTCCAGGATTTCACTGTCTTCCCCGGGCTCGCAGTCATGCCGTCGGTTGATGCTGGGGCGCCACCAATATTTTGTCCGATCGCGCCAGGCTGAATTGGTGCGGTTCCTTCTGAAGGTCCAGCTGTTTAACTCACCGGATGGCTCACTCCAGGCGCCGCAGAATATCCGGTGCTTGGCGAATTCATAGTCCGTATCGTAACGCTCAAGCACCGCGCGGCAGCGTTCGCCGACCAGGTTCGGCCCAAGATCAATCTCCGCCCCGACCTTACGGGTCCAATCGGCATGTGCGGCGCCGAAGGTACTGAAAAGCGCTAGGAAGGTTGTTACAGCCATGGTTTTGCGGTGTTTCATCGCTTATCCCTGCTCGTTCAAATAAACGTCGCGATCAATATATGCCCCGCAGTGTTTCCCAAATGTGATTGCTTCGGCAAGGGCGCCGTTTGCTTTTTCCCAATTTCTCCTGGATATGAGCGGACTTACGGCGTAAAACCCGCTTCCTGATTTATCCTGGCGGAGTATGAAAGATGTGTGCGACCTGGAGCCCCGATAGCTGGCGCGGTAAACCGATTCAGCAGGTGCCGGTCTATAATGACGAAGCGGCGCTGCAAGCTGTCGAAGCGGATCTTGCGAAGAACCCTCCGCTGGTATTTGCAGGTGAGGCGCGTAAGCTGCGTCAATCGCTTGGTGAAGTGGCTGAAGGCCGTGCATTCCTGCTGCAAGGTGGTGATTGCGCTGAGAGCTTTGCTGAATTCTCTGCCAACAACATCCGTGACACGTTCAAGGTCATGTTGCAGATGGCTGTTGTGCTGACCTTCGGGTCCGCCTGTCCGGTGGTGAAGGTCGGCCGTATGGCTGGTCAGTTCGCCAAGCCGCGCTCCGCGCCGACCGAAAAGCAGGGCGATGTGGAACTGCCGAGCTACCGGGGCGATATCATTAACGCCATTGGCTTCGATACGCAGTCCCGTGAGCCTGATCCGGGCCGGATGATGCAGGCCTATAACCAGGCTTCGGCAACCTTGAACCTGCTGCGGGCCTTCGCGCAGGGTGGTTTTGCCAACCTGCATGAGGTGCATCGCTGGAACCTCGATTTCGTCGCTGACAGCCCGCAAGGGGAGCGCTATCAGGCGCTGGCCGACCGTCTGGATGAGAGCCTGCAGTTCATGGCGGCCTGTGGTCTGACATCCGCGCGGGTGCCGCAGATCGCGGAGACCGAGTTCTACACCAGCCATGAAGCGCTGCTGCTTTGGTATGAAGAAGCGTTGACACGGCAAGATAGTCTGACCGGCGATTGGTATGACTGTTCCGCACATATGCTGTGGATTGGTGACCGCACCCGGCAGCAAGATAGTGCGCATGTTGAATTCCTGCGGGGCGTTCACAATCCGATCGGCATGAAATGCGGTCCGAGTTCCGATCCAGATGAGCTTCTGCGGATGATCGATACCTTGAACCCGCGCAATGATGCCGGTCGGCTGACGCTGATCAGCCGGATGGGCCATGATCAGGTCGAAGAGAAACTGGCGCCGTTGGTTCGTGCCGTCGCGCGCGAAGGTCGCAAGGTCGTATGGTCCTGCGATCCGATGCATGGCAACACGATCAAGGCTGATAGCGGCTACAAAACCCGCCCCTTCGACCGGATCCTGAAAGAGGTAGAAGGCTTCTTCGCCGTTCATCGTGCAGAGGGAACGCATGCAGGCGGCGTTCATTTCGAGATGACCGGTCAGGACGTCACCGAATGTATCGGTGGTGCTCAGGCCATCACCGACGATGATCTTTCCGCGCGCTATCACACGCATTGCGACCCGCGCCTCAACGGCGCTCAGGCCCTTGAACTCGCGTTCCGCATTGCAGAAGCCTTGAAGGCGGAACGGGACCGCGCGGCACCGCTGGCGCAAGCGTCGTAACTTCGTTCCAGAGGGGGGAGCGATGGCTGATCCCAAAGATCGTCCGCGACGGGGCCCCGCAATTAACCGCATCGGTGATGCGGATATTGCGGCCTGGACGGATGCTTATTTCAACCGCACGCGGGAAACGATCAAAGCCTTTGGCGATGTGAAGGTTACCTATGCGGTCTTCATGCGGCGTCCCGTGGTGTCCGCACCTCGACTGGCCATTGAATGGCTGGAAGCGGTCGCGAATGAACGTGGTGTTGAGATCGACATCGATCTGATCTTCGAAGAAGGACGCTGGGTCGGGGCCGGGGAACCGATCATGTATGTGACCGGCTCTTTCCAGGAATTGGTGGATCTGGAGACCTTGTTCCTGCAGCGTGTGGGGCCACCCTGTGTTGCTGCCTATAACGCCTTCACCATGTGCCAGGAATTGCCGAAGGTAGCCTTTCTTGCGATGGATGCGCGGCATTGCGCCGGTGCGGATATGGCGGAGCTGATGGCCTATGCTGCGGCGGTTGGCTCGGATCGCGCTAAGCGAAAATCGGACGCCATTGGCTTCATCGGCAATGCGACAACCGCGACTGCGCATTTCTTCGGTCGCGATGCGGGGTTGGGGACAATGCCGCATGCGCTGATTGGCTATGCAGGCTCGACTGTCCGTGCAGCGGAGATGTTTCATGAGGCACATCCCGATACGCCGTTAACTGTGTTGGTGGATTACTTCGGGCAGGAAGTCACCGATGCTCTTGCCGTTTGTGAGCGGTTTGAGGAAATGGCACAAAAAGGGCGCTTGTCGGTCAGGCTCGACACGCCCGGCGGGCGCTTCTGTGAAGGGCTCGATCCCGCAGCGTCCTATGCTGTGTTGGACCGAAATGCCCCACGTTCAATCCGTGGTTACCGGAATGAGGCGGAACTGCGGCATCTGATTGGTCCCGGGGTTAGCGCTGCTGGGATCTGGCACATGCGTGAAAGTCTCGACAAGGCGGGCTTTTTGAATGTGCGTATTGTTGGGTCGTCAGGGTTCAGCCCCGACAAATGCCGCGTCATGGCTCTGGCCGATACCCCGATTGATGTGGTGGGGACCGGTAGTTACCTCCCCGAAAAATGGACAGAGACCTATGCGACGGCAGATATCGTCGAATATGACGGTGTGAAACGGGTCAAGGTCGGCCGAGAGTTTCTGCTGCGTTAAAGAACGTTTGCTCCCGAACAATCGAAATTTAATCTTGTTTCAGACAACCTATCATGTCGAAATGCGGCTGTTATGCAATTCGTGGGGAGGCGTTGCATGTCCGTGCCAGAAACCGGTGTCGCAGGGAAAAGTCCTATCGAGAGTGACAAAATCGGCGCTGTGCCGTTTAGTGATTTAACGCGGCACGATTTTTCTTTCACTGGCAGTGCCGGCGAGTATTTCGGAATTTGTATTCGCACATTCCTGTTGGCGGTTGTGACGCTTGGCATCTACGACGCCTGGGGAACAGTTGAACGACGACGTTACCTTCTGGGGCATACCCAGGTTGCTGGTCATGGCTTTGTTTATCACGCCACGCCAATTACTATTTTGAAAGGCCGCTTGATCGCTGTCGGCTTTATGGTCGTTTATAACGTGGCGATTAACTTCTTTCCTTTGGTCGGCAGCGCCATGGGTCTTGCTCTGATGGTCGCGATTCCCTGGGTTATGATGGTAGCGTTGCGCTTTAACGCCCGGAATACGAGCTATCGGAATGTGCGATTTGACTTCACGGGAGATTTTGGGGAGGCCGTGAAAGCCTTTCTGTTATGGCCGATGTTATGGGTGTTTACGCTGGGCCTGATCCAACCTGTGATCCATCGGGCACAAGCACAGTTTGTTGCGAATAATCTGTCCTTCGGGAAAAGTAAGTTCCATGCAAATTTTACGGCAGGTGCTTTGTTTGGCCCCTGGTTGTGTTTGTGGTTGTTTGTGGTTGTTATGATCACAGTTGTATCTACTGTTTCTTTCTCGTTTCTGCAGGGTTTTAGCGCAGGTGTTTCTACCGAAGCCGGCGAGAATGTCGGGCCCATCATCGTCGTTATATTCGCGTTCTATTTTGCGATGTTATTAATCATGTTTTCCTACGGCGCCTATTATGCCGCTGCCCGAAACATCATCTTGAAGGCTACGACATTGGAAGGTGGGCATCGTATGGATAGCAATTTGCCGCCGTTTCGATATCTCGGCGTTGCCATCCTTTGCATGCTGGCATCGACCTTCAGCTTGGGGTTGCTCATTCCCTGGGCAACGGTCTACCGGCGGCGCTATGTCCTGGAGCATACGGCGATCCTTGTTGATGGTGACCTGGATGACTATGTCGCGCATAAGAGTGAGGCAGGAGGAGCTTTCGGAACAGAGTTTGGCGAGCTCTCCGGCGTTGCAGATGGTATCGCGGGCGGCATGGTGTAAGGGCCTATGAACATTGGTGTGGATGGCATTGCCGGGCGTTACTTCGAAGCGGGATCAAGCCGCTATGGAGATGCGCGGCTTACTCATATCGATGGTGTTGTCTCGATCTCGGTAGAGAATGACAGCCGGGTCATCACCTGGGGCGCCTCCATATGCGATGTATTCATCCCTGTAGCTGGCCTGCCGCGTCGGGTTGAGTTTCCTGATGGCGCTGCTTTTGAAGTCGGTGACACGCCCGAAGTGGAAGCGTTCTTCTCGGCAATGGGGGCTTCAAAAGGCCCGCGTGTTGGCTTTCGGTCCCATCCGAAGTTGATGACCCTCATCGTAATCGCGGCCATAGCCGCGCCATTCCTCGTGTGGTTCGGTTTCACGGCCACAACCGATATCATCGCCCGGGCGCTGCCGGACTCGGTCGCCCAACAGGTTGGTGCTGTCGCGCTTGGTACTTTTGAAGACCGTCTCTTTAAGCCTTCGACACTACCGGAATCCAAACGCATAGAAGCGCGCGCGGTTTTCGACGATTTGGTTCAGGTTGCCGGCGTAGATCCGAACGCGGTTAATCTAAAGTTCAGAACATCAAAGTTCATTGGCCCCAATGGAATCGCTTTCCCGGATGGTACGATTGTCATAACCGACGCGTTAATAAAACTCAGCAAGCACCCGGATGAGATCGCTGCAGTCCTGGCTCATGAGCTGGCTCATGTGGAGGAACGGCACTCATTGCGTCTGCTCGTACGCTCGGTTGGGATTGTGTTCCTGGTTGAATTTCTGTTGGGGGATAGCATCTCACTGCTTGAAGAAGCAGCGAGCCTTGGCACCGGCATATTAAGTCTTTCGTTCAATCGTGAATTCGAATTAGAGGCCGATCGACGCGCCGGGGAGTTGATGAGGGTGACCGGGCGTGATCCCTCCAAATTGATCGATTTGCTCCGCCGGATCGTGAAGGATTGTGGGTCCGGATGCGAGAAATCCTCGCTGTTCTCAACCCATCCTGGGTTCGAGGATCGGTTGGACGCTGTTGCGCGCTAGGGTTCGTCCGTCCGGGTGGACCTGATAACGGATACCAAATTGGGTATGCATTCCGATGCACTTCAGCGATGGTCTAAATGGAACGGATCGCTAGACTGCCTTTAGCGCTGATGCTTCAAGACATGCACGGAGACCTAAATGAAACCTGAACGTTGGTCTAATCCAGCAAATAAACTGTTTCCGCATCAGGTGGGCTTCACCGCCCCGCCGCATGATTTCGATGCGGCGCCGACGGATTTCTTGCGGATCGCGCCGGAGACGGTGGGGGCGCATGGGCGGTTGCTGCATTTAGAGACTTATGCGCATCAGCTTGGGCAGCGTGAGAAAAACTTCCATCTGCTGGAGGAAGTGGTGAAATGCATGGCGAATGCCGGCGCGGATGTGGTCGGGCAGGTTGGAACGAACTGGTCCCATGCCGGGGGTAAGACGCCGCAGGATATCCGGGATTTCTGTGATCGGATGACGGATGACTATCAAACGCCGTTGCACATGGCGGGGATGAGCCTTGTTGAAGGGTTGCGGGCAATTGGTGCGGAGCGGATTGCGCTGAACTCAGTTTACTTCTGGCCGGATTGGCGGGACGGCATCGCGCGATTCCTCCGCGATGCGGGGTTCGATGTGGCCTATGTCGGGAATTTTGTCGACCAAGGGCATTATGAAACCCAGGAGGAAGTGAACGATCTCACCTGGATCTTCCCGGGAGAGCTGGCCGAGAAATCCATGGTCTATTGTGCTGAGAAGGTGCCGGATGCCGATGCGATCGTCGTCAACGGCATGCCGAACTGGCGGCGCCCCGATGGATTGCCTGAGCGTACTGTCGCACGTCATGTGGAACTTGAGGCTCTTATCGGGAAGCCCATCGTCTCGTCCGACTTCGCGCTCTATTGGAACATCTTCAAGGCCTTGGGTGTTGCACCACAAGGCCAGCAGGGCGTCCTGCTATCCACGCTTTCCGGTTAGTCGCGTGAGGTGACCCATCTTGCGCCCCGGGCGGCTCTCTGCTTTGCCGTAGAGATGCAGAAAGACACCGTCTTCCGAGAGCAGGGCCTGCCAATCATCCGCCTCGGCACCGATCAGATTGGTCATCTCGCACGGGCCAATCGGCGCGGTGGAGCCTAGCGGTAGGCCGCAGATCGCGCGCACGGTCTGTTCGAACTGGCTGGTCTCGCAGGCATCGATGGTCCAATGACCGGAGTTATGAGGGCGCGGTGCAATCTCATTGGCCAGAACATCGCCCTCTGCCGTGACGAACATCTCAACCGCCAGCAATCCGACATAGTCCAGAGCTTCAACGGTCTTCCTGGCGATCTCTTCGGCCTTGGCTGCGGTATCGGGCGTGATCGCTGCAGGCACGAGGGTCTGGTGGAGGATGTGGTCGCGATGACGGTTTTCCACAGGTGGATAGGTCGACAAGCGCCCATCTATCGTACGGGCTGCCAGTACGGAGATTTCCAATGTAAACGGCACAAAGCCTTCCAGGATGCATGATTTTCCGTCGAATGCGTCCCAGATGCCAGCCAGGTCGGTGTCGTCCGGATGTATCGTGCGCTGGCCTTTGCCGTCATAGCCAAATCGCGCCGTCTTTAGAACGGCAGGGCGGCCCAAGGCCTCCAGTGCGTTTTCCAGGTCTTCGATCTTCGAGACTGGTTCCCAAGGCGCTGTGCCGATCCCATTGCGGTTCAGAAAAGCTTTCTCGGTAATGCGATCCTGCGCGACGGCCAAGGCGGACGCTCCAGGGCGAACCGGCACACGCTCCGCCAAAAAGGCAACAGCTTCAGCAGGGACATTCTCGAATTCCAGCGTGATGACATCGACGGCGTCGGCAAATCGCGCCAATGCGTCCTTGTCCGCGTAGTCGGCTGCCGTGTGGGCTGCAACATGGCTTGCGGGACAGTCTTCCTGCGGTTCGAAGATATGGTTTCGATAGCCCAGGCGCGCGGCTGCAAGGGCCAGCATTCGTCCCAACTGACCGCCGCCCAGAATGCCGATTGTGGAGCCGGGGGGAATTACGCGGGTATCCTCACTCATCGGCTCAGGCAGTCTCTTCATCTTGAGGGACATCGGCGACAGCAGCGCTACGGGCCGCGCGGTAAGCATCCAGTGCCGCCGCAACCGCAGCGTCTTCCAAGGCAATCACCGCGGCTGCGAGAAGGCCGGCGTTCGTCGCCCCTGCATTGCCGATGGCAAGTGTCCCAACTGGGATGCCCGCCGGCATTTGGACAATTGAGAGCAGGCTGTCCTGACCGCTCAAAGCCCGGCTCTGGATCGGGACGCCGAAGACGGGCAGGGGGGTCAGACTTGCGGTCATTCCCGGAAGATGCGCTGCGCCACCGGCACCGGCGATGATGACCTTAAGGCCGCGATCCTTCGCGGTTTTTGCATAATCCACCATGCGGTCGGGCGTCCGATGAGCGGAGATGATCCGGCTCTCAAAGGGAACGCCGAGGGCTTCCAGAACCTCGACCGCGAGCTTCATGGTGGGCCAGTCTGACTGGCTGCCCATGATGACACCGACCTGTGGTGATTGGGCTGCTGTTTCGCTCTGCATGACGATACGTCCAATTGCTCGCCGTTTCAGGAAAGCCGGGGAGTATAGTGCGGGCGCATGGTGTTGCAAGCAGAGCTTGGCGGGGAGGCTAGCCCATCCTCTGGGCCTCTGAACTGCTGTTATCAGGCGATAATGTCGGGGATCAGCATGTTGTTCAGCCGGGCGATCGAGTCCTTAATGGCCAACTTTCGCTTTTTCATGCGTTTTAACTGCAGCTGATCAAAGGTGCCCCCTTCTTCCACGCGGGCAATCATGTCATCAAGATCACGATGTTCTTCCTGCAATTCCCCGATCTTTGCCGCAATGGCATCTTCGTCGATTTCCGTCATTGGATGCGGCGGCTCCAGCATTCGGTGTAAGGTGCATTGAACCGTGGTAGCTTACCAAGGTGAAGCTTCGATTTGAAGCATAGCATGGGCCAATAGGAAAGGATTCTATCGTGGTGCAGGCGTTGGAAAAGGCCAATCCATTTTGGGATTTTTCCGTATCCCTTTATGCAGAGGGTGGGGTGGAAGCGGCGTTGCTGCATTTGCAGGATCGCGATGGCTTGGATGTAAATATGGTGCTGCTGTGTTGCTATGCGGGAAAGCATGGCGCGCGCCTGCTGCCTAATGGCCTTGAGATGCTGAACAATCACGCTGCCGCCTGGCGGGAAACCGTTGTAGAGCCCCTGAGGGCTGTTCGAAAAACCCTGAAACATGACGTCGGTGCGGTGTCGAGTGCGCTTTCCTCAACACTTCGGGATGATGTGAAGCAATTGGAGCTCAATGCCGAGCGTATTCAACAAGATATGATTTACGCCCTTCTTGAGCGGATCGCAGCGAAAGATGGCCTTGCGGCGGATCGTGCTGGTTTGATGCGGGGCAACTTCTCAGTCTATTGCAGTTTAGTAACCTCAGCGGCACCAACGAAAGAAACGCGCGAGGATTTTGAAATTGTCGTTGCGGCAGTGAAGTAAGGGAAGACTGGGAAGTAAGGGAAGACTGGGAAGTAAGGGAAGACTGGATGGTGAGGACGATATCATCGGTCAAGAGATTAACGACGTTTGTCCCGAACCTTTGCGTTATGCTTTTCCAGAGCGGCAATCAGCGTTCCAATGTCACCACCGGCTCCGCTGATAATTGGGACATATTGATCGCGGTGGGTCTCAACCATCGAAAATGTGTGATTGATCACGATGTCGACGATCCGAAACTGATCATCCTTGATCATCAGATGCCAATCGACGGGGATATCTACATCTGTTTCTTTTTGTGTCACGACAGTGCCAACAATCAGGGTTTTTCGTTTTCCCTTTGTTGTTCCATTCACTTCGATCTGTTGTCCATCATAATCCTCGAAGCGATTCGCATAGGTCAGAACAAAGGTTTCCTCGAGTACCGGCTTCAGCTCAGCCATGATCTCCGGCGTTGCGCGACGCGCATAAACCCCGAGAACACGGCGGGATATATTATCCATTTCTAGAGCTTCGCGAAGCAAGGATCTGAAAGCTTGGTCCCGCTGTTCCTGCGCCAAGGATTTGTCCGTCAAGGATGCAATAGCGCGTAGCGACAAGTTCGTAATAAATTGAACCGCGCGCTCCTCTTTCTGACCCGCGTGAGCAGGACTATGGAGCGCTACTCCGAAAACCGATATGGCGCAAAAAATTAGCGTGAATACAAAAAGGCGAATCTGAGCCTGGATAGTAATCTTAGAAAAGACAACTGAAGTCATAAAGCGGAGCCCTATTTACTCAGAGAGGCTGACTTGCTCTCCATCCATGGAGTCTTCGCTTGCGTCAGCTTCGTCTTGCTCTTCATCCAACTCGTCGAAATCCATTTCGAAGTTCAGACTTGGTGCCGCTGAAGCACTGGAATCTTCACCATTTGAAATTAAGGTGGCGCGTTGCTGGCGATACAAGCTGCGGACTGCCGCGTAGAAGTCCAACGAGGATTCTTCCAGATCCCGCACATCTTGATAATTTCTCGAACGCGCGTCGATTGCTTCAGTCACGCTGCGGATCGGTCCGTTATATTCAGCAAGGAACCGTTCGGAGTTGTAACTTGCGTAGTAGAGCGGATCGAAGGCGCGGTCGACACCGTAGATACCGATTCCATCCCGCACATTGGTTGGGCCCAGGAAGGGAAGCATCAAATACGGTCCGTCGGTTACGCCCCAAACGGCAAGCGTTTGACCAAAATCTTCTTCATGATGAGCAATACCGGCTTCGCCAGCGACATCAAACAACCCGCCAACACCCATGACAGTATTGAATACCATGCGGCTCATCGTTTCTCCGGCACGTTCGGTTTCCCCTTGCAGGAGATCATTGGCCAGAACGATGGGTGACTTCAGGTGCCGCAGGAAGCTTTGAATGCTGTCACGGACCAATTGCGGGAGGATGAATTCGTAGCCCTGAGCCACTGGGGTGAGGAAATACTTATCCACGGCGACATTGAAATCGAAGATCGCGCGGTTCATGGGCTCCAGCGGATCATTCGTTTCTTCAAAGACCTGGCGTTGTTCCGGATCCGTCGGCGGTGTCGCGCAAGCTGCTACAGCGGTCAAAAGCAGGCCGGCCAAGACAAGGCGCATAAAGGTCCGTGCGCTGCGATCAAACGCTGCGGCAACGACGTCCAACGAAACTTTCAACTCGGTCCCCATCTTCATCCTCAACGCCTGTACTTTCTTCCTGGCCCGATCTTTCAACACCCGACTGGTCAATAACAACGAATTTCAAATGCCAAATTCATATGGCGAAACTTAGTACGACCAGTGACGATTTCGAGCAATTCGCGCTTCAGGTCAATGACAACCATCACACCACAACAAATTCGGCACCGAATTCTACGTTTTCACCACTAAACTATGCCCGCGCAGACCTAAACAACCGATTAACAGAATTTCGAAACGAGGTGCCTGCACAGACATATATATTCCCATGATCCATCTATCACGCAGGAGAAGGCGGGACCAGAGGGCGCAATGCCAGAATTGCTAATCCTCATAAGACTGTTGCATATATGTCGACAGATTCAATGCCCCACGTTTCGCCATTCTTTCAAGCCAACGACAAGAGAAGTGCTATGGCCATGATTAAAAGCATCGATGACGTGCCAACCTGCTTGCTAACAGGATTTGAATGCGACGTTAGCGACGATTGGATTGACTATAATGGGCATATGAATGTCGCCTATTATGTTTTGGCATTTGACTTGGCGACAGACCATTTGGGTCGGGCCTTGGGGATCGGCGAGACGTATATGAAGGAGCGGAATTGCTCATACTTTGCGCTCGACCTTAATGTGACCTACCGACAGGAGGTCAAGGCCGGGTCGCGCCTCCGTTTCGCCACGCAACTGCTCGATGTTGGGCCCAAGAAGTTGTTGTTTTATCACTATATGTTCGCAGGGGAGGATGGGTATCTCGCTGCGAGTTGCGAGAATCTCTCCATTCATGTGGATATGACGGAGCGTCGTTCGGCCCCTTTTCCGGAAGACAAAGCATTGGAGCTTCGGGCTCTATGCGCCCGCCATGCAACGGCTGGGCGTCCCGACAACGCGGGTCGTATCCTGAAGATCTAGCGGAATCGGGATCGTTATATGGAAATGCCGATGAATTCGGCTTGAGCCATATGAGCATTTTGTTAGCATGCCTCCAACCATCCAATAACGCCGTCTCAAAGTAATAAGAATGCGTCTTGGGGTGGTGTTAGCGATGTCTGGGGGGACATCAGTTTTATTTCGAGGAGCGATGTGGTGGAATATTCCGAGGATTTGGAACAGGCATCCGCCTATGCCGCCAAGGCAATTGAGCATATGTCGGCGCAAACGATCCCGGCAACGCCGACGAATTTTGCGATTTGGTACGCTTATGTCACTGAGAAATATCCGGATCTCAAAAAAGCGCTCGATGTTCTGATTTCAAACAAGCAGACCTTTACCTCGAGCAAGAATGCCGAGCTGTACGACAAGTATTTCACCCATTCAGAAGAGGGCTTGGCGCTTCAGGACACGTCGAAGAAGATTGAAGATCAGGTCGGGCGGGTGTTGGACATGATTGGTGATGCCTCTTCCGGCGTCGAAGGCTTTGGGGACAGCTTGAAGAGCAATCTGGGCGATCTTGCGAATTCCGGCAGTTTGGATGGCATAAAGTCGGTCGTGCAAAATCTGGTTCAGGAAACCCAAAAAATGCAGCAATCCAACGCGGAGCTGCAGCAAAGGTTGAAGGCTTCCTCAACGGAAATTTCGTCTCTGCGTCAAAATCTTGAAGATGTGCAGAAAGAAGCGATGACCGATGCGCTGACCGGGATCGCCAACCGCAAGATGTTTGATACCGCTCTTCGTAAGGCAGCGATGGAATCGATGGAAACAGGGGAGCCGCTGTGTCTAGCGCTTACCGATATCGATTTCTTTAAGAAGTTTAACGACACCTACGGACACCAAACGGGTGATCAGGTTCTCAAGCTTGTCGCGCGTATTCTTTCAGAAAATGTGAAGGGGCGTGACGTTGCCGCTCGCTACGGCGGGGAAGAATTTGGTGTGATTTTACCGCAAACGGATTTGAAAGCCGCCAAGGTTGTTTGCGAGCAAATCCGAAATGCTGTCTCTACCAAGCGGATTCGAAACCGCCAGACGGGGGAAGAGATGGGCAATATCACATTGACGATTGGTATTGCGCTGTTCCGCCCGGGCGAACCCCTGGCCGACTTGATTCATCGCTCTGATGAAGGGCTCTATTTTGGTAAGGGCAATGGTCGTAATCAGACTGTCCTGGAAACCGAACTGGAAACAGTTGAGGCGCGCTAAGGTCGCTAATCAACCTGATTTGCATTGAATGAAAGTGCCTGCACCCCACATTGGGGGCAGGCTGGTAAACATTCTCGCTATCGCTAAGAATGCTTCTTAGTATCTCTCCAAATATAGCTGTGAAGGAGTTCCCCATGACTGTCGCGACTGACTTTTATATCGACGGTGCCTGGACGGCGCCGGCTGCCGCCAATCCGTTTGATGTCATCAACCCAGCGACCGAAGAGCCCTATACCCAGATCTCTATGGGTGGGGGGGCAGATGTTGATCGAGCGGTTGCTGCCGCAAAGCGCGCTTTTGAGACTTGGGGATATACAACACCTGAAGAGCGCGCGGAGTATCTGACCAAACTTATCGAGGTTTATGAAAGCCGCGCTGATGAGATGGCGAAGGCGATCTCTCAGGAAATGGGCGCACCGATGACGCTGGCGACGACGGCCCAGGCGGCTGCGGGTGTTGGGCATTTGAAGTCCTTTCTTCGGGCGATGAAAGCTTTCCCGTGGGAGCATCCGCTCCATGAAAAGCAGCCCAATGAATATATTGTGCACGAACCGATTGGCGTTGCCGGACTGATTACGCCGTGGAACTGGCCGATGAACCAGGTGGCGCTAAAGGTTGGGGCCGCGATGGCCGCGGGCTGCACCATGGTGTTGAAACCGTCCGAAATCGCACCGATGTCTTCGATGCTGTTTGCCGAGTTCGTTGATGCTGCAGGAATTCCTGCGGGCGTCTTCAATCTGGTGAATGGCGACGGCCCCACAGTTGGTCAGGCGATGAGCGCGCATCCCGATATCGATACCATGTCGCTTACCGGTTCTGCCCGGGCCGGGATCGCGGTGACTAAGACCTCTGCGGATACGATCAAACGCGTGTCGCTCGAGCTTGGTGGGAAGGGCGCCAATATCGTTTTCGCTGACAGCACCATCGAGAAAAGTGTGAAGCGTGGAGCGATCCATTGCTTCAACAACACAGGTCAGTCCTGTAACGCACCGACCCGCATGTTGGTGGAGCAGAGCGTTTATGATGACGCGGTGGAAATCGCCCGTGCCGCTGCTGAAGCAACCCATGTCGGGGACCCAATGGAGGAAGGCCGGCACATTGGACCGCTGGTCAGTCAGATGCAGTTCGACAAGGTACAGGGCTTGATCCAAGCCGGAATGGATGAGGGTGCCCGTCTCGTCGCCGGTGGTACCGGGCGTCCGGAAGGTGTTAATCGTGGGTATTTTGTGCGTCCCACGGTCTTCGCGGATGTAACGAATGAAATGACCATTGCGCGGGAAGAAATCTTTGGTCCTGTCCTCTCCCTGATCCCCTTTGAGGATGAGGAACATGCCGTAGAGATCGCCAATGACACGAATTACGGCCTGACCGCCTATGTTCAGTCCGACGACCAGGCCCGTGCGCAACGGATTGCGCGTCGTCTGCGCAGTGGAATGGTCCAAATGAATGGCGCCGGTCGTCCCGGCGGTAGTCCTTTCGGTGGATACAAACAATCCGGCAATGGCCGCGAAGGCGGTTATTGGGGCATCCTTGACTTCTTGGAGGTCAAAGCGATTTCCGGCTGGGACTCAGACGCCTAGGCCCCTGAAAAACAAAGGCTTTCGATGTGTATCGATGGTCTTGACCGAAACTTAAGAGGCACGCTCCGGACTGAACGGGTTCGGGGCGTGTCCTTTTTGTATCGGGACCGTCTCAGGGGATAACATCACGTTGCTTGGGGATGGTCGGTTCGGTCTAGCATAGCGACTAAAACCGTCACTTTCTTCGAGCATTGTCACTATGGTGGTCCGAATGTGCCATCTGGTCTTGATAGCGCGCGATCTTTTGCAGGTTGGTGGAAAGCGGTGCCCGACCCATCGACAGGGTTTTTATCTGTGTGAGGCAGGTTTCCCGCAGAAAGCAGGCACAGAAAAGCGGCGGATAAGGAGTGGCGACCAATTCATCACATCCATTGTTCATGTTTGTTAATCAAATATTAGTTTTTACGGGGCAAACTAGGGTGGTTTTTGAGAGGTAATAGACGATGGATTCTTGGGTGGCGGTCTTCTTGCCGCTTTTTCTGCGTTGGACCCATTGTGGTAAGGCGATCCTGATGGCGCCCATTGCTGCAGCAGTATTCCTTTGCTCGCCTAGCCTTGTTCGGGCCGAGACATTGGTTGTGGGGTTGTCGGAAAACGATTACCCGCCCTTTTATTATGTTGAAGAGGGACAGTATCGAGGGGCGGCCTATGACATTGCGACAGCTTTGGCCGATCAGCTTGGATATGAGTTAGAGTTCAAACGCTTTCCCTGGGCCCGCGTTCAGAAACTTCTCTCTGTGGGCAAGATCGACATGATGATCCTCTATATTCGCTCGCCGGAGCGGGAGGAAGCGGCGGCTTTTACCACCGTGCCGCATATTCGCGAACGCAGCGCTCTGTTTGAGGAAAAGGGGCGGGGAACCTCTTTTGACGGGAACGTTACGTCGCTCAAGGGGATGAAGTTAACCAATGTCCGCGGCTATTCTCATGGGGCGGCCTATGATGGGGCGCAGTTCCTTGATAAACATGAAGTCAGTGATGAAAAAACACTGATCCGGCTTGTCACCCATGGCCGTCGGGATTTGGGCGTCGGCAACCCGCCGGCAATCAAGTTTCATGCAAAGCGTCTCGGTCTCGCGGATAAGGTTCACTTTCTGGAGCCGATGCTTGACGAGGCACCAAACTATTTCGCTTTCTCTCGTAGTCGCACTGATGCCGAAGCTTTGGCGGGTAAATTTTCGACCGCAGTAGAGGCCTTCATAAAGACGCCGGACTACGCCGGTATCCTGAAACGCTATGGCTTTGATACCAAGAGCGATTTGGATAATGCTGCCGGTTCCTGACCACTATCCGCTCAACTGTCGGGTTCGCTGTCTAGCGCTGAAGTATAGTGATTGAGGCCCATCAGGATTGGTGCTGATTTCCCGCGTAACGGAACAGTTACCCGCTGAACCCGATAGACGTCCTGCGACACGGTCATAAGAGGTGGGCCTTTGTATAGTGAAACAGCGTCCTCCTCCGCGACCAAGCGGGCTTCTGCTTCAATGAACGATTTGGCATAAGTCGGAAAGACTTCGTCAATCCATTGGCCAGTTGGATCTTTCCCGATTTGATAGGTGATACCCGTGCCGACCAACCGGTAACGCATGCGGAAAGGGGACAGGTTAATATCGGCCATCCAGACCTCACGCATAAGGGGCATGATATCCAAAGGATCTATTGCCTCACGCGGCGGAATGCCTGCAGCCTCCTTGGCTTTGCTCTGCCAATAGGTCAAAAACTGAATGATCTTTGGGGCCCAGCCCGTCTTGTCGGAAGCTTCACCAGAAAATGTGTATTCTATGTCCGGCGGCAGGCAACCTTCACTCGATCCGCTGTACTCATCACTATCCATCTAATGACCCTTTTAGACCGTTAGTCTGCGCTCCCGTTTCTGCGTGTGACCACGAGCGCTCATCGGATAGGAGCCTCTCAATCACCAGCTAGACTGCTCAAGCAGCAATACTATGGCACCTCATTACCACATTCGAGTTTTTTCTTCCAGTGACATTAAAAAAACACCACTTCGGCGTTTCCTCTGCCCGTCACAACGTGTGCTGAAAACATAAGTCGCGACTGTCGCTAGGGAAGGGCGTCCAGTAAATTTTTAGCCTTTCTCAGCGGCAGGGTTTCAGGCTTCCAACCGCGCAATAATATGGTCGGCAATCCGTTGTGCTTCTTCTTTTACCATCAGCACGGTGCCTGCCTTGAGGGATTCGAGAGTATCCAGGCCGGCGAAGTAAATGCCGGGGGTGGATAGGCTTTTTTCTTGAGCCGGATTACCGGACTGGTCGAGGGCTTCCGGCACTCGCAGCCAGCTGAAATCTCCTGTGAAGCCGGTGCTCCATAGGATCGTGGTGATGTTGTGATCTGCGAGGTCGAGGGTGCGGATCGGTGGATCGGGGAGGATAGGCACCACAGTTTCTGCCGGTTCCGGTATGGCGTCTGGCGCGTTCAGGTTGGTACGGGTGATATAGGCATCGATCTCCGCCTTAAGCGCCGCTGACATGCCATCGCCATAGGCAAGGCTGTCCTGCAGGCTGTCGGCGATGGCCAATCGCCCCGCCGTATCGAGACCGTCCAGCCGACCCAGAAGGGTTACGCCCAGGGCGCTGAGGGATTGCAGGCTGATGGTGTGTGTGGCGCCGATTAGGCCACGGCCGGAACTGCTGGTCCGTGGCTTGGACAACATGCCCGTATCCTCCAGCCAAAGATAGATATCGCGGCCCCGATAGGTCCGGGGAACGCGGCCGTTGCGACCGGTCGACTGATAGACCTGTCGTCCGCCAAGTGCCAGATCCTCTGCGATCTGCCCGCCGGAATTCCCACAACCGACCACCAGAATAGCACCTGCCGGCAAGCTCGCCGGATCGCGATAGTCGGAAACATCAATCTGATTGATCGTCTCCGGCAGGTTTTTGGAGAATGCGGGACGACGCGGGACATTCAGATTTCCGGTCGCCGCGACAACTGCTTTCGCATGGTAAAGGCCAGAAGAAGTCTCTACCGCAAACCCGTCGTCGGGGAACCGACCATCCGCGCGCTTATCATCCGCACGCCGAACGCATTCAACCTCGACGCCGGTCTCTACCGGAAGCGCATGGCGCTGCGCATAGCCGGTGACCATCGACACGAAGTCATCTCGCGTCATAAAGCCTTCGGGTTGGGAGCCCTCATAGCGCTCGCCCGGCAAGACGGTCGCGACATTGACTGTGTTCATATGGAAGGAATTCCAGCGCTGCGTCAGCCAGGTATGGCAGATCTGATCACGCTCCAGCACCACATGGCTGATCCCGGCCTGTTTCAGCAGATAGCTGACACCCAGCCCCGCCCAGCCGGCGCCGACGATGATAACATCATGCTCTATTGGTATCTGATCCATCCGATGTCTCTATGCCCAGAAGCTGCCATGCTGATCCAGAATGGCAGCGAAGGTATCGGCGAAGGCGTTCAGATCTTCCTCAGTCATTTCCAGATTGAGAGAGATATAACCGCGTTGGGCGATGAAATGTCCCTGAAGCATGAGCTCCAGATGCAGGAGCTTTCCGCGTGCGGGTAAGGGGTCCTTGGCATCGGTCAGGTCACGGATCGGGCCAGCGATACCATGGAAGCACATGATGGAACCAGTGCCGGTGACTTGTATCGCCCGGCCTTTCGCAGCGGCAATGTCGTTCAGTCGCGCCCGGAAAGCTTCCCCCCGATCATAGAGTGCATCGGCGGCCTCTGCGGTGAAGACCTGGCTCAGCGCCGCGCTGCCGGCGGCCATTGTCATGACATTGTTGTTGAATGTCCCGGCATGGGCGAGGAACTGAGGGGCTGTCGGATCGAACAGCGCCATGATTTCCTGCCGCCCTCCGAAAGCGCCGAAGCTGCACCCACCGCCCAGATACTTACCGAGCGTCGTGAGATCCGGAAGGATGCCGAGCTTTTGTTGTAATCCGCCCGATGAACTGCGCGACGTCATGACTTCATCAAAGATAAGCACGATCCCATGCTTGTCCGCCGCATCGCGCAGGCTCTGCAGGAACTCGGGCGTTGCGGGGATACAGCCGGCGGAACCCTGCATCGGCTCCACCAGGATCGCGGCGAGCTCTTCCGCATGGGCCTCAATGAGCGCCGTCGTGCCCTCGGCATCATTGAAGCCTGCGAAGACATAATCGAAAGGCGCGTTAACAGGAGAGTTTCGATTGCCGAAATAGAGAACGCCACCATGATAGCCACCGTCGAAAACGAGAACCTTCTCCCGCTTGGTGAAAGCCCGCGCGGCGCCCAGGGCCATCATATTGGCCTCGGTCCCGGAATTGGTGAAGCGCACCAGATCGATAGAGTGGAAACGGGCACAGATCAGCTCGGATAGTTGAGCCTCCCACCTGTTGGGGGCGCCAAGCGCAATCCCGCCTTCGACGGCTTCTTTGATCGCCGCTTGGATGATCGGGTTTGAATGACCATAGAGCCCGGCTGAATACTCACCCAGGAAGTCTCTATAGTCATGGCCATCCAGATCATGAAGCCGGGCGCCGTCTCCCTTTACGATGGCGACAGGGAAGGGGTCGACATGCAGGACTGTCCGCGTATTCCCGCCCGGCATACTCTCCCGCGCGCCTTCCCAACGCGCCAGGCTCTTCGGATTGGCCGCGATGTAGCGATCTTGCACATCCTGCACAGCTGATTGCAGTGCGTTATGGGATTTATCGGGAACCGCTGGTGCCATTTGTTAACTCCCCAGTCCAGCAAAACCAAGCTTAGATAGCATCTACCGATGCAACCTCATCTGCAATCTGTGTTGGTGAGATTCTCAACCAATTCGACGGGCTGTCAGAGAGTAAAGCAAATCGTGGCCCGATTGGAGGTAGCCGAGTGGAGGAAACCATTCGGATATTACAGTTTCGCCCGGCAAGCCTCGAAAGGGCTAAACTTCAAAAAATCAAACATCTGATTTACTTCAGTTTTCAAAGAATTCGGGAAGTACTCTTCTGAAAAGCTGTCGTAGTGTGATGAAATCCAGGATTTCGCGACAATTGTAGCGTCTTGGAGCGTGGCTTTGACGCCGAAAGAAGAAAGGATCCCGTCCACGCCAGCTGCAATCTTGTTGCTAAGGACATTCACGATTAATTCTGAATAACATCCGTAGTAATAAAGAAATACAGAAACGAGTATCATTGGAACAATCAAATCCCGTATAACGAACATCAGTGCTGATGCGCCAAAATGGGCAAAAAAACCAACGGTTTCCTCATTATCACCTTTGTAACGCAATCCATCTTTGTAGATACATCCCAAATATCCTAGCGATACGATAACAATGTAAATTGATGCGGTCCCCCAGAGTATGGGACCATCAATTTCAACAGGCATAAATGTAAGTGGATGCGAAACGTTATCGATAATAATTCCTGCAACGAACAGTATGAATAGAGGGATAACAAGCGCAGCCCGCATGCGAATAGTTGTGATCCTTTTTTGATAAGAAACAACACCAAGCAGAAAAGTCGGTACGGCAGAGATCACGCAAGCTGCAATAATAAAAACAAGTACAATCGGGGAAAAAAACGCAATCGTGCTAATCAGTAAAGTGAGCCCTCCGGCAAACAGAAGCCCAATAAAGAGAACGATGGCAATGCTGCCAAACGCCAGTTTAATCAGAACGTCTCCTGCTGGTTTTGTGGATCTTACTGATTCAAGGTCGCGATCTTTCGCACTTCTAATTCTTCCACTTTTCAGAAAGTTCCGTGATAAAATAAAAGCTCTCTTGAGTGCCCCAATATCTGTGCTTTCGCTCGTACTTTGCCTGGTCATTTTGACATTCTACCAATCATCACGATAGAAAAATTCAGATAAACTCAGAGAAGACACATTTTGGTGGCGGAGCATTCTTCTTCTTAGACTCTAACGCTTTTGGTTGGCCAAATAAATATGAATAATTAAAGGGTTCTTGTTCATCAGGGGGCGGGCTCTCGTGTTGTCCGAACACGCTAGCCCACCCGCAGATAGCCCGTTAGTCCGGTCTTCTGGTGCTCAATGACATGGCAATGAAAGGCCCAATCGCCTGGATTGTCGGCGACCAACGCAATCTCGACCGTTTCATTCTTGCCCAGCAGGACCGTATCCGTCCAGTGCGGGGTGATGCTTCGTTTGTTGGAGCGCAGTACCCGAAAGGTCAGGCCGTGCAGGTGGATCGGGTGCTGGTTCGGGCTCTCATTGCGGAAACGCAGGATATAGCTCTTACCCAAATCCATGGTCAGAAGCGGCCCGGTGCCCTCTGCGGCGTCGCCGGCCCAGGGAATGCGGTTGATCGACCAAAAGGTAAAAGGCATGGACCCGCAGAGCCCATTTCGCGGCGCATCCCCGCTCGGCGCCCATCCGAAGACAAACTCGTGCCTTTCCGCCTTTGTCAGATCAGGCACCGAGATTGGGTTTGGGCGCAGCGGATGCAGCTCTGCCAGATCGCGGGTTTGAGCAGCGCCAATGCTTCTCAGCCGGGCAAGCGGGTGTTCGCGATAGCCCAGCATGGTCGCGACGACGATTTCCTGCCCTTCGCCAGCCGGCATTTTCAAAGCTAAATCGGCGCGCTGTCCGGGAGCAAGGGTCATTGGTGCCTTCGCATGGGGAAGCGCCTGCGGCGTTTCCAGGGGATGCCCATCCCATGCAATGACCTGACCTTCCAAAGCCTGGCCGCCCGGCCCGGATAGGGCGATCTTGTAGTGGCGGGTGGTGTCTGTTGCGGCGAGACGCAATCGGACAAGACCGCCTGCGGGGGCATCCTCGATTAGCGCCTGCTTCCAATTCGCGGTCAGGACATTGCCCTTTGTGCCAGCCCGCGCCGCGCCTTTTTTCGTGTAAAGCTCGCGGAACTGGCCGTCATCTTTAAGCCGGAAGTCGCGCAGATTGACGGCGATATCCGCATCGAAGCCGGGTGGGTCTTCTTCCTCAACGACCAGAACGCCTGTCAGTCCGCGCGCCATCTGCTCCATGGTCATGCAATGTGGATGATACCAATAAGTGCCGGCGTCCTTTGGCGTGAAGGCGTAGTGAAAGGTCTCACCGCCCGTGATCGGGAACTGTGTCAGATAGGGAACGCCATCCATGGCATTCGGGACGCGGATGCCATGCCAATGCATCGCGGTGGCATCGGGCAGGCTGTTGGTCACATTGGCAGCGAAGGGCTGTCCTTGGCGAAGACGAAGAACCGGTGGCGGCGCATCTGGTGACAGGCTCACCATATTCTGGGTCGGGGTTTCCAAAACCGGATACTGCGCGTGCTGGATCTTGAGCTCGAGCGGCTTTGGCGCGGAGCCAAGCGCGAGACCAGCACCGATCGCGCCACCGGCAACAGTACCGACCGACGCGGCGGCACCGGTTAGGAGAAAGGCTCTCCTGTCCATAACGGGATTCCTTATATTCGATGAAGAACCGAATGAACCGTCCCCGGTCGCGCATGCCTAGCAGCGATCTGAAACGATGAATGGGAAGGGTAGCGGGGGCATCCCCTGAACATCAATAAAGATCGGATAGGGTTTAACGTGGTGCGTCAACGGGTCACTGCAGCGCATAGTAATCGGCTGCGACAGAAGGGACGGGCGGTGTTTTGAAATTGATCGGCTTTGCAGTGCTCTCCCGTCTTTCCAGGGGCTGCGAACATCGCTAGCTTCGGCGTCATGACGGATAGAACGCATGGCTTTACGAATAGCCCTACAGAATTGACGATTGATCTTGATGCACTCGCCGACAATTGGCGGCTGTTGCGGGATCGGGCAGCGCCGGGCTTTGCCTCGGCGGTGGTGAAAGCTGATGGCTATGGTCTTGGCGCCGGGCCGGTGGTGAAGGCCTTGGCTGAGGCGGGGTGCAGGCTCTTCTTCGCGGCCCATCTGGAAGAATCCATTCGCGTCCGGGCGGCGTTGAGTGAGGCCGGTTATGGTCTCGACCACGCGGTCGGTGTGTTGAACGGCTTGCTTCCAGGTGAGGCCCGGGTGATGGCGCAGCATGATCTGTTTCCCGTCCTCAATGACCTGGGGCAGATAGAGGCTTGGCAGCGGTTTTGTGCAAGCGTTGAAACAATTTTGCCGGCGGCGGTTCAGACAGACAGCGGCATGTGCCGGCTGGGGCTGCCCTGGCAGGAAGTAAAAGTGTTGTCGGAGGATATCTCGCGGCTCGACGGCATTGAGATGCGCTATCTGATGAGCCATATGGCCTGCGCTGATGAACCTGATGATCCCAAGAACCGCGAGCAATTAACCGCCTTTGCAGATCAGGCGGCGAGCCTGCCGAAGCCGACCGGGGGCGCGATGCTGGCGGCGTCCAGCGCTTCCTTTTTGGGGCCGGAGTGGCACTTCGATGGCATCAGGCCCGGTGCTGCGATCTATGGGGTGCAACCCAATGCAGTCGAGCGCCCGATGAAGCCGGTGGTGCAGCTCGATGCGCGGATCGTTCAAATGCGCGATATCGACAAACCGCAGACGGTGGGCTATGGAGCAGGCTACCGTGCCGATGGGCCCCGCCGCATTGCAACTGTGGCGGTCGGCTATGCCGATGGGTATCTGAGAAGCGCCAGCAGCAAGGCATCCGCGATGCTTCATGGGCAACGGATCGCGATGGCAGGACGAGTATCGATGGATTTGTTGACATTCGATGTGACTGACGTGCCGCAGGCCCAGCTGGGCGATGCGATTACGCTGCTTGGTTCGGACTATGGCGTCAACGAACTGGCTGATGATGCCGGCACCATCGGATATGAGATTCTGACCGGCCTCGGCCCCCGCTATAAGCGCCGCTATGTGTCCAACCGTGACGGAGGTGCCGCGTGAACCCGTTTCAGGCCATCGGCGCCGGTATCCTGAACTTTCTGGAAGCGACGGGACGGCTGACGCTGTTTGCGTTGTCGGGGATTTCACATTGTGTGCGCCCGCCGATTTATCCGCGGCTGATCCTGCGGCAGATGATCGATATCGGCTTTTACTCCCTGCCGGTGGTCGGCATGACGACCTTGTTCGCGGGCATGGTTTTGGCTTTACAGAGCTATACGGGCTTCGCGCGCTTCTCGGCAGAAGGGGCGATCCCGAATGTTGTCGTTCTTTCGATCACTCGGGAATTGGCGCCGGTTCTGGCCGGGCTGATGATCGCAGGCCGGATCGGTGCGGCGATGGCAGCTGAGCTTGGAACCATGCGGGTGACGGAGCAGATCGATGCGCTGGAGACCCTGTCCACCAATCCTTTCAAATATCTGGTTGCCCCCCGCTTGATCGCCGGTGTCACCATGCTGCCCCTGCTCGTCCTGATCGGCGACGTGATGGGGGTCATGGGTGGCTATGTCGTTGGCGTCTACAAGCTGGGCTTTAACGAGCAGATTTACATCGTGAATACCTGGAACTTCCTTCAGGCATCCGATGTGATCTCTGGCCTGATAAAGGCGGGGGCGTTCGGGTTCCTGGTTTCCCTGATGGGCTGTTATCATGGCTATCGCTCGAAAGGCGGCGCCCAGGGCGTGGGAGCGGCAACTACGAATGCTGTGGTCTCTGCGTCTATCCTGATCCTGATCGCCAATTATCTCATTACCGAGATGTTGTTCACCACATGACTGAAGCGACCCCGAAAATCGAACCCAAGATCAAGCTGGACGGTGTCCGTAAGAGCTTCGGCGACAAGCATGTACTGAATGGCTATTCGGTGAGCGTCATGCCGCGCGAATCCCTGGTCGTGATCGGTGGATCAGGCTCGGGCAAGTCGGTGGCGTTGAAGTGTATCTTGGGCCTGCTGACCCCGGATGAGGGCGAAATCTATATCGACGGCAAACCGACGGTGCATATCCGTGCATCCGAGCGGGAGGAGATCAACGCCCGCATTGGCATGCTGTTCCAGAACGCCGCCTTGTTTGATTCCCTGCCGGTTTGGGAAAATGTCGCCTTTGGCCTGATCCAGGGCAAGGGGATGAAGCGGGCACTGGCGAAAGAGATTGCGATTGAGAAACTGGCTCAGGTCGGGCTTGGCGCCGATGTTGGAAAGCTCGGCCCGGCGGAGCTGTCGGGGGGCATGCGCAAACGTGTCGGTCTGGCCCGCGCCATCGCCGGCGATCCCGATATCATCTTCTTTGACGAACCGACGACGGGCCTGGATCCGATTATGGGTCATGTGATCGATGATCTGATCGTCAAATGCGTGAAGGAGGTGGGGGCAACCGCGATCTCCATCACCCACGACATGGCCAGCGCCCGCCGCATCGCCGATAAAGTCGCCATGCTCTACAAAGGACAGATCATCTGGACCGGCCCGGTATCCGACATTGATCATTCCGGGAACGACTATGTTGATCAGTTCATCAACGGATTGGCCGACGGACCAATCCAAATGGAGCTGCGGAAGGCTTAAGGCTTGGTTGGTTGCACGCACCCTTTTAGGTGACCCAATCGGTGTTCTGCCTTCTTAGTCTCCCTCCTCAAGAGGGAGGGAGTATCGGAGATAACGTGTCGAATGGCTAAATCCACCACCCAGTATGTTTGTCAGTCCTGTGGCTCGGTCCATCCGCGTTGGGCGGGGCGGTGCGATGCGTGTGGGGAATGGAATTCCATATCAGAAGAAACTGTCGAGCAGGTACCGCTGGGCGGGAAGTCTTCCGGCAAGAAGCGCGGGAGTAGCCGGGGGGTGGAGTTTGTGCCGCTGACCGGTGCGGAAGAGCAGGTCGCGAGAATGCAGACCGGAATTGCCGAATTCGACAGGGTGCTGGGTGGCGGCTTGGTGCCGGGCTCCGCCACCTTGATCGGTGGCGATCCGGGGATTGGGAAATCAACGCTGCTTTTGCAAGCCGCCGCCGCATTGGCAGTGCCGTCGCGTCGGGTTGCCTATATCTCCGGTGAAGAAGCGGTGGATCAGGTCCGTATGCGGGCTCAACGCTTGGGCGTTGAGGGAAAACCGGTGGAGCTTGCCGCTGCTACGGAAGTCCGATCCATCCTTGCCGCACTTGATGCGCCCGATGGGCCGTCGGTAGCGGTGATCGACAGTATCCAGACCATGTATGTCGATGCCTTGGACAGCGCACCGGGGACAGTCGGGCAGGTCCGAGCCTCCGCGCAAGAGCTCATTCGCGGCGCCAAGAAACGCGGTGCGGCCTTGCTGCTGGTCGGTCACGTTACCAAGGATGGCGCCATCGCTGGTCCCCGTGTGTTGGAGCATATGGTCGACACGGTCCTCTATTTTGAAGGGGAGCGGGGGCATCCTTTCCGAATTCTTCGCGGCGTGAAGAACCGCTTCGGGCCGACGGACGAAATCGGTGTCTTCGACATGCGGGAAAAAGGTTTAGAGGAAGTCGCGAACCCTTCAGCACTTTTCCTCGCCGACCGCAGTGAGGATGTGGCCGGTGCCGCCGTTTTCGCGGGCGTAGAGGGCACCCGGCCGATGCTGGTAGAGATCCAGGCCTTGGTTGCCCCCAGCGCCTATGGCACGCCGCGCCGGGCGGTTGTCGGTTGGGACACGAACCGGCTGGCGATGGTGTTGGCGGTGTTGGAGGCGCGGGCGGGCCTCGATCTCGGCGGGCGCGATGTTTACCTTAATGTCGCAGGCGGATTGCGGATCGGTGAACCGGCCGCGGATCTGGCTGCGGCCGCGGCGATTATCTCGTCATTAACAGGGAACCCAATCCCCTCGGATACCGTGGCTTTTGGCGAGATTGGCCTGTCCGGAGAAGTCCGGGAAGCCGGTCAGCGCGACGCAAGGTTGAAGGAAGCGGCGAAGCTCGGCTTCAAGGCGGCATTGACTCCTCCGGCCAGGGCGGGCAAGAGCGGCGGCTCGGGGTTAAACATCGCCGGCATCAAAGATGTCGCTTTGCTGGCCCACCGAATCGCTGAAGGTTAAGTGTCCGGTATTCGGCCATCGGTCGTTCGGGCTCCTATATGAATAGACCCTAATTCCAACGCGGGCTGCGCGATGATCGAAGGCCTTCCTGTAACAATTGCGGATATCGTCGTTGTCGGCGGTATTTTGCTGTTCGGGATATTGTCTGCGTTCTGGGGATTCGTTGGGTTGGTGACCGGGATCGGTGCCTGGGCTGGGGCCGCGATGGTCACGCTGAGTTTCTATGAAAAAGTCAGCGATTTCTCCCGCACGAAGATTGAAGAAGTCTGGCTTGCAGATATTGCAGCGGGCGGTGGTCTGTTTATTGGTTCATTGCTGATCTTCATGATCTTGAGCGCGATGATCTCCAGCCGGATTGAGGATTCAAAATTTGGGTCGATCAATCGGGCGCTTGGCCTGATCTCCGGATTGGTGATCGGCTACGGGGTTGCCGCCGTTATGCTTCTGGCAGCGATCTGGTTGTTCGAAGAGCAGGGCCTGCCGCGTTCCGTTAAGGAAGCACGGGCCTATGATGCTGTTCGGGCCGGGTCGATGATGATCCTTGAAAAGTCACCGACGGGCCTGCAGGAGCGGGTGCGTGCGGTATTGGAAGAAGGGCGCGACGCGGCAGGGGAGGCGGCGCGGCTTAAGAAACTCATGGATGCGGTTGAAAATCCGGATCCAGGGGCAAATTCCGGGGACGCCAGTTCCGGCGAAACCGGCTATAATGATCAAGACCGTTCCCAACTGGAACAGAAGATTGAGGAATATTCCGAATGAGCTGGACCTTGGGTGCGCATCCTTTCTCGGGTGCGTCTAACGGAATAGACGATGATGACGACAAACTGCATGAGGAATGCGGGGTCTTCGGCATCTTTGGCACACCGGACGCGGCGGCCCATACGGCGCTGGGGCTGCATGCCCTGCAGCACCGTGGACAGGAAGCCACCGGCATCGTGACCTTTGATGGGAAAGAATTCAGAGCCCATCGCGGACTTGGTCATGTCGGGGAAGTCTTCGCGGAAGAACGGGTGATGTCGAACCTGACCGGCATGGCGGCGGTCGGTCATAATCGCTATCCGACGACCGGCGATCCGATGGTTCGGAACATCCAACCTCTCTTCGCGGATTTTGAGTTTGGCGGTCTCGCCGTCGCGCATAACGGCAATCTGACGAACGCCGTCCGAATTCGGCGGGAACTCGTGCATAACGGCGCGATCTTCCAATCGACCACGGACACGGAGATCTTCATTCATCTTCTGGCGGGCGCGCAGGGTAATGTCACGGACCGCCTTGTCGCAGCCTTGCATCGGGTCGAAGGCGCCTATTCTCTCGTCTGCCTTACCCGCAAGAAGCTGATTGGTGTGCGCGATCCGCAGGGCGTGCGCCCGCTGGTGCTCGGTAAGTTGGGGGATTCACATATGCTCGCCTCCGAGACCTGCGCGCTTGATATCATTGGTGCCGAGAAGGTCCGCGATGTGCAGCCGGGTGAGCTGATCGTGATCGACGAAGATGGGGTGCACAGCCAATTCCCCTTCCCAAAGCATCGGACACGCTTCTGTATCTTCGAATATGTCTATTTCTCCCGTCCCGATAGTGTGGTTGAAGGCCTCTCGGTCTACAAAGCCCGGACGCGGATCGGCAAGGAATTGGCGAAAGAACTGCCGGTTGATGCTGATGTGGTCGTGCCGGTCCCGGATTCCGGTGTGCCCAGCGCTGTCGGGTTTGCGGAAGAGGCAGGGATCCCGTTCCAGTTCGGCATCATCCGCAATCACTATGTCGGTCGGACCTTTATTGAGCCATCTGACGAGATCCGACATCTGGGTGTGAAGCTGAAGCACAATGCCAATCGGGATGTGGTCTTTGGCAAGCGTGTGGTGCTGGTGGATGATTCAATCGTGCGCGGGACAACGTCGCGGAAGATTGTTGAGATGATCCGCGGCGCGGGCGCTGTTGAAGTTCACATGCGCATCGCAAGTCCGCCGACGACGCATTCCTGTTTCTATGGTGTCGATACGCCGAGCGAGTCCGAATTGCTGGCTGCCAATAACACCGTGGAAGAAATGCGCAAGAAGATCGGCTGCGACAGCCTTGCCTTCATATCTATTGATGGACTGTATCGGGCGACCAGCGAGGAAGACCGGGATTCAGATAATCCGCAATATTGCGATGCCTGTTTCACCGGCGATTATCCGATCGCACTGACCGATCACAACGACAGTGGCGGTGACACGGTCCAGCTTTCGTTGCTAAGGGAACAGGCCAACTGATGGTTGATGGTCGCTTGAAAGGTCGGTTGGCGCTGATTACCGGGGCCAGCCGAGGGATTGGCGCTGCCGTCGCCGAACGGTTCGCGGCAGAAGGCGCGCATGTCATTCTGGTCGCCAAGACAGTGGGCGCACTGGAAGAACTGGATGACCGGATCACGGCCGCCGGTGGGACTGCGACCCTGTCCCCATTGAACCTGAATGAGCTGGATAAGATCGATATGGTCGCCGCCGCGCTTTATGAGCGTTTCGGTGCGCTCGACATTCTGGTCGGAAATGCCGGGATGTTGGGACCGCTTTCTCCGCTTGGCCATATCGATGGTAAGGCGTGGGAAAATGTCTTCCGGCTGAATGTTACCGCCAACCACCGTCTGTTGCGCGCTTGCGATCCGCTGCTGCGGTTGAGCGAGACCGGCGGTCGGGCGATTTTCACAAGCTGTGCCCAGGCGGAAACGCCACGTGCCTTCTGGTCGGCCTATGCGGCTTCCAAGGCGGCGCTGAATGCCATGGTCAAATGCTATGCGGAAGAAGTCGGCAGCAGCACCAAGATCAAGGCGATTACGGTTGATCCCGGTGTTGTCGCAACGCGCCTGAGGGCAGGGGGCTTCCCGGGTGAAGATGCCACGACCATCACCCAGCCAGCCGACGTTACGGATATGTTTGTTGAGGCAGCGCTTTAGATTTTAACGCCTGTTTTGCCCACATAATCTTCGGGACCATGGCGTTCCCGCATTTTCTGATTATCATCCCCGGCTGCGCGGTTGATCATCCGGCCTCGTTCAACGGCGGGGCGGGTGCCGATCTCGCCTGTCCAGCGCTGAACATTTTTGTAGGATTTAACATCCAAGAACTCGCCGGCTTCATACTGCGTGCCGAGCGCCAGCACTCCATACCACGGCCAAATCGCGATATCGGCGATGCTGTAGTCATCGCCAGTCATGTAGCGATTATCCGCCAAATGCCGATTCAGCACGTCCAACTGCCGCTTGGTCTCCATCGCGAAGCGGTCGATGGCATATTCGATCTTGAAGGGCGCATAGTGGTAGAAATGCCCGAAGCCGCCGCCCAGATAGGGCGCGCTGCCCATCTGCCAGAACAGCCAGGACAGGCATTGCGTTCGCGCCGTGGGGTCGGTTGGCAGGAAGGCACCGAATTTCTCTGCCAGATGCATCAGGATTGCGCCGGATTCAAAGATCCGTGTCGGTTTATCCATGCTGTGATCCATTAGCGCCGGGATCTTTGAGTTCGGATTGGCGTCTACAAAGCCGGAACCGAATTGATCGCCCTCGCCAATATCGATGTACCAGGCATCATATTCCGCGCCGGCATGCCCGAGCTCAAGCAGCTCTTCCAGCATGATCGTGACCTTGACGCCATTTGGTGTGCCAAGCGAATAGAGCTGCAGCGGGTGCTCCCCGATCGGCAATTCCTTCTCATGGGTCGGACCAGCAATCGGACGGTTCGTGCTGGAGAACTTACCCCCATTCTGCTTGTCCCATGTCCAGACCTTGGGGGGCACGTATTCGGTATTATCACTCATCCTCTATGATCCCTTCCCACGAACTAAATTGAGTTGATGCAAGCTTACTTGGTGGTCGCGCAGTGGAAAACAACTCCCGTAAGCGAAGCTACCTGTGACCCAAGTGCATTTCTCTCATGACGAATGGTGTCGGTATGGTTGGCGGGCATGGTTGCCGGGCTCCCCGCCGATGTCTCAAATGGGCATCATCTGGTTAACCGGACTGATAAATCGGCCCGTTACTCGGAGACCGGCACCTCTTCCACTTACGACGAAGTGCATTTCTCTGATGTGGACCTTGTGGAGAAAACTCGCGATGGTAAGGATCGCTGGTACCGTAGGGATGGCACGCCGATCCTCTAGTCCGTTGTTTGAGACTGCAGGGGCTTAACCCCTATCTGAAATTCTTTATTGCTGGAGAAGATTATGACCCGAAAGCACGTTTTTCTGCCGCAAGAGGCACCGAAAACTGTGGGCGCCAGTTATCCGCCGCCCTTCAATGAGATCGCGCCGACCCGCTTCAAGCATAAGCTTGGTGATCATGTCGGGTTGACGCAGTTCGGTGTCAATTACACGACCCTGCCGCCGGGGGAGCAGTCGGCGCTCCGGCACTATCACAAGCTTGAAGACGAATTCATGATGGTGCTGGAAGGCGAAGTCATTCTTGTCACCGATGATGGGGAAGAGGTTATGACAGCGGGGATGTGTGCTGCCTTCAAATCAAGTGTTCCCAATGGTCATCACGTGGTGAATCGGTCCGATAAGCCGGCAATTTATCTGGAAGTCGGCACGCGCACAGGGGCGGATGAAACCTGGTACTCTGATGTCGATTTGCATGTTGAGACAAAGGACGGTGTGGATATCTGGACGCGCAAGGATGGCAGCTTGATCTCGGAGACGAAGGCATGAAGGGAAGCGTCGCATCGCTTACCCGTTATCCTGTGAAAAGCATGGGTGGGGAGGCGTTGGAGGCGGCCTTCGTCGCCTTCTCCGGCCTCTATGGTGACAGGCTTTATGCCATTCGAGACACGGCTTCTGATGCGGATTTTCCCTATCTGACGGGACGGGAGAAGGCGAAGCTGTTGCTCTATCGCCCACGCTTCCGGGATCCGGATCGGGCAGCCCATCCGGAACAATTGGCAGCCGCAAATTCAATCGAACCGACGCTCAATGTATCATTCGACAATCCGGATGCACTGGCGCTGGATATTGAAACGCCGGATGGCGCGGTCTTGGCGATTGATGACCCGGCGCTCCTGAAGCATATCGGGGCAGGTCTGTCGGACGAGCATTCGCTCTCCGTCATGCGCTCAGAGAGCGGCTATACCGACTGCCGGCCAGTCTCCATCATCTCCCGTCAGACGGTTGAGCGGCTGGGGCAGGAGATTGAGACCGAAATCGATGCGCGGCGGTTTCGGGCGAATATCGTCCTCGACCTGCCGGAAGCGGACGGCTTTGCGGAGAATACCTATCTGGGCAAGACAATCCGCATCGGGGATTTGGTTGAGATCAAGCTGGTTGCGAAGGACCCGCGCTGCAAAATGATCGCGCTCAACCCGGATACGGCAAAGCTGGAAATGAAACTGCTGCGCCATGTGGCAAGCGCGCATGCCGGGTTTGCGGGGCTCTATGGTGTGGTGATCCAGGACGGGCTGATTAGGTCCGGTGACCCGATCACCCTAGTCGACTAACAAGTCTGCGACAGCCTGATCAAAGGCATGGTGGAAGCTTGGATCATTGTGGCCGCTGGCGGCGCAATGTCCCCAATCGGTTTCGTGAACCCGAAGCGTCGCATTGGGTATTTGCGCGACTTCCAGGCGGTTGTCCTCCACCTGGAAATAGAGGTCCGTTGACGTCGGCATGACAATCGCCCGTGCCCGGATCGCACCAAGGGCAGCGCGCGTATCGCCTCCATAGATCGGATTCGCGCCGATATCACCGGCCTGCCATGTCGCCAACATATGCAGAAGATCATTCGCATCCCAGGCCAGGTGATCACGCTCCCAATCCAGCAGCATGTCTTCTACAGTTTCAAAGCCTAGCTGGCGATAAAGGGCGTCGCGGAAAAAGCTCTGACTATAGGCCCAGCCGCAGTAAACCCGAGCGAAGGCTTTGAGACCGGCTTCCGGTGGCCTGTCATAGTCGCCGTCCCTAAAGGCCGGGTCCGCGAGCAGCGCTGCCTTCACACCATCCAGGAATAGCCAATTATGCGGGGATGTTTTGGCCGAGCCGCAGAAGGGCAGGATCGCATCGACAAAGTCCGGATACTGCGCACCCCATTGAAAAGACTGACAGCCCCCCATCGACCAACCGGTGACCAGTTTTACCCGTTTGACCCCAAGCGCTTCGGTGAGGAGGCGATACTGGCAGGCGACATTGTCGTAGAAACTCGTGTGCGGAAGACGTGGCCCATCCTGCGGTGCCTTGGCATTGGAAGGGGAGGTTGAGATCGCGTTTCCAAACAGGTTCGGCACGACAATGAAATGCCGCGCTGGATCAATCGCGCGCCCTGGGCCGAAATAGGCTTCGTTTCGAACATGGGTCCCCGTATAGAATGTGGGGATGACAACGGCATTATCCGCTGCCTCATTGAGCGTGCCATGAACGGAATAGGCCAGCGTCGCATTGCGCAACACCTCACCGGATTGCAGCGTCACGTCACCAAGGCTGAATAGGTGAGGCTCTGTCATGGTGTCGGCAGATTGAACCGATCATGCGGAACAACCGCGACCGGTGTCAGTTCGACCACGCCCATATTGAAGCCACGCCCACGCGGGTCCCAGACGCCGTTCCTGTTGTATCCAGGTGCCATCTATCGCTCCCGTTTCTCCGGTGCCGCCTCAATAGAAATGCAGGTACCGGCTGCGCTCCCAATCGGAGACATGATTGAGGTAGCTATGCCACTCCTGGCGTTTGAAGGATAGCCAAGCGTCATGCATGTCGGCGCCAAAGACCTGTTTGGTCAGCGGGTCTGCCTCAAAGGCATTCAGCGCTTCGTCCAGTGTGCGGGGCAGCCAGGTAACGCCGGCCTCATCCAGCTCTGCCTGTGATTTCACATAGAGGTTCTCTACATGCGGTTCGCCGGGGTCCAGGTCCTCTTTGATCCCTTCCAGCCCGGCAGCCAGAACCAAGGCGAAGCCCAGATACGGGTTCGTCATGCTGTCCGCGGCCCGCAACTCGACCCGGCCCCCACCCATTGGAATGCGCACGGTATTGGTCCGGTTGTTATTGCCATAGGAAACATAGACCGGCGCCCAGGTGAAACCGGACTGACTGCCTTTCAAGACAAGGCGTTTATAGCTGTTCACGGTCGGTGCGACGACCGCCATGATCGCCGGCAGGTGCTTCATGATGCCGGCGATATAGTGATAGCCGAGTTGGGAGAGATCGCAGCCGCGCGGGTCGCTCTCTGTCTGGAACAGGTTTGCGCCACTCTCAAGATC
>SPJV01000135.1 GCA_006844765.1 Alphaproteobacteria bacterium | reverse complement strand
ACCCCAACAGCACGTCTTGCAGATTTAAGTCGTTCACCCGGGCCTCGCTAAAATCCGCGCCGATCATTTTGCATCCCCTTAGCATGACAGACGATAGGGTCGCGCCGCGCAGCACCGAATTGCTGAAATCTCCGGAAATTACTTGGGCCTCGGTCAGGGTAGCGCCGATAAAGCTGGAACCAGAAGCCCGGCACCCAGTGAACATCGTGTTGTCCAATATCGCTCCATTGAGTGAGGCACGCGATAGGTTGCACGTGTCGAACTGCCATTCCGTCAGGTCGGTTTGGGACAGGTCCAGATCTTGCAGATCGCAGTTGCGCAACAGGGCCGGGCGCTCGGCTTTGCAAAGCGCGTGGATCTGGCTGGCCGAGACTTTGCAATCCTGCAAGTCTGGGGGAATGGCATTTTCCACGACGATGTCCTTTGTGGTCGGGGCCTGGAACTTGGGCGCAAGCGCTCAGGTCTCAATAGCCACACTTGGCTTGCGTCGTCTATGGTGGGACTGAAACGTGAAAGGAACAGGCCGTGTCGCGACTAAGGATCACCAACCGCCAAGCGCGCCATCTATGGCTACATTCCCAGGGTTTGGGCGACACACCGACAGGCAAATTAGACGTGGTAGGTCAGATCGAACGTTTGGGCTTTGTGCAGCTCGACTCGATACAAGTGGTGTCGCGGGCCCATCACCACATCCTGTGGAGCCGCAATCAAAACTACCGTGAACCCATGTTGGACAAGGTACTGGCAAAGGATAGGGGCGTGTTCGAGCATTTTACCCATGATGCCTCGGTCCTGCCCATGCAGTTCTTGCCGATGTGGCAACGCCAATTTCAGCGCAAAAGTCAGCAGATGGAAAACTACAATTGGGTTCGGGGACTGCCCGATGCCGTCGAACGACAGAAGATCAAAGACAGGATCGCGGCCGAAGGCGCGCTGTCGACCAAAGCGTTCGACACCAAAATCGAAGGTCCCAAGGAAATGTGGTCGCGCCCGCCCCACAAACTGGCTTTGGATTTTATGTGGTACGCGGGCGAATTGGCCACCTGCCACAGGATCAATTTTACCAAGTTCTACGATCTGGCCGAACGCGTCTTTCCCAGCCATTTGCGGCAGGTAGAAATGCCTGATCAGGACCAAGTTGACTGGTTGTGCCATGCGGCGCTCGACAGGATGAGCTTTGGGTCTTTGGGGGATATCCAGCGGTTTTGGGACGCGGTTTCCCGATCCGAAGTGCAAGACTGGGCCAGGAACACAGCCACTTTGCACGAGGTTGAAATTGAAACCTTTGATGGGGCTTGGGTTTTGGCGTTGGCCCCGAAAGACATCGGTTCCCGAATCGAAAAGTTGACGCCGCCGACGTCGCGTCTGCGAATCCTAAACCCGTTTGACCCGGTTATCCGCGACAGGGACCGCCTTAAGCGATTGTTTGGCTTTGAATATAGGGTCGAAATGTTCGTGCCAGCAGCCAAGCGCATCTGGGGCTACT
>SPJV01000103.1 GCA_006844765.1 Alphaproteobacteria bacterium | reverse complement strand
GACGACCTCCATGGCTCCTTCGGAGTTGATTTGGAAGAGTGAGGCCCCGGCCTGAACTTCCTCGAACGGTTCAACGGAGCGTTCCGATACGACTCCATCGAAGGGCGCGCGAAGCGCCGAGCGTTCCCGGTCGCGCTGCGCCGTTCCCAGTCGCGTGCGGTAAAGGTTCAATTCCGCTTCAGCAGATCGATAGGCCGCGAGCGCTTGATCGAGCGCCGCCTGCGCGACCCATCCTTTATCGAACAGTTCCTGTTGGCGATTGAGGTCGCTTTCCGTTTCGGAGAACGACGCCCTGGACGCCGCAAGCTCAGCCTGAGCGGCGGAAACATCGGAATCAAATGGGGCGGGATCAAGGGTCGCAAGGATATCACCCGCACTGACGCGGTCTCCTTGAGCAACATTTACTTCGGCAACGGTGCCGGGGACTGAAAAAGCCAATCCCGACGTGTCGGAAGCTTCCAAACTACCAGAGAAACGTCGTTGATCCGCACCAGCACGATCAGCCACGACAAAAGTCTTGATCGCACGGACACGTTCCTCGGCCTCTGGTGGAGCAGCATCATCGCACCCACTTAGAACAAGCCCGATCACAAGCGAAAGAAACAAAGATTTCTTTAACGGCATCATCGTGAATCCCTAAGCCTTTTTGAGTACTGCAAACGCGCCGAACGGTATAGGACGCCACCAAACATGACTACCCAGGAACCCGAGATAAATCTAAGACCTTCTAAATCAAGCCTGCTGCTTTGTTCGTCGCTGTTGTAAAATGGTTCGAGAGCCGGAACACCCAATCAACTCGGCGAGTAGCGCAAAAATTGCCCCGCCTGCGAGAGAGGTGCGGTCCGACCTACCCTGCCTCACCAATGCGTTCGACAGACGCAAGAAGCTTCTTTGTCAGCAAGAGAGAAGACCCGGTCGCAAGCGCCATTTGCGGTACCGTCAGCCACTCCAACATCCAGGCAGTGCCGGATCGTTCTTGTTCGTGAACCATGGCTTGATGAACACCCGCAACCTGTGTTGCGTTGTAGCGCGCCAAACTGACCAGCGTTTCTGCAAGAATGGGATTTTGCTTATGCGGCATTGCAGAGGAACCGCCGCTTCCAGATAGCGTGATCTCACCAACACCCTGCTGCGCCATCAAGGTAATGTCTTGGCCCAGCTTACCGAGTGATCCGCTTATGAGAGAGAAGAGAGTCGCGGCCTCCACCACAGTATCGCGCATCACATGCCACGCCCGATCACTGACATTGAGGTCAAGCGCCTTCGCCACGCTGGCCACAATGCATTCGCTATGGTCGCCAAGTGCGGCCCGATTTCCAACGGCGCCCCCCACCTGAACCACGCCAATATTAGGACGAAGTAATTCAATCCGTTTCAAATACCCCTGCAAGGGCAAGCGCCATGTTTCGATACGGTCATTTACGGTGATCGGCAGAGCGGCCTGCATGCGCGTCCGCCCCATCATCGCCTGATCACCGAAACGCTGTTCGAGTTGCGCCAATTGCCCGACAATCTCCTCAAGGCGCGATTTGAAGAGATCGAGGCTCTTCAGAAGTGTGATCGCCAAGGCCGTATCAATAACATCCTGCGATGTCGCCCCGAGATGCACATCCTTCGTCCCGGCAATTGCCTTGAGTTGCTTGACGAGTGCCGGAATTGGCAAGCCATCTATGCCTGTCCCGCGCCGAAGGTCATCGCCGTCAATTGTCGTGCTTTCAATGGCCTGTGCTGTGGCTTCAGCCTCTTGCGCATCGCTTAACCCGCAAGCCCCCCGCGCCCTGGACCAAGCGGCCTCAAAGGCCAGCATATGGGCAAGCTGCGCATCCGCCGCCCATATGGCCGATATTTCGGCATCACCGAACAACCCGGACAGCCAAGGGTGTTCAAACACATTTATCGACATGCGTGTTTCACCCCCGACAGAACGTGCCCTTTAAAAATCCAAGAGAACTTAAAGGTCCAAGGAAGCTTAAAGGTCCAAAAAAACCGTTTCGAGATCGCCTTGCAGATGGAAGTCTTGGCGATAGATGCCTTGATCGTCCTTCACAGCAATCAACGTGTCAACGCGCGGACGATGTTCGATGCGGCTCAACAGAGGGTCCGCACTGTGATCATCTTCAGCGAAATAAATACGTGTAGAGAGCCCGACATTAATGCCCCTGGCGACGATCCAGATGCTGATATGCGGCGCCATCCATTGACCTTGGCGTGTCTGAACAGCGCCAGGTTTGACCGTGCGGAGCGTATATTCACCGCTGTCCTTATCCGCTGCGAAACGGCAGAAACCGCTAACCTTCGGATCCGCACCGTCCATGCCCGGATAGCGCCCGGCCGCATCGGCCTGCCAGCTTTCGAACATCGCATCGCGCATGGCCCAGCCGGTGCCGTCATAGATCGATCCGGAAATGGTGATGATTTCGCCTTTGGCGCCATCCGCAATCGGGCTCTCTGCCAGATCTTGCGGATAGATGCCATCAATCCCCGCAAAGGACGGAATGCAGCCGATATGGACATAGGGGCCAGCCGTTTGGCTTGGCGTTTCAACGAGAATATCAAGAGGTTGAGGCATGGCTTACATTCCCTCCAGCTTGTTTTCGAAGCGCGTTTGGCGGCGCCCGCGCAAGACGATATCAAAACGATAGGCGAGATAGTCCATACCACGGGAATTTTGCATATCCAGCGGTGCGACCAGTCGCTCGATCTGGCTGCGGTCCTTGATGGTCTCAACGATGGGACAGCGTGCAATCAACGGATCGCCTTCAAAATACATTTGGCTGATCAATCGTTGACCAAAAGCATGACCAAAGATCGAGAAATGAATATGCATGGGACGCCAATCATTGGCGCGGTTTGGCCAGGGATAGGCCCCGGGGCGAACCGTCATGAATTCATATGACCCATCTTCATCGGTGAGGGTCCGGCCACAACCGCCAAAATTCGGATCCAAAGGCGCGAAATAGGTATCTTTGATATGGCGGTAGCGCCCGCCGGCATTTGCCTGCCAAATTTCAACTAATGTATTGGGAACCGGACGCCCCTGCTCATCCATGACCTTGCCATGTACGCGAATGCGCTCGCCGACAGCCAAGCCTTTGCCTTGCGTGAAATTGACGATCAGGTTGTTGTCCAGAGGACCAATCAGATCATGAGTGAAAAGCGGGCCCGTTTCTTCGGTCGGCGTGCTTTCCAACGCCAGAAGAGGAAGCTTCGGGGAGCGCGTTACACTTGTCTTGTAGGCCGGATCATAGGGGTCGGGATGAACTTCCCGCCGGCGCGGCATAAGAGGGGCGGTGTCAGTCATCCTGAGCCTCCATTTCCAGATATGTTTGTTTCGCAAGCTTTATGGCGTGGTTGGCACGTGGAACACCGGCATAGACCGCGACATGTTGGAATGCTTCCATTACATCGCGTTTTGACGCACCGGTGCGGGCGGTCGCGCGGATATGCATCGGGATTTCTTCGAAGTTCCCCTGAGCCGCCAAAAGCGCAAGTGTCAGCATTGAACGTTCGCGTAAACTGATCGCGTCCGAACTCCATACCGTGCCCCAAGCGCCTTCGGTAATCAGCTCCTGAAAAGGCATGTCGAGGTCGGTCTTGGCAGCCTCGGCGCGCTCCACATGGGCATCTCCAAGGACCCGCCGCCGAACGGCCATCCCCTGATCATATCGTTCCGTCATATGCTTTTCTCCAGCTCCCTAAATTCGCCTAGGCGCGGTTCGCATTCACACGGCTTCCAGGGCAATTGCGATCCCTTGGCCGACCCCGATACACATCGTCGAAAGCGAACGTTTGCCACCGGTCAATTGCAGCTCCAACGCCGCGGTACCGGTGATCCTTGCGCCGGACATGCCAAGCGGATGGCCAAGCGCGATCGCCCCGCCATTCGGATTTACATGGGGTGCATCATCCGGCACGTCCAAATCACGCAAAGTCGCGAGACCCTGTGAAGCAAATGCCTCATTCAGCTCGATGACATCAAAATCGGACGGCGTAAGGTTCAACCGTGCAAGCAGCTTCTTGCTCGCCGGCGCCGGACCAAAGCCCATGATGCGTGGGGGAACCCCCGCCGTCGCACCGCCCAGAATGCGGGCGATTGGCTTCAGATTATAGCGTTTTACCGCAGCCTCACTTGCGAGGATAAGAGCAGCCGCACCATCATTCACGCCACTCGCATTACCAGCGGTTACAGAGCCGCCCTCTCGGAACGGCGCGCGAAGCTTGGCAAGATCGCCCAAGGTCGTGGAAGGACGCGGATGTTCATCCCGATCAACAACGATTGCATCGCCTTTGCGTTGCGGAATGACGACCGGCGTAATTTCCTTGGCAAGACGGCCGCTTTCAATCGCGGCACCCGCTTTTTGCTGGGATCGAAACGCGAAGGCGTCTTGATCCTCACGAGAAACCTCAAAGTCCTCAGCAACGTTTTCAGCAGTCTCCGGCATTGAATCGACGCCATATTGCTTCTCCATCAGCTTGTTCACGAACCGCCAGCCGATGGTCGTATCGTAAACGGCGTTATTGCGGCTATACGCAGTCTCTGCCTTTGGCATAACGAAGGGCGCGCGGCTCATACTTTCAACGCCACCTGCGACCATCAGGTCCATCTCGCCCGACTTGATCGCCCGCGCACCGGTGATGATCGCATCCATGCCGGATCCGCAAAGACGGTTCATGGTCGTACCGGGAACGCTGACCGGAAAGCCTGCAAGAAGCAAAGACATCCGCGCGACATTGCGGTTATCTTCACCGGCCTGGTTGGCGCAGCCAAAGATCACCTCATCAATCGCTTCCGGGTCCAATCCAGCATTGCGCTCCAACAAGCTGCGTAGAGGGATGGCGCCCAGATCATCAGCACGCACAGATGCTAACGCCCCGCCAAACCGGCCGATAGGGGTCCGAATATAGTCGCAGATAAAGACTTCGTTCATTCTTCAATCCTCGGCACGTCCAAATCTCCTACGGCACCGTCAACATGCAGCTTTCCTCCCGTGAGGTCCTGCAGTTCATCCATTGAGATATCGGGTTTTTTCTCTCTCAACACGAAGCCCGCGCTGGTGACATCAATCACCGCAAGCGATGTGTAAACGCGGGTGACGCATTTTACACCGGTCAGCGGAAAGGTACATCGCTCAACCAATTTCGGCTTGCCGTCCTTGGTAATGTGATCGGTCATCACCGCGACCCGCTTGGCGCCATGAACCAGATCCATTGCGCCGCCAACAGCCGGGACGCCCTTTGATCCTACCCGCCAATTGGCCAAGTCACCATTTTGCGAAACCTGGTATGCCCCCAAGACCGCAAGGTCCAGATGACCACCACGCACCATCGCAAAACTGTCGGTGTGATGGAAGAAGCTGGCGCCCGGCTCAAGCGTGATCGCTTTCTTTCCGGCGTTGATCAGGTCCCAGTCTTCTTCACCGGGCTCTGGTGCGCGGCCAAATCCAAGCACACCGTTTTCAGTGTGATAGGTGATATGGCGGCCAGCCGGCTGGAACTTGGCGACCATCTCCGGAAACCCAATCCCAAGATTCACATAAGCGCCATCCTGAATGTCTTGTGCGACACGCCAGGCGATCTGTGAATTTGACAATTTTTTCCAGCTCATGCGTAGGCCTCCCCATTACGAACCATTTCTTCTTCTTGGCGCGGATTGGGAACTTCAACGACAGAATCTACAAAAATCCCCGGCGTCACGACAGCTTCCGGTTCGATCCCGCCAAGCGGTACGATCTGGCTTACTTGCGAAATTGTCCGGTCAGCGGCCATACACATGAGCGGGTTAAAATTCCTGGCGGCCATGCGATAGGTAAGGTTGCCAAATTTGTCGCCCAAATGGCCTTTCACCAAAGCCACATCCGCCTTTAACCAGCGTTCCATCACATAGGGCTTACCGTCGAATTCCTGTATCTGTTTGCCTTCCGCCAACTCAGTGCCATAGCTGCTTGGTGTGAAGAATGCCGGAATGCCGGAGCCGCCCGCCCGAATCCGCTCAGCCAAGGTGCCTTGCGGGACAAGCTCCAGATCGATCTCTCCGGCTAAATAGCGGTCGGTGAAAGCGCGTGGGTCGGATGACCGGGGAAAGGAGCAAACCATCTTCGCAACCATGCCTTTGTCGATCATGGCAGCGATACCAATCTTGCCATTCCCAGCATTGTTATTGATGACAGTGAGGTCTTTTGGGCTGCCCGTCGCTTCGAACCGGTCGATCAGCGCGTGGATCATTTCAATTGGGGCACCAGAGCCGCCGAAGCCACCAATCATAACAACGTCACCGTCGCTGATTGATGCGACCGCATCTTCCAGCGAAGAAAGTGTCTTATCCATTTATTTGCACTCCTGTATCAGCCTATCAGGCCGGATCGGTCATTTCCCGGATCAGCTGGCTCACACGAGCCGACGCCTCCAAGGATGGTAGATGACCAACCCCTTCTATTTCCTCGAACCGCGCAGCGGGAACCATCTCGGCCATTCTGGCGACTTGCTCTGATGGAACTGATTGGTCCGCCGATCCGGCGAGACACAATGTCGGCACGGTGATTTCCCGCACGATGTCGCTTAGATCCGCATCACGAATGGCTGCGCAGGTCGCAGTGTAGCCTTCACGCGGTGTATTGCAGAGCATATTGCGATAGAGCGCGAACCGACTTGGTTCCGCATCGCGAAAGCTTGGAGAGAACCAATTCTGCAAGATTGCATCGGCAACCGCTTCAACACCATGCGTATTCACCGCCTCAATCCGGTCATTCCATCGCTCCGTCGACCCTATTTTGGGCGCCGTATTGGAGAGTATGACAGACCGGAGAAGATCCGGGCGACGGGCGGCTAAAGACTGCGCCACCATGCCGCCGACCGATACACCGCATAAAATGGCATCACTGATCCCAAGCGTTTCCATAAGCCGGATCAAGTCATCCGCAAGGTCTTGAATGCTGTAGCTTTCGGTGACCGCGCTCAGCCCATGCCCCCGCAGGTCATAGGTCAGGACGCTGTAACGATCACCAAGATCCGAGATCACCTCATCCCAAATGCTCTGATCGCTACCCAAAGAGTTTGCGAACACAACACTTGGTCCATCACCCGTGACACGATGCCGATAGGCGAGAACCCGCCCGTTGTTATCAAAAGCCTTCATTGATTATTCCATCGGTAGGCCGACATAATTCTCCGCGATTGACCGCGATGCGGCCTCTGAATTCCTCAGATAGTCGAACTCAGCACGCTGCATGCGTTTTTCGAACGGAGAATAATCCGGGAATTGATGCATCAAGGTCGACAATTGCCAAGAGAACCGCTCAGCCTTCCAAACCCGCGCAAGGACGTCTTGAGAATAGCGATCAATGTAGTGATCATTGCCATTCGAATAATGCTCGATCAGCCCACGAGACAGCATCAGAACATCGGTTACCGCGAGGTTCAGGCCTTTGGCCCCCGTTGGCGGTACGATATGTGCTGCGTCGCCTGCCAGGAACATATTGCCATAGCGCATTGGTTCAGCGACGAAGGAACGAAGCGGAGCGATGGATTTCTCAATCGATTGGCCGGTCTGCAAGTTCGCTGCGGTCTCAGCCCCGAGCCGGAGCGACAGTTCTTCCCAAAACCGATCGTCAGACCAATTTGATACTTTCTCATTCACGTCGCATTGAATGTAGTATCGGCTCCGCGTTGGCGATCGCATAGATGCCAGCGCGAACCCTCTGTCATGATGCGCGTAAATCAGCTCCTCATTGACCGGCGGTTTATCAACAAGAACGCCTAACCAGCCAAAGGGATAAACCCGCTCAAAAGTCCGTAAGACATCATTTGGGATCGCATTGCGCGATACGCCGTGAAAGCCGTCACAGCCGGCAACGTAATCGCATTCGACAGTGACTTTCTCACCACCATGCATGAACGCCACATGAGGTTGATCCGCTTTTAGATCATTGAGCGTGACGTCTTCAGCATCGAAGAAGAACTGCTGGCCGGCACCGGTGCGGGCGTCGAACAAATCCTTTGTCATTTCTGTTTGACCGTAAACAGTGACTGTCTTGCCGGTGAGGCCCTTAAGATCAATTCGGTGGCGCTCACCATCAAAGGCCAGATAGACGCCGTCATGCGGCATCCCCTCACGATGCAAACGATCGGCAACACCGGCATCTTCCAACGCCTTGACCGTCACCTGCTCCAAAACACCGGCACGAATGCGGCCTTCAATATAGGCGCGGTCCCGGCGATCAATAAGGACGGTATCAACGCCGGCATTGGCCAGAATTTGAGCCAGCAGCAAGCCACTTGGACCCGATCCGATAATGCAGACTTGGGTTTTGACAGTTTTTGTCATTTACGTGTCCCTACAGCATTCGAGTTAGAAAAAGCGCGAGCCCGGGAACGAGAAGCAACACAGCGACCCGAACCAGCTCTATCGCAAAGAAAGGTGCTACCCCCCGGAAGATAGTACCGATCCCAGTGTTAGGCGAAAACGACTTGATGACAAAGACGTTCAGCCCAACCGGTGGTGTTATCAATCCAAGTTCCACGACGATCAATGCCAATATTCCGAACCAGATGCGAAGCTCTTCAGTTGTCATGCCAAAGGCAGCACCATCCGCACCGACATAATCGCCGCCATTAATTTGGATCAGGACCGGCCAGAAGAACGGTACGATGACCAAGATCATCGACAAGCTCTCCATGAAACAGCCGAGCACGATGAGCACCACAAGCATCGCAATAAGGATCAGATAGGGATCCATGGATGATGCTGCCGCCCAATCACTCAAAGCGGTGGGCAGATTGGTGCGTGCGAAAAACCCCTTCAAGATATCCGCTGCAAACAGAATGAAATAGATCATCGATGCGGTCTTCGCGGTTGCCAGCAAGGCACCCTTCAGGCGCTTCCATGTTAATCCATCATCGGATACCAATCGAAGCAACCCGCCATAGGCTAGAATGAGGAACACCCCAATTGCCGCTGCAGGTGTCGGCGTGAACAACCCGACGCCTAAGCCAAGGATGATGGACCCAAAGATCAATCCCACCGGCGCCAACCGCAAGACCGCGTGCCGGACTTCCGCTTCATTCATCGGCACTAACGCCGGCGCCAATTCCGGCTTCCGCATGATGCTGACTTTGATGACAATCAAGAAAAAGACGACCGCCAAAATGCCTGGGATGATGGCTGCTTGGAACATGTCGATGATCGACGCTTCGACGACGATTGCATAAATCACCAGCGCAACGGATGGCGGAATAAGTATCCCCAGGGTCCCGCCCGCAGCGAGAACGCCCGTCGACAGCCCCTCGTGATATTTCAGCTTCCGAAGTTCCGGCAAGGCAACACGGCTCATGGTCGAAGCGGTCGCGATTGACGATCCGCTAACCGCCCCAAAGCCGGCGCATGCCAGGATCGTCGCCATCGCGACCCCGCCTTTGACCTTTCGCGTCAGCGCGCTAAGCCCTTGGAAGAGATCGCGGCTCAGTCCGGTTTCCGCAGCGAGAAACCCCATCAGCACGAATAGCGGAACTACGGAAAGATCGTAATTCGCAACGCTATTCCACAAGGCTGATTTAAACTGCAGCAGATAGGGCCCAAACTTGATGAAGGGAGACGTCAGGCTCAAGATCCAAGTGCCCGCGACACCTGTAACAAGCATGGCGACGGCAACGGGGATACGCAGCAAAATCAGGATGAACAGTGCTGCCAGGCCACATAGGCCTACCAATTCACGTTCCATCGCCTGTTTCCTCCATCTCAAAGAGATTTGTATACGCGGCGATTGCCCAAAGTATGCATGAGATCACAGCACTGGGCATGAAGATCCAAACAGGCCACCCCAGGACAGCCGTCTCCGTGTGATCCGCACGGGCTTCCGAGACGCCAATTGTCAGCATCCAAGCCATGTACAGGGCAATCCCGATTGTCAGTGCGACCGAAAGAAAACTCACCACGCGATTGGCCCATGCCGGCGCGTTCTCCATAAGAATTTCAACCGTCGCATGGCCGCGATGAAGTTGGCAGTATGGGAACATCGCAAGCGCCGCCACCCCGACAAGCATGGTCACGCCGTCTTCATACCCCGGCAAACCTGGGACATTCCCGTCCCACATCCTGGCGACCATATTGGCGGTAAATCCTGCCGCGTTGATCACCGTCGCCCCAACAATGAGCAGGAGAAGGGCGCCGCCAAGCAGCGCCCAAATCCCGATCATCCGTGTAAAGAAGTCCTTCACGGAATTCATCCTGCCGTAGATTACTTGGAGTTTTCGGTAACAGCAGCCCGTGCTTTCGCAAGCAACGCAGTGCCATCGATACCCGCATCAGTCACTTCAAGTACCCAACGCTGAGCGACATTTTCGAAGGATGCGTCGAATTCAGCTGACGCCTCTTCGGAAAGCGATGTGACCGTATTGCCAGCATCAAGCGCTTTCTTAATACCAATCGGCTCAATGTTGTTCCAAGCGGTCCCGATCTTCTCAGCCAATGCCAGACCGGAGTGATCGTCGATCACTTTCTTCAGATCATCGGGCAGTGAGTTGTAGCTGTCATTGTTCATGGCAAAGAGGAACGTGGAGGTTCCGAAACGCGCACCATCAGCAAGTTGAACCGACGCTGACGTCAATTCCGAAAGACCAAGCGGGATAGCAACTTCGAAAGGCACCAAACCGGCATCAACGGTCTTTTTGGACAGGGCTTGCGGCAAAGCAGGCACCGGCATTCCAACCGGTTCAGCACCAAGCGCTTCCAAGACCCATGCCCCTGTACGCGACGGGCTACGAACCTTCAAACCTTTGAAATCTGCGGCACTTGCAACATTGCCATTCGCCAGATGAAGCGCATTACCAGCATGAACATGAACGAGGATCGGATGGACACTCGTGAAGTCCGGAGCAAGATCACCCATCATGCCTTGGATCGCCAGGTTCGTCGCGCGAGCATCGCCCTTGTGAACATTCGGCAGTTCAAACACTTCGGTCCGTGGGAAGGTCCCCGGCGTGTAACCCGGCAGGGTCCAAACCAGATCGGCAACACCATCGCGCACTTGCCCGTAAAGTTCCGGCGGCTTCCCACCGAGTGACATCGCCGGGAAAATCTCAAACTTGATGCGGCCACCGGATGCTTCTTCAACGGCTGCAGCCCAAGGTGCGATTAGTACTTTCTGAGCCGGTGCTTTCGGGCTCAGGAAGTGATGGATAGAAAATGTGAACTCTTGTGCATGCGCCGCGGCGGACATGCCAAACAGGGTAAGTGCCGCAGCTGTGCAGGTTAACGAGCGTTTAAGAAACTTCATTGTATCCTCCCTTGGTTAGAAAATTTCCGTGAAAAAAGACTGTTTGGATCAAATTGAAAATGGACCTATCATTTAATTTTTTGCACTATTCGATCAAATTTGAATTCATTGACCTAAATCAAGGACAGTTGGACAATGGTGAGCAGGTCGGTTCCAACGTTTGAACTCTATGGCGAGATGATCGCGGGAAACTACACGGACCCGATTCATCATGAGCCGATCCACGAGCGGAGCAGAGAGCATAATTGGAAAATTCGCGCCCATCGCCACAGCAGCTTGTCGCAGGTCTTTATCTTTAGAACGCCGAATGTCGACGTGCAGATCGGCGAGATGAATTATGTCAGCAAGGAACCGATCCTTCTGGTCATTCCACCCAATATTCCGCATGGATTTAGGTTTTCCGAAGATGTCGAAGGCGAAGTGATCAGCCTGCGGATCAACGAGATCGACCCCGACACCAAAGACCGCATCCAGGGATTCACGTCCGGGTTCAGTTGTATATTGCCGCAAAGCGAAAGCAGACATTTTACGGCTGTGGACCGCCTCACCAGAGAGCTCGGTGACATCTATCACAATATCGTGCCGGAACGCTCCGCACTGATCAGCTCAATCATGCAGCTTATCGTCACATATTTATCCGCCGACCTTGATCAACAAGCACTGAACAGTGTCGCAGCGATCGCCCATCCATCGACCCGTCAGGAAGCCCAAATAGAGAAATTCTGCAAACTCATAGAACGAAGGTTTGCCTCCAATTGGACAGTTGGCAAATATGCAGAAGAAGTCGGCGTCTCAACCCCGCATCTGACCAGAATCTGCAAACAGATCCTCGGCTTTCCCCCGAATGAGGTCGTTCGCCAACGCCGAATACTCGAAGCAAAGCGACTGCTTGAATACACCAATTTAACCATCGCAGAAGTCGCATTTAGATCGGGATTCCGCGAAGCCGCCTTCTTCTCCCGTTCCTTCAAAACCATCGTCGGCATCGGCCCAAAAGACTTCAGGCTATCCGTAGACCGATAACCCCGCCCATGCCCCAATGTAGCGACCGAAACTAAACTCTTGGATTCAAACCATAAGCACCGGATGGGTTCGCCCCAATGACGGAAAACCGGATGATGCATCAATTTTTGAACCGGACGCGTCATCGGCGGCGCGGAGATCAATGCCAACGCGACATCAATCATGAAACCATTTCATTAAATCGAGAAAATTTCTGAATTTTGTTTGCGGATTATTCCCATCACACTGTCTCATCTACAGCGGAGGGGTTCCGTGATGGCAGTCCGAAGACGAAGGCTTCAAGAGCCGAGGCGTTCCGATGCAAAAGGGGGCGGGCGAGAGCGGGCATGGGTTGTCGGCGGACAGTATCGGCCTCTCAGTGACTCCGAGCTAAACACGATCTGCGACGCTGCGTTCGACATTCTGGAAACCATCGGCATGGCCGATGCGCCGGATTGGTTAGCGTCTGCTCTGATCGACGCGGGCGCATCGCGGCGCGCTGACGGTCAGATCGTCTTCGCGCGCGCATCAGTGGAAAAGGCCATGGCGCGCGCCGCGCATTCGGTCTCCCTGCCCGGCTTCGTTGAAGACCAGGGGCTACAAATCGGCGGCGGCCGGGTTCATATCGGAACCGGCGGTGCAGCGGTACAGATGCTGGACGCCGAAACTGGTGCCTACAGGAACTCGACCCTGGCCGATCTCTACAAATTGATGCGCGTATTGGATCATTGCAGCAACATCCATTACGGCGTCCGCCCAGTCGTAGCGCGGGATATGGCAACCCCGTACGACCTAGACATCAACACGGCATTTGCTTGCATGAAGGCGACCGGAAAGCCAATCGGGGTCAGCTTCGACAATGCGGGCCACGTCGCGCCGGTTGTTGACCTTTTCGACATGGCACTGGGAAAAGAGGAAGCGTTTCGCACCCAGCCTTTTTGCATGGCGATCATTGTCCATGCGGTATCGCCGCTTCGCTTCGCAGCGGAAGGTGTCGAGATCATGCGCGCGGCCATCGCGCGCGGCATGCCGCTACAAATCTGTTCTGCAGCCCAATCCGGTGCGACCAGCCCGGCCTCGCTTTCAGGTGCGCTGGCACAAGGTTTAGCGGAATCTCTAGCCGGCTTAATGGTCGTCGATGCGATCCGGCCCGGCCATCCGTGCATCTACGCCTTCATGCCCTTCGTGTCCGACCTACGCACCGGGGCTATGAGCGGGGGCAGTGGTGAATCGGCACTTGCCAACGCGGCCGCCGCTCAGCTTCTTTTGCATTTGGCCCTGCCGTCCACGGTTTCTGCCGGCATGACGGATTCCAAGATCGCCGATGCGCAAGCGGGCTACGAGAAGGGCTACACCGTCGCCTTGGCCGCGCAGGCAGGGGCGGACATGATCAATCTGTCCGTCGGCATGCTGGGCTCGATCATGGTCGCGTCCCCTGAAGCCATGGTCATCGATGATGAGATGTGCGGCGCGATCTTGCGCACAGTGCGCGGGATCGATGCCTCCCCCGGGATGATCGATCTTGAGAGCATCGAGGCGGTCGTAACCGGTGAAGGGCATTATCTGGGCCAAGCGCAAACCTTGAAACTAATGACCACCGAATATGTCTACCCGGTGCTGGGCGACAGGAAGAGCGTTACCGATTGGGAAGAGGCGGGGCATCTGTCGATTTGGGATCGCGCCCGAAGTGCCGTACGCACGCTGACAAGCGACGCCCCCTCCCACCTTTCCCCCACGCAGGAACGCAAGATTCGCGATACCTTTGCCATAAAACTCCAACAAGAGGAGGAGATACCATGAAAGTCATGCGCAGCGTGATCATCGAGGCACCGATCACCAAGGTTTGGGCTGCCGTCCGAAACTTCGATGGTGTCGTCCATTGGAATCCCGGTGTGACCGGCGCACGGATGGAAACCGGGTCCGCGACGACTGTCGGTTCAATCCGCCATCTCGATATCGTGGACGGTTCCGTCTTTCGCGAAACCCTTTTGGCACATTCCGATATGGAGTGGATGTATGCCTATGACATCGTCGAAGGTCCCCTGCCCTGCAACGACTATGTCTCCATCCATCGCTTCATCCCGATCACCGACGGCGACATGACACTCGGCATTTGGTCTGGGGAATTTACCTGCGCACCCGCCGATGAAGAGGCCCTGACAGGCATCGTCGGCGACCAGATTTATCGTGATGGCATGCGCGGCCTTAACGACTTCATGAAAGGACAAAACTGATGGTGGATACACTGGCCCCCCGTGGCTTGATCGGGGTCATGACCCCGGCGATGAACACGGTCGTTCAACCCGAACTGGAACTGCTTCGCCCCGCTGGCGTCACCAATCAGATGCAGCGATTCCGCTTGGGCGGAGACGCCGTTTCCGATGATCTGATCGATGAGGCGCTCAAGCTCATGGACTGCAACCCGCTTGCGATCGCGGTTGGCCTGACCACCGATGCCGGGCCGGACGGCGTCACAAAGTTGGCCGCCCGATGCGCAGAACTGACCGATGCCGTGGGCATTCCGGTTTGCAATGCGTCGGAAGCCGACCATGCAGCATTGCGGGCATTCGGTGCCAAGCGCGTGGCCGTGGTCACGCCCTTCAACGCCCAGATCGATCAGAATGTGAAAGCCAATGTTGAGCAGGCCGGTTTCACCGTTGTCGCCATAAAGGGGACGGAAGCCCCCACCCTGCCCGCTATCTGCGAGACGTCGCTGGACGATATCCGCACGGTCTTCCAACACGTCGCCAGCGCTGAATGCGATGCCATCTTGCAGGTCGGAACGGCCCTTCCCGTGGTCGCCATGATCGAGGAGTTGGAAGCGGAATTCGGCAAACCGATCGTGGCCTGCAACGCGGCGGTCTATTGGCAGACCCTGCGCGCGGCAGGACTGTCGGATCAAATCCCCGGCTTCGGCCGATTGCTTCGGGAACACTAAGAAATGCGGAGCCAAGCCAGGGTTGTCGTCATCGGCGGCGGCGCGGTCGGCGCGTCCTGCCTGTATCACTTGACCAAGGCCGGCGTCGCGGACTGCCTGCTAATCGAAAAGGATGAGCTGACATCCGGGTCGACCTGGCATGCGGCGGGCAATATCCCAACCTATGCGACCAGTTGGCTTGGCATGCGGGCGGGGAACTACGGATGGTCACTGTACAAGGATCTCGGCGATCACGTCGGCGCGCCGATCACCTATCGGCATACCGGCGCCTTCTGGCCCGCCCATACCGAGGACCGCATGGACCTCTATCGCCATTTGGTAGGAATTTCAAAGTCTGCCGGATACGATCTGGGCATCCTGACGCCTGGCGAGATGGAGGCAATGCATCCCTATTACACCGCCGGTGACAGCGTAATCGGCGCGATTCATGATCCCTATGAAGGCGATATCGATCCCAGCCAATTGACCCAAGCCTTGGCCACCGGCGCACGGGCCGGAGGTGCGGAAATCGCACGATTCACTGAAGTGACGCGAATCTCTCGCACCGCCAGCGGCGAATGGCTGGTGGAGACGACAAAGGGAACTGTCACCTGCGAAATCGTCGTCAACGCGACGGGCTTTTATGGCGCGCGGGTTGCCGGTTTGGCAGATGCGTGGACTCCGGTCGTGACCTTGGAGCATCAGTATCTGGTGACCGAACCCCTGGCCGAACTGGAAGCCGATCAAAAGCTGTTCCCGCTGGTGCGTGATCCGGATATCCGATTCTATCTACGCCGTGAGCGGGCGGGCCTTTTGTTCGGGTCTTACGGGCACCCCGGACGCGTGGCCTTCGCGGAGGGTATCCCCGACGAATTCGCTCATTCCCTCTTCCCGGATTCCGTTGACGATATTGCCGAGGTTCTAGAACGCGCAATCGACCATATCCCGCTCTTGGCCGAAGCCGGTGTCCAGCGCTTCATCAACGGTCCGATCGGATACTCCCCCGACTCCTTGCCTCTTTGCGGGCCCGCCATATCGATGCCCAATTTCTATCATGCCTGCGGTATTCAGGTCGGCATTACCCAGTCCGCGGCCGCCGGGAAGGCGATTGCGGAATGGGTTACAGAGGGCGAAACCGAGTGGGATATGGCATCTTGGGACCCGCGCCGCTTCGGCACTTGGGCGGACGAGACCTATGCGCGAGACCGGGTCGTGCAACTATATGATCTGCAATACGCTATCCCGTTTCCGCATCGCTTGATGGCGTCCGGCCGTCCGGTCAACACGACCCCGCTCTATGCGACACTGGCCGACAAGGGCGCACAATTCGGCCAGATCGGGGGCTGGGAGCGGGCCATGTGGTTCGACCGAGGTGGCCATGCCTATTCCGATGAGAAACTCAGCTTTAGAGATCACGAGCCTTGGCGCGATGAAGTCCGCGCCGAATGCGAAGCGGTGCGCGATGCTGTGGGCGTCATGGATCATGGCGGCTTTACGAAGTTCGAGGTCTCCGGGTCCGGTGCGCAAGGGTTCTTGGAGCATGTGATCTGCGGGACCGTGCCCAAGGTCGGTCGGGTGAAGCTGTCTTACATGTTGACGCCGAAAGGCATGATCTGGAGCGAGACCACCGTCGCGCGCCTGGCGGAGGACCGATATTTGTTGTGCGGACCGACACTGTCCGTCGATCGGGATTTCGATTGGTTATCTCGCTATCTGCCTGAAGACGGATCGGTCGACCTGCGCCTCGGCAGTGACCGGGACGGCGCGCTGATGGTCATGGGACCAAAATCTAGAGACCTGCTGTCCCGACTGACCGATACTGATCTGGGCAGTGAGGCGATGGGTTGGATGTCCGTTCGCGAGATCACGGTTGCTGGGATTCCGGTCACGGCGATGCGCGTTTCCTATGTTGGAGAGCTCGGTTGGGAACTTCATGTGACGTCGGCAGATTTGCCAATGCTCTATGATGCGATATGCACGGTAGGCGCGGATTTGGGACTCGTCGACTTCGGCTCCTATGCCCTGAACGCCATGCGGATCGAAAAGGGCTATCACGGATGGGGCGCTGATTTCGGCACCGAATACACACTTTACGATGCCGGCCTGTCGGGCTTCGCAAAGCTTGATAAGCCTGATTTCGTGGGCAAGGCCGCCGTGATGGCGCAATCCAAGAATCCCGCGTCCTGGCAATTCGTCGGCTTCATCGTCGATTGCGACGACGCCGACCCCTTGCCAAGCAATCCGATCCTTATGGATGGAAAGGTCGTCGGATATGTTACATCCGCCGGTGACGGGTTCCGCATCGGAAAACGCATCGCGCTCGGCTATGTCGAACGCGGAACGTTGGATGCGGGTAAGGCTCTCCAGATAGAGGTTCTCGGCACGGCATGCGATGCCATTGTGACGTCTATGCCCTTCTACGACCCGGCAAACGAACGCCTTCGCAGTTAGTTGGACCGGATCGTTCGATAGATCGCTGAGAAGTCGAGACGCCCTGCTTCCGCGTCTTCGGCGAATTCGCTGAACCGCCGGGCGGCTTCGGCGCCGAAGGGGGTCGCTTGCCCGGTGGCGGACGCGGCGGCTTGCGCGAGCCGCAGATCCTTCGCCATCAATCCTGCCGCAAATCCCGGCGCGTAGCCGTTGGACGCAGGCGCGTTCGGCGCCGGTCCAGGCACGGGGCATCGGTTCTCCAGGATCCAGCTTTGCGCGGCGGCCCCGGCACAGAGCTGAAAGAACTTATCGGCGTCGAGATCAAGTGAGTCCGCCAGTGCAAAGGCCTCGCACACGCCAAGCGCAGTAATGCCACAGATCATGTTATGGCACGCCTTCGCGGCCTGCCCGGCGCCCGGCGCCCCGAAATGCGTGATCTTGGTTCCCATGGCCCGAAGGACGGGCATAGCGGTCGCACTATCTGCCTCGCTTCCCCCGATCATGAAGCTTAACGATCCGGCCCGGGCACCTTCTGCACCGCCGGATACCGGGGCATCGACAAAACCATGACCGGCCGAGCTCGCAGCGGCGGCGAGTTGTTTTGTGGTCGTCACGTCGATCGTCGAACTGTCGATGAACAGCCTCTTGGAGCCCCCGCCGAGAGCCAGTATCGCGCGATGCGTTTCCGCGACATGCGCCCCTTCCGGCAGCATAGTGACGATGATATCGGCCCCTTCGGCAGCGTCGGCGAGGGTTGCGCGGCGAGAGTGAAGACCCTGTCCCGCATCCGAGGCGACATCCCAACCGGCGACATCAATCCCTTGATCCGCCAGCCGAAGCGCCATCGGCAATCCCATGGTCCCAAGACCGATAAAGCAGACTTTCATGCCGGTTCCCTTCCTATTGTCTAAAGCCATCATTATCGTGACACCACGCCGCCAAAGTCTTCGCGACCTCGCGGGTTACTTGATCTTCCGAGGCATTATCCGGTCGGATCACTGCGTACCAGGGCACAGATACCCCCTCCGCACCGACACGGTTTCCGATGATCCGACCCGCCTTGATCGCCCCGCCGACCGCCCACCCCGCCAAGACGGATGTTCCCAGACCGGCGGCCACCATTTCCACAATCGCTTCGGGCAGTTCGACGGTTTCCGTCCAATTGGGATAGGTATCGTTGGGGCGAAACAGCTTCGCGTATTCGCGATCCGGCTCCGGAACACGGGTATAGGTAATAAAGTCCTCTCCCACGATATCGACCCCTTCAATATGAGGACGCTCGGCCAAGCGATGGGTCGGCGCCATGATGAACAGAAGTTCGTCATCGAAGAGATGGAACGTTTCCAATCGCGTAGCGGCGTTCTGACCGGACAGAATGATGAGATCGACGGTGTGATCGGCCAGGCTCTCAAGCGGCGACTTTGCGGCCCCCGCGACCACTTGAATACCGACATCGGGAATGACCTGCTGCAAATGCCGCAGGAACGCGGGCAGCCAATGGTAAGAGCTATAGGCTTCGACGGCCAACCGCACCACATGGCGCACGCCATGCCCCATTCGTTCCGCGTCATGTTCAGCGCGCACCAGCTCTGCGATTAATCGATCCGCAACCTGGGCCAAGGACTCCGCCGCCGCAGTCATCCGCAATCGCTTATGAGATCGACTGAAGAGCGGCACGCCCAACCGCCGTTCCGCCTCCCGGATCCGATGCGAGAGCGCCGAAGGCGTAACGCCGAGTTCCTCCGCCGCATCGGTCACCCGGGGCGTCTTCGCCAAGGTCACAATCATCTGGTAGTGCCGAAGATCTAGCAGCGGAAAGTCTTGGGGCATTTGTTGAGCCACATTCATGAAAATGAGCCAATTACGATCTTGAGATTCACGCTAAGTGTTCGGAAGGTCAAGGTCTAACCGCCGGAAACCAAGAAACTCGACAAGGATGGCGCGCGCGGGCTGGGGCCGGAGCATGCAGGCCGCGGCAAGATCTTGTGGAGTGGACCAGTGATGCTAATGGCACACGACACAGAGACGATTAAGGCCATTTGGCTCCCTTCCCGCTCAATGCCAGAAAAGGGCGTTTTGCCGTGTAATTTCCGCACAAATGAAAAATCCGCCAATCGACGGATCATAAGCCATTGAAATAAATGGCGACCCCTACGGGAGGGGATTGTTACCTGGAGTACTTCCCATCAAATTATTGAGTTAAAACAATATTATCTCTGAGTTATGGTGCACAAGCAACATGGTCACGGGTGTACCATACAAAGTTTCGGCTCCAAGGCAAACGAAAATCCCCCTCCAGTCATGTTACGATTTCTTCCTCGCTCCAAGCCTTGGTCGCTACGTTATTAATGCCTTTCGGAACGAGCGACATTCTTCGCTAATGCCTTACCGGCCAAACGGCGTATGTCGTCCTGATAACCGCTGACTTGCCCGTACACCTTCGCCCGGTCTCCGAACACCTCATTCGCCCGCTTCACATAGGTCCAGAAGGTCTGACCTGCCCCCGTTGATTGGTCCGATTTGAATGTTAGTGCGTGAGTGTTTTTTCCTCCATAGGGATGTTGTTTTCTGGTGCTGGCGGTTTGTATCCAAGGGCTGAGTGTGGCCGTACAGTGTTGTAATGTCGTCTCCACTGCTTAAACAAGACGAGGGCTAAGGGGGGGGCGAGGTAGCTATTCGGCTTCTACGAGGGTTCATGCAATGGGCACGGGATCGGACATCTGATGAAGTTCAGTTCCATGTCACAAGCGGTATCGAACTAGCTCGTGTTAATCGCTTCATCCAACGTGCGGGGTTTTCTCCGATCGGCGGAAACTACAGTCGACGGCTTCCTTAATAGGATTGGAGGCAGACAATGGCACAGAGGACAGTAAGCATAAGGGGTTTGATGAACTACGTGATCGATTCTCTCCCTATTTCCTTAGGGGTTTTGATCGCATATTGGACGTATCGGGAAAGCGTCATACTGGTGGGACTTTTAGTCCTGGACTACAGCGAACTTGGGATCCTTCTGTTCTTTCTACTCAGTAACTTGGTCGTTGTTGGAGTGTCTGCTTTTGCGGCAAAGATATCAATTAATCGATCTCACCCGCGTTACATATCTATAGTCGTTTCTTTCGTCACAATTGCAATTATATTGGTAAAAAATTTCAGTGTGTTGTTATCAGTTTTCGAGTACGGAGTGGTGGATGGTGGAGGGGCTGATCTAACGATCCCCTGGGCTGCGATCCGTGCTCTGTTTCCATCCATCGCGGTTGTAATTCTCTTGGCGCGTCAATCTGAAGGGTCGTAAGTGAATTTCACTGACTACTCCCAAACTGAGAGTATAACTAAAATGGTTAGTATAAAATGACAGGCACTGAGCCTAGCGTTGATAGTGGAGATACACTTGGAGACATTGCGGATCTCGGTGACGCTATTCGGGGTGCTGAAGATGCTATGAACGGGAAACCCAACAAGTCGGTGCCCCGCCAAATAGGGGAGGCTGTGGCCAGCTTTGTGGTCGGTGTTGCAACTGGCCAACTCGGATATTTGTCTGGAGTAAAAACCTGATGCTTCCTCCATGCTTCCCCTAGAAAAGGCAAGCGATAGCGATTTCTATATAACCCATTGAAATATATGGTGGGCGCGACTGGGATTGAACCAGTGACCCCTGCCGTGTGAAGACAGTGCTCTCCCGCTGAGCTACGCGCCCTTTTATCGCCTTAGTCGATTGAAATGATCGGGCGAAGAGGAAGCGGCGTATTACGTTTGTGCAGGCAGGCTGTCAAGCTGATGCCCAGTGTGCTGGCCTATGGCGTCGTGCTTGCTGCGGGCCGGGTATATGCTGCTCGGTTCCTGCATGGGATGAAGTATTTGTCGGAGAATTTGCATGGGTTCCAACTGGATACGACAGAGCGGGCGCGTTTTGGCCTTGGCACTTTTGCCGGCCATTCTGGTGACGTCGCCGACAATGTCTCTAGCGGTTAGCGAGTCTGACACTAAGGAAAAGGTACTGAGCCTGGACTATGAAGCCTATTTCGGCGGCATGCATGTCGGATCCGGTCGCGCGAATATCGCTGTTGAGAAGGATGGTTATCGGGTTGACGGCCTGGCTCGGGCGCGGGGCATCCTTGATTGGTATTCCGGCTGGCGGGGCAAGGCGCAGTCTTATGGGGATTTGCGGAACTGGGCGGATCCGGCACCGAAGGTCCATGAGAATATGGGCAATTGGAAGGGAGAAGACCGCGCGATAAAGCTGACATTCCTTGGAGATGGCGAAATCGATGTCGAACAAGAGTCGCCGCCGGATGAAAACGAGCTTACCCCAATCCCGGAAGGGGCGCTGGATAATACGATCGACCCGATCTCCGCCCTTGTCGGGATGTCGGGCGTCCTTGCCGAGGGCGGGGCCTGTGAAGGTGAGTTGAAACTCTATGACGGACGGCGTCGGTTCGACCTTGCCATGACAGATGCCGGCACGCGCATCATGGCACCGAATGACTATAATATCTATGAAGGCGAGGCCCGGGTCTGCCGGGTTGAGATCAATCGAATTGGCGGTTTTCGCATAGAACAGTCGCAATATTCCAAGACCGCGCGGGATCGCACGGTCTTGATCGCCCAGCCCTTTGCCGAGGCACCGCCAATTCCTGTACGGGTCGATGTGCAGACGGCTTTTGGGACGTTGGTGGTGCATCTGAGCGCTGCGCGGATGGCGGGGCGGGAGATCGCGGTGAGGCCCGGCTGGGATAATCAAAGTGAGGAAGAGTAGGCCCTCTGCGGGTTCGGCACCTCTGTCTTACTCTTCAAAACTGCCCTCAACACGCTGACATAGTTGGAAATATTTCGAAACGCCTGGAAACAGTTCGTGACTTGCAAAGACCCGGCGGCGCATGGCACTTTCCGGCCCGTCAAATAAGAATTAAAGCGGTCTATTCAGTCATGTCAGAGGTTGATTTTATGCTTCCGAAGCAGCCGGTCGCAGCGGTTGTCCTTGCAGCAGGTAAGGGCACGCGCATGCGCTCTGCGAAGCCCAAGGCACTGCATGAGGTCGCAGGACAACCGATGCTGCGCCATGTCTTGGCTGCAGTGTCTCCGTTGGCGCCGGCGGTTCAGGCTGTCGTTGTGGGGCCGGATATGGCTGCTCTTACCGCGGTTGCGGCCCCTGTCCCCAGTGTCGTGCAGACTGACCGGCTGGGCACAGCAGATGCGCTGAAGCGGGCGCGGGATCTCCTTGCACCGATGACGAACGGCACGGTCCTGGTTCTGTTTGGCGATACCCCCTTCATTCAAAGCGAGACACTGGCCAATATGGTGGCTGCGCGGGAAGCCGGGGCGGCAGTTGTTGTGATGGGATTTCGCGCGGATGACCCGACCAACTATGGGCGCCTGGTAGAGAACGCTGAGGGCGGGCTGGAAGCCATCGTCGAGCATCGGGAAGCAGATGAGGCCACGCGGGCGATTAATCTTTGCAACGCTGGCGTCATGGCCATTGATGCAGACGGACTGTTTGAGCTGGTCGATGCCATTGATAACGACAATGCCAAGGGTGAGTACTATCTGACTGACATTGTCCGGCTGGCCCGCGCAGCCGGTCGTCGATGCGCGCTGCTTGAAGCGCCGGAGGGGGAAGTGCTTGGCGTCGACAGCCGTGCCGATCTCGCGGATGCAGAGGCACGCTGGCAGTCTCAGCGGCGTCTTCAAGCCATGGCAGAAGGCGCAACCCTGCGCGATCCCACCACGGTCTGGTTCAGCTATGATACCGTGATCGGAGAGGATGTGGAGATCGGCCGCAACGTCGTGTTCAGCACCGGTGTTTCCGTGGCGGATGGCGCTACCATTCGGGATTATTGCCACCTTGAAGGCGCTGAGGTCGGGCCGTCCGCGATCATTGGGCCCTATGCGAGGCTGCGGCCTGGTAGCAAGATCGGTGCTGAGGCGCGGGTCGGCAATTTTGTCGAAGTGAAAAATGCGGTGCTGGGGAATGGCGCGAAGGCGAACCATTTATCCTATGTCGGCGATGCCTCGGTGGGCGCGCGCGCAAATATCGGCGCCGGCACGATCACCTGCAACTATGATGGCTATTTAAAACACCAGACCAAGATCGGTGAGGAAGCCTTTATCGGCTCCAACTCTGCGCTGGTTGCGCCGGTTTCGATTGGTGATGGCGCCATCGTCGCGGCGGGGTCAACGATCACGAAAGATGTTGAAGCGCATGCGTTGAGTGTGGCGCGTGGCGATCAGTCCAACCGGCCCGGTCTCGCCAAACGTATTCGCGCCGCGAAGAAGGCGGAGAAAGAACGCCGCAAGAAGGAAGCAAAGTAGTTATGTGCGGAATTATTGGAATTCTCGGTCGCGACGGCGTCTCAGATCGTCTTGTCGATGGGCTCAAGCGGTTGGAATATCGCGGGTATGATTCCGCCGGGATTGCGACCTTGGTCAATGGTTCTATCCATCGCCGCCGGGCGGAAGGGAAGCTGGCGCAACTGGCCGCTGTTTTGGCGGATAATCCATTGGATGGTGATGCAGGGATCGGCCATACGCGCTGGGCGACCCATGGCGTCCCGTCTGAGGACAACGCCCATCCCCATGCGACGGATCGGGTGGCCATCGTCCATAACGGGATTATCGAGAACTATCAGGAACTCCGAGACAAACTGGGCGCCGATACCGAGTATACCAGCGATACGGATACCGAAGTCGTTGCGCATCTGGTCGGAAAATATCTGGAAGAAGGGCTGTCTCCCAAAGAAGCGGTGGCCCGGACATTGCCGGAGCTGGAAGGCGCCTTTGCCTTCGTTATGGTCTTTGCCGGCGAACATGATCTGATGATTGGCGCGCGGCGCGGCAGTCCGCTTGCCGTCGGTTTTGGGGAAGGGGAGATGTATTTCGGTTCCGACGCCCTGGCGCTCGCCCCGTTGACCCGCACGCTGAGTTACCTGGAAGAAGGGGACTGGGCTGTCGTCACTCATGACGGCGTTGAAATCTTTGACACGGATGGTGCGCCGGTCGAACGCAAGGTGGTGCAATCCGCTGTTTCCGGCGCGATGATCGGCAAAGGCAATTATCGCCACTTCATGCAGAAGGAAATCCACGAGCAACCGGCGGTGATCGGGGACACGCTGCATTCCATGCTGAACCCGGCGAGCCAGACGATCACGCTGCCGCCTCTACCGGTGGATTTCGCGCAGGTGCCGAAGATCACGGCGTCAGCTTGCGGCACAGCAGCCCTGGCGGCGCAGGTTGGCAAATACTGGATCGAAAGCCTGGCGCGCCTACCGATGGAAGTCGATTTGGGCTCTGAGCTGCGGTATCGCGAGACGCCGTTGCCGGAAGGCGGCATGGCGCTCTTCATCAGCCAATCGGGCGAGACCATGGATACGCTGGAGGCGTTGCGCTATGCCAAGGGGCAGGGGCAGCATATCCTCTCCGTCGTGAATGTGCCTGACAGCACCATTGCGCGGGAAAGTGACACGGTCTTCCAGACGCTTGCTGGACCGGAAATCGGCGTCGCCTCCACAAAGGCCTTCACGACACAGCTGACGGTTATTGCTGCCATCGCTATTGCGGCAGCCAAGGCGCGTGGCCATCTGGACCGGCAGCGGGAGGCCACCTTGGCCGCCGCGCTTGCCGAAGTGCCCGGGCGGGCGGCGGAAGTGCTGAACCACGATGCCCATATCGCAGAGGTCGCGGGCATGCTGGCAGAGGCGCGGGATGTCTTCTACATGGGACGCGGAACCGGCTATCCAATCGCCATGGAAGGCGCGCTGAAGCTGAAGGAAATCTCCTATATCCATGCGGAAGGCTATGCGGCGGGGGAAATGAAACACGGCCCCATCGCGTTGATTGAGGATGATGTGCCGGTGGTGATGATGTCCCCCTCCGGCCCGCTATTCGATAAGGTCGCATCAAATACGCAGGAGATCGTGGCCCGTGGCGGCAAGGTGATCTTCCTGTCCGATTCCGAGGGTATCGCCAAAATGAGCCGCATGGCGAAACCCGCCGCAACCATCGAGCTTCCCAAGGTCGACCCTTTCGTCGCCCCGATCCTCTATACCATACCGATGCAATTGCTCGCCTATCACGCCGCCGTCCACAAAGGCACCGACGTCGATCAGCCGAGAAACTTGGCGAAGTCGGTTACGGTGGAGTAGGGCTGCCTAGGAAACCAAAGGCTCAGCAACAATTTCTTCGATCATCAGGGCAATGAGTTGGGCGCGGCCTTCGACGCCGGCTTTGCGGTAGATCGCATTCAATTGGGCTTTCACGGTGCCGGGCTTGGAGCCTCGCATTGCAGCAACCTCCGCAATCGGCAGGCCTTTAACCGTCAGCAGTGCAACATCCCGCTCTGATGGGGTCAGGCCCCAATCGTCGAAGCGGTTTTCCAGCATTTCAAAGAAAGCACCTGCCGCGGCCTTCACATTGTCTTCGAGCAACCGTTGCCGCCGAAACAAGCGCATCGCGAGCAGGACTTCGACCGCAATGGCCGCAACAAGGGCGGCGGAAGCGACGGCTTCGACCATGTGATGGAACATCAGATCGAAGCCATCGCCGCCATCCATGAAATCGCCGATGACATCGCCGACAAAAAACACGGCGCAGGCAGCCTGGACCGCAATCAGGGCGACATAGCCCCAAAGCCGGTTAGCGGCACGATTTTGTCGTTTGGGTGGGATGGGATCACCGGCCATATGTAGGGTTACTTTCGTCCAATCATTCTTGCGACAAGGTTCTGCTTGGTCCGTAGGCTCTCAAACACCACACCGCCGACATGGAGGGCGACGGAAACGAGGACCCAATTCGCCAGAAACTCGTGCAGTTCTTCGACAAAAGCGCTTCCCCAAAACGCATCGGTCGTCAGCATTGTGCCTGTCGCCGCGACCAGGAGCAATGATGCAAGAAGGTTATAGACCATCAATGCGCCTAAAGGATTGTGACTGCTATGTTCGCGCTTGATGCCGTGCAGGATCTCCTGAAAGTGCTCGCCGGCGGCTGTCGGACTAAAGGGAAAGGCGGAGAAGCGGGCGCGCTTTGGGCCGACGAGCCCCCACAGGATACGGGACAGCACCAGGGCTGCGACCCCGTATCCGATTGCCTCGTGAATGCCGCCCTCTTCAAAAAGGGCGACATTCGCGAAAACGGCGAGGGCAAGTGACCAATGAAAGGCACGCACGAACAGGTCCCAAGGGGCACTGGTCATGGTTGGTTCCTGCCGGATCATTCTTCTTCAACCTCGACAATATTGCCCGCGTGATCCAGCATCACCTCATATCGGTTCCCGTCCCGCATCGCATAGGCTTCATAGAGCCCATCTTCCATCTCCACCCGTTTCACCGTGTAGCCTGCGGCTTCCAGGGCATCAGATACGGCAGAGGGAACCTCGCCGGACATGTGGTCGTCTGTATCGTCGCTCGCATAGACAACACCGCCTGCGAGGGATAGGCCGACAATGCTTGCCGCGATTGCCCGTTTTGCCTTTGTCGGAATGTGAATAGCCTTGAACATCATCTTAGTTCTCCATTTGAAACACCCGACAGCCAATCCGCCGGTGCCCAACAGCTATGCGCTTTCGATCAAGGACACTATTGAACTGCGGTTCATTTCCCCGCATTTTCCCGTCTATTGAACTAAGGTTTATGGCGCCAGCCTGTCCTGAAATGACTTGGGAACGCGCGATGCTCTCATACCGCAAAGGGAAGAAACTGATATGACCTACATGCTCTATAACGAGGACGGGGCTGGTGGCTTTGTGGTGGAGGCTGGCTTGGCGAAGGCCGGGCTTCCGCATGAGGTCATGGTGGTCGATACGAAGGCGGGGGCGTTGAACACGCCCGAGTTTCTGGCGCTAAACCCGATGCGGCAGATCCCGGCTTTGGTCCTGCCGGATGGAACCCTGATGACAGAGACAGCGGCCATCATCATTCAACTGACCGCTATGGCAGGGCAAGGTGTTCTCGGCCCGGCGCCAGGCTCGATTGAGCATGCCCGGTTCTTGCGGTGGGTGGTCTTCATGTCGGTTAATCTCTATGAGGCGGATCTACGCTTTTACTACAGCGACCGATACACAGATGAACCCGCCGGGGCGGATGGCATTTCGCGGGCAGCAAAATCCCGACTGGATGACGTTCTGAGCATCCTGGATGCAGAGATTTCAAAGAATGGCGGCACGCTGATCGATGACACACTCAGTCTGGCCGACGTTTATCTCAGCATGCTCGTCGCCTGGTACCCGGGGGAGCATGAATTCGACGCAGTCAAGGGCGTGACAACTAAGGTTCAGACCGATCCAATCTATGGCCCGCTTTGGCAGCGGCATTTCGCGGTTCGATAGATATCGTCAGTAGCGGGACTAGAAATTCGGCTCGAACCCTTCAGCCTCAATCGCGGTACGGGCGGCGGGGAGGTCCTGGCAGCGCTTCAGATAGGGGCCGAGGACCGACAGGGTTGAGGGAAGGGTACTGACCTTGAAGTATTCCGCCCATCCCGCCAGCATCAGCAGGTAATAGTCGACCGCGCCATGGGCCGCCCCGGGGACCAACCAGGTGCGGCCATCACCCAGTTCCCGATCCAGGAATTCCAGCATCTTGCCAATCCGCTGATCGCCGGCCGCTCGGATCGACGGGATGGCGCTTTCGTCATCGCAATGGCGCTTCGCATAGTTGAAGACCATCAACTCTGCTTGCAGTGTATTGGTGAGATAAATCATATATTTATACGCTAACGCTCTCGCATCACTTCCGAGTTCCGGCATCAAACTGCTGTTGGAATGGGTGTCGGCGACATGCAGGCAGATGGCAGCCGCTTCATAGAGAACCAGCCCACCCTCATCCGGGTTGCCTTCCGTATAGGTTGGGATGCGCATATGCGGGTTCAGTGTCCGGTACTCCGCCGTCAGGAACTTGTAAGCCTTCAAATCCGTCTTCACGAGTTCGAAACTCGCCCCGGCCTCGATCAGACACATATGCGGGGCCAGCGACGCTGTGTCGGGCCAATAATGAAGACGTTTCTGTTTTTCACTCATGGCGGTTTGTCCCATCTCAATCTCTATGGTCGGTGATTTCAGGCGCGTATTCTAATCAGTCCTCTACCGGGGGGCCCGGCCATAGACGTCTTCCAGGCGTTCAATGTCATCTTCGCCGACATAATCACCCACCTGCACCTCAATCATATGCAGCGGTTCTTCCCGGCGGTTTTCGAGCCTATGTGTCTCGCCGACGGGGACATAGGTTGATTGGTTGCGGGTCAGGGTCTCGACAGCCTCCCCAATCGTGACTGTCGCTTCGCCTTCCACCACGATCCAATGTTCGGAGCGATGTTTGTGACGCTGCAGGCTAAGGCGTGCGCCCGGATTGACCACGATGCGTTTCACCCGAAAACGGGGCGTTACGTCAATATCTTCGTATGAGCCCCAGGGCCGGTAAACTTTTCGATGGGTATCGCGTTGAGAATGCCCGGCCTTACCCAAGGCATTTACCAAATCCTTGATTTCATCGGCGCGGGACAGAGGGGCAGCCAAGACGGCATCCGAGGTCGCGACGACAGCCATGCCCTCCAGCCCCAAACCAGCGACCAGCATTCCATCTTCGCCGCGCAGATAACTGCCTTTGCAATCCTGGGCGAGGGCGGACCCGATCAGGGCGGTGCCGTCGGCATCTTGGTCCGCTTCGTCCCGCAGCGCCGGAAAGCCACCCAAATCCGACCACCCAAAAGCGGCGGCGATGACCGCGCCACGATCCGTTTTTTCCATGACTGCAATGTCGAAGGGCAGGGCGGGGCAGGTTTCCAAAGCAGCTTGCTCAAGCCGGGTGAAACCAAGATCCGGCGTTGCGTTTTTCAAAGACTGCCTTGCCGCTGCCAAGACCTCTGGTGCCAGGGTTTCGAAGGCTGCAATCAGAACATCCGCGCGGGCAATGAACATGCCCGTGTTCCAGTGATGCCGTCCGCTGGCCAGATAGGCTTCAGCAGTGGCGTGGTCTGGTTTCTCAACAAAGGCTGCAATTTCGGCCACGCCCTCGAGGGCACCTATCGGATCACCGGCCTCGATATAGCCATAGCCTGTTTCAGGTCGATCCGGCGTCGCCCCGAAACAGACGATGCGTCCCGCCTGTGCCGCCCGGACAGCCGTGTCCAACGCATCTGAATAAGCCGCGCCGTCCTTGATCACATGATCGGAGGCGAAAATCCCGACAATCGCATCAGCCCCGTGCATTTCGGCGACCTTCAAGGCGGCGATCGCAGCGGCAGGGGCGGTGTTGCGGCCGATGGGCTCCAGGATCAGGGCAGCAGGTTCGATTCCAACTTCCAGCAGTTGCTGGGCGATCAGGAAGCGATGGGTGTCATTAGCAATGACAATAGGCGCTTCGAACCGTGCGGAATCCTGAAACCGTTTGGCCGTCAGCTTCAACAGGCTCTCATCCCCGATCAGCGGCAGGAATTGCTTCGGGTAGGTCTGGCGGGAAAGAGGCCACAGCCTGGTGCCGGCGCCGCCGGACAGGATAACGGGGGTAAGCTTGGGTTGCATCAAAACCCCTTTCACAAGGCCACTTTCATTAAGCGTCGGCCTTAAAGAACTGTTGCGCGGTCGGTGCTGGGTGCCCGGCCATAGCGCGCTCGATAGGCACGGCTGAAATGGGCAGCGGATCCGAAACCACAGGCGACCGCCACGTCGATAACCGGCATTTCCGTCTGTTGCAATAACGAGCGTGCGCGTTCCAGCCGGAGGCGTCGGTAGTAAGCGCCCGGCGTCGTCTTCAGCCAACGCTTGAAAATGCGTTCCAACTCGCGCTCGGAGACGCCGGCTGCTTCGGCAAAGACCGCGACAGGTTGCGAGTCTTCCAATGACTTTTCCATCGCATCTACCGCTCGCACCAAGCGCGGATTGCCGGCGGTGATGCGGGCCCTCAGCGGCAGGCGTTGGGCTTCCTGCGGATCGCGAATTCGAGCGTAGACGAACTCATCGGCGGCGCGGGTTGCGAGCTCCTTGCCATGTTGCTGGCGGATCGCTGTCAGCATCAAATCCAGGCCGGAGGTTCCGCCGGCAGCGGTGACCCGGTCGCGATCAATCACGAACAGGTCTTGCGTAAACTCGACCTCCGGGAAGAGCTCGGTATAACGCTCCAGCATCTCCCAATGGGCGGTGGCGCGATAGCCATCCAGAACACCAGCCCGGGCGAGGAGATAGGTTCCATTATCCTGCGCCCCGAGCGTCGTTCCGAACCGGGCCATTCGGCGCAGCCAGGCACTCAAATCCTTTGTGTCGAGTCCCAGATGCTCATAGCTGGCGCAAACCATGATCATGTCGCAAGGCGGTGCACCGCCGATACTACGGTCGACCGACACAGTGACACGATTGACCGCCTGCACCGGCTCTCCATCCATCGAGAGCAAGACCCAGTCGTAAAGGGTCTTTCCAGATAACCAATTGGCCATACGCAATGGGTCGAGCATGGCCGATAACGCCATCATCGAGAAATTGGGTAACAGAAGAAAATTTAGGCGGATCGGGCTGTCCGAATCCTGACGCGTGAACATGGGTACTCCAAGTAACAAAATCGATTGAAAGATAGTGTCGTCTTTTATCAAATGATGGTCGAAAAACGCAATGCAAATCGACGGCCCGGGCGGTAATTCGGAGTAACGAAAACACATTGCCTCATTGGGAGAGAAACGAACATGAACACTGACGTCGTCATCACATGTGCAGTCACCGGCTCCGGCGCCACCCAGGATAAGCATCCGGACCTGCCGAAGACCCCCAAGCAAATCGCAGAAAGCGCTATTGCAGCGGCCAAGGCCGGTGCGGCTGTGGTGCATCTGCATGTGCGTGAAGACGACGGCACGCCGTGCCGCGATCCTGCCAAGTTCAAAGAGGTATGTGACCGGATTCGCGATGATGGTACAGATGTTGTGATCAACCTAACCGCCGGCATGGGTGGTGACCTGACCATGGGGCCTGCGGATAAGCCCGGTGAAATCCTGTGGAATGAAAGCGACATGGCGCCCTGGTCGGAGCGCCTGGACCATGTTCGGGAATGCCTGCCGGAAATCTGCACGCTCGATTGCGGCACCATGAGCTTCGGCAATGGCGATCTTTTGATGGTCAACACGCCGTCGATGTTGCGGGCGCTTGCCGCCGGTATGAAAGAAATCGGTGTGAAGCCGGAGGTCGAGGTCTTCGATACCGGTCATCTGTGGATGGCAAAGCAGCTTGTGGAGGAAGGTCTTCTCGATAAACCGCCTCTGTTCCAATTCTGCCTGGGTATTCCTTATGGCGCGGAAGCCAACACGGTCGCGATGAAGGCGATGAAGGATCAACTTCCGGAAGGGGCCAATTGGTCGGGCTTCGGGATCAGCCGGATGCAGATGCCGATGGTTGCTCAAGCGGTCCTGCTGGGCGGCAATTGCCGTGTCGGTCTGGAGGATAATCTCTATCTGGAGCGGGGCGTGTTCGCCAGCAATGCCGATCTGGTTTCCAAGGCGCGGAACATTATCGAGCTGATGGGGGCAAATGTTGCTGATGCCGAGGGCGCACGGAAGAAATTCGGGCTCAAGAAGCTCGTCTAATTCCAGAACTGCTCTGAAATCTCTTCTAAGAGGATCATGTCATGCGGGAAGTGAAAACCCTGGGCATCGCCGGTGGTGGTGTCATTGGTGCCGGCTGGGCGGCGCGTGCATTGGCGCACGGCCTTGACGTTGTTGCCTTCGACCCGGCGCCGTCCGGGCGGGATGTGCTGATTGAGAAGATCGAAAATGCCTGGCCGGCGCTCGAGCGCATGGGTCTCTATCCCGGCGCGTCGAAAGACCGGGTGCGGTTTGTCGATACGGTCGAGGAAATGGCCGCCGCCGCAGACTTCATCCAGGAATCAGCGCCGGAGCGTCTGGACCTCAAGACCAGCCTTCATGCGCAGATCGCAGCAGCGGCGGCACCGGATGTGGTGATTGCCTCCTCAACATCCGGTCTGAAGCCGTCGGATTTCCAGACGGCAAGTGCGACGCCAGACCGTCACGTTGTCGGCCACCCCTTCAACCCGGTCTATCTGTTGCCGTTGGTGGAGATCGTCGGGGGCGAGAAGACCGCCGATTGGGCACGTCAGGCCGCAGGCGCATTCTATGAAAGCATCGGCATGTATGCCCTTCAGTGCCGGGTTGAAATTGAAGGCTTCCTGTCAGACCGACTTCAGGAAGCGCTCTGGCGGGAAAACCTTCATATGATCAATGAAGGCGTCGCGAACACTGAGGAAATGGATGCGGCTATCGCCTATGGACCGGGCCTTCGCTGGGCATTCATGGGGACCAACCGGACCTTTGCCCTCGCCGGCGGTGAAGAAGGCATGCGCCATATGCTGCATCAGTTCGGCCCGGCCCTAAAATGGCCTTGGACAAAGCTGGAAGCGCCGGAGCTTACCGAAGAACTGATCGACAAAATGGTTGAAGGTACCGAGGCGCAGCTTGAAGGCACAACGATCAAGGAAATGGAGCAGCTTCGCGACAATTGCCTGATCGCCATTATGGAAGCGCTTGCGACCTATAAAGAGGGCGCAGGGGCGGTGTTATTGAAGGACCGGGCGCGCCGTGACGCGCTCGCTGCCGGGGAGTAAAAACGATGGATTTTGCCCTCACTGAAGAACACAACATGATTGTCGAAACCGCCTTGCGGTTCGTCGAAGAAGAGCTCTATCCGCATGAAGAGCAGGTCGAGCGGGAAGACAAGGTCGACCCGGAGCTCGGCAAGCAGATCATACAGAAATCGATAGAGCTCGGCCTCTACGCGGCCAATATGCCGGAAGACGTCGGTGGTGGTGGGCTCGATACGCTCTCCATGTGCCTGCTTGATCGCGCCCTTGGTCGGGCGAGCATGGCGCTGAACTATCTGGTCTATCGTCCGTCCAATGTCCTGCAGGCTTGCGTCGGTGAACAGCGGGAACGCTATCTTCTGCCGGCCTGTCGGGGGGAGCGGGTGGATTGCTTCGCGATGACCGAGCCCGGCGCCGGCTCCGACGTGCGCGGAATGAAGACTGCGGCCAAGCGAGACGGTTCTGACTTCGTCATCAATGGCGTGAAGCATTTCATCAGCCATGTCGACTGGGCTGATTTCATCATTCTGATGGCGGCAACGGGCGAGGAACCGGACAACCGGGGTGGGACGCGGAAGAAGATCACCACCTTCCTGGTTGATAAGGACACCCCCGGCCTGACGGTGCGGCCTGGATATTCGAACGTCTCTCACCGTGGATACCACAATTTCATCCTGGAATTTGATGATTGCCGTATCCCGGAAACCCAAGTGCTGGGAGAGGTTGATAAAGGCTTTGATGTGGCGGGCGAATGGCTCGGCGCGACGCGGCTTCAGGTCGCCTCTCTATGCCTAGGCCGCTGCGACCGGGCGCTGGAGCTATCGCTGGACTGGGCTGTGAACCGCAAGCAATTCGGTCAGCAGATCTCCAAGTTCCAGGGTGTGTCGTTCAAATTTGCGGATATGGAACTGCGTCGTAAGTCGGCTGAATTGCTCACCTATGAAGCGGCGTGGAAATATGACAACGGCACCATGACCGACAGCGATGCGGCCATTGCCAAACTGGCGGCAACGGAAACACTTGCCTTCATCGCCGATGAAGCGATCCAGATTCACGGCGGTATGGGCGTGATGTCCGAACTTCCGTTGGAGCGGATCTGGCGGGATGCCCGGATCGAGCGGATCTGGGAAGGTACGAGTGAGATCCAACGCCACATCATTTCGCGCGGCATGCTCCGGCCATTGGGAGGTTGAACTTCCTCTCGGAACTGGCGAGGTTTTGGGTGAGATGACCGAATGACCGACCTATTGAAAAGAAAGCCGCTCGAGCGTCTTCTGAGGCCCCTATCCGTTGTCGTCATCGGTGGCCGGGAGGCGGAGAAGTGCCTTGTCGAATGCCAGAAAATCGGCTTCGAAGGAACGCTCTACGCGGTTAATCCGCGGCGTGAGCAACTGGCCGGAATCCCTTGTTATCGCCACATTGAGGATCTGCCGGAAGGACCTGATGCGGCCTTCATCTGCATCCCGGCGGATGCAACGATTGAGGCGATAGCCGCACTTCGAGACAAGGGCACGGGCGGCGCTGTTTGCTATGCCTCCGGCTTTTCGGAAACCGGTGATTTAGGACGCGAGCGTCAAGCCGCCTTGGTCGAGGCGGCGGGCGAGATGGGCGTCATGGGCCCCAATTGCTACGGGATCGTCAATTGCCTGGATCGTGTGGCGCTTTGGCCGGATGATCATGGTGGAACACCGGTGGATCGGGGCGTTGCGATTGTTTCTCAATCCGGCAATGTCGCCATCAGCCTATCTATGCAGGATCGCGGCTTGCCTGTGGCCCAGTTGATGGCCTTGGGCAACCAGGCGAAGGACGGCGTGCCGGAAGTCGTTGAGGCGCTTCTTTCTGATGAGCGGATTTCGGCTATCGGCCTCTTCATCGAAGGGGTGCGGGATATGGCGGCCTTGTCTCGTGTTGCGATTGATGCGGCGCGAAAGTCTGTCCCGATTGTCGTGTTGAAGAATGGCAGCTCGGAGAAAGCGGCTGAGATCGCCTTGTCACATACCAGTTCCATGACAGGGTCTGATGCGGTCTTCGATGCGTTCTGCCATCGCTACGGCATCGCGCGTGTCCATAGCTTGCCGGTATTTCTTGAGACATTGAAGCTCTTGCATGTCTGCCCAACGATTGGCGGGCGACGTTTTGTGTCGATGAGCTGTTCGGGGGGAGAAGCCGGACTTGTCGCCGATCTGATTGAACGAACACGCTTGGAAACACCGGGCTTTTCAGAAGAACGGCACGCGGCGCTGGAAACCGTGTTGGGACCGAAAGTCGATATCGGCAATCCGCTTGATTATCACACTTACATTTGGGGCGAAGCGGAACCGATCCGCGCCTGCTTCACCGAGGCCTTGAAGGCGGATGTGGATGCGGCCCTGCTGGTTTTGGACACGCCCGATCGATCTGATCTACCGCTCTATGGCTGGAAGGAGGCCGAGGCAGCCATCCTGTCTGCCGCTGCCGAAACAGGAACGCCGACACTTGTGGCGAGCAGTATTCAGGAAAACATGGCGCCGGGGCTCAGGCAGCGTCTCCTCGATGGCGGCATCGCCCCGATCCAAGGGTTGGAGGAAGCGCTGTTGGCCCTGGATGCTGCAGCGATGATTTCAGAACGACGGGCGTTGGTGGCCGGCTCGGAACCGATGGCGGCGCCCTCTGTTCTTGTTCAGCAATCCCGAACGTTGGATGAGTGGCGGTCTAAGAAATTGTTGGCCGCCTATGGCTTGCCGGTGCCGGAAGGCGCCTTGGTGTCCGACGCGACCGAAGCTGTCGCAGCCGCAGAAGCGTTCGGCTATCCGGTTGTCGTGAAGGCTTGTTCGGAAACCCTTGCACATAAGACAGAAGCTGGCGGAGTAGCGCTTAACCTTCCCGACGGAGATGCCGTCAATGACGCGGTTGAGCGGATGGGAGAGATCGCAGACCGCTTCATTGTGGAGCGCATGGCGTCGGGCGCTGTGGCGGAATTGATCCTGGGACTCTCTCGCGATCCGCAGGCGGGCCTTGTTATGATGGTTGGCGCGGGGGGTATCCTGGCCGAATTGGTGGAAGACAACGCTTTGATCCTATTGCCGACGGATCGTGAAGAGGTCTTGGCGGCTATTGAAGGGCTCAAGGTCGCAAAGCTGCTGCGTGGATATCGCGGCAAGCCCGCCGGCGATTTGGAGGCTGTCGTCGATGCGGTGATGGCAATTGCCAAATTCGCAGAGGCCGAGGCAGATTGGCTGATGGAGCTCGATGTTAACCCGCTGATTGTCTTACCTGAAGGGCAGGGAGCCGTTGCCGCTGACGCCTTGGTGCGGCTGAGTGGTGGATAAGACGTGATATGATCCCCCCATTCTGAGGAAGTCCGAAGGACCATCTTGAAGGATGGGGGTGCAGGAAGAAGAAAGGGAAATTGAAGAATGTCCGATGATCCGGTTAAGACCGTCCGCAATGGCGCTGTCCTGGAAGTAACCTTGGACCGGCCCAAGGCCAATGCCATCGACGCCGCGACCAGCCGCAGAATGGGTGAGGTTTTTGAGGCGTTCCGCGACGACCCGGAATTGCGTGTCGCCATCCTGACCGGGGGTGGGGAGAAGTTCTTCTGCCCTGGTTGGGATCTGAAAGCCGCTGCGGATGGGGAAGCGGCCAATGTCGATTATGGTGTCGGCGGCTTTGGTGGTCTTCAGGAGCTTCCCGGCCTCAACAAACCGGTCATCGCTGCGGTGAACGGGCTGGCCTTTGGTGGCGGGTTCGAACTGATGATCTCTTGCGACATCATCATTGCTGCTGAGCATGCAACCTTTGCTTTGCCGGAGATTAACTCCGGCGTCATTGCCGATGCCGCGACCCTCAAACTGCCGAACCGCATCCCGTATCACATCGCAATGGAGATGCTGTTCACCGGCCGGCGCATCGATACCGAGGAAGCAGCGCGTTGGGGTCTGATTAACCAGGTCGTGCCAGATGACAGCCTGATGGATGTCGCACGGGAGAAGGCAGCGCTTCTCGCCGAAGGGCCGCCGCTCGTCTTCGCTGCGATCAAGGAAGTTCTGCGCGAGACGGAGAACATGAAGTTCCATGATGCGATCGCCAAGATGAATCGGGAGGAATTCCCGACCATTTCGACGCTTTATCACTCAGAAGATCAGCTTGAGGGTGCCCGTGCATTTGCTGAAAAACGCGCGCCCGTGTGGAAAGGCAAGTAAGGCGTCTAGTTCACCGATTGCAGGGCGCCCAGCCGGGGCCGGAAATAGGAAACACGGCGGAGTGTTCGGGCGTCCAGCATCGGGAATAGGAAGGGCTCATACGCATAGAAGACCTCCGTCACGACGATGGTCTCGTCATTTCGCAAGGTTAGCTCTGCAGGAAGCGTGGGGGCGGCCCCTTCAGCGCCAATCGCGCTCGAAACAGGGAGTGTGCCGCCGCCTTGCCGCTGCCAGAAGACGCGCGCCGGTGTGCTTGAGTTCTGACTGACGGCAGAGACAATAACCCGAGCGCGTTCTCCCAGTGGGAAGGGTGCGATGATCTGTGGGGCGGCGGCGAAAATATCCTGCAGCACGGCTTCCGAGACAGTCTCGTCCCTTGTCGTCAGATCAGATACGGAAACGGCGGCGTGTTGAAGCTTGGTTGTGAGCAACAGGAAAAATCCAATTTCGACCAGGCCCGTGAGTAAGGTCAGGAAAATCGGCAGGGCCAGGCCGACTTCAATTAATGCAGCTCCCTCCTTATTCTTGAGGAATGCTCGCAAGTGATTGATGGCACGCCGCATCTCAAAAAGGCTCATTGCGGACGGCCAGGGTTGCGACCAAGGTGACGGTGCTTGTCGCCCAATCGGCGAAGCCGGTCAGGCTCGGCGGGGCATAGGTGATGCGGTAGAGCACGATGTCACCGGCATTGCCCAAGCCTGCGAGCCCCATATCCGCATCCCATTGCCCATTGCCGTTCACGTCTGAGAATTCTTCGCCCGGATCATATTGGCCATTGGCATTCTCATCAGCGAAGGGTTCCGGTTGTCCGATATCGGAGAATTGCTCGAAGACCAGAGTTTCAATGTCGAGAGTGTCTGGGTCGACATGGCCGAAAGTCTGGCGTTCAACAATCTCACGCACCCGATCCAGGCGCGTCGCGCTTGCTCCTGATGTTTCTGAGCCGGTTATGCCGTAGCGAGAGGCGTGAAGGACCGCGTTCTCAAGTGCGGAATTGACGAAGAACAGGTTTGCGACCTCGATCACACCGATGACGAGGCTGAGGAAGGCGGGCAGGACAAGTCCGAACTCCATCGCGGCGCTTCCCTGATTCCCACGAAAGAAGCGCGCAATTGGCCAGGTCTTGGATGATTGAGGCCTCATTGCGACAGCCTCAAATTGCTGAGTTGCCGGCCTATGGTCTGGAAGACGGATTGGAGTTCGTCATTGTTCGGCGCGTGGTGATAGAAACTCTCATTGCTGGCACAGGTGCGGTAGAGCGATTGGGTACTGCTGTTCGGTGTGCTGCCGAAGGTGATGGCATAGATGATGATACCAGTCGTCTTGATCGCCTCGCACAGGCTTGCGAAACGGCTATCAATCTCGGCGCGGGCGCTGTTCAAGCTTGAAAAGCCGAAGATGTTGAGCCGGTCATAGGCGGTATAGTCCGACCCATCCGGTCCGCCCCCTTGATAGTCGAAGAACTGGTTCTGCCCATCCGTCAGGACGACAATGACCTTGTCCATGAACGGCTCGTCATAGGCGAGGGGGAGGGCGTTTGGTGTCGCCCCGCCCCACAACCCGCGCCAGACAGGCGACAGGCTCCGCCATCCCCAGACAAGGCCTAGATTGGATGTTGTGCCGCCTCTGTGCCAGGGTTGCATTTCATCGATGGCGACGACGACCGTTGTCTTTGACGCCGTCAGCGGCGTGATTGCGGGGCCGCAACCGAGGTTTGGTCCCCGTCCGTTGTTTTGGGCGGCATTGCTTTCATCCAGGTCAAAAGCGCTGTCGTCTCCGATCCAATCATTATCGACGGCATCGGCCCAGAACATCGGCGTGAAGGGCGCGAAGTCCGGTGTCTCGTCGGTTCTGTCAGCGGAACCGGCACGGGCCATTACACAGCCCTTCCAGCTTGTTGGATCGTAGGTTGAGCCGCTCACGTCGCTAATACCGCCCGCAGTCAGCCATGCGGACTTATCAGCGCCGATGTTGACCATTGCGGTATAGGGGATCAGCGAGACCCAAAGGTTGGGATTGGTCTCATCCGATCCAAAGACGATGTCGATGAGATCATGAGCGGCATTCCGCATGGCGCTGATCTTGCCGCCGGATCGCATCGAACCGGTGTTGTCCATCACCAGCGCCAGCTCCATGCCTCTGGTCTCTCGGGTGACCTCAGCCTCGGCGGAGACCGTGACACGGCCAAAACCAAACAACCGCATGAAACTCGTATCGACCTGGGCTGAGGCTGAAAGCGATATCACGCTGTTGTCGGCCGAGATCGTCATTTCAAGTGTCGGATCAATCAGTCCTGCCTGACCCGCAGCGATGTTAGCATCAAAGAAGGCGCGGCCATCCCCGGTCATGTCCGAGAGTTCCGCTGCATGACCGGCGGCCAAGCCACCGGAATCTACCGCCTTCTGCAGGACATCGCGGGCGTGGATCATGCGGGCGCCATCAATGGCGATCCCAATGAAACCCGCAAGGCTAAGCATAGATGCCGCAGCCAAGGGCAGCATGCTCCCCCGTGTCTCCATTACGAATCGCTCAACAGCGCCGCGCCGCGGACCGATCGCTTTTGTCACCACATCAATCTTAGTCATAACAAGTGTAGACTAAATAGAGGCCGCTGCTTCGTGAATGACAATCAATCGGGAAAAATCTTTAAATTAGAATGCAGTATCGGATAATTCTCCGAAAATGCCGGATACTTTTTCAAAGAGGAATAGGCAGATCAGGTCGGCCGTGCCATCAGCGCCGAGCCGAAGGAGGGCCGTCTATCCGGTGGTGCGCCTTCTTTCATCCAATCGGCCAGTTGCCTCAATCCCTTGCACTCAGAAGCCCGTTTTGCCAATTGCTTGAACAAGGTTTCGAATGTGACGGCGTTCAGGATGCCCAGAGAATCAATTAAGGCCCGGAACATCCGCTCCGCCTCTGCCTCTTTATCCGAATCCAGAAAGTTCTCGATAAACTGGTCCAGAAGGTTCATGGGAACGCGGCATAGTTCTCCATAGAGGATTGGGCGCATTTCTATCAGAACTTCGACGATTCGACTGCTGCCGATTAAGGTGCTGTGGATTGCTTCATAGCGTGGGCGACCGGTGGCATTGGCGCTGTAGAATGATGCAAGAATAAGAGCATCCAGGATCAGGTTGTCGGTTTCTTCCTTGAGGTCGTCGAGGGTTCTAACAATCTGGTCTGAATGGTCGCTTTGCGTCACTGCTGTTCTGATCTTGTCCAGGCATTCGGAAATCGTCTCTGGTTCGGTCGTGAAAAGGCTTATCAGGAAATCGAGTCCCAGAGCAGAATAAAAATGGTACCCGCGATCATGCGCGTGCTTGGCGACAATCTCCTTTGCAGCCATTGCAATATCGCTGTCTGACCCCCGAAGCGGCGTGATCAATTGCATGAAATATTCCTGAACCTCTGGTTCAATCTTCTTTGATAGGCGCTCAAGTGAGGCCGCATCATCAAGGGCTGCTCTAATCGGTTCGTAGTAATTGATTTCACTCCGACGGCGACGGGCGAGCTTACTTAGGATGTAGCGGATCATCCGCTCAATGGCGCTCCCAAATGCCGGTTCAAGAAAGCAGGGGATCGGCCAGGGGTTTGGCCATTGATCGGGGGTGCGTTGGCGGAAAATCGCCAGGTTCTGATTGTATCGGCCGGCTAGTATTCCAGCCAGAATGGCTTCCTCTCGCGCGTATTCATAGTCATCCAGCTCAATTGATAAGAGCGGGAGGATATCGGTATCAATTGCTTTGGCGAGGGGCGCTGCGGCTGGGTTCGTTGAATTGTTCAGGGCGCCGACGGTCTGCGCGATATTCGCTATCATTGCATTGCCAACGCCAAGGCAGGCCGGCGTAATGCTGGATTTCATTAATTCAATCGTGCGGCGAACCCGTGCATCAATCTCCGCAGGCGGCATTGATGGCCCAACTTCCGAAAGATCGCGTAACTCGGCATACCGCATGACGGCTCCTAACGGGACGATTTGTCCTGTTGGAAAAAGATCGCCCGGCCGAAAACGTGATGTTCTCGACCGTGGCGATCATCCATCATCGAACTCTAGTGTGAAGAGATGAATAATTCGTCAACAATGACGGCGGAAAATCACCGGCCAATGAAGGGCAATTCGGCGACAGAAATGGCGCGTTTGTCATCGCCAAAGTTGACTGTCAGACCTTCGGCGTCATCTGCGACCTCATTGCTTAACAGGCCGACGCCGATGTTGCGTCCCAACCTTATGGAATGGCTGAAATCTGACAGGATACCGACGGCCTGTCCGTCCTTCATGATGGGAAGGGGCTGTTCGTTTCCGTCCATCCGAGCCCCATCAACGAAGAACCCGACCCGTCGCCGCTTAATGCCTTCGGCCTCAATCTTCATCAAAGCGTCGCGCCCGATGAAGTCGCCGCCCCGGTCCAAGTGGACATATTTGCCCAAGCCCATCTCAAATGGGTTGGCCGGGCTGGATTGAAGGCGCGCATCGGCACCATAGGAGACGAGGTCGCTTTCAAGGCGTTCCTTATCGCTCGGTGAGCCGGGACCGATGTCATAAGGCGCCCCAGCCTCTGCAACCAGATCCCAGAGATCTGTTCCGCGCGTCTCATCCATCAAGTAGAGCTCGAAGCCGCCTTGTTTGGACCAGCCGGAGCGGGCGAGAATGAGCGGAATGCCCTTTATCTCTGTTTCTCGGAATCCAAAGTAGCGCAGATCATTGACCCAATCGCCAAACATCGAGGCGATGACGTCGCCTGCTTTCGGGCCTTGAACAGCGAGGGGGGAAGCATCCGGCTCGAATACCCGGACATCAAGGCCACGCTCGCCAGCGATCGCATCGGCCCAAAGCGCAATGTCACTGTCAGCGATGGAGAACCAATACCGGTTTTCATCATGCTTCAATAGCACAGGGTCGTTGATCAGCAGACCATTCCGATTGCACAAAGGCACGTAATAGCCCTGGCCTGGCTTTGTTTTGGAGAGGTCGCGCGTGCACAAATACTGCACCAGTTCAAACGCATCCGGTCCGGAGACTTCTACCTGTCGTTCACCGCCCACATCCCACATAGCCACGCCATTCATGAGGCGATCAAGCTCAGCCTCTGGCGCGCCGAAATTACCTGGCATGTACATATGATTATAGACTGAGAACCCCTTTACGCCTGCCTTGACAGTTGATTCGAAGAAAGGGGATTTCCGGATATTCGGACCGATATGGATTTGATAGGACATGCGTTCGCTCCCAATCTGCCCGGTCGCGCCGGGGTTTCGAATTGTATGAAAATGGATGATTGTCCGATAGCGCTATAGGCGCCAAGCGTCAAGCAGCAGGAAGCCCTACAACGCATTTTGGAATGCTGTGTTTAAAGTCTGATGTGGGGCTGGAAACAACGTGAGAGAAAGTATCCCTGTCATGGGTTACGCCCCCGGGCCAAACCTGAACAACGATGACGCGTGTGATTTTTTCCAATGCATCGTCAGCAAAAGGCATCATCAGCCTTCTGGTAAGGGAGGCGCCCCTTTTATCCCAACGAAATGCACTTTCGGAATAGATTGGGCAGCGATGCACACGGGCCTGTTCGAAGGCATTCTCAAGGAAGTCACGATAACTTCCGCTAAACACGTCACGCGATGTCTTGCCCGAGAAACTCGAGCCCCAGCGATCAACCATATTCTGGCCGATGATGCGGAAATGGACTCCAGGTTCGTCATCCAAATAATTCGCAAGGACAACATTGGGAAATATGCTCGCGGGAATATTAATCGGATCGATCTTGGATGCGCGGGGAACATCATTCTCGCCGGTGAGGCCAGTCCAGTATCGGTATCCAGCCATTAAAACATCGTCATCCCCGAATAGCTCGGTCGCTTGATGCATTCTAATACCGCCCCAATACAGCGGTTTCTTCTTCCGCTGTTATGAATTTTCCCCAGTCATCCGACCTCTTAGAACGAGGTAGTGGATGGAATCAGCATATTAAACGGTTCCACGCGGATGTTTTCAAGTTTTTGGGGTGTCCCCATCCTGCTCTGGCCTTTCTGCTCAGGCCCATCCTGCCTTTACCCGACCTGCCTTGGCCCGACCTGCCTTGGCCCGATATGGTCAACGTCGGGGGAGGCATCAACGACAACCCCGGTAAAAGCGCCACCGTCCGGTGCAACCCCGCCGGGCCAAACCTGAATACAAAGGTTCCGTGTTACTTCTTCTAGTGCGTCATCTGCGTAAGGTAACATGAGGCGCCGGGTGTGGGACGTGCCGCCTGTGTCCCACCGGAAGGCGCTCTCCGTATAGATCGGGCGCTCAAGTGCGCGGGATTGTTCGTAAGCACCTTCGAGGAAGTCCCGGTAACTACCGGAATACTGGTCATGAGAATACTTGCCTGCGAAGCTCTCACCGCCCCAACGGTCGACGGTTTCCTGGCCAATCAATCGATAGCGAATGCCAATTCGATCTTTAAGATAGTCCACCAGAAGGATGTTTGGGAAAATCCGCGGCGGGATGTCCAATGGATCAATTTGCGAGGCGCGGGGAAGGCGCTCTGCACCTTTGCAGAAGAGCCAATAATTATAGCCCTCCATCAAGATTGGATCGTCGCCAAAAAGCTCGGCTGCTTCTTGCATATCTGAGTTGCCCCTGATGATGTCGCTGCGCGGCCTACATTAAACACCCATGCAGTTAACAAATTGTCTTGCAGGATTAACTATCTAACTCAGGATCTCAGTGGAGAACAACCTTATCTCTGCGATACAAGCAATTATCCCATCGCTTTTCGCACCCAATCATGGATGGCGCGGATGGAATGCTCGCTGTTGACGCCGAATTCAGGATCCAAAACCAGCGGCCCCGGCACATAGCCTCTGCTCTTCAATCCTTTCTGGACCGAGTTAACCAGACGGATGTCTTCCACAACGGTGGTGTCATAGTCCTGTTGAGCCAGCTGGGTGATGTGATCCAATGCATCGCCATGCGGCGTGTGCCAACCACGCCAAGCCGTCACGGTATCGACGCCGGTCGGCTCCCAATGATAGGTGTTCAACACATTACCGGGATAGACCTGGAACGAGATCGTCGGCCACAGGAACCAGGAACCATAGTCCCCCGCATGCTCATTCGCGTTTGGGTCGATCGGATAGGTCATGCGGTCCAGATTGGCGGACACCGTCGTATGACGGAGGCAATGTCCTTGCGGCATGATGTTATACGTCTCTGGTTTTACCACGCCCGTTGCGAAAGTCGGATGGTTCAGTTTGCAATGATAGCATTCTGAGTAATTTTCGACGGAGACCTTCCAATTGCAGTCTTCTTCCGCATGGGTCCAGAGCGCCGGTGCCAGATCATCGATATTCGGGACATAAGCGCGAAGCTCTTCCCGCGCGCCCGGATACCAATCGTCCATCGGCTTTGCATCGGGATCCAGGTTAACGAAGATAAAACCGTTGAATTCCTCAACACGCACTTCAGTCAGGCAGATCTTGGACCGGTCGAACCCCGGCACTTTATCGTCATTCGGTGCCTTCTTGAGGCGACCATCCAACTCGTAGCTCCAGGCGTGATAGGGGCAGACCAAAAGTCTGGCAACGCCTTCGCCTTGAACCACCTGGTGGGCGCGGTGCTGACAGACATTGTAGAAGGCACGAATTTCCTCGTCCTTCCCACGAACGCAGAACAATTCTTCGTCGGCAATGCGGAAACTGAAATAGGCCCCTTTGCGACTGAGCTGCGAGATGTGACCGGCAAACTGCCACGTCTTTGCAAAGATTTTGTCCTTCTCCAGCTCATACAAATCCGGGTCGGTGTAGTAGCGACCGGGCAGGGCGCAGATCGGGTCCTGTGATTTGCGGGCGTCGTCGGCTGTCAGTTCCATGATCTTATTCCTTCTCAGCGATGTCGTGTCTGAGTGTAAGCGCTATTGTTTGATAACGAACTGAGCTGCCGGGTTTCGCCGGTCTGTGCAGTGATTGGAACGTTTGTACCAAAAACCCTCTTACTTGGAAGTTATGAACCGATCAAATGAAAATCTTCGATCTGATGCTTAGAAAAAATCGAAACTTGAACTGTCTTTAGTCATCTTCAGAGACATAGACCCCGATGTCATATCGGGTCGCATGAAAACTCTCGATATTCTCAATCACATCGGGGCCGGCATCCGCGATAACGAAAGCGATGAGCGTCTCCAGGATTGTGAAGGCGGCCAGCTGGCTTGGAAAGAAATGCGGGCTGCGCGTCGGCGCGACGAAGGCCCGGTCCGCCATCATGGCAAGGGGGGAGGCGCGGCTGTCTGTGATTGCCACAATTTTGGCACCCCGTCGCTTGGCAAGTTTCGCAGCCGCCACAACATCGGCGCGATAGGGCGTAAACGTCATGGCCAGCAAGATGTCTTCAGGACCGATCCGCGCAATGTCATCGATGGGCAGGTTTCCCTGTCTGGGTATATGAACCAGATTATCGAGCGCCATGCGGCCCAGATACCAGAACATATGGCTCAAGGAATGAGCCGCGCCGACCCCCAGAACATAGGTGGTGCGGGAGGCGACGATCATATCCGCCACTTCTTTTACCTGATCCGCATCGGTGCCGGCAAAAAGCTGTTCGGCATTCTCCAGCGTTGCCGCGGCCATCTGGCTATATAGGTCACCGTGACTTCCACCCTGGGCGAGCGATTGCAGCCAGCGGGCTCTATCGGGATAGGTCGTGGTTCCCGTACGCAGCGTCTCCACAAAGGGCTCGCGGAATTCATTGTAATTCTCAAACCCCAGGGCGCGAGCGAGCCGGACAAGTGTATTGGGCGTGATCTCTGCGCGTTCTGCTAATTGGCGCATCGAATTCACGCCGACATCATTGGGATTGTCGAGCACATATTCTGCCGCCCGACGCAGGCGCGGGCTAAGATCAGAATACACATCGGCGATTTGGGTGAGGATTCCCTCTGGGTTTGCGTGTCTCATGACATCGTCCTTATGGCAATTCGTCGGTTATGTCATTTTTGGTACATATGTGCAAATTCGAATTGACAGTGGCACAAAAACGATATTGAGATGCGATGACATTGGAACATGCTTTTCACCCACTCAACCAAGCCTAGCTACGCTTAGGTAATCTTTAGGGACGATATCATGGACAGTCAGGCGCGCGTGGTCATTATCGGTGGTGGCATCATGGGGGCCGCACTTCTCTACCATCTGGCCAAGGAAGGCTGGAAGGACCTGATGCTGATCGAAAAGGCGGAGCTCACATCCGGCTCGACCTGGCATGCGGCAGGGCAGATCACTCACGGCCTCGCGCATTGGGGACTGGGTAAGATCAACAAATATGGTGTTGAGTTCTATAATCAGCTGGAGGCCGAGACCGGCCAGTCTGTGTCCTGGCATGGTTGCGGGTCGATGCGGGTCGCCTATCTGGATGATGAGATGGAATTTATCCGTCACATCCTTTCCGTCGGGCGCGGCATGGAAGTGCCCATGGAATTGATCTCGGTCGAGGAAGCGAAGAAGCATCATCCTTTCTTTAACTTCGATGGGGTGAAGGGCGTTCTACACACGCCGGATGATGGCCATGTCGATCCTGCTGGTGCGACCTTTGGGATGATCAAGGGCGCGCGCGATAGAGGTGCTAAGGTCATCCGTCACAATCGGGTGCTCGATACCATTCAGCAGCCGAATGGCGAATGGCTGGTCAAGACGGAGCAGGGCGATATCACCGCTGAAATCGTGGTCAATGCTGCCGGATCCTATGCCCGTCAGGTCGCTGCCTGGGCCGGCTACGATCTGCCGATGGCGAACACGACCCACCACTACTTTGTCACGGACGCGGTCAAGGAGTTCATGGATCTTGAGAAAGAGCTGCCGGTCGTACGCGATGACATGACTTATTCCGGTTATATCCGCATGGAGCAGAAGTCGGGCCTGATCGGTATTTACGAAAGCGAGAATGCCAACACGATCTGGGATGACGGCGCGCCCTGGGAGGCGGAGAACGAGCTGTTCGAGGCCGATTATGACCGAATCATGCCCTATCTGGAGAAGGCGTTGGAGCGGATGCCGGTGCTGGAAAACTATGGCATCAAGCGCGAAGTCCATGGCGCCATCCCGATGCCGCCGGACGGCCAGATGCTTCTGGGCCCAGCGCCGGGGCTGACCAACTACTGGTGCTGTTGCGGTAGCCATGTCGGCATCGCTTGGGGACCGGGGGCCGGTAAGTATCTCGCCCAGTGGATGACCTATGGTTCTGCCGATATCAACATGCGCGACTTCGATCCGCGCCGCTTCGGCGATTACATCGATGATGAATATCGGATTGAACGGGCGAAGGAAGATTATGTCCTGCGCCATGAGATTCCTTATCCGGGGCGTCAGCGGGTAACCGGCCGTCCGAAGAAGACCTCTGCGCTTTTCGAGCGCCTGAATGCTGCCGGCGCGATCCATGAAGAAGTCTATGGATGGGAGCGCCCGCGCTGGTTCGCTCTGCCGGATCAGGAGAAGGGGGCAGACATCCTGGGCTGGAAGCGCCCGGATTGGCAGCGCGCGGTGGCCGAGGAATGCAAGGCCGTCCGCGAACGGGCCGGGATTGCCGATATGTCGGCCTTCGCCAAGATCGATGTGACCGGTAAGGACGCGGAAGCCTTCGTCAATCGTATGGTCGCAAACCGGGCACCGCGCAAAGTGGGCGGGCAGGTTCTAACCCACATGCTGAATACGAAAGGCACGATCGAAGCGGAAGTGACGGTCGCGCGGTTGGAAAATGATGTGTTCTACTTCGTCTTCGCGGCATTCTCCGAACAAAAGGTCCGTGACATGCTGCAGCAGTCGATCGTGGACGGTGAGGATGTCACGGTAGAGGTCGTTTCGAAGGATTTTGCGGTCCTTGCCCTGTCAGGCCCACGGTCCCGAGATATCCTTCGCGAAACCACAGCAGCGCCTTTGGATAATGCAAGCTGGCCCTGGCTCAAGTGCCGCACCGTTGATATCGCCGGCGCTGCAACCCGCGCCTTCCGTATGTCCTATCAGGGGGAGCTGGGTTGGGAGTTGCATGTGCCCATGGATAAGGCTCTGGCGGTCTATGATGCCATTTGGGCCGCCGGTGAGCCGCACGGCATCGCCAATTTCGGTTCCTATGCGCTCAACTCTATGCGGTTGGAAAAAGGCTATAAAGGGGCGGGTGAGCTCACCAACGAGGTAACGCTGCCGGAAGCCGATGTGATGCGTTTTGTGAAGATGGACAAGGACGGCGGCTTTGTCGGTCTGGATAAGACCCGGGTAAGTGCCATGAAGGCAAAGGCGGGTGATCTGCCGTGGGTCTGTGTCCAACTGGAAGTCGATGTCGATGACCGTGATCCGCATTCATCAGAAACGATCTATCACAATGGCGCGCATGTCGGGCAGGTTAGTTCCGGTGGCCGTGGGCTCTATACCGGTAAGGCGCTTGCCTATGCCTATGTGAAGCCGTCCGCCGCAGCGCCAGGCACACAGCTCGAAGTGATGGTCCTGGGCGACAGATTTCCAGCGACGGTCCTTGCCGATCCGGTCTACGATCCGGGTAACGAGAAGCCACGTGTGGATGGTTGATAACCAAACGATCTGAAAGTCCAGCGTTACGAGGGAGTTTCCGCTATGACCGAACTGCCTGATAAGATGCGTGCGGTCCTGCTAACCGGGCATGGCGGATTGGATAAACTGGTGCTTCGGGATGATGTGCCAGTGCCCAGGCCTGGACGGGGAGAGGTCGTTGTCCGTGTGCGCGCAGCGGCGCTCAACAACACGGATATCAACACCCGCACGGCCTGGTATTCCGACAAGGTCACGGACGGAATTACCCAGGATGGCGGCACCGACGGCTTTGCCGAGGCGGAGGCGGACCAAGGGAGCTGGGGCGGTCAACCTCTAACCTTTCCCCGTATTCAAGGCGCCGATGTATGTGGGAAGGTCGCAGCCGTTGGTGATGGCGTCGACCCCGCGCGGATCGGGCAGCGGGTCATCATTGATGGTTGGATACGGCATGATCTGAACGACATCGAAAACTGGGATTATTTCGGGTCGGAGCTGAATGGCGGTTTCGCGCAGTTCACAAAGGTGCCGGCGGAAAATGCACACGCCCTTGTCTGTGATCTGAGTGACGTCGAACTCGCCTCTTTCCCCTGTGCCTATGCGACATCGGAAAATATGGTCGACCGACCCAGGGTTGGGGAGGGCGATCAGGTGCTTATCACCGGCGCATCGGGCGGTGTTGGCTCGGCGGCGATCCAGCTGTGTAAGCGGCGCGGTGCAACTGTGATCGCTATGGCATCAGAGGCCAAACATGATCAATTGGTGCCCCTAGGCGCGGACCACCTCTTGCCGCGCTCAGTAGCGGATCTTGAAGCAACTTTGCGGCCTCTGACCGGGGATGGTCGCGTCGATGTGGTCTTGGATGTTGTCGGGGGAGACGGCTTCCCACTGGTCGTGGACCGGCTACGTCCGGGCGGGCGTTACAGCTCTGCTGGTGCGATTTCCGGGCCCAGCGTCGCTTTTAACCTGCGCAACCTGATCTATCGCGATCTGGAATTCTATGGGGCGACCTGTCTACAGCCGCGCGTGTTCGGGAACCTGGTTGGTTATATCGAGCGCGGGGAAGTGAGGCCCGTCATCGGCGCCGTCTTCCCAATGGAAGAAATCCATGCCGCGCAGGAACTCTTCATCACAAAACAGAAGGTTGGGAAAATCGTCCTGACCGTCGATTAGGAATTCAGCCATGAAGATCACCCGTGTCAGCCTGTTCCAGATGACCCTGCATCTGAAGAAACCCTATCGGCTGTCAGGGGGGCGATTGCTGTTTGAAAAACTGGATAGCACCTTCCTCCGGCTTGATACGGATGAAGGGCTCAGCGGTTGGGCGGAGGCCTGTCCCTGGGGCCATACGTATCTGCCGGCCCATGGTGCCGGCATACGGGCGGCAGCAGAGCTTTTTGCGCCGGCCTTGATCGGTATGGACCCGCGCCGGCTTGAACATATCAACCGCGTTATGGATTTGACCCTTCCGGGGCACCTGTATGCCAAACAACCCTTCGATACGGCCTGTTGGGATATCCTGGGGCAGGCGACTGGATTGCCGATCGTGGAGCTTCTCGGCGGGCGTTATGAGGAGCCGATACCGATTGCCAGCTCCATATCCACCGATACACCGGATGGGATGCTGGCTGACATCGATGCCTATCGGGCGCTCGGGTATACGACACATTCGATTAAGGTCGGCGCGGATATCGGGCTGGATATCGAGCGTATCCGCTTCCTGAAGCAGAATGAAAAGCCGGGCGAATTCATGTTCTTCGATGTGAACCGGGCCTGGACTCCGTCGGAGGCGATCTCCGTCATGAATGCTGTTGCGGAAATCCCGGCAACCTTTGAACAACCCTGTGAGACCTTGGAGCAATGCGCCCATGTGCGCCGCCTGACGCGTCAGCCCATCTCCCTTGATGAGCGGTTGGAAACGGAGGGCGATATGCAGCGAATTGCCTCGGAAGGTATTGGGGAGGTTGTGAATATCAAGCTCAACCGGGTTGGCGGGCTTACCCGGGCACGACGGCTTAGGGATATCGCCATGGCGAATGGTATCAAGATGTTGGTGATGGCGACAGGTGGCTCGGTCTTAGCCGACACTGAAGTCCAGCATCTGGCTCAGTCGATCCCGCGCGAGATGCGCCTCGGCACCTGGCTTTGCCAGGAAATGCTGGTCGAAGATCCTGCACCGGGCCGTGGGTCACGCAATGATGGCGCAGGGAATAGTGCTGCCCCGGATGCACCGGGTATCGGCGTCGCACCGGATCTGGATGTCTTGGGCGAACCGGTGGCCGTATACGAAAGCGCGGCATAACTTTTCGCAATTGTGGTTGGGAGTGAGACGCTAGATGAAGATATCGAAAGTCGAGATATTCCAACTCGAAATGCCGATTGTCGGGGGGGAATTCAAGCAATCCGGTGGCCGTGTATGGCGTGTCCTGGATTCAACAGTCCTTCGGGTCACGACAGATTCCGGCCTCGAAGGGTGGGGGGAAAGCTGCCCCTTTGGCTCGAACTATCTGAATGCATCCCCAAACACCGCGCGTGCTGGGATGATGGAATTGGCACCGACGCTACTTGGCGAGGACCCGCGGGATTTGGTCCAGCTTTATGCGGTGATGGACCGTGCCTTGGTTGGCCATCCACATGTCAAAACCGCTTTTGACATGGCGGCTTGGGATTTACTGGGTAAAGCCGCTTCGATGCCGATCTATCGGCTGATGGGTGGCTTCCTTTCCGATGATCTGTGCAAGGGGAAGGGATTCTTTACGCTCGATCTGTCGGATGTGTCTCGCGATCTTATGCAAGGGTATAAGGAGTCTGGCTGTACCTATTTCGAATTTAAGGCATCCGGTGATCCGGCGACCGATATCGCGATGTCTCGCCTCATCGCAGACCAGATGATTCCTGGCGACGTTCTAAAGATCGATGCGAACCAAGGATGGCGGGTTGATCAAGCCATCGGGATCGCGCGGGCACTGGACGACGTCAATATTCTCTTCGAACAGCCTTGCATGACCTACGAGGAATGTCTGGCATTTAAGACCTCCACAGGCCGCGCGATGAGCCTCGATGAATGTATCCTGGACTTGCAGGGATTGCTGCGCGCTGTGGCCGATCACGCGGTTGATGCGATCAATCTGAAGATTGGGCGTGTTGGCGGGTTAACACCGGCGCGACAAATACGCGATGTCGCGGCCAAATTGGGCATTCCGATGTTTATCCAAGAGACCTCGGGCGGAGATATCGGGGCAGCCGCAACGGCGCATCTGGCGCATTCGACGCCACCGGGCGTTCTTCTTTCCGCCTGGGATTGTTCGACTGCCGTGACGGTCGAAACCGCGACAGGCCTTGTGCACGATCCGGCGATTGAAATGCGCGCTGGTAACACACCCGGTTTGGGCGTTGAGCCGATCCTCGAGGTCTTCAAGGACCCTGTGGCGGTGTTTGAAGCCTAACCCAAATAAAGCGTTAGAATACTTCGAAATACTCGCGCTGTTCCCAATCTGTGGTTTCGGAAAGGAAACGGGAAATTTCAGCGCGTTTGATGGTCGAGAACCAATCGACAACCTCATCGCCAAACGCTTCTCTGAAGAAGGTTGATTGATCGAATGCATGGAGCGCATCGATCAGGCTGCGGGGCAGCTGTTCAGCGTCCGGTTGGTCATAGGGGGTTTCGCTTGCTGCCGGCGGTTCCAACCCGCGCCGAATGCCGTCCAGCCCTGCATGAATCTGTGCAGCCATTGCCAGATAGGGATTGGCTGCCGGTTCTCCCGCGCGATTTTCGATCCGGGTGGCGCCTTCTCCGGGACCACCGATCACCCGCAGCATTGCCCCCTTGTTATCACGACCCCACAGAATGCGGTCCGGCGCCAAGGTATGCGGGCGGTAGCGCTTATAGCCATTGATCGTTGGCACCAGCAGGGGCGATGCCGCCGCTGCATGCTCCAGTAACCCCGCCAGATAGGCGAGGCCGGTTGGCGATAGCGCACCATCCCCTGCCGGCATGAAGGCATTGGCGCCATCCCGGGTTAAGGATTGGTGCAAGTGCCATCCACTGGCAAACAGATCCGGGATATGCGGTCGACACATGAAGGTCGCGTGGCACCCCATTCGGCGGGCAATCTGCTTCACAGCACCCCTGAACAGGAACATCGCATCGGCACTTTCCATGCCCGGGAGGGGGGCAAAGGTCATCTCGACCTGGCTGGGGCCGAATTCGGTCTCTACCGTGCGCAGCGGCAATCCCAGAGCCTGGACATCGCGCGCGATCACTTCGGTTATCGGTTCGATCTCGTCACCGCGAATTTCGGTCAGATACTGGAAGCCATGGGTCAGTAAACTGACGGCGGGCGGATCTGCAGGCTGCCCTGCCTGACCGGGGGAGAGCTTCGGGTCTTCCAGCTTCAAAAGGTGGAATTCCACCTCAAGCCCTGAAAGATAGCCGAAACCCGCGTCATCCAATGCCGCGACGGCCTGTTTTCCAATTCCTCGTGCCGAGACCGCAATCGGCGTGCCGTCCGGGAAGTAGAGGTCGCATTGCATCCAACCGGTTGCCTCCAGCCACGGCAGGCGGCGGAAGGTTGTTGGGTCCGGCAGCATCACGAAGTCACCGGCACCGGCAAGTTCCGGTCGACCCAGGCCGGCTCCAGCCTCCCACACCGGAAAGACGGTGCGGTGGGATGTGTCCTTCAGCAGCAGCGTGGTCGTCATGCTGACGCCATCGGCGAAGGCACCGGGCAGGGCTTCCGCCATCACGGTCTTGCCGCGCGAGATCCCATGCTGGTCACAGAAAACAAGGCGGATATCAGCGATACCCTCCGCCGCAACGCGGGCAACTATTTCATCGGCCTGACGCCGGAAGTCCTCGCCATCAAGCCCGGCGCGCGCGGAAAATCCGGCCCGACCCATCCCTGCATCCAGACTCACTCCGCAGCCTCCGCAAGCCAAGGACAGCCGGCGCGGCGGGCGGCGAGGGTTGCCCGCCAACGTGCCTGCCAGCCCTCAATCGGGGCGACACAATCGACGGAAAGCGGATTCTCGCGGGGCAGGGCGGGGGGAATATCATCCGCCTTAACAGCTTCTCCATTCGCCTCGGCAGTAAGAGCGCGGATCGCCTTGCGGAGCTTCTTGCGATAGGCGGTGATGCCGATATCGGTTGCGCCCAGATGCTCCTGCGTCCTGTCTTGGATCGCGCCCAGGCTCTCGACCGCCCATTGGTCGTGAACGTTGATGTCTTCGCCCATGCCGGTATAGGTGCGGGACCGCTGCTCTTCCGCATCGAAGCCATAGTCGTTGCGCTTGCCGATTTTCGGGATGTAGTCGGGCAACTCATAGAGCTCCAGGCGCTGCTCACGCATGGTCGCATGATCAACGGGTGCGCTGAAACTGGTGAAGATCGCATACCAATAGCAGGTGACATCATCGACCGGCACATGCCATTGAGTGATCGACATATCGGCGCTCATTGGGATGACGATTGCGGTTGGGAACAGCTGGTTGGTGACCCGCACATGCATGGCGCTGCCGTCCAGGTCACGCAGCGCAGTGAGCCTCAATCCGTAGTCAGTATCCTCCACCGTGATCTTGGGGCGCGGATATTCCCGCAGAACCCGGGTCATCGGCAGGTCGCTATCGATGGAGACATCGCGGAATTGTTTGCCATAGCGCTCATCCGGCGCATCTTCTTCCTCAAACCGATGCAGGAAGGATGCGTGGGCCGGGTCAATCCCAACCTCTAACGCTTGCAGCCAGTTGCATTCGATCAACCCCTTGAAGGCAAAGGCATGGCTTTCCGGGGCGTTCAGACAGTCGATATCGGGCAGGGCGGGTGGCTCTCCCGAGCCCAAATACGCGAAGATGATCCCATTGCGCTCCTGCACTGGATAGGAGGCATGGCGGATTTTCTCATGAAAGCGGCTGCCTTCGGGTTCTGCCGGTTGCTCAAGACAGGCTCCCGCACTGTCGAACAGCCAGCCGTGGAAGGGACAGCGCAGCCCGCCATCCTCAAGCCGTCCGAAGCACAAATCGGCGCCGCGATGGGGACAGTGGCGGCCGATCAGACCAAGCGTGCCATCCTCGTCCCGGAACAGCACCAGCCGCTCCCCCATCAGGGTTACAGGCCGCACCGGCCGCTCCCCTTCCAACTCCACCGACAGCGCTGCCGGCTGCCAATACCGCCGCAAGACAGCGCCGGCAGGCGTGCCGGGCCCTGTCTCCGTCACCAGACGATTTTCTTCTGCGCTCAACATGATCGGGAGTGTGTCTCAGTAGGCGGCGTTTGGCAATTGGCGGCGGGAGAAGACAGATGCGTCATTGACCGGCGGCGGGGCAGAGCTAAATGTCGATTCTCAAATGCCGCGATATCGAAACCGATCCTTTGGGGGCCTCAGATGAAAACACTCGCCGCACTCGTCTTTCCTGGCTTCCAGACACTTGATCTCTATGGGCCGCTTGAGATGCTGGGCGATCATGATGTTGGCGCTGTCGATATCAAGATCGTGGGGGAGACACTTGATCCGGTTCCCAGCTATCATGGGACCCGAACGGCGGTCGATCGGACCTTGGCGGATGGCGACGACTACGATCTTATCCTTATCCCCGGAGGAGATGCCGCCCCGCTGGACCCACGTAACGAAGCGATCAACGACTGGATTATCGCGGCGTCGGAGAATGCAGAATATGTGATGGCGGTCTGCACCGGTACCGTCCTGCTCGCCACCACCGGACTCCTAGACGGGCGCCGGGCGACAACGAACAAGAAGGACTACGCTGCGACAATCCATCATGGTCCGAATGTTGAATGGGTACCACAGGCGCGTTGGGTCAAAGATGGCAAATTCTTCACGTCTTCAGGCGTCTCGGCGGGAATGGATATGAGCCTCGCCGTGATGGCCAATCTCTTCGGTCAGGACGCCGCGGAGTTCATTGCTGTCGGCACAGAATATGAATGGCACAAAGACCCGAACTGGGACCCGTTTGCCAAGATGGCGGGGTTGGTTTGAGCGCTATCACTTTTACTGCGGAGCGATTTTTGAACTTTACTCCCACCAGCATCGGAAACACCTAACCTGGGATCGGCGCTTCCTTAAACGCTGCCGTTGCTTCCAGCCGGTCTGTGAATGCTGCAAGTGCCGGGAATTCGTCACGCACGGGTAAGTGCCCGCGAACCTTTGCCGTGAAGCTGAAGCCGACGGCGGTGGAGATGTCGGCTTGGCTGATGCGGTCGGTTCCGGCGAGCCAGTTGTCGCCTGCCGCTTCGACAAGACCGTTCAGATGCGCAAGGCCGGCCATGGCGTGTTTTTCGTTATGCTCGATCCAGGGTTGGTGGACGATCTCGGCGGGGCGAAACCGGGTTTCGTAGAAGGCCCATTGCGCGCGCTCCATGGTGCCGATGGCAATCGCGGTAATGCGCTGCACGTCCCGGCGCGGCTTGCCGGCGGGGGGAATCAGGGCGCCGTCTTGGCCAGCACGCTCATCCAGATAATCCAGGATCGCGGCGCTTTCATAAAGTGCCTCTCCATCCTCCAGCACCAGGGTTGGGATGCGGGTCACCGGGTTATGGGCACTCACTGCCTCCGGCGATTGAAAGATCATCACCGGCTCCTGCGTGAAGGGGATCTCCATCAAAGACATGGAGATCGCGACCCGACGGGTATAGGGCGACAGGTAGTTTCCATAGAGGGTCAGTGACATGATCCGCATCCTTTGCCGGTGGAGACGCTAGTTTGGAAACATCAGGATCGCACTTGATCCGGTGTTGGGGCAAATGACAATTCTTTGTGTGTCCGTTGGACCGTCTATGCCGAACTGCAGCGCCCCTACGCCGCGCGGAGTTCGCACCAGACCGGTGTATGGTCGGAGGGTTTTTCCTTGCCCCGGGGGGTCTTGTCGATCTCGCACGCTTCAAGTCGGTCGGCGGCCTGGGGGGAGAGGAGGAGGTGGTCGATGCGCACCCCTTCATCCTTCTGCCAGCGTCCTTTGACATAATCCCAATAGGAATAATGCCCGACAGCGCCTGGATGCAGGGCGCGCCACGCTTCTGTCAGGCCGAGATGACACAGAGCCCGGAAGCGTCCGCGGCTCTCCGGACGGCACAGCGCATCATCCGCCCAGCCAATCGGGTCATAAAGATCATCATCCGTTGGGCAGACATTGTAGTCTCCACCCAGAACGAAGGGTTGTTCGCCCGGCAGCAAGGTATCGCGAACATGCGCCGTCAGCCGATCCATCCAGGCGAGCTTGTAGAGAAATTTGCGGTCTTCTTCGACCGGGTTGCCATTTGGTAGATAGATTGAGGCCACCCGAACACCCTGAATCGTCCCTTCGATATAGCGCGCCTGCTCATCTTCCGGGTCGCCGGGGAGACCGCGAGCAACATCGCTAATCTCGTGCTTGGAAAGGATTGCCACGCCGTTATAGGTTTTTTGGCCGTGCACAGCGATATTGTATCCCAGCGCTTCAATTTCCATCGCCGGGAAATCGTTATCGATGCATTTCAGCTCCTGCAGCAGGACCACATCGGGGCCGGCATCTTCCAGCCATTCCAGCACGCGAGGCAGGCGTGCCTTGATCGAATTGACATTAAAGGTCGCTATACGCATCTTTTTTATCCGAATTTGCCGCGTGAAGAGTGGCTGTTTATGTTACCCGAGTACCAAGTTGGATGGCGGTTCTATGATCAATCAACCTTTCTGGGGTGAAAGCGATAGACGCGATCAACTCGGACCGATTGTGACCACAGACGCTCAAGCATCGCTTTGTTATTTCCCGTCCTGTGAGAGCAGACGCTAATGGGAGCCGTTCAGTTGTTCAAGGATTTGCGTTCTGACCTTGAGGGGGCTGATGTTCGACGGCTGATTCTAAGAGCATGTTTCTGGACCTTTTTGTCCATACTTATGTCCGTGATATTTTGTTACTCAACCTACGCGGCCCTAATTCCTGAGTTATTTGGTTACACTATTCCGTTGATCATGCCGATCCTTTGCCCCTTGTTGGTTGCCTTTCCGGTAACGCTGAGTATTCAAGTCCTGGGTATCCGGATCGAACGCCAAAGTGCCGCGCTCGCTACGAGAAATCGCGAGCTTCGCATTGCCCTGATGGAGACCGAATCCGCGAACTTGAAGAAACGCGCGTTCCTTTCCAGTGCGTCGCATGAGCTTCGAACGCCCCTTACAAGTATCATCGGGTACTCAGATTTTCTGCTGTCGAGGATCGGCACAGATATCTCGGAGAATGACCAAACTTATCTGAAAACGATCCGGTTGAGCGGCGATCACCTTCTGCGCATCATCGATGATTTTATGGATATCTCTCGCGTAGAGGATGGCAAGCTGGAGCTTCGTATTGAACCCGTGGACCCGCATGCGGTCGCCAATTATGCGATCAAACTGTGCGAGCGTGATCTGGTGGAGAGCGGTGTTACAGCCAGAATTGGGCAGGGTTTTAACGGGACCACAGTCCATTGCGATGAAACACGGCTTACACAGATTTTGGTGAATCTGGTGGGCAATGCCTCCAAATATGCCGGCGAGGGGGCGGAGGTCGAAATCTCTGCCGAAGCCGGAGAGGGAACATTAGACGTTCATGTGCGTGACAATGGAGTCGGAATGAACGTCTCAGAGCAGGAAATAGCCCTTACCGACTTCGGGCGGACCGGTACCGCCATTCAAAGCGGCAAGGTTGGCTTTGGGCTGGGCCTGCCATTGGTCAAGCGCATGACAGAAGCCATGGGCGGTGCTTTCCACATCGAAAGCGACCGTGGAGAAGGGTGTTTGGTGAAGATAAGCCTTCCGATAGAGTAACCGACCGGCAAAGATGTCACGTGACGTCTAGACAGAGAAGCTGGTGCCGCATCCGCAGGACGAGGTGGCATTCGGATTATTGATCTTGAAGAATGCGCCGATCAGATCGTCGACATAATCAATCTCCGACCCGGCCAGAAGATCCATCGAGACCTTATCGGTCACAACTTTCGCCGGACCATTCTCGAACACCATGTCGTCCGGTGTCGCATCAGCATCAAAGGTAAAACCATATTGATAACCGGAACATCCGCCACCGGACACGGTCACGCGCAGCATCAAGCCATCCTCTGTCTCGTGGGACAGAAGCTCAGCGATTCTGGCCGCAGCCGCATCGGTAATTCCAAACTCCCGCGCTGTGTCTGCGGTATCTATGGCGAAGGGATCGGACATCTTAGAATTCCTGTCTTCTTTTGGGTGCGTGAAATTCCGGCTTTGAGAAATCGGCGTTCTCGCAGTAGATGATAGCCTCTATTTAGATAAGCGGTCATCATGTGTTGTCAATCATCGGATCGGGGCGTCTGAAAATGACCGAAGCAGAATTCGGACCTGAAGGGCTCGCCCCCTATGCTACGGACTGGCGAAAAAGTCGGGGACGTCTGTTCCCGGAAGGCGCCAGTGCGACCCGTACACCCTTCCAGCGAGACCGGGATCGTATCATTCATTCAACGGCCTTCCGCCGGTTGGGGAATAAGACCCAGGTCTTTATCGCACCCGAAGAAGATCATGTCAGGACAAGGCTAACGCATTCCATGGAAGTGGCCCAGATTGCCGATTCTCTGGCACGGGTACTGAATGTGGATCTCGATCTAACAGCCGCAGTCGCCTTGTCGCACGATCTGGGGCACACGCCCTATGGTCATGCTGGCGAAGATGTATTGGCCGATCTGATGGCTCCCTATGGTGGTTTTGACCACAATGATCAGGCTTTGCGCATCCTGACAAAGATCGAAAGCCGGCATCCGGACTTCAACGGCCTGAACCTCAGCTGGGAGACGCTGGAGGGGATTGTTAAACACAATGGGCCCGTGATGGAGCAGCCCTTGCCGGCCACATTGGCAGAATTCAATGATGTGTTTGATCTCGAAATCGATAGTCATGCGGGATTAGAGGCGCAAGTGGCGGCGATTGCGGATGATATCGCCTATAACCATCACGACATGGATGACGGGCTTCGGGCGGGAATCTTCTCAATCGCCGATGTTTGCGACTCTGTCCCCCATGTTGCCGAAGCATTCACTGAGGTGCGCCGGGATTATCCGGATACGGACACCAGCCTGACAGCGGCGGAGGCTGTCCGGCGCCTGATCGGCCATATGGTCGCGGACACGGTGGCTGAGACACAACGGCGGCTGGCTGTCTTAAAGCCGAATCGGGTCGAAGATATTCGCGGGGCAGGGGCGCCGATGGTTGGATTCTCCGATCGGATGGCGGAAGACGAAGCGGCGTTGAAGCGCTTCCTCTTTTCGACTATGTACCGGGCGCCGTCGGTTGATCGTGACCGGCTGGAAGGGGCCCGGATTGTCGCCGACCTGTTTCGGCTGTTCATGGCCTATCCGAACAATATGCCAGCGGAATGGCGTCGCGAAGCACTTTCGCCGGGTGTCGACACAGATGCCTTGGCGCGGATTGCGGCCGATTATATTGCTGGAATGACCGATCGCTACGCCAAGCGTCAGCACAGATTTCTCTTCGCCGAGAAGACAGGCAGGGACCTATGAATATTTTCAGTACCGTACGAGAAGGCATTGAAGCCGCAATCCAAGGGCTCATCGCAGCAGGAACTTTGCCGGAAGGCATTGATGTGTCCCGCATTGCGGTAGAACCGCCGCGTGATCCATCGCATGGGGATGTTTCGACCAATGCGGCCATGGTGCTCGCCAAGCCGGCGGGCCTGAAGCCACGCGATCTGGCTCAGGAAATCTGCACGGCGCTGAAGGACAACGATAAAATTGCGAGCTCGGAAATTGCCGGACCCGGCTTTATCAATTTGCGGCTGGATCGCGCGATTTGGAATAATGTGGTGAAAGCAGTCCTGGATTCGGGCACTGGTTTTGGCGAAAGTACTGTTGGGGCAGGCATTCCGGTCAATGTGGAATATGTCTCGGCTAATCCGACGGGCCCCCTCCATATTGGCCACGCGCGCGGCGCTGTTTTTGGCGATGCATTGGCGCGGTTGTTGGGCAAGGCCGGCTATGCGGTCGCGAAAGAATACTACATCAACGATGCCGGGGTTCAGATCGACAAACTGGCCCAGTCCGCTCATTTGCGCTATCGCGAAGCCCTGGGGGAGGATATCGGGGATATCCCGGAAGGCCTCTATCCCGGCGATTATCTGGTTAGTGTCGGCAAGGCATTGGCGACGGAATTCGGAGACAGTCTACGTGACCAACCGGAAGAGGTATGGCTTACGAAAGTGCGGCTCTTCACCGTCGACCGGATGATGGATCTGGTCCGGGATGATTTGAAGTCTCTCGGCATCGAACAGGAAGTTTTCTCTTCGGAGCGGGCCTTGGTCGAATCCGGCGCGGTCGACGATGTCCTGGCCGAGTTTGAGGATAATGGTCTGCTCTATAATGGCGTTTTGGAACCTCCGAAGGGGAAAAAGCCGGAAGATTGGGAACCGCGTCCACAGACCTTGTTCAAGGCAACGGATTTTGGCGATGACATTGATCGTCCCTTGAAGAAATCGGATGGGACCTGGACTTACTTCGCAACGGATATCGCCTATCACCGGGATAAGATCCGGCGGGGATTTGCCCGGCAGATAGATGTTTGGGGGGCGGATCACGGCGGCTATGTAAAGCGCATGCAGGCTGCGGTGCGGGCTGCATCGGGCGGCAAGGCTGAACTGACCGTGAAACTTTGCCAGATGGTGAAGATCATGGACAAGGGCGAGCCGGTCAAAATGTCGAAACGCGCCGGCACCTTCGTCACGGTTCGGGATCTCGTAGAGGCTGTGGGCAAGGATGTTGTGCGTTTCTATATGCTAACCCGGAAGAACGACGCGCCGCTTGATTTCGATCTGACAGCGGTTAAGGAACAGTCGCGCGACAACCCGGTTTTCTATGTTCAATACGCGCATGCGCGGTGTCGGTCCGTCTTCCGGATGGCGGCGGAGACAATGCCGGACCTGGATGTGTCGGCTACGGCATTGGCGGGCGCGGATGTCGCTTTGCTAACCGGTGAGGCGGAACTGGCGGCGATCAAACTCCTCGCCGAATACCCCCGTCAGATTGAAGCTGCAGCAGATGCAGAAGAACCACATCGAATCGCCTATTATCTAAATGAACTGGCGGCGGGCTTCCACGCCATGTGGACGAAGGGCAAGGATGATGCGGCGTTGCGGGTGATCCGTGAAGACGATCCGGCCCTGACTGCGGCGCGTTTGGCGCTTGTGGAAGCGATGCGAACCGTGATTGCCTCTGGCCTCGCGGTATTTGGCGTCGAACCAGTGGAAGAATTGCACTAATCCCCATGCCTGCGTGACAGGACGGGGTAACCGGAGAGTCGGAAAATGGCGGCGGATATCGACGATATTGATCGCGAGCTGGCATCATTGGAAGCTGGTCGAGATGGTCGTGGTGAGGGTGTCTCCAGCCTGGCTGGTGGGTTGCGGCTGCTGCCGATCGCCGTTCTGGTCGTCGCCCTGATCGCGGTCGGCGCGGTTGTCTGGTACGCCTATAACCAGGGTGTGAAGAGCGGTAGTGAAGACGCAGCCCCGCTTCTCCGCCCGGATGGCCCCGCAAAAGTCCAACCGGAAGAGCCTGGGGGCTTGCGCATTCCACACACCGACAAGACTGTTTATGACACGGTCAGTGGTGATGGCGTGCAGGATGATTCCAAGGTCGAACGTATCCTGCCTGCGCCCGAAGAGCCGCAGCTTCCAACGGCTGATAGTTCATCGGAGCCGCCGCCGCCGCCATCGATTACTGAGGCACCTCAAGGTGGTTTGGGGCTTGGCTCATCGCAATCCGCGCAAAAAACTAATCCGCCGCTGCCGTCTCCGGCGCTGAGTGAACCGGCGGATCCGCCGACGGCGGGCAGCGGGCAGTCTTCAACGGCGAAACAGCAGGTCGCCGCCGCGCAAGCGGAAGCACCCAAGCCCAAGCTCAAGCCTGAACCGAAGGTCGAGACGAAACCGGCACCGGCTGCGTCGACCACAACAGCCAAATTGCCGCCGGCAAATATCTCTCAGACTTGGCGCATCCAGGTTGTCGCCGCTGGTAGCGAGGCTGCTGCGCGTAAGGTCTGGGCGGCTCGGGCTGCGGCCCTACCAAACCTTCTGGGCGATAAGTCGTTGCAGATCATGAAATTCGTTAAAGGGGAAAAGACCTATTATCGTGCACGGGGCGGTCCTTTTGGTGACCGGAAAGCTGCTGTGGCTGCCTGTGATGCGTTAAAGGCCAAGAAACTGGGGTGCATCATTGTCAAACCAGGGAGTTGAACAGCCGCGTACGGCGGCGATTTTCGGCTGTGCAGGGTTTTCCCTAAGCGATGCGGAACGCGCATTCTTTGGGGAGACAAACCCGCTCGGCTTCATTCTGTTCGCACGGAACATTCTGAACGAAGACCAAGTCAGGCAGCTTACGACAGAACTGCGTGATGCTGTTGGTGGACGCTTCGCACCGATCTTTATTGATCAGGAAGGCGGGCGCGTCCAACGGCTAAAGCCGCCCCAATGGCGCGCGGCCCCGCCGGCCGCTGAGTTCGGCCGCTTGCATGGTCGAAATCCGGAAATGGCAAGGCGTGCCGTCTATTTGAACACGCGTTTGATCGGGGCGGAGCTCGCCAATCTTGGCATTGATGCGGATTGCATCCCAGTGCTGGATGTTCGCTATCATACAGGCAGCGATATAATTGGGGATCGCGCTTTTTCCGTAGACCCGGCTGCGGTTGCGGATCTGGGCGGGATCATGGCGTCTGCGCTTTTGGAAGGGGGATTGCTGCCGGTTGCGAAACACCTGCCGGGGCATGGCCGCGCATCGGTTGATTCCCATGAAGAGCTGCCCATTGTTGATACGCCCCATGCAACATTGGATGCGACCGATTTCCTGCCGATCCGGGCCAATGCGGATTGTCCACTCGGGATGACCGCCCACATCGTCTACAAGGATATTGATCCGGAACAACCGGCAACCTTCTCCTATAAGGTCATTGAGGATGTTATACGGGGGGATCAGGGATTCGGCGGTCTTTTGATGACCGATGATCTTTCCATGAAGGCACTTACAGGAGATTTCGAAAGCCGGGCGTCACGCGCGCGGGAGGCTGGTTGCGACATTGCCTTGCACTGCAATGGCGATCTGGCGGAAATGCAGGCTGTTGCGAAGGGCGCGGGCCTGATTGATGCCGCCGGTCATGCGCGCTGGCAACGGGCCCAGAGCATGCGGACACCGCCGCAGCAGTTGGAAGCCGAACGCTACCAGGAAGAGCTGGATAAGCTGATGTTCGAAATCGATCCGCGCCGCCATCGGATGCGGCCGGTGCCGCAAAATGGTGGCTCTTTCCCTTACTAGCCTGTGATCGTAGACTGGGTCCGGTTCGTTAGGGAAGACACACACGCGGATGAGCGATAACGGGGAACAGCAGGCCAGCCAGGGGGAGGGGTTTCAAGAGGATCCACCCCGTCTTGAGCCTGTTGCAGACAGTCTGGTCCTCAACCTGGATGGGTTTGAAGGGCCGATTGATCTGCTTTTGACTTTGGCGCGTGACCAGAAGGTCGATCTGGCCAAGATTTCAATCCTTGCCCTTGCTGAGCAGTATCTGAGCTTCATTCAACGCGCACGTGAATTGCGGCTGGAGATTGCCGCCGACTATCTCGTTATGGCCGCGTGGCTCGCCTTTCTTAAGTCGAAACTGCTGATTCCGAAGCAGAAGGATGATGAGGACGGGGAGGATGCCGCTGAGATGGCGGCGCGATTGGCTTTCCAGCTGCAGCGGCTGGATGCCATGCGGAATATCTCCAAGGTTCTGTTGGATCGCCCGCGCCTTGGCCAGGATTTCTTCCCGCGCGGCATGCCGGAGCCGATCCGGGTTGAGCGTCAAACCCGCTATGAGATCACGCTTTTTGAGTTGCTGACCGCCTATGGGCAGATCAGGGACAGGACATCCCATGGGGGCGAGCTTCGGATCATGCCGACCCAGCTCTATTCCATGGAACAGGCGGTCAGGCGCTTGCGTTTCCTGATTGGCGATGTCCCGGAATGGACCGTGTTGGAGAATTTTCTACCGGATAGTCTTACAGACCCTCTGGTGCGCCGCTCCGCCGTTGCCTCAACCTTTGCAGCCTCGCTTGAATTGACGCGGGAGGGGCTTGCGGAAATCCGTCAGGCAGGGGTTTTTGAGCCGATCTACGTCCGTAAAGCCACTGCCGAGCGGGCTGCATTGGCCGCTGATGATGACCTTGGGGACAATGCCTTGCAGGAGGCATTGGATGAGGTTGATGATGATGGCAATCTTGATGACGAGATTAATGACAAGATTAATGAAGATGCTAATGAAGATATTAATGACGAGATTGAGCAATAACCGTGGATAGATTTCAGCAACTTCGCCTCTTGGAGGCTCTGATATTCGCCAGTTCTGAACCGGTCGCTGAGTCCGTTCTGTTGGAACGCATGCCGGAAGACACCGATATCGTCGGTTTGTTGGAAGAACTGGCCGGCATATACGCGAACCGGGGCGTGAACCTGCAAAAGGTTGGAAAGGGTTGGGCGTTTCGCACGGCGGAAGACCTGGCAGACTATTTCACGATTGAGCGGGAAGTAGCCCGCAAGCTCAGCCGTGCCGCCGTCGAAACCCTTGCCATCATTGCCTACCACCAACCCATTACCCGCGCGGAGATTGAAGAGATTCGGGGGGTTGCGCTTAGCCGGGGAACCTTGGACACATTGCTCGAAATTGAATGGATCCGCCCACGGGGGCGCCGGCGCGCGCCCGGGAAACCCGTCACGTGGGGAACGACAGAAGGTTTCCTGGCCCATTTTGGTTTGGAAGAACTGGCAGCCTTGCCGGGTATGGATGAGTTAAAGGCCGCCGGCTTGCTCGATAATCGGCCTGGTGCGGGTATTCTTGCCATGCGTGGTGAGGAAAACACGGATGAGGCTGAGGACGAGGAAGACGCTGAGGATTTGGATGAACGGACGGCTTTCCTTGAGAATGATGAAGTATTTGAGAGTGTCGAAAATGATGAACATATTGCGTTGGAAGATTGAGGCGTTGTCACAAAAGCTTGAGAACAATTCTTAACCGCAATATTGTCCTTCTAAGCGCCTACTGTTCGCAAGATCGTCGAGCAGATTGATTTACTCTCTTATGCGAAAGCCTACCGTACTTCATGTTTAAACCGGCCACGTCCCCTGTAGAAAATGCCTCGCCCGCGCTTAGTCTTTCAGACGTTTGCCACCGCTATGGGGCAGTTCACGCGTTGCGGCGTTTTAACTTGGATGTCGCTCCAGGTGAGGTGGTGTGCCTGTTGGGGCCATCGGGTTGTGGCAAGACCACCGCATTGCGCATTGCTGCCGGATTGGAGGGCGTGACCGGAGGGGAGGTGAATATCGCTGGGCACCTCGTTGCGTCATCAACCAATTTTGTCCCGCCGGAGGATCGAGGGGTCGGGCTTGTCTTCCAGGACTATGCGCTGTTTCCACATTTGCCGATCGCCGACAATGTTGCCTTCGGGCTGGTCGGCGCATCGGCGGCGGAGAAATCTATCCGTGTTGCAGAGGTCTTGGAGCAAGTTGGCCTGGATTGGGCCGCAGGTAGATATCCCCATGAACTGTCAGGTGGCCAGCAACAACGCGTTGCGCTTGCACGGGCATTGGCACCGCGCCCTGCAGTCATTCTATTGGACGAGCCATTCTCCGGTCTCGATGCACGGCTCAGGGATCAGGTGCGCGATCAGACCCTGCACGCACTGCAAACCTCTGGTGCTGCCACATTGATGGTTACCCATGATGCGGAAGAAGCCATGTATCTCAGCGATCGTGTCGTTGTGATGCGGGAGGGGTACGCGGTTCAGACTGGCCGCCCGGACGAGCTATATGACAAGCCGGCCAATGCATTCGTTGCTGGTTTTTTTGGTGAAGTGAATCGCCTCCTCGGTGTTGTTGAGAATGGCGTTGTTTTTTGCGCGTTGGGAGAGATTGCAGCGCCGGGCTTCATGAATGGATCGAAGGTCGAAATCATCGTTCGGCCGGAGGCGATTGGTTTGCGAGAAACAGCAGAAAACAAGGCCGGACCGGGCTATGCAGTCGTCGAGGCGGCCCGTATGTTGGGGCGTAGTTCTTTGGTTCATACATTCGCGAAAAGCGCCGACGGAACGGACGTTCATTTGCATGTCCGCTGTCCCGGTCGCTTCCTGCCGGATGAAAATACTGTCCTGGCAATTGAGTTGGACAGCAGTCAGGCCTTTGTTTTTCCGGTGGAAGACGCTAAATAGCCTTCAACAGGGGGGTCGGCTGGCTCGGCGAGGTCCTGGCACGGAACCGAGCGGCAGATTTCATCAACGGTTAGGACGGGCATCCAGCACGTTATAACAACCCGATTTGGGGCGAATTGGAGTAGGGAACGACCGATGGGTACTTTTTCGATCTGGCACTGGCTTATTGTTTTGGCCATTGCGCTTCTGCTGTTCGGCGGTCGCGGAAAGATTTCTGGTTTGATGGGTGATTTCGGTAAAGGTCTGAAGTCCTTCAAGAAAAACATGAAGGAAGAAGAAGCTACCGGCACCGAAGGTGAGACGGTCAAGCAAGTCTCTGACGCGAATGCGGATGAGGCTGAGACTGTTGTTAAGGATAAAGCCGCAAACGGCTGATCCGCTGAGCGACAACGCCTGACACGAACCTCTATGAGAGAGCGTTCGTCGGGCGTGTCGCGAGCTGGGGTTATTTTCCGATGCTCGATATCGGCGGTACCGAACTTCTGGTCATCGCAATCGCGACCGTCCTCATCGTTGGTCCGCGAGAGCTTCCGCGCGTGATGCGGACAGTGACTGGTTACATTCGCAAGATTCGCGAAATGGCTGGCGAGTTCCAGAGCACCATGACCGATATGGCGAATGAAGCCGATGTCGCCGATCTTCGCAAAGAGCTGAAGGAGATGGCGGATACGGATTTCGAAGGTGAAATCGATCCAACCGGTTCCGTTTCGAGCAGCTTTAAGGAAATCAAGGACGAGGTGAACGGCATCAAGGTTCAAACCTCGAAACCGCCTGGACCGACGCCACTGAAATGGCCGCCTGATGACGATACCAAATCTTCGGATAAGAAGACGGGCGGTAGCGTAAAGAAAGACCAAGATGTCTCTTCCATTCAGGCTGGTGCGCCCCAACCCTTGCCGGTAGCGCCGAAACCTGAACCGGTGGCCAAAAAGGCAGGCACGAAGAAAGCTGCAGCCAAGAAGATTTCGGCCAAGAAGACTGCCGTAAAAAAAGCAGCGGCTAAGAAAACGGCGGCTAAGAAAACCGCGGTTAAGAAGGCTAGTGCTAAGAAAGCCGCTGCGCGGAAGGCCCCAGCCGCTAAAACAGGGTCTGCATGACGATGACTGTTAATCGGGACGAAGTCGAAGCATCGAAGGCACCACTGCTCGAACATTTGGTCGAGCTGCGCCAGCGGCTTGTCTGGTCGGTTGTCGCCCTGCTGGTCACTTTTTTCATATGTTTCTTCTTTGCGCAGTCGATCTATGATTGGCTTGCCGCGCCCCTGCAATCGGCATGGGAAGGTGAGACAGGCCGGCGGATGATCTTCACCGCGCTGCATGAACAATTCTTCACCCATATCAAGGTCGCCTTCTTCGCGGCGCTTTGCATCTCCTTCCCGATCATTGCCGGGCAGCTGTGGATGTTCGTTGCACCGGGGCTTTACAAGCACGAGCAGGGCGCATTCCTGCCGTTCTTGATTGCGACACCGATCCTGTTCGTGATCGGCGGCGCCTTTGTCTATTACTTGGTGATGCCGGTCGCTATCGACTTCTTCCTTGGGTTCGAACAAGCAGCCACTGCTGATGGCGGCCCCCGGATTGAACTGGAAGCAAAGGTCAGTGAATATCTTTCGCTGGTGATGCGCTTGATTTTCGCGTTTGGGATCAGCTTTGAGCTTCCGGTCGTCCTGTCACTGCTGGTGCGTGCCGGTCTGGCGAGTTCAGATGGTCTTAGAAAGAAGCGGCGCTACGCAATCTTGATTGCGTTCGTGGCCGCCGCTGTCCTGACACCGCCGGATCCGTTAAGCCAGATTGGCCTCGCGATTCCGATCATCCTGCTTTACGAAATCTCGATCTATTGCGGGATTTTGATCGAGCGGCAAAAGCGGGAGCGGGATAAGGCGCTTGGTCTGGATGTCGATGAAGACGATGATCTGGATGATGATCCTGATGACGATGACCCCGATAACGGTGGTTCCAGTGGGGATGGAAAGAACGACGGTCGATCTAGCGGCTAGGCGGAGAGCATTGCTCCGCCACCCCCGCCGGGCATCTTGGCCAGGCGGGTGATCGAAACCGAACTTTCCTAGGGAACAAGATCATGCATGACTTGAAATTAATTCGTGAAACTCCGGATGCCTTCGACAAAGGCATGGCGGGCCGGGGCTTGCAGCCACAAGCCGCAACCATTCTCGATCTCGATGTAAAACGCCGGGACGCTCAGACCCGCATGCAAGTGATGCAAAGCCGCCGCAATGAAGCTTCCAAAGAGATTGGCAAGATCAAGGGGCAGGGCGGTGATGCCACAGCTCTGATTGAGGAAGTGCAATCGTTGAAGGATGGCCTTGCGGCTGCCGAGGCAGAAGAGCGGGAGTGCGCGGAAACGCTTCAATCCATTTTGGAAAGCCTGCCGAATATCCCCTTTGATGATGTGCCTGTCGGGGCAGATGAAGACGCGAATGTCGAAATCCGACGTGTTGGTACGCCGCCAGAGATGAAAGAGGCGCAGCAGCACTTTGAAATTGGCGAAGCGCTCGGCCAGATGGATTTCGAAACGGCTGTTACCATGTCCGGGGCAAGGTTCGTTCTTCTGAAAGGGCAACTCGCCCGTTTGGAGCGTGCACTTGCCTGTTTCATGTTGGATACGCATACAGGCGCCAACGGATATACGGAAACCGTGCCGCCCTATCTGGTGCGGGACAACGCCATGTATGGGACTGGGCAGCTTCCGAAATTCACTGAAGACCTGTTCCATACCGATGAAGGGTTTTGGCTGATCCCGACTGCGGAGGTGCCGATGACCAACATCGCCGCCGACCGAATTTGGGAGGCTGATGATCTGCCGATGCGGTTTACTGCCTGGACACCTTGTTTCCGCTCGGAAGCCGGGGCGGCCGGACGAGATACGCGCGGTATGATCCGGATGCACCAGTTCTCCAAGGTCGAAATGGTCTCGATCACTCATCCGGATAAGTCGGTTGAAGAGCTGGAGCGTATGACCGACTGCGCCGAAGGCATCCTGAAGTCTCTCGGGCTGGCATTCAGGACTGTTGTTCTGTCGACCGGTGACATGGGGTTTGGGGCGCGCAAGACCTATGACATAGAAGTCTGGTTGCCAGGGCAGGAGGCCTATCGGGAAATTTCAAGCTGCTCCAACTGCGGTGATTTCCAGGCGCGTCGGATGAAGGCCCGTTTTAGAACGCCGGGCGAGAAGGGCACACGCTTCGTCCACACACTGAATGGCTCAGGCCTTGCGGTTGGGCGGACGCTTATTGCTGTGCTTGAGAACTACCGCCAGGAAGATGGTTCAGTCGCCATTCCAGATGTCTTGCAGCCCTATATGGGCGGTGCGGACCGAATTGAACTGCCGAACCGCTGACAAGGAGCACCTGATCAATGGGGACCGACGCGCCGAAGCCTTTGGACCTAGCCTCGGCGCGGGTCCTGATCACCAATGACGACGGAATCGATGCGGAAGGGCTGAAGCGCCTGGAAGCGGTCGTTGAACCGCTCGTTGGGGAAATGTGGACCGTCGCGCCAGATAGTGGCCGCAGTGCCGCGTCGTCCATGGTCAGTCTTCGCAAGGAAATCGATATTCTGGAGAGAGGCACGCGCCGCTTCGCCGTGACTGGTAGTCCGGCGGATTGTACGCTGTCCGCCTTGCAGGTCGTGATGCGGGATTGCCTGCCGGATATCGTGATCTCCGGCATTAATCACGGGCTTAATGTTGGAATTGATGTGAACTATTCCGGCACCATCGGTGCTGCGAGTTCGGCGGCGTCTAATGGAATCCCGGCAATTGCGGTATCGGCCCAGGACCGCAACAAAGCCATACCAGCGTCGCAATGGGAGGATACGTTGCCCTTCTTGCCGGAAGCCTTGAAGCGCGCCTGTCAGGCCGGGTTCCGATCAGGCACGCTGTACAATATCAACCTGCCGGAAGCCGTCACCGCGCCTGACGATCCATACCGGATCGGGTTTCAAGGCTTTGCCAAGGACAGCTTCCTGATTTCAAGCGTTAAAGGTAACACCTATCGCATTGATCATACGGGTGAATATGGCGATGCGGTCTCCGGGTCCGATCTCGATTGGGTACGGCAAGGCTATGTGGCGATTACGCCTTTGGGGTTGGATCGCACGAATAGGGAGCAACTGGAGGCGATGCAGTGAGTGACCCTTTTGCTGAGCCCCGTGCGCGACTTTTAGACAAACTTCAGCGTGATGGCATAGACGACAAAGCCGTCCTGGACACAATCGCCCGCGTTCCACGGGAAGCCTTCGTCCCAGAAACATTTCATAAGCACGCTTATGACGATACAGCGCTTCCGATTGACGAGAACCAAACCGTCAGCCAACCCCTTGTCGTTGCCATGATGACCCAAGCGCTTTCGCTCAACAGACGCAGTAAGGTTTTGGAAGTGGGGACCGGCTCGGGATATCAGGCCGCAATCTTATCGCAACTTTGCCGGCGGCTATACACTGTGGAGCGGCGGCGGGGCCTTTTGAACCAGGCTGAACAGCGATTTACGGCTCTAGGGCTTACAAATGTCACAACCTTGCTGACCGATGGATACGAGGGTTGGCCACAACAGGCTCCCTTCGACAGGATTATGGTGACTGCTGCGGCTCATGACGTGCCAGATCCGCTGATTGAGCAATTGGCGGATAGCGGTGTGTTGATCGCGCCGGTGGGCGATCGTATCGAGGGCCAACGGCTCGTGCGTGTTACCAAGGAAAATGGCGTTGTAGGACGTGAAGACCTGGGCGGCGTCCGATTTGTCCCCTTGGTTGAAGGCATCGATACGAGCGGGATTTGATCTCGACCGCTTGTCGCTACGCGCCGAAGCGGGATATGGTCCGCCGGATGGGACAAATCTGGGACATGGCACGCTGTATTGAAAGCGCACTTGGTCGCGTGGGGCTTTTCGCCCTTGCGGTCTGCTTCGCGCTATCTGCGTGCGGCTGGAATGACCCAGGCCCCAGGGTCCGACTGCATTCGCCGACACCGGGCTCGACATCTGTGCCTGCGCCTCAGTCGGGGGCAACGGGAAGCGGGGCTATCGCAATCAATTCAGGCGTTAGCCATCGGGTCTCCTCCGGGGAAACGCTGTATGCGATCTCACGTCAGCATCGGGTGTCCTTGAAGTCCCTCATCGTCGCGAATGGGTTGGAGCCACCTTACCGCCTGACAGTCGGCCAACGGCTTGCAATTCCCAAGTCGGTGGAGCACCGGGTTCAGAAGGGCGAGACGCTCTACGGTATTTCCCGGCAATATGGCGTGTCCCTCGATAGTCTCGTGCGGCTCAATCGGATCGCGCCGCCTTACGGCATCAAGGTGGGGCAAAGATTGAAACTCCCCGGTCGTGTTGCCGCATCTGGAAGGACCACGACGGTCGCGCAATCGGCCCCGCAGCCGCCGGCGTCAACGACATCCCAGCAGCAGACCGGCTCTATTCAACCCTCTTCTACACAGACAGCTTCGACGACTGGGGGCTCCCAGTCTTCTGCTTCTACACGACCTGCAGCAAAACCAGTAGAAAAACCAGTGGCGGACAAAGTGGAGAAGATGACATTTCAGGTCACAGATGCCGGGTTGCCGCGCCCAAGGTTTAAGCCATTTCCGCCAAAACGCGCGCGGGCCGCACTTCCAGCACCTCCAGCGCGGGCAGGCGACTCGTTCCTATGGCCCGTCAAAGGGCGCGTCCTGTCCGGCTTCGGGGTGAAGGGCAAAGGGTTGCATAACGACGGGCTGAATATCGCCGCACCGCGCGGGGCGCCTGTCCGCGCCGCCGAAAATGGTGTGGTTGCCTATAGCGGAACAGAGATCAAAGGCTTCGGTAATATGATCCTGTTGAAGCACTCTGGCGGGTTCCTGACAGCCTATGCCCATAACGGCGAGCTGCTGGTGGCGCGTGGTGAAGTAATACGGAGAGGCCAAACCATCGCCAAGGTCGGTTCCACCGGCAATGTCGACAGTCCGCAGTTGCACTTTCAAGTTCGGCGGAAAGGTAAATCGGTTAATCCTGCGAAGTATCTGGGTGGCTGATTTTTTGCGGATTTAGAATGTCTCTGCGGACCGCTTTTTTTTGTCACGCGAGTCGCGTATGAGACTTGAGGATTAAGAGAGTCTCTAGGGCCATTGTCGGATGCTGGGTGATTTTTTCTGGTCCGTCATCGAGTTGGTCTGGATGGTCGTATTTCTGCCATCATTTCGGGGCAAAACCCTGTGATGCCAATGGGGCTTGCCGGTCATCTGTTTGGGGTAAGGGTTAATTGTCGATAGAGCTTCCGCATCGCCTGCCAGTCAGGGTGTATTATGAAGATACGGATGCAGGCGGTATTGTCTTCTATGCCAACTACCTGAAGTTTGCAGAGCGCGGCCGGACAGAGTTTTTGCGGGCGCTTGGTTTGGATCATCCAGGCCTTGCATCGCGATTTGGGGCGGGCTTTGCCGTGCGCCGCAGTGTTGCTGATTATCTGAAACCAGCCCGTCTGGATGATCTCGTGACAGTGGAAACGCGGATCGCAAAGTTCGGTGGCGCCAGTATCGATATGGATCAGGTCATTCTTCGCGGGCAGGACGTATTATGCCGATTGGAAATACGGCTTGCCTTGATCGATGGAAAGGGGCGGCCTATGCGGCTGCCGGAAGAGCTTCGGCGCGGTTTCGCGGGACTGATGCCAGCTATGGAACCAAGATTGGGAACGGAGTAGAGGACAGGCATGGAACAGCTGGATAGTACAGGCGCACCGGTCGGAGATGTCGTCGACGGTGTGATCATGGGGGATGGCTTGGAACTCAGTGTTGATGGCGGGGAATTGACCGCTCTCGCATTGTTCCTTCGCGCCGATATTGTCGTCAAATCAGTGATGATGATTTTGATGCTGATGTCGGTCTGGTGCTGGGCGATCATCTTCGACAAGCTGATCCGCCTGGGCCGTTTGCGGCGTGCGGCTGCAAAGTTTGAGGATGCCTTCTGGTCAGGCGGTTCGTTGGAAGATCTTTACAACCGGGTGGGCGCGGTCCCCAGGGACCCGATGACCGCCGTTTTCGCGGCGGCCATGCGGGAATGGCAGCGCTCCGTCGAACGAGGCTCTGTCTCGGTCGCCGGCACGGTGCAGGCGCGGATCGAACGGGTCATGCATGTGACCTTGAACCGCGAAGTCGAAAGGCTCGAGAAATATCTGCCATTCCTGGCCTCCGTCGGCTCAAGTGCCCCATTCATCGGGCTGCTTGGAACGGTATGGGGGATTATGAATAGTTTCTCTTCTATCGCAGCGACGAAACAGACAAGCCTGGCCGTTGTTGCGCCGGGTATTGCAGAGGCACTCTTCGCCACGGCGCTCGGCCTGGTTGCCGCTATCCCGGCGACAGTCGCTTATAACAAGATATCAACCGATCTCGGTCGTTATGCGAATAGGCTCGAAGCGTTTGCCGATGAATTTACGGCAATTGTCTCCCGGCAATTGGACGAGCGGGGCTGAACCATGGCAGGGCCCGTCGGAAATGGCATAAGTTCGCCCGGTGTCGGCCGGGGTAGGGGGCGTCGACGCTATCGCCCCATGTCGGATATCAATGTAACCCCCTTCGTCGATGTGATGCTGGTGTTGTTGATCGTGTTCATGGTGACCGCGCCGCTTTTGACTGTGGGTGTGCCTGTCGATCTGCCGAAAACGCAAGCGGCCAGCATGAATGACAGCGATGAACCTTTAGTCCTATCCGTCGATAAGGAAGGCCGCGTCTACATCCAGGAAAATGAGGTGGCGCTTGAGAATCTGGTGCCGCGCCTGCAGGCGATCACGGTCAACAATCCCGATGTCCGAATATTTGTCAGGGGTGATGCCGCAATCGCCTATGGCAAAGTTATGGAGGTGATGGGCACTGTCAGCGCTGCCGGATTTAAGAAGGTCGCACTGTTGGCGAAATTGCCGAACGGCGTGGGTGAGGGGCAGTAGCAGCCTCTGGCTGGTTGATGGGATCCGATGAAAGGCACGCTAATCCTCAGTTTCCTGTTTCATGTCGCGATTATCTTCGCGGCTTGGATCGGTTTGCCTGCGCCCCAGCCGATTATCGATTTGGATGATGCTGTCATTGATGTTGAAGTTGTGACGGAAGAAATGTTGGCGGCAGTATCGACCGAAGAACCGCCGATCCCGGAACCAGAACCTCCGCCTCCTGAGCCAGAACCAGAACCGCCGCCAGAGCCGGATCCTCCACCGCCACCACCGCCCCCTGAGCCAGATCCGCCGCCTCCGCCGCCGGAACCGGAACCTGCGCCGGTACCTGAGCCTGAGCCGGCACCTGAACCCGAACCTGTACCCGAGCCAGAACCGGAGCCCGAGCCAGAACCGGAGCCTGAACCAGAACCGGAGCCCGAGCCAGAACCGGAGCCTGAACCAGAACCGGAGCCCGAGCCAGAACCGGAGCCTGAACCGGAGCCTGAGCCTGAGCCAAAACCTGAGCCTGAAACACCGCCAACGCCTCGGGCGCGCTTGAAGCCGGAAGCACCGAAAAAGCCGGATGCTATTGCTTCTTTGCTAAAAACGGTGGAAGAGCTTCAAGAAGACGCACCGAAGCCCAAGCCGAAGGTGGAGCCAGAGGAAAAAACGGCGGATGCTGCCGATCTGTTTCAGGAGACCTTGGCCAATCTGGAACCAACGGAACAAAAACCTGCGCCCAAGCCGCAGGCGTCTGCTGCCATGACCGGCTCTGAAATGGATGCCTTGCGTGCCCAGATATCCAAATGTTGGAATGTGCCCGCAGGTGGACTTGGTATGCGAAACATGGTTGTGCCGGTCCGTGTTCAGGTTGGACCAGACAGGCGCGTAATCAGTGCTACGGCGCTTGATCAGTTCGGCAGTGAGTTGGTGGGGGCGACGACGACGCAGGTCAGCGCCTATCAAATCCTGGCCGAGTCGGCAGAACGTGCGGTTAAAAGTAACCAGTGTAATCCATTGAAACTACCGCCGGATAAGTATGACCAATGGCGGAACTTGGTGATCAACTTCGATCCGAGGGAGATGTTGCAGTGACACATGCAAAGGCTCTAACGACCACGCTGAAACAGATCCGGGGGCAGATGCTCCCGGCTGTCATGGTGATGGTTGCATTCATTGCGGGTTTAGGCGCCGCCCAAGCTGAGGTGACAATTGACATTCGCCAAGGCAATGTGAAACCGATCCGGGTCGCGATTACCGAATTTTTCGGGGTGAATGAGCGAGAATCGACCCTGGGCCGCAACATTGCGCAAGTGATCAGTGCGAACCTGGAGCGTTCTGGCCTCTTTGAACCGATCGATCCCAAGGCATTTACCCAGACGGCGGCATCTATTCAGGTCCGCCCGCGCTTCAATGACTGGCGCATCATCAATACAGAGGCCTTGGTGAATGGGGCGATTTCGGTTCAGCCGGATGGCCGCCTTCGGGTCGAGTTCCGGATCTGGGACGTTGCCAAGGAAGAGCATATGCTCGGCAAGGCTTATTCCAGTGAACAGGAAAACTGGCGACGGGTTGCCCATATCGTCTCCGACGCGATCTATAAGCGGGTAACGGGGGAGAATGGTTATTTCGACTCCCGTATCGTTTATATTGCGGAGAGCGGTTCGAAGCAGAACCGGATCAAGCGTTTGGCGATCATGGATCAGGATGGGGCGAACCATAAATTCCTGACCGATGGCAGCAGTCTTGTCCTGACCCCGCGTTTTTCGCCGGCGCGTCAGGAAATCACCTATCTCAACTACTACCGCGACAAGCCGAAGGTCTATTTGTTCAATATTCAGACCGGCCGGCAGGAGGTGCTGGGTGCGTTCGAGGGGATGACTTTCTCTCCCCGCTTCTCCCCGGATGGGAATTCCGTGGTGATGAGCCATGCAGAACAAGGCAATTCTGAAATCTATGTGATGGATCTGCGCACGCGGGCACCACGGCGGGTTACCGACAACCCGGCGATTGATACCGCGCCGTCCTTTTCCCCGGATGGCAGTCAAATCGTCTTTGAATCGGATCGCGGCGGCAGCCAGCAAATCTATGTCATGAATGCAAATGGCAGCAATCCGCACCGCATCAGCTTCAAATCCGGCCGATATGGCACGCCGGTCTGGTCACCGCGTGGTGATCTGATTGCCTTCACGAAGCTGTCGAAAGGACAGTTTTTCATCGGCGTCATGCGGCCAGATGGATCCGGTGAGCGGTTGCTGGCGGATGGGTATCACAATGAAGGTCCGACCTGGGCGCCGAACGGGCGTGTGCTTATGTTCTTCCGGCAGGATCGCTCCGGGCGGGCGCGGCTCTATAGTGTCGACCTGACCGGCCATAATCTGCGAGAGGTTATTACGCCGGGTGATGCGTCCGATCCGGCATGGTCACCGCTAAATCCTTAGAGTGGTGGTCTGTCGCGAGGTGAAAAGGGAAAACATCAATCAAATACGCGTTATATCACGGTAGTTTAACCTGAGCCGCTATTGAAATTGTGTTTTCCGCATGCTTTAGTCTTTTTTGCGTCTGCGAAAAGGCGTCGAATTCTTGTGGTGTAAAGTCTCCGCATCGTCACTTTGGCGAGAATTTGGATTTCAACCTGCATCTATTTGAAAAAGATTGGTGCAATACAAATCCAAGTGGAAGATCTAGGTCCTAAAATGGCTTGGGTGTTTGTCTGAAGTGACATGTTGGGATGGCGCTGCGGCTTGGTCCGGTACCATTGTTTAGGCCACTTTCGGCATTTTAAACGAAAATATCGGCAAAACTGGCCAATTCGATGCATTTTGACGTGGACGATAAGGTTGTGCCGGGGTATTCCGGCGTGGATGAATGAATTGGTGATCGGCTCCGGGCAGTCGATCTGCCCGAACCCAAATTCCAGGGGGTGCTAGATGCGCTTTAAAATTCTTACCGTTGTAGCGGCTGCGGCCCTGCTGACCGCTTGTTCCTCAGATGACCAGAGCACCGCACAGTCGACCGATCAGGGCCAGACCCAAACGGCTACGGCGCCTGCGCCAGCGCCTGCAGCGACGGCACCGGCCCCTTCGGGTCCGAAAGCTGGCTCAGTTGAAGATTTCGTTGTTGCCGCTGGTGACCGCGTCTACTTCGAACTTGATAGCTCGGAAATCACCGGCGCGGCTCAAACCACGCTGGCGCGTCAAGCTAAATGGCTGAATGCCTTCCCGGGTGTTACCATCCGTGTTGAAGGCCACTGCGATGAGCGCGGTACCCGTGAATATAACCTGGCACTCGGCGACCGTCGTGCGAATTCGGTCAAAGAATTCCTGATGAGCCAGGGCGTCAATGGCAGCCGGATCGAAACCATCTCCTACGGTAAGGAACGCCCGGCGGTTGCCGGTTCCACCGAAGCGGCTTGGTCTCAGAACCGTCGTGGTGTAACCACCCTCGCTTCGGGCGCAGCGAGCTAAGAGAGTTTCCGGCAGCGCTAAGGCGCCGCCGAATTTAGCACCCAAGAAGGGCGGCTGGGCATTGGCACAGCCGCCCTTTGTGTTTTTGCTCTTTGTGTATTCGCCTTTATTCTTTTTATAAAACGGCCGCATGTCTTGGAAGGCGCCATAATGCGGCCACAAGATGTGCCTATATCGTCAGATGCGACGTTTCTGCTCGGATTCAGCGCTCTCCATTGTGAGAGAGTCACATCCGGCACTTGGAACAGAGCGCAACGCGGGATATAGGAAAAGATGAACAATCAGGGACTGAATTTGCCATGGGCGACGCGATTATGATCGACAGCTATAATACAACATCAAACACTCAAGCTGGCGGCGCAGGCCGGGCGTTCTCATCGCGCGTAACGGGGATATCCAGACTATTCCGCTTCGCTTCTGCGGGCCTGATTGCCGTCGGTGTTTTCGCCGGCAGCGTGCCTGCCTCCGCCCAGGATGTAAGCAATGAACTGGAACGGCTTCGTCGCGATCTGGTGGATCTTCAGCGTTTCGTCTATGCTGGCAAGGCGCCATCTACTTCGGCATCCTCGAGCACAGGCGATACAGGCGGCGTATCCAATGCCGTCGCCGGGCAATTGCAGATCAAACTTCAGAAGCTTGAGCGCCGGTTGCGGGAGCTCAATGGCCGCTTTGAGGAAGTCGATTTCAAGCTGCGCACCATGGGTGAAGCGCTGGAACGTCAAAAGGCAGATCAGGAGCAACGGCTGTTGCGTCTGGAACAAGCGATCGGTGTGGCAGGAGGCGGGCAGGGCGGCGTTGTAGCCCCCAGCACAGTTGGCCTTGCCAATGGATTGGCACCAAGCGGCGCCGGTGGATCGGTTCAATCCCTCGCAACTGGCGCAGTTCAAGCGCAGGGCGCAGCAGCAGGTGATGCTTCGGCAAACGGAACAACAATTGTTTCCTCCGCCGGGACACAGGTTGATCAGAATGCGGGATTACAGCCCGGACAACAGGCATTGGGGACATTGCGTTTGGATGCCAATGGCAATGTCGTGGGGGCTCAGATTTCGCCTCAGGCGACCCAGAACGCGACCCAACCTGCCGCTGCACCGCAACCGGCTCCAAGCCCTACTGCTGCGCCCGTATCCGGCGGTGTCGGGTCGGTTGAGCCCGAAGCCGCGGCTTCCAGCGGCGATGTTAAGCTGCCGGAAGGGACGCCAAAGGAACAATATGACTATGCACTGACCCTCCTGCTGCGGAAGCGCGACTATGCCGGTGCGGAAACGGCGCTGCGGCAGTTCGTTGATGCCAATGGCGGTGATCCTCTGGCAGGGGCTGCGATGTATTGGCTGGGGGAGACCTATTACGTTCGTGAGAACTATCGCGATGCGGCCGCTGTCTTTGTTGACGCATTTTCCAACTATCCCAATAGCAGCAAGGCAGCCGATAGTCTGCTGAAACTCGGCATGTCCTTTGGGATCCTGAAAAAGACGAAGGCCGCTTGCACCGCTTTTGACACGTTGAAGCAGAAGTATCCGCAAGCGGAAGCACGGATCATGCGGACAGCGGATGCGGAAGCTGCGCGCTACGGATGTTCCTAAACTGGAGACCGTTGCCTTGTCGGTTCGGTAACCAACCATGACCGACACGGAACACCCTGATCTTAGCGCAGCCCTTACTGCATTGGGGTTAAGCCTCTCTTCATCCGAGACAATAGCGGTCGCCTGCTCCGGCGGACCTGACAGCATGGCCTTGGCCTTACTCGCAAAGGCTTTGCAAGTTAAGGGCGGACCAAAGGTCAAAGCGTTGATCGTCGATCATGGGCTACGTCCGGAATCCGGCGATGAAGCTCAATCGACGGCGGATGTTCTGAGGTCATACAACATTCCGGCGACAATCCTTGTTTGGCAGGGTGATAAGCCATCGCGCAATGTCCAGGCGACGGCCAGAGCCGCCCGCTATCGCCTGTTGCGCGAAGAGTGCCTTAAAGTCGGTATTCAGCTTCTTCTTACGGCCCATCACCAGGAAGACCAGGCAGAAACATTCCTGCTGAGATTGGCACGGGGCAGCGGTGTGGACGGCTTGAGTGCCATGGCGCCAGTCACAGATTTAGGCGGTGTAAAGCTTGTGCGGCCATTGTTGGAGACATCGAAGGCCGACCTGGTTGCACTCGCAGAAGACGCAGGAGCCTCCTACATTCTTGATCCGTCCAATCAGATGGATAGCTTCGCACGGGTTCGAATGCGTAAACTTCTTCCGGTCCTCGAAGGCGAGGGGCTCAGCCCGAAACGATTGGCCGCGACCGCTGCCCGCATGCGCCGGGCCCGCGAAGCGCTTGAAATCGAAAGCGACCAATATCTTGCATGTCATGCAAACTGGTCCGTTGCCGGTTTTATCCGATTTGATCGCGCCGCGTTCCAGGATGATGGGCCGATAGAGATTGCCCTTCGGGTGCTGTCGGATGCGCTGATGCGTGCGGCGGGAGAGGCGCTTCCGCCCAGAATGGCCCGCGTAGAGGCCCTTTTAGGCGCTATCCGGTCAGGTACCCTTGGCGGTGGCAGGACCTGCGCCGGTTGCCGAGTCATTCCTGAGAAAACGAGTGAAATCATTATTTGCAGAGAATATCGGGCAGTTGAGTCCATCAGACAACCAGTCTCCCGGGAAAGCCAGATGCCGATAATCTGGGATGGACGCTATGCACTGTCATTTGCCAATGCGGACGCCTTAGAAACTGGAATGCTCGAGATTGGTGCCCTTGGCTCTGAGGGGTGGCGTCAGGTCAAAGAATATTACGCCGGTATAGAAACACCGCTTCCGGATGCGCCTCCTGCGGCAATTCGTGCCACACTTCCCGCGATCTGGTGCGGAGAAAGGCTGATTACGGCGCCTCATTTTGGTGTTCAGGGCGAGATATCATGCTCTGCTCGCTTTATTGGAGGTGATCTGGGCTTTTCTTGGCGGGGTAACGACACTATCTAGTACACGGCAACAGCCCTAACTGAGGTCCAATCGCTCTTCGGCACTGGACCCAGGGGGGTAAAGCGCGTTTAATCAGGGATCGCTCTTGAGACCGATGGTGTTTCGGCAGCTAGAGTGTCTGTAAAAGTCGGAATAATCCGAGGTTCGCGCCGGTAACGGCGCCTTGGCTAAAGGGCGGAAAATCTTGAATTTCTTCGGTAAGAACATTGTCCTGTGGATCGTCATCATTGTTTTGATGGTGTTCCTGTTCAATATTTTCCAAGGCAGCTCCTCGCGCCAGCAGGTCGAAGGCACCGCCTATTCCGACTTCATCGCTAATGTCGATGCTGGGAATGTGAAGGATATTCGGATCGATGGCTCGACCATCACCGGCCATACCCGCAGTGGTGAGCTGTTCCGGACCTACGCGCCGCATGATCCGACACTGATCGAGCGCCTGAATAACACCGGCGTCCGGGTTGAAGTCGCACCGCCGGATAGCGGATCGCCGAGCCTTTTGAACATTCTGATCAACTGGTTCCCGATGTTGCTGCTGATCGCGGTCTGGATCTTCCTGTTCCGTCAGATGCAAGGCGGTGGCGGCAAGGCCATGGGCTTCGGCAAGTCCAAGGCGAAGCTGCTGACCGAGAAGCAGGGCCGCGTGACGTTTGACGATGTCGCCGGTATCGACGAAGCCAAGGTCGAACTGGAAGAGGTCGTCGAATTCCTGAAAGACCCGCAGAAATTCCAACGCCTGGGTGGTAAAATACCGAAGGGCTGCCTGTTGGTCGGCCCTCCCGGTACCGGTAAGACGCTGACAGCGCGCGCCGTCGCCGGCGAAGCGAATGTTCCTTTCTTCACCATCTCCGGCTCTGATTTCGTTGAGATGTTCGTCGGTGTCGGCGCAAGCCGTGTCCGTGACATGTTCGAACAGGGTAAGAAAAACGCGCCCTGCATCATCTTTATCGATGAAATCGATGCGGTTGGCCGTCATCGTGGTGCTGGCCTGGGCGGCGGCAATGATGAACGTGAGCAGACGCTGAACCAGCTGCTTGTTGAAATGGACGGGTTTGAGGCGAATGAAGGGGTAATCCTAATCGCCGCGACCAACCGCCCGGATGTCCTAGACCCTGCGCTGCTGCGTCCAGGCCGCTTTGACCGTCAGGTCGTCGTCCCGAACCCGGACATCCTGGGCCGGGAGAAAATCCTGAAGGTTCATATGCGGAAAGTGCCACTGGCACCGGATGTCGAAGCGAAGGTCATTGCACGAGGGACCCCCGGTTTCTCCGGTGCCGACCTGGCGAACCTGGTTAACGAGGCCGCCTTGCTGGCCGCACGCCGCAACCGTCGTGTCGTTTCCATGCAGGAGCTGGAGGACGCCAAAGACAAGGTTATCATGGGCGCTGAGCGGCGTTCGATGGTTATGACGGAAGATGAGAAAGCGGCCACAGCTTATCACGAGGCCGGGCACGCCATTGTCGCCTATTTCGTTGAAGGCAATATGCCGATCCACAAGGCGACGATCATTCCCCGCGGGCGGGCGCTTGGTCTGGTCCAGATGCTGCCGGAGCGGGATCAGCTCAGCCAGTCGGAAAAGGAAATGCGCGCGATGATCGCCATGGCCTATGGCGGACGGGCAGCCGAACACCTGATCTATGGTAAGGAAAACATCACGACCGGAGCCGCCAGTGACTTGAACCAGGCGACCCGTGTCGCCCGCGCCATGGTCATGGAATACGGCATGTCCGACACTTTGGGCCGTCTGCGCTATGCGGAGAACCAGGAAGAAGTCTTCCTCGGTCACTCCGTCGCGAAACAGCAGAATATCTCTGAGAAGACGGCGCAATTGATCGACGATGAAATTCGCCGGATTTGTGAAGAAGAAGAAAACCGCGCCTATGATGTGTTGCGGGAGCATGTAGACAAGCACCACGCGCTTGCCAAAGCACTGCTGGAATATGAAACCCTGTCCGGTGACGAGGTTGGTAAGATTCTGCGCGGCGAGCCTATCGTCCGTAAGGAGGATGAAGATCCAAGCGAAGGCACTGGTGGCATTCGCTCCTCTGTGCCCACCACGGACAATAAGGCAGCGCCGCCTCCCGGAGCGGAGCCGGATCCCGCCTAACGGACCTAGCGCGCCCTAAGGGCGACAATCATAGCGACTGTTACGACGGCAAGGCCGGCGATCTCATTGATTGCTGGCCTTTCGTTTAGAATGGGCAGGGCGAGGGCAGCCGCCATTCCAGGCACCAGGGCCGCAAAAAGGGCTCCCTTGGCCGCTCCCAATGACGCAACCGCCTTTGAATAGAAGACCAGTGCCAGGATCGCAGCTCCGATGCCCTGTCCAATCGCCTGTATCGCGATCAGCTCCAATGGCAGCGTGCCGAGATGCGCCCAATCTGCTGTCACCGCATAGATCGGTGCAAAAGCCACCAGAGAGCCAACAGACACAATGGCTGTGGCGCGCCAGGGGTCAACGCCCCAACGGCGTGCACTCACCGTGTAAACCGCCCAGAGGAAGCCACTTGCCATGAACAACAGGTCACCGATCACATAGTCTGCTGCCCCGGTCGTCCCTAGAACACCACGGGAGCCGGTTATCGCGATCCCAAGCAGAATGACGGCGATGCCAAAGATGCGCATCATACTGGGGCGGTCTTTCAGGAAGAGCCACCCGCCGAGCGCTGTGCAAGTCAACATCGTGCTGGGGATGATGATCCCGGCATGGGTAGCGGGCGCCATGGAAAGCCCAATCGTTGCCGTCATGACATAGGGCACGCCAGCCCCCAGCGTCATAAGAAGCATCGCCGGCCAGGGCGGCATGGGGGCCTTTTCACGATTGCGGAACAGCAGGGGAAGCAGGACAAGTCCGGCGACACCGAATCGCAAGGCCGTGATATCCATCGGTGTCAGGGCGTTCTCACCTGAGACACCCGCGCGCGACAACACAGGCCAAGCGCCCCAGATAACAGCCGCCGCCAATCCCCAAACGATCCCGCTAGAGGGTAGGGCTGGCGTTTCTTCAGTAGTGCGATCACTGCTGGCCATGAATTGCGATCCTTGAATAAGTACGAATTCGGGGATGGTAGTCTGATTGCCTGATTAATTTCCGCACGATCACGCCTATCACGAGAAAAATCTGTTCGAAGTGAGGCTTTTGATTTGATAACATTCACATATGGAAGACTTGGATGACTTTGACACCGCCCTGTTGAGGGAGCTTCAAAAGGATGCCCGACGAACGGCAGAGCAGTTCTCCGCTGTTATCGGGCTGTCGCCCGCTGCCATTCAACGCCGCCTGAAACGCCTCAGGGAGAGCGGGGTGATCGCGCGCGAAGTCGCGATCCTTGATCCCGCGACCCTTGGCGCCTGCATGAATTTCATTGTGGAAATTGAGATTGAGCGCGGTGGCCATGAAGTCATCTCGCGCTTTAAACAGGCCATGCGGGCCTTACCGGAGGTCCAACAATGCTATTACGTCGCCGGTGATGCCGATTTCATCCTGATAATCGCCGTGGAAGATATGCCGGCCTATGAGGCCTTTACCGACCGGGCCTTCCAGTCCAATCCCCATATCCGCAAATTCAAGACGACTGTCGCCATGGATGCGGTGAAGCTTGGACTGGAAGTGCCAATCTGAGAAGGGCTGGTCTGAAAACCGTGTGCGTCAGGCGGCCTTGTCGGCGCCGGCGAGGTCCAGGCCTTCGAAAGTCGCCAATGTCTGAACACAGGCCTTAGCCGCTTCTTCGCCTTTCAGCACGAAATGCCTCTTGAAGAAATCCTCATGCGCGTCCGTCTCTTGGAACTGGTGCGGCGTCAGGACGACGGAGAGCACGGGCACCCCGGTATCCAGCCCAACGCGCATCAAGCCATCGATTACGGCGGAGGCAACGAAGTCATGACGATAGATGCCGCCATCCACCACGAAGCCTGCCGCGACAACGATGTCATAGCGATAGGACCGGCAGAGCTTCTGCGCCAATACGGGGATATCAAAGGCGCCCGGTGCCTCAAAGATCTGGATGGCATTGTCCGGTGCGCCCAGACGGGTCATTTCGGCGCGAAAGCCGTCTTCCGCCTTATCGACGATATCCGCATGCCAGCGGCCTTTGACGAAGGCAATTTTCGGGGATTTTTTAAGCTGGGAGAAATTGATCTGATTCATGTCGTGTCTTCCTATCGGGAAGG
>SPJV01000040.1 GCA_006844765.1 Alphaproteobacteria bacterium | reverse complement strand
CACCTGTATGCATTTCTTTTGCCTCGAGGGTCGCCCAATGGGGGGCTTGAATGCAATGGGAAACGACCAGCCGATACTGATCCGTGACCTTGGCGCAACCCTTCTGGGCGGTCATTCGCGCACGGGTGGTGCGTTGGCGTAAACACTGTCAAAAGGCCCGTAATCTGGCGCAGAAGCGCTACGCATGAATTGCACCCCACCAAGCTCCCTTAGAATGCTATCGAAAGTCCACTTATGCCCCGTTCGACACTGGCCTCTTTTGCGCGCCGAATTGCTCCGCCTGACCTCTCTAATCTTAGCCCGCGGGGAATCACACCTGAACGTTGGCGGATTGAGATCTTATCTGGTTTGACGGTTGCTTTGGCCCTTGTGCCCGAAGCGGTGGCCTTTTCCTTTGTGGCTGGGGTTAATCCGCTGGTCGGCCTTTACGCGGCCTTCATCGTGGGTCTGATCACCGCGATCATGGGCGGGCGTCCGGGGATGATTTCGGGTGCCACGGGTGCTCTGGCGGTTGTTATGGTTGCTTTGGTAGCCCAGCATGGTGTCGAGTATCTGTTCGCTACAGTTGTCCTAATGGGCTTGATCCAGATTGCAGCAGGTGTCTTCCGGTTGGGCAAGTTTATCCGACTTGTCCCTCACCCCGTTATGTTGGGCTTTGTGAACGGTCTGGCGATCGTGATCTTCTTGGCGCAGATGGGCCAGTTCAAAGTTCCAGGCACGGCCGAGGTTTCGGGTCACGGCGTTTCCGGCGGCGAATGGATCACCGGGTGGCCTTTGATCATAATGCTGGGGCTGGTCGCCCTGACAATGGCCGTAATCCACTATATTCCGAAGGTAACCAAGGCGATTCCAGCGCCTTTGGCGGGTATCTTGATCACGGCGATCTTGGTCATTGCCTTTGGCATTGATGTCCCACGGGTTGGCGATATGGCATCTATCCAAGGGGGTCTGCCATCGCTGCATATCCCAGTGGTTCCGCTGAACCTGGAAACCTTGCGCATAATCCTGCCTTACGCCCTGATCCTAGCCGCAATTGGTCTGATCGAAAGCCTGCTGACCCTTAACCTTGTGGGCGAGATGACAGGCAAGCGGGGCGGCGCGTCACAGGAATGCGTGGCCCAGGGTGTGTCCAACACTGTAACAGGCTTCTTTGGCGGCATGGGCGGTTGTGCGATGATTGGTCAGTCCATGATCAATGTAAAATCTGGCGGCCGGACTCGTATCGCTGGTATCGCGGCGGCCCTGTTCCTGCTGCTGTTCATCATGGTTGCATCCCCTCTGATCGAGCAAATTCCATTGGCCGCGCTAGTGGGCGTGATGTTCATGGTTGTGATCGGGACATTCGCTTGGAACTCGCTTCGTATCTTGCGCAAAGTACCTTTGACTGATGCCGCCGTTATCATTTTGGTAACCGTTGTGACGGTCATGACCGATCTGGCGACGGCTGTGGTCGTTGGCGTGATCGTATCGGCGCTGGCCTATGCTTGGTCCAACGCCACACGCATTCACGCCAAGACCTATGAGACGCCCGAAGGGGCGAAGGTCTATCAGATCCAAGGGCCCTTGTT
>SPJV01000042.1 GCA_006844765.1 Alphaproteobacteria bacterium | reverse complement strand
TGTGCAGCTTCTCGTCCTATGTGCGGGATTCGCGCGATCCTGATTTTACCCGGCTGCGGTTGGAAACCTTCTATTCCAAGGCCCGCACCGCAATCCATAACTGCGGCGGCATGATGTATCAGATCGTCGGGGATGAGGTTGTGGGCATCTTCGGGCTCCACGAAAGCAACACCGATTACATGGCCCAAGCGGTTAAATGCGCGCGTGCGCTGGCGGATATCGGCTATTCCGTTGCCTCGGATTGGCAGCGGGGATTGGACCGGGTCCAGAACAAGCATGGCGTCCATATGGGCTGCGCGATCGGCGATCTGTCGATGGTGCCGTTCCGGCCGTTCTCCTCAACCCAAGTCGGATTCCTGGGAGAGGGTATCAACCTTTCCGCCCGTTTGATGGGACAGTCCGGACCGGGTGAAATGGTCATGTCGAACCTGTTGTATGAGCGACTGCCGCCCGAACTCGCCGATCTGTTCGTTGAGATGGAACCGGCTGAAGCCAAGAACATGGGTAGCTTCCTGTGCTGGCGTATGCCGACGCGGCAATACTGATCGCGTAGGTTCTTTTTCGCATTTCGATTTTAGTTCGGGGGTCGGGATTCCGGCCCCCGAATTGTTTCTAGTTGGCTCTGCTTTCCAGTCGCTTGCGCCAGGCAATCAGCACGCCGCCCCCGACAATCAGGAAAACACCTGGGATCAGCCTTTCGAAAGGCGCTTCGCCAAAGAAGATCCAGCCCAGACTGAAAGAGAAGGGGATTGCGAAATACTCAAAGGGCGACAGGCTGCTCGGTTCTGCCAACCGATAGGCTGTGACAATGCAAAAGGCTGCCAATCCACCGGCAAACCCCATGGCAATAAGCCAGCCCCAGTCTTCCAGAGACGCGATGGGCACAAACCCTTCGGTCAGAAAGATCATGATCAACGACCCAACGAGTGAACCGAGCGTGTGATAGAGGTTCAACAGCGCTGTCGGGACTTCCTTATCGAACAGCCGTGAGGTGACACTGATTGTCGCAAAGCCGAAGGCGGCGCAAAGCGGTAAGGCACTGTACCAGGTAAAACTCTCTTTCGCCGGCTGAATGACCAGAAGAATCCCGATGAAGCCGATGGTTACGGCCACCCACCGCCAGGGACCAACCCGGTCTCCGAGGATTGGAACCGATAGGGCGGTGACGAAAAGTGGGCCGGCGAACAGCAATGACGTGGCTGTCGCAAATTCCAGATGCAGCAGGGACAGGTAGAGACAGATCTGCGCCAAGGCACCAAACCCGCCGCGTATCAGAGCGAACTTCCATTGGCGGATAACGACGCGCCTGCCCGACTCGACCCAAGTTTTGGACAAGAACAGGATCGCGGCGGTGGGCAGCAGGCCGAAGATATTGCGGAACATGGAAAGCTGCGCGGTCGGATAGTCTTGGCGCAGATGCTTAACGATGGCCCCCATCACGTCATAGAGCATGATTGCGGTTAAGATCACGACCGCTGCCACGGCAAAAGAGTGGGTTTTCTGCTTGCTCATCTCAGTCTTCCTTCCCCTGCCTCGTCATTCGGGATTGCGTGTCTGGAAGCCCGATTAGCTATGGAAATAAATTATTGGCAAGACTGCAATTTTGCGTC
>SPJV01000102.1 GCA_006844765.1 Alphaproteobacteria bacterium | reverse complement strand
CTGGCATCAATCCGAGTATGGCTTCGCACTCGAAAACCCGGCATAGGCTGCCCAGACCAAGGTCTGCTTTCAGGGCAAGAACAGCCAAGATAGGCTTTGCCGCCAAACAGCCGGGTTTAGCCAGAAGCGGGCGTAGATAAATTGCTCAAACACGCTCCCTCAGTAATATGTACGGCGGTCGCTACTCGAAAACAGAAATTGGACCGCCGATAGCATCGAGCATCGGGACTGTCCCGATGCCCGGACCTGTTGGCGCTATCATCCGACCATTCTCGATGACCGGGGGATTCTTCACGGTCTCTTTCAGCAAGCCCTTTGGGTGAATGACCGATCTGATGGCCCGTTCCGGTGTCGAGTGTCCCATATGGGCGACGACGGCGCAGGCCAACTCGCTATATGAAGAGTCCTGGATTTCCATCGGTACATGAAGCGCGACGCAAAGGTCGCGGATCAGTCTCATCTTCGAAATGCCGCCAACCTTGGCAAGCTTGAGATTCAACCCGTCCAAAACGCCATCCGACTTGGCCTGGACGACGATGCCCACATCCGTCGCAGATTCGTCCAATATCAGCGGTATGCCCGTCGTTCGCCGCACTTCCCGGCATTCCGCATAGGTCGCGCAAGGCTGTTCGAAATAGACGTCGATGTCGCCCATGCCCTTGGCCACCCGGATCGCTTCATCGACGCGCCATCCGCCATTGCCATCATATTTGAGAGACTCTCCCGGACGCATGCGTTCCCCCATCCAGCGCAGATAGTCGATGTCGGCGGCCACATCCCCGCTCGTCTTTCCTGAGAACTGAGCGATACCGTTTGCCCGCAGAGCGTCCATGGCGGCTTGGAGTTCGTCACCCGGTATCGGTGGCACCGAACCCACGACTTCAGGACGCTCCGTCACCATGCCGCCCAGAACGCGATACAACGGCGCATCCATCGAGCGTGCTAAAATATCCCAGCAGGCAACATCCAGCGCCGTTTTGATATAGGGCTGTCCGGTCATTTCAAAGTCCATCAAATCGCTGATGGCGGCAACGTCCCGAGGGTCACGACCGATCAGTTTCGGCGCAAGGAATTCCAGGCCAGCGCGGGCACCTTCGGGGAATGCGGCCACGAAGTTGGCACCCCACGGCACTGTGTCGCCCCAACCTTCGATACCGGCATCTGTCTCAATACGGACAAGAGTGATGTCGAACACCGACATGACCCGGTCATGCGATATCGTTGCTGGCTTGATCGGGACATCGACCTGGTGAATTGAAATCCGCGTGATCTTCATTTGGGTTAACTCCGGTGCTCAGGTTTAAGATAGACATTCACCCAGTGGCGCACATCTGCATGGTGTTCAATGAAGGGGAAGGTCCGGAATGGTTTGGTTTTCTCGACGAAGACCCAGTCACCGTCCGATTCCAGGCGATCCATCTTTTCTCGAAAACCGCAATCCTCGTAGCCGGCGCCTGACATGGTGAAGATGATGGGTGCTCCAGGTTTGGCAATCCGCAGAATGCCGTCGAGCGCGTCCGGCGGAGCATGGCCATGGGTGAGGACGCCAGAGACGATAACGCCGTCGAAACTGTCGACCGCGAAGTCGATATCCGCCGATAACAGCATGTTATGCAGTTCGGAATAACAACGCTTTGTCCGCGCGACTTCCAGCATGCCTTGCGATGGATCAATGCCAATGATGGTGTCGTAGCCAATGGCGTGCAGGGCTGACGATAGCACACCCGGGCCGCAACCGCCGTCCAGTAACCGCGCGTGACGGTCGGGAACGTGCCTCACGACGTAACCGACGATCATCGCGATGTAGGGATTTCCCGAAGCCCACAAGTGCCGTTCGTAGTCAGTTGCCCAGTTATCGTAGATATCATTCAGACGCTCTTGATCACTGGACGCGTCGTACACGGCGTCCAGCCGGTCTTCGAAGTCATCCGCCATCATGTCACCTCTATCGGGTGAGGATGCACCGCGTTATAGAGATAGCCGCCCGTGTTAAACGGTATGGACATTGGTTGCGTTCGCCCGTCGATATCCGTTGCACGAGTCATGATCGCGTGATCGCCCGGGGTCGCCGTCCACTGAAACTCAAACAACGCCCACCCCCACTTCTCATTGGGTCCTGAAAGTGTGGCGTCGTTCCATGTGGCCCCATGGTCATCAGACCAATGGACACTTGCAATGGGACGGCCTGGCGAGCGGGCAAAGCCACGAAGCGTGTGAGGCCCGGCGGGAAGAGACACCGGCCACTCAAGCGCGAGCGCACTCTTCAACGATTGTTCGGTGATCGGCGCACCTTTCGCCGGAGAGCCTGCCTCAACGGGCCAATCCTCCCCCATCATCACGTAAAACTCAGTGTTGCGGGTAACCCAGAGATGCTCGGTCGAGATTTCGATTTCGCGGACCCACTTGACGCTGTATGCACCGATCCAGCCTGGAACGATAACGCGAACCGGGTGTCCGTGGTCGGGCGGCAAGGGTTGGCCGTTCATCTCCAGCGCGAGGATCGTATCGGGGTCCATCGCCTTGGATAGGGGCATTGGTATCTCAATAATCCCTTCACGGGAATCAGTCTCGGACCCCTTCGGGCAGACATGATAGGCACTCTGTTTGAGCCCAGCCATTTCCAACACATGAGCCAGCGGCACGCCACGCCATTCCGCCATCCCGATTGCGCCCGTGGACCACATGAGTTCCGTGACCTGAGGGCGCTTGTCGAGCTCAACCCCCATGACATCGCGAAACATTGATCGATGATTGCCTGCGCACTCCATAACCGCCCGAACCGTGTGTTGCGGCATGGTGAGGAGGTCGTCGTACGAAAGCGAAACGTCGTTTGAAATGCCGTCACCGACAAGTCTCAGTTCATAAGACCCGGATTGAATTCTGGGTGTCGCTCCGCTGTTGCAAACGAAGAACTGTTCGGTCGGTGTGAGATAGTCCGTTAGTCGCTCGACTTTCGGTTCCAACGAACGATCCAGGACCGACATCCCCGATGAATCCTTGACCCAATATGACATTTCCATCGTTCCCCGGCCCAGCGTCATTCGGAGCATCCCAATACTGGACATTCGTAGAATCTTCCGCGTGGCACCGGTTATCGTCAAAGCAAATTAGTTGGGTCTTATGGCGGAGAATTAGTCATGCCTTTGCATGAGGAAATTTGATGGCGCCCAGACATCCTATTTCCGGAACTGGCTGGTGATCCAGTCTTGGACAATCCGTCCATCCGCGCTCAAAGGGCGAACGCGCGGAACAACCAGATAGAAGCTGAAATCGGTGCGCAGGCTGCACTCATGTGCGACAACAAGCCAGTTTCTTTCAAAATGCTCATCAAGCAGTTGTTTCATGCCCAATGCGACGCCATGCCCTTCGAACGCGGATTTGTTCAATAATGTGTAGTCGTTTACCCGCAATGCCGGGTTCGGGTATGGCCCATCGACGCCGGCGGCACGAAACCATGCTGGCCAACTGACCCAGTCCATTCGTTTGTCATCTAGCTGAATCAGCGGTTGTTCCAGCAAATCACTCGCCTGTTTGAACGGGGCGCGGCCTCTTAAAAAGTTTGGACTGCAAACGGGTACGACCTCGCCTGCGCATAGATAGGTTTCATCCAGGTCCTGCCATCGCCCATGGCCATACTGAATTCCAATATCGAATGTATCCTCAAGGGTCGATAGCTCGGCATCGGATGCGAGAACCTGAACATCAAGGTCGGGGAATTGGGCATGTAGGTCAGGCAAGCGCGGCAATAGCCAATGCATCGATATGGCTGTCGTCGCCGCCACCGTTACCTGGCGCGCCTTGGGCCTGGCGACAACATCCTCTGTTGCATCGGCTAGATGCTCAAGAGCGACGGTAACCGCATGATGATAGCGTCGACCGTCATCGGTCATCGTCACGGACCGGTGGCCACGGAGAAACAACTCAAGCCCAAGCGCGTTCTCGATCTCTCTGATCTGTCGGCTGACGGCGCCTTGGGTGACGCATAACTCATCGGCGGCTCGCGTGAAGCTCAAATGCCGCCCAGCCGCCTCGAAGCACAATAGGGCGTTCAGGCTTGGCAATCGGCGCTTTAGTCGCAGCATGAGGAAATCTCGGTCAAATGGCGTAAGATTGGTCGATTGAGCCGCCGCATGAATGCGATACGGTTACTCAAAGTTCTGGATAGGAAAGCACGATCCAGGGCGCCCAACAAGGATCACGAAGACGTTCAATTCCATGAAAGGAAACTCATGAGCACTCAAGTTCCGGCCCAGATGGTCGCGGTCCAACTGCTTGGGCATGGCGGTATTGACGTGCTGCATTATCGAGAAGATGTGCCAACGCCTGTTCCCGGCCCTAACGAAGTATTGATCAAGGTCGCAGCGGCGGGGGTCAACAACACGGACATCAATACGCGGATCGGATGGTATTCGAAGAAGGTAACTGACGCGACGAATACCGGCGGCGCCGAGGGTTTCGAAGAAGTCGACGACGACGACGCGACATGGTCGGGCGTTCCGATGGCATTCCCACGCATTCAGGGCGCGGATTGTTGCGGGCGCATCGTCGCGGTCGGAGAGGGCGTGGACGCCGGGCGCATCGGCGAACGGGTGATCGTGCGCAACATGCTGCGTTCCTACGTCGACTACCGCCCCTTCGAGTGCTGGACCTTCGGATCGGAATGCGATGGCGGATTCGCGCAATACGCAAAGGCGCCGGCGCGAGAAACTCACAGAGTGGACTGCGATTGGTCCGACGAAGAGCTTGCTTCCATCCCTTGCGCCTACTCGACGGCTGAAGGAATGCTTCACCGTGCCAATGTAGGTGCCGAGCGCGTGTTGGTCACCGGTGCGTCGGGCGGTGTCGGTTCGGCAGCGGTGCAACTGGCCAAGCGACGGGGCGCCCATGTCACCGCATTGGCAAGTGGATCAAAAGCAGACGACGTCAAGGCTCTCGGAGCCGACGCCGTTATTGATCGCAATGCCGATATCGTAGCCGAGATAGGTCGGGACACAATCGACGTCGTTGTGGACCTCGTTGCCGGGGAGGGTTGGCCCGCCCTGCTCAACGTATTGAAGCGAGGAGGCCGATACGCGACAGCCGGCGCGATTGCCGGGCCATTGGTCGAACTGGATGTGCGGACCCTTTACCTCAAGGATTTGACGTTGGTCGGCTGTACCTTCCAGGACGATATCGTATTTGAGAACTTGGTGTCATACATCGAGCGAAGTGAAATTCGACCCGTCGTGGCGAAGACCTATCCGCTCTCTGAAATTGGCGTCGCGCAGGAGACGTTTCTTGCGAAGACGTTCACCGGAAAGCTCGTTCTCATCCCCCCTGAATGACCGAGAAGTTTGCAGCGCCCACAAACGACTATGTAATTGAAGGATAGCACAATGAAGATCAGCCGAATTGACGTCTTCCAACTCGACATTCCGCTCGAGAAGCCGAAACGATACCCGAACAAGACTTATGAGGCGTTGGACGACACTGTTCTGCGGCTTGAAACGGATTCAGGGCTCGTCGGCTGGGCAGAAGTGTGTCCAATTGCATCGACATACCAGCCGGAGCACGCGCTCGGTGTTCGCGCGGCGATCGAGGAAATGGCGCCGGGGCTGATCGGCGAAGACCCGACACAGACGGACCGCGTCAATGCGACGATGAACAAATGGCTGATGGGTGGTGAGTATGCGAAATCCGCTATCGACATCGCTTGCTGGGACCTGACGGGCAAGGCGTATGGAAAGCCGGTCTATCACTTGATCGGCGGACGCATGCAGGACAAGGCCCGCGCCTATCCGGAAATCGAGATGGGCATCGAGATCGAGATCGTCGAACAACGCATTGCTCAGTACCGAGACGAGGGTCATACACACTTCCAGCTAAAGGCGGGTCGGGGCAGCAATTTCGACCTCGACATGGCTCGTATCCGCAAAGCCCAAGAATGCGTACGGCCTGGCGAAACATTGGTCGTTGATGCCAACAAATCCTGGAAGACGCATGAGGCTCTCCGTATTCTGCGCGCGACGGAAGATGTCGACTATTACATTGAACAGCCCTGTCTGACCTATGAGGAATGCCTCTCGATCCGCCGCCAGGTTCGCCAACCGATGCTCCTCGACGAGTGCATGACCGACATCAAATTGATGCTGCGCGCCTTGGCGGACAACGCCTTCGAAGGAATCGGGTGTAAGGTCAGTCGCGTGGGTGGAATTACGGGCATTCGCTTGATCCGCGATGTTTGCACGGCGGCGGGCAAAATCATGACGGTCGACGATTCATGGGGCGCCGATCTTTCGGCTGCCGCCCAGGCACATGTTGCCATCTCGACACCGCCGGCGACATTCTTCGCAACCTATGTCTCGACCTACTTTTCGAACCTTCGCTACGATTTGGAAGCGCCGATGGTTGTCGACGGCTTTCTGAACACGAACGAGAAGCCTGGCCTGGGCGTCGAGCCGGACATGGCTGTATTGGGTGATCCCATCATGACCTACACGTGATCATATAGGCCTCAATGACGCGGCGTGCGGGAGGCCGCATTGGGTCAGATTCGGACTTAACCCGCCTCGGCGAATCTCGTCTGTTTTTGGAGTATCAGCGGACTGCTTTCGTCCATTGCCCGTTTATGAGTCCATGACCTAAACGCTTCTGATCAAGCTCGATGCTCTTACCCAGGTAATCTCTTAGATTAGTAAACACCATCGCCGGGATTTACCGGCGGACGAATTTGAGTTCGTGCGGATCAAAGAGCGGATCGGTGCAGATGATGGTTCGGACCTAAAGGCACTATTGGCACAAACGGCATCTGGCACAGTAAGTACCTAGCGAATTAATACCAAACGAGTGCAGGACGAGTTTTATACGAATGCTTCCCCCATGCTTCCCCAAGAAAAAAATTTCATTGTATAAATATCTTAACTTATTGAAAATATTGGTCGGAGTGGCTGGATTTGAACCAACGACCCCTGCCTCCCGAAGACAGTGCTCTACCAGGCTGAGCTACACTCCGACAATAGCGGGACGCCCGTGCGGCGGGGACCGTCGCGTTGGGCGAGGGGCTTATAGCGTTCGTTGGCGTGGGGTGCAAGAGGGATGATTGCGGGGTTTGCCCTGGCTGGTTTACTGTCTGGGAAGACACAATAGAGGCAAGGTCTGATGAGCGACAATGACAATAATGCCGGTGATGTAGAAGCTAGTGGTGCAGAGGCTAGTGATGCAGAGGCTATACTGGCTTTCTGGTTGGATGAGTTGGAACCGGAACAATGGTTCAAGCGGGATGACGCCGTGGATCAGGCGATCCGGGATCGGTTTCTGCCGGTCTATGAACGGGTGATCGCGGGTAACTATCAGGAACTGGCGGCATGGGGCCAATCCGCGCGCGGCTCGCTGGCAGTACTTGTTCTGTTGGATCAGTTTCCGCGCAATCTGTTTCGCGGAAGCCCGCGTTCCTTTGAGAGCGATGCTAAAGCGCTCGAACTATCGGAAGCAGCGGTCGACCTGGGCCATGACATGCAGATCGATGGCCCGGCGCGCTGTTTTATCTATATGCCGATGGAACATGCGGAAGACCTGGCGGTTCAGGAACGATGCTGCGAGCTGATGGCCCGCACCGGCGATCCCGACTATGTCAAATATGCGGAAATCCACCGGGATATCATCGCGCAGTTCGGGCGTTTCCCGCATCGCAATGCCGTGCTTGGCCGCGAAACGACGCCGGAGGAAACAGACTTCCTGAAGACACCTCACACCTTCTATTGACGCGTTTCTGCCGCAAAGATCGGGTTTTCATCGTGAATTCCTGCGTTTTCGCGTCGTGATCATTGAATTTTAACGAAATCGATTGGATACTGTCCCCTGGCCAGGGCAAATGCCCGCATGTTTCAGGCGGGCAAGGGTGCCCGTCTCCATGGGCTGCTTTTAGAACGGCCTCAATTCGTGCCCCCAGGCTCCCCGGTCTTTTTGCGGTAACCGCCTTGCGGTGCCGGCCCAATAAGAACCAACCATGGGAGGGCAGTATATTGACCGTTGCGTCCATTCTTCGAACCAAGGGTGAGGATATCTTATCCGTCACGCCGGATCTGACCATTTCAGACGCCGCAGCATTATTGGCAGAAAAAAAGATCGGCGCCGTTGTCGTCACAGACAGTGGGGGTAGCTTGTGCGGGATCTTGTCGGAGCGCGATATCGTGCGCGGGTTGGCAACGCGCGGGCCCGCTGTTCTGACACAAGCCGTAGAGACACTGATGACGACCAGCGTGACGACCTGCACGCGCTCGGACGGAATCGATGATGTCATGCTGTTGATGACCCAGGGCCGCTTCCGCCACTTGCCGGTGATCGAAGGGCAAAAGCTGGTCGGTGTGATCTCTATCGGTGACGTGGTGAAGAACCGCATCGCGGAACTGGAGCATGAAGCCAGCGCGATGCGTGAATACATCATGACCGGCTGACCACTCTTTATGCGATAGGGTGAACCCTAGTCCGGTTTCCGGAGCCAAAAGGCGTACATAGCGCCGAAGAGACGGTTATCCTCAGTCTCATATCGATCCCAGTTTGTGAGATTACGCTGGCTGGGGTCTTCTGGATGGCGGGCCGCATACCCCTTGAACCATTCTGCGCTGGCGAGCTGGAACCCCATGAACTCCAGACCGAGGTCTTCAATCGCAGCGGCGATCTGCGGGATCGTGAATTGGTGCTCCTGGACGTGAAAGAACATATCCCGACAGTTCGACAGGCTGTAAAAATCATAGGCTTGGGTGAGAGAGGCAAGCGGGTGGTCTGAGCCGCCGGACAGGATGTCATTTCGGAACCGTCGCATCTCCTTGGCGTCATCTCCATAGCGATCCGTGATCCAGGACCGTGCCGCGCGGACATAGCCCCGCGCATGATGGGAATAGAGCCCGATTTTCATCCATCCGCCGGGCCTCAGCAGATTGGATAACACGCGCCACCCTGCCATTGGATCCCGCATGTGATGCAAAACCCCGACGGATTCGATCACATCAAAGCGCCTTTCCCAATCGGCAAGGCCCAGAATATCAGCCTGTGCGAAGGTGATGTTGCTGAGCCCCTGCTCATTCGCTTTACGTTTGGCATAGGCGAGGCTGGTTAGGCTGAGATCCACGACAGTCATCTGTGCTTCCGGCACTCGGCCAGCCAGAGGGACGGGATGCTGTCCGGTGCCGCCGCCGGCGATCAAGATTTCCGGCGTGGCCGGTGCTGCCTCCAGCTCTGCATCCGGCAAGGCCGGGAGTTGCGCGCGCAATTCATCTGAAAAACTTCGTGTCGCTTGATAGGCGGATCGCGACCAGCGGGGATAAGGAAAGACCTCATACTGGTCGCGGACCTTGCGGGACACATCATCCTCAATGGCAGAGGCAGGGGCGATGTCAGCGCCAATGTCAGCGGCAAGGCGCTTTTCTTCCCTGGGTTCTTCAATCTGTTCCCGCCACATTGCGGTAAATCCGGGTGGCGGATTTGGATAGTCCTGCAAGGCGCGTTCGATCTTGTCGAGGTTCTGGCTTGCAGATAGCGGTGCGTAGCACGACCGCAGTGCTGCAAGGGTCAGGAGGGCATTATTTGTCAGGGTGTCGTCAGCCAAAGTCTGGTCAATCAACCGGCCAGCCCCCTCTTCCTTCTCGTCACCCAAGGCGTGGCAGTATTCATTCAGAAAATTTTGCCGGGCCAACGCTGTTAGAAGTATATCGAGGCCTTCCAACGGAGAGGCGCCGCCATCCAAGAACCGCTGGAAGGCGGCCCGGCGCGCAGATGTCAGAAGTCGTTCAAGGATCGGATTGGCGGCAATCGCGTTTGAGATCAGCGCGATCAAAAGGGGGGCGGCTGCCGTAGTTTCAAGGATCGCCTGTCCATCCGAGGAGGACTCTCGGGCCAATGCCGTCAGCTTTGAGTTTTTGAGAAGCTGCGTGACGCAAATAGGGAACAGGCCCTCTGGTGAGACACCAGGCGCTTCCAGCAAGTCGACCAGGAATCCGGTGGGCGTTTCGTCATCCTCCCGTCCGAGATGGGGGATCAACTGTTTGGTCAGCGCCACGATCTGCCCGTTGATGTCCTGGTCACTCAGCGGTGCTGTACTAAGCAAGCGCAAGGCCTTCGATGGGCCTGCAGCAGCGGCAAGCGGGTTGGAGATTGCCAGGATCAGCGCCGCATTACCCTCTGCCAGAGGTATCGCCCGTTGCAAGAGGCGACGGCATTCCGCGCGGTTGCCTGTGGAAAGGTGACGCCGTGCCCGATCAATCAGTTTCCGGGCCTTAGTCTCTGTCAATACATCCGTCATGGCGGGCAGCTTAGGCCTATTCGTCGCGTGCTGGTAAGAAAAAGGGATTAATACGGTTAGCATGCAGGGCGAAGTGATGGTACTCAAATGGGTGAGTGACAGAACGCGAGAAAATGACGCTCTGCATTCAGTGCCGAACTTCTTTCGGCTATTTGCGGTGGTTGCGGGGATGGGTTGATGATTGTCGTGTTCGGGTCAGTGAATGTGGATGTTGAAATGCGGGTCGAACGGCTTCCGAAGCCGGGCGAGACTTTGCTGTGCCGGGACTATCTCATGACCCAGGGAGGCAAGGGCGCCAATCAGGCCTGCGCTGCGGCGCGTGCCGGCGGCGAAGTAAAGCTTTTCGGCCAGGTCGGCAGTGATGGTTTTGCGGATTGGGCTCTGGAGTTGGCCAAGTCCTCCGGAGTCGATGTCTCCGGTGTGGAGGTCAGCGATCAACACACCGGTATTGCCAATATTCTGGTCGATTCATCCGGGGAGAATACCGTGACGACCGGCGCTGGCGCCAATCTTGAAGCGCGGGCGGACCAGGTGCCGGATTCGGATCTGGGGCCGGATACCCTCTTATGTCTCCAAATGGAGGTGACCGATTCGGAGAATTGGCGTCTTGTTGAACGGGCGAAGGAAAAGGGCGCCCGGATCATGTTGAATGTAGCACCCGCCGGGATGGTCCCTGAAGCGGCATTGCGTGCGGTTGACGTCTTGATCGTCAACGAGATGGAAGGCGCCCATGTCGCGCGGGAGGTCGGGCTTGAAATCGATCAGCCCACCCGTGTCCCTCGCCTTTTGCATTCGCGCTATGGCTTGACCTGTATTCTGACACTGGGCGGCGCAGGACTTTTGGTCTTCGGACCGGATGGCGGCTGGTCTATTCCAAGCCTGCCCCTCTCGCCCATTGATACGACCGCAGCTGGTGATGCGCTGATTGGTGCGCTGGCGGCAGGTCTGGACCATGGCATGGAATTGCCCGACGCCTTGCGGTATGCCTCGGCAGCCGCTGGGATATCGGTTACCCGAGAAGGCTCTCAATCCGCGATGGCGGTTCAGGAAGAAATTGAAGAGAATCTTGAATATCTGCCGCCTTCGCGTCGGCTCGCGTAGTAATTGTCGCGTCTCTATAGGGCCGCGATCCGGCTGATATCTTCGCGGGACAACCGATAGCATAGGCGATCCAGCTTGAATCCATCGGGCGCCAGGAGATCGTAAAAGATCCGCGCGTCGAGGTTCAGGCGGTCTACGCGCCAATCGACCCGCCACCAGTCTTCCGATTGCGCGATTTGGGTGAAGGTCTTCATCAAGGCACGGCCAATGCCATACCGCCGAAATGGTTCGGCGATATAGAGATCCTGCATGAAGCCGTTGATGCCTTTGCCGATCACAAAGGAAGTGTAGAAAACGATCAGTCCTGCAGCGGCACCATCATGTCTGGCGATTAGAATACTGCAATCATTTGTCCCGCCCGGCCCATAGTGGCGAAGGTCATCTTCTATCCGATCAGGGGGCGTTTGATCATAGAATTCGAACATCTGCCGATGCAGGTCGATCAGATCTTCGATATCCGCTTCGGTCGCGGCGGCGACGGTTGTTAGAGACGATGCCATGGCAAAATTGCTTAGCGTTTCACTGTGCCGGCACCCCAATAGACGGAATGACCGCCAGCCATATCGATCACGAGCTTCAAGGCTGTCTCTAGCGCTTCATCCGGTTCCGTATCAGGATCATCCAAGGCATCGATATCCGGCTTGATCCCGCCTTCAACCGTGAAATTTCCGGGGGTGAAGTAAAGCGCTGTCGTAAGTTTCATGCCGCGCGCATCGGATAGGGGCAAGATCGTTTGAACAGAGCCCTTACCGAAACTCTTTTCCCCCATGATAACCGCGCGCCCTCGATCCTTGAGAGCCCCGGCAACGATCTCAGATGCGGAGGCTGATCCCCGGTCGATCAACACGACAATTGGCAGGTTTCGGCTTGGGTCGCCGCCATCGGCCCGCATGGTTGAGTTTTCGCGGCGACCCCTCGTTGAAACGACAACACCGCCATCAAGGAAATTACTGGCGACATCGACCGATTCAGTGAGAAGCCCTCCCGGGTTTCGTCGAAGGTCGAGGACATAGCCCCGTACCTGGCCTTTGGATTCAACATCCAGGCGTGCCATCGCGTCGTGAAGTTCTTTGCCGGTCCGATCCACAAACTGTGTCACGCGCAGAACGGCGACATCGCCTTCCATGCGTGCCTTAACCGGCTGAATACGGATTTTCTCGCGCGTGATCGGGACATCAAAAGGTTCCAAATCGCCCCGGGCAATGCGGACCAGGATCGTACTACCGGCCCGGCCGCGCAGTAATTCAACAGAAGCCCGGAGGCTCAGCTCCGCCAGCGACTGGCCATCCGCGTGGGTCAACCGGTCACCCGGGCGAAGGCCCGCGCGCTTTGCCGGTGTGCCATCGATGGGAGAGATTACCCGCAGCCCTTCCGGATCTTTCTTGATCTCGATACCCAGGCCTTCAAAGGTGCCTTTGGTTTCCTGCCGTAACTCGCGGAATGCCTTCCGATCATAATAGGCACTGTAATCGTCCAGGTCATGCAACATGCCTTGGATAGCAGCCTCGATCAGCTCTACATTGTCGACCTGCGAAGGATCAGGATAGGTTTCCTTCATGCTCTCCGTTGCTGCTGCTACCAGGATCGGCATGTCAACAGGGCGGACATATTCTTCCTTCACGAACTCATAGGCTTTGGTGAAAAGCCGCAATTCCGACTTCCGGGTCGTGTGGACGAGCCCGTGTTCACGCCGATAGTCAACAAGGGCGGTTTCAATTTGCTTGGTTGCCGTCTGTGCTTCGGGGCTGGTTCCGCCGCCACCGACACCACAGCCCAGAATGATTGCGCCGGCGACACCCAAGGCCAACACCGAACGGCCCAACCCGGTACGGGTTAGACCAGCCAAAGACTCATTCAAGAAACCAGAACTTCTCGACATGTTTCGTCGGTTCCACTTACGCCAGTTTGTAACCTGTCCATCGCCAAATATGGCTCAGGTGACGCTCAACAAACCACTCCCCCGCGCGGTATCACGGTCGGGATTATAGGCCGTAAGACATTCACCAATCTTGTATATAAAGCATATTCGGTGCCACGGAACACGGGATTTTCACTTTTTGCGCAGCTATGCTTTTCCATTTCCACTATGGCATCTGCTCAGAACCCGACTTATGGCGCCGTGAATGTCCAAAATAGGTCAGTTTGTGGCGCCTGGGGACGAACGCGATCCCGTGATCAGTCTAAGACGGAGTCTTCCGCGTTTTTGAATGTAACCGTTCGACGCGCCGTTCCTGGGAGTTTTATCCATGACCCGATATTCCGTCTTCAGTGTGCTCAAGGGCGGGCTGACAGGCCAAAAGAACTGGACACGCGCCTGGCGTGATCCGGAACCTAAGAAATCCTATGAAGCAATCATCATCGGTGGGGGCGGCCACGGATTGGCGACAGCCTTTTACCTGGCGAAGAACCACGGGATGACGGATATCGCGGTGATTGAGAAGGGTTATCTCGGCTCCGGGAATGTGGGACGAAACACGACCATCGTGCGTTCCAACTACATGCTTTACGACAATGCGCATTTCTATGAGAAATCCATGGAGCTCTGGGAGCAGCTGTCGCATGAGCTGAACTATAATGTGATGTTCTCTCAGCGCGGTATTCTGAACCTTGGCCATTCCGATGCGCAGATGGATGGTATGGCCCGGCGCGGGAATGCGATGCGGCTCAATGGCATCGATGCAGAACTGCTGACCCGGGAAGAGGCACTGAAGTATGTGCCCATGGCGGATCGAAGCGAAAACGCGCGGTTCCCGATCTATGGCGGTTTGATGCAGCCACGTGGTGGCACGGCCCGACATGATGCGGTGGCCTGGGGGTTCGCCCGGGCAGCGAATAACCTGGGTGTTGATCTTCTGCAGCATTGCGAGGCCTTGGATTTCGTCGTTGAAGACAACAAAATCAAGGGTGTCGTGACCTCGCGCGGCACGATCATGGCGGATAAAATCGGCCTCGCCGTTGCCGGGTCCACAACGACATTGACCGACAAGCTTGGTCTGAAAATGCCGATTGAGACACATCTCCTCCAGGCGATGGTGTCTGAACCCCTGAAGCCCTGGTTCGACGGTGTCGTAACCTTCGGGGCCGGGCATTTCTATCTGTCCCAATCCGATAAAGGCGGACTGGTCTTTGGCGGCGATCTGGATGGCTATAACTCCTATGCCCAGCGTGGAAACCTGCCGATGGTCAACCATGTTGCGCAATCCGGTGTGGCGCTGGTACCGGCAATTGGCCGGGTGCGGTTGCTCCGGCATTGGGCCGGCGTCATGGACATGTCCATGGATGGCAGTCCGATCATTTCCAAGACCCCGATTGAGGGGCTCTATCTCAATGCCGGCTGGTGTTACGGCGGGTTCAAGGCGACGCCGGGCTCCGGTTGGTGCTTTGCGGAGACCATCGCGAATGATGCACCCGACTGGCGTAACCAAGGCATGACGCTCGACCGGTTTGAGCGCGGCCATATCATCGATGAAAAGGGCGCAGGCCCGATCCCCGGCGCGCACTAAGGAGGCGAAGAATATGTTAGTAATCAATTGCCCCTGGTGTGGTCCCCGCGACATGGAAGAGTTTACCTATGTCGGCGATGGTACCTTGAAGCGCCCGGAAATCGGCTCGGAAGAGACCGACCAGAAAGCCTGGTATGAATACACCTATATCCGCGATAACCCACGCGGGCCGCATCTGGAAGTGTGGCACCACGCCGCCGGATGCCGCCAGCATGTGCGGGTCAAGCGCGACACCCTTACCCATGAAATCCATGGATGTTGGCCGGCCTCTGGCGAGATGGCGGATACGACGGAAGGAGAGACGAAATGAGCGGCCCTTCCAAACGTTTGACAGAAGGCGGTCTGATTGATCGCTCGAAGAGCCTGGGTTTCACATTCGATGGGAAGCGCTATTCGGGCTTTGAAGGCGACACGCTGGCAAGTGCTCTTTTGGCCAATGGCGAAGTGCTCATGGCGCGGAGCTTCAAATATCACCGGCCGCGCGGCGTCATGTCTGCCGGGCCGGAAGAGCCCAATGCGCTGATCAAGCTGCGGACCGGTGCTCGGCAGGAGCCGAATACCCGCGCAACGATGATTGAGCTTTATGACGGCTTGGTCGCGGAAAGTCAGAACCGGAAGCCTAGCCTGCGCTGGGATTATCAGGCGATGAACCAACTGATTGGGCGGTTTATCCCGGCGGGTTTCTACTACAAGACCTTCATGGGCCCCTTCGCCAATACCAAGCTGTGGATGCAGTTCGAAAAGCTGATCCGAAAGTCTGCCGGGATGGGGGAAGCCTCCTGGGAAGCGGATCCGGATCTCTATACTCATCGCTCAGCCCATTGCGAAGTGTTGGTCATCGGTGGTGGTCCCGCCGGTCTGGCAGCGGCGCGTGCGGCTGCGGAAGGCGGTGGCCGGGTGATCCTGGTTGAGGAGACACCGCATCTGGGTGGTCGCCTTCGGAAAGATTCTGAAGTCATTGATGGTCTGTCCGGATCGGATTGGGCTGCGGCGATGGAAACGGATCTGGCGGGGCGCGATAATGTTCGCATCCTGAAGCGCACCACCGCTTTCGGCTATTATGATCAGAACATGGTCGGCTGCTGCGAGCGTGTCGCGGATCATCTGGTTGAACCGGCAGCCCATCAACCGCGTCAGCGCATGTGGAACATTCGCGCGGGTCGGGTGATCATCGCCGCCGGTGCGGTAGAGCAACCGCTGGTCTTTGGCGATAATGACCGACCGAATATCATGCTGGCCGGCGCGGTTCGTGCCTATGTCAATGAATACGGCGTCCTGCCGGGTGAACGCGCCATTGTCTTTGCGAATAATGATGATGGCTATCGCACAGCGTTGGATCTGGCGAAGGCCGGCGGCAATGTGAAGGCTGTCGTTGATCCGCGCGACGAAGGGGCGGGAGAGCTCGCCGATGCGGTTCGGGCGCTGGATATCCCGGTACTGAATGGCCATGCGATTTCCCGTGCACGCGGCGGCGCAACCGGTATCCAAGCGGCAGAGATTGTTCCGGTCAGTGGCAGCGGCATGCAGCATATGGATTGCGATCTGATCGCCATGTCCGGTGGGTGGCAGCCGACGGTTCATCTTTCCAGTCAGACCGGCTCCAAACCCGTCTGGGATGACAGCCTGAAATGCTTCGTGCCGGGCGCACCCCGCCAGAAGGAAGTCTCCGCAGGTGCGGCGGCAGGAACGCTGTCGCTGGCCGACTGCCTGTCGGCCGGCCGGAAAGCCGGGGCTGAAGCAGCGGGTGTCAGTGCCCCAAGCTGGTCGGCGCCGAAGCCGGAAAGTGCGGGTCTGAAGAGCAACCCGACTGCCGCCCTCTGGGAAGCGCCGGGGACAAAGGGTAAGCGTTTCGTCGATCATCAGGATGATGTCACCACCTCCGACGTCAAGCTGGCGCATCGGGAAGGGTTTATCTCTGTCGAGCATCTAAAGCGCTATACGACGCTTGGGATGGGCACGGATCAAGGTAAGACGTCGAACCTGAACGGCCTGGCCATCATGGCAAGCCTAACGGGTAAGACGATCCCCGAAACCGGCACCACGACCTTCCGTCCGCCTTACACGCCGGTGTCCATCGGTCTGTTGGGTGGTCCTGAAGTCGGCAAGCATTTCGCGCCGCTGCGCCGGACCGCGATGGATAGCTGGCATGATGAACAGGGCTGCGAATGGATTGATGCCGGTCTGTGGCGCCGTCCGCGTTACTATCCGAAAGCTGGAGAGGGCATTTTCGAAGCCTATGTGCGGGAGACCAAAGAGACCCGGGGTGGCGTCGGTGTCTGCGATGTGACGACGCTGGGCAAGATCGATATCCAAGGCCCGGATGCGGCGGACTTCCTCAACCGCGTTTATACGAATGGCTGGAAAGCCCTTGCCGTCGGTAAGGCGCGGTATGGCCTGATGTGCCGGGAAGATGGCATCGTCTTTGACGATGGCACGACCTCTCGTCTTGCCGAGGATCATTTTGTGATGACCACGACCACGGCCAATGCCGTGAAGGTCATGGCCTGGTTGGAGTATTACCTGCAATTCGTCTGGCCGGACTTGAAGGTTCAGGTGACCAGCGTGACGGATCAATGGGCTGCTGTCGCCGTCGCCGGTCCGAAGAGCCGGGCCTTGCTGGAGAAAGTCGTCGATATCGACCTTTCCAATGACGCTTTCCCCTTCATGGCATGCGGGGATGTCTCCGCAGCGGGTGTGAAGGGGCGGTTGTTCCGCATCAGCTTCTCCGGCGAGATGGCCTTTGAGCTGAATGTGCCCGCCGACTATGGCCGACATGTTTGGGAAGCGGTCATGAAAGCCGGGGAAGAACTGGGGGCTGTCGCTTATGGGACGGAAGCGCTCGGCAATATGCGGATTGAAAAAGGCCATGTCGCCGGTCCGGAACTTGATGGGCGGACGACAGCGGATGACCTCAATCTCGGTAAGATGATGTCGACCAAGAAAGACTTCATCGGCAAGCGCCTTGCCTATCGCGAGGATTTGGTGGGCGACCATCGTCACAAATTCGTCGGGCTGATGCCGGTGGATGGCAAATCCAAGCTGATCCAGGGTGCACAGATTACCGAGAACGCGAATGATCCTTTGCCGGTCAAGATGATCGGGAATGTGACATCCACCGGCTATAACTCAGAGACCGAAATGCCAATTGCTCTGGGGCTGGTGGAAGGCGGTTTGGCGCGGGAGGGCGATATCGTCCATATGCAATACCCGCTTCGCAATGTGACGGTACCGGTTAAGGTCTGCCACCCCATCTTTATCGACAGGGAAGGAGCACGCCATCATGGCTGATGTTGCTGTTCAACGCCGCTCGGCGCTTGCCGAATGCTATGAAACCGGCCGGTTCGGCACGTCATTCGATGGCGAGGCCCCGATCAGGATCGAAGAACGTCGTGGCCTTTCGGTCGTGCAGGTCGGTGCTTGGGGTGGTCGGGCCGCTGACTGTGTCGCTGCGGTGAAGGATGCAACCGGGGTGACCCCACCGACAACGCCGGTAACCGGTGCGACAGCGGGATCGGTCTCCGCCCTATGGGTGCAGCCGGATCGTTGGCTGGTGGTGGAGAACGAGCATCGCGATCTCTACAAGACGCTCCGTACAATGGTGCCGCCGGATATGGGTGCTGTTGTCGATCTGAGCCACAGCCGGGTCTGCTTCTCAGTCTCCGGCGCGCGGGTTCGCGATCTTCTTGCCCATGGCTCGACCATCGATTTTGATCCGGGCAAGTTTGAGCCGGGTGCCTGTGTCGGGACGTCACTCGGTCATATGAGTGCAACGGTCTATATGAACGACCCGGATGCGGTGGACATCTATGTCATGCGCTCTTACGCTCGCAGCTTCTTCGAATGGCTGTGTCATACAGCGGCGGAGTGGGGGTATGAGGTCGCCTAAATAGACCGACTATTTTGGCCGGCTAAAACCACCTCTCTCGCGTTTACCGGTTTTGGATCGGGAGGGGTTGAAATGGATGTCGATCACATTGTCCTCTGGGTAGACGACCCGAAGGTGTCTCTTGATTTCTATGTCGATCTGCTGGGTTTCGAACCGGTTCGGTTGAAGGAATATGAAGAGGGATCAGCCCGCTTTCCAAGCGTCCGGTTAAATGCGCGCACGATCTTCGATTTGATGGATCGCAGCGCTTTGCTTCCCCTTGTCCGGGACTTCACAGGCGGCGGGGCGGAAATCGGTGGCCAACCTATCAACCATGTCTGCATGTCGACGGATGAAGCGGCGTATAACGCCCTCTGCGAAAAACTGAAGGGGGCTGGTGTCACCCTGAAATCCGGCGGACGGGATGCTTTTGGCGCCCAAGGCCATGCCGTTGAATCCGTCTATTTCAACGATCCGGACGGGAATGTGTTGGAGCTTCGATATTACCAGACATCGCCATAAACTGATTGGCTGAGATGTTGCGGGGTTTGGTGACCTGCATTTTACTCGTCTCATAGCAATGTTTGTTATCCATAACAGAAGTGATCCGATCTCATGACCGTCGAACTTTCCTATTCCGAAGCAGGCGACGGCATGCCGGTCGTGGTTCTGCATGGGCTCTTCGGTAATAAGCGGAACTGGGGGGCGATTGCGAAGCCGTTATCATCGGCGCATCGCGTGATCACGCTTGATCTAAGGAACCATGGGGATAGCCCCTGGGCCCCCACCATGTCTTACCCTGAGATGGCGGAGGATGTGGCAGCACTGGTTGAGCGGGTTGTTGAAGGGCCTGCGGCGGTTATCGGGCATTCCATGGGCGGAAAGACTGCGATGCTGCTCGCCTTCCAACGCCCCGACTTGGTCGAACGGCTGATGGTCGTCGATATCCCACCGGCGCCGCGTAACTCGGGACTGGGTGCCTATGCGCGGGGCATGCGGGGGCTCGACCTTGCCGGCGTTTCCAGGCGCTCAGAGGCGGAAGCGATGTTGGCCGAAACCGTGCCCGATCCGAGTATTCGTGCCTTTCTGGTTCAGAATCTCGTGCTGCGCGATGGATCTTTGGACTGGAAGATCAATCTGGAAGCCATCGACACTTGTATGCCCGATATCGAAGGCTTCCCCGATATCGACAGCGATGATGCCTATGAAGGCCCCTGTGTCCATCTGATTGGTGAGAAATCAGACTTCGTCCTCACCCAACACCAAGCAGAAATCGAACGCCTTTTCCCCATGGCCGACGTAGAAACAGTCCCCGACGCAGATCACTGGGTCCATGCGGATCAGCCGAAACTGTTCTTTGAGGCGGCACAGCGGTTTTTGGGTTAGGCACTGCTCAATGTACGTCGCACGGCGTCTGACCATCCCGTGAGCGCGGTTTCTCGATCCTGGGGTGCCATTGCGGGTTCGAAGCGTTGATCCAGTTTCCACGTGTCAGCGAAACCGGCCTCATCCGGCCAAACACCAGCCTGTCGTCCGGCGAGCCAGGCGGCGCCGAGGGCTGTTGTCTCCAGGACTGTCGGGCGGTCGACGGGGGCGGCCAGGATGTCGGCGAGGCGTTGCATCGTCCAATCACTTGCCGTCATGCCGCCATCAACCCTGAGCACGGTTGAGCCATCGCCCCGCCAATCCGCTCGCATGGCGCTCAACAGGTCGTTCGTTTGATAGGCGACGGATTCCAGGGCCGCCTTCGCAAGTTCCTTCGGGCCGGTGTTCCGGGTCAGGCCGAACAGGGCGCCGCGTGCCTCTGCATCCCAATAGGGTGCGCCGAGGCCGGTGAAAGCCGGTACCAGATAGACTGACTGGGCGGGATCGGCCTCCTTGGCAAGCGGGCCCGTTTCCTCCGCGCGCTCAATGACACCCAACCCGTCGCGCAGCCATTGTACCGCGGCCCCAGCAACGAAGATCGAGCCTTCCAAGGCATAGGTCCGCTTGCCGTCCAATTGATAGGCAATGGTGGTTAGCAGGCGGTTTTGGGATGCAACGAAGCGATCGCCAATATTGAGAAGCGCGAAGCAGCCTGTGCCATATGTCGACTTCATCATGCCGGGCGTGAAACAGGCCTGTCCGACCGTGGCCGCTTGCTGGTCTCCGGCTATGCCGCGAATTGGGATTGCCGCGCCGAAAAGCGCTGGGTCCGTCTCGCCAAACTCTGCCGCGCTGTCCTTTACGTCCGGCAGGATTGCCTGGGGTACGTTCAAGAGCCGCAGCATCTCCTCATCCCAACAGCCTTCAACGATATTGTAGCAGAGCGTGCGAGAGGCGTTGGTCGCATCGGTCGCATGAACACGACCGCCGGTCAGATGCCACAGCAACCAACTGTCAACGGTACCGAAGGCAAGTTTCCCGGCTTCCGCTGCTTTGCGGGCACCGTCGACACTGTCCAAAATCCAGGCGATCTTGGTGCCGGAGAAATAGGGATCCAGTAACAATCCTGTCCGCGCTGAGGCTTCCGGTTCAGCCCCATCAGCTTTCAGGTTTTGGCAGAAATCTGCGGTGCGGCGGTCCTGCCACACGATGGCGCGATGGATGGCCTTACCGGTTTCGCGGTCCCAGACCACGGTGGTCTCGCGTTGGTTGGTGATGCCGATGCCGGCGAGGTCACTTGCTGCGATCCCGGCTTTCTCGATGGCTTCGCGAGCCGTGGAAAGGGTCGTGGACAGAAGGTCGTCGGCTTCATGTTCAACCCAGCCCGAGGCTGGGAAGTGTTGGGCAAATTCGCATTGGGCGACGGCGGACACCGTGCGGTCCGGCCCGAAAATCAGGGCTCTGGATGATGTCGTTCCCTGGTCGATGGCAAGAATATACCCGGCCATGCTCTTTCCTCCGCTTTCCTAAGTCCTGTCATGTTCAGGATCGTGTTTCCGGCGACGGTAGCGGATCACATCGGCGATTGCTACCGGCTCGCCTATGCTTTGGCGGCAGAGGTGCGGGCAGGCCAGTTCACAAGCAGGATGCCGATGGCAACAGGCAACAGGCCCAGAATATCGCGGGCGCCGATTGGCTCTGACAGCACGATCCAGGCGATCAACATGGAAATGCCGGGATTAAGGAAGTGAAAGGCGCTTGCACTCCCGGCCCCCGCCGCGCGGATCAACAGAAACCAAAGGAAAAACGCGCCCATGGTCATCACCACGGCTGTGTAGGCGAGCGTCCAGAGAAGATTGAAGTCAAAGATGATCAAGCCCGGGTCTTCCAACAGAAACGCGACCGGCAAAAGAATTGCCGAGGCAGCACCGGATTGGATCGCGTTCATGCCGAGCGCGTCCGCGTGGGTGCCGCGTTTTCTGTATAATACAGTACCGATGGCAAGGCAGACGGTTCCGATGCCAGCCAATGCGAAGCCGAAGGGGTCATCGATTGTGGCGCCCGGCTCCAGCCGTCCGCTCAAGATATACCAGGCGCCCGCTGTGCCCAGCGCCAGGCCGGCAATCTTGCGAAGGGTTGGTTTTTCTCCCAGGACCGGCCAGGCCAGGGCGACTGTTGCCAGCGGCATCAGACTGGCGATCATGCCGACCATGCTGGCCGATGTCGTCTTGAAGGCCGTGAAACAAAGCCCGAGATAGGCAGCATTGTTCAGGGCGCCCAACCAAATTCCGGTCCAGCGGTCAGCCGAGTTCTTGGGTAGTCCGCGCTTCATAAATCCGAGGATTGCCCAGATCAGGAAGAAGGCGAGGCCGAACCGGATGCAAAGGAACCAAATGGGGGGAGCGGACTGGATCGCGAACTTTCCAACCGTGAAGGCCGAACTCCACAACGTGCAGAAGACGACGCCCAGCGCCAATACTCGGAAATCGAACGGCATCAGGCTGAACTCAGCCCGCGTCGACTGGAAGACGCATTCGCCAGACGCCCTTGAAGTCATTGGGGTCGACGGGCTTGCCGCTTCTCAGGATCTCGATGCGGCCTGTTCGGGCCAGATGGATTGCTTGTTGTTTAACCGCACGTCGGTAACGATCCGGGCGCGGCGGGCTCGTGTCGCTCGGCTTGCGGCTTGCCCGATCCAAGTCGCGCGCTACGGCATCCGGGTTGACCGGGCGTCCATTCCCGGCTGCTGCCTCTCGCAAGGAAGAGAGAATGGCTTGGGCAATTGGGTCAAGGGAGTCTGCAGCAGCTTCTTTATTGTCGGTGCTATTATCGTCGCTCATTGGGTCCGGCTTTCCGCGCTGGGTAAAATCGTCAATCGCAGCGGGCCTGTGGCGTGAACCGGATCAATTGTCCGTCCGGCTTCCAGTCCATCTATGGCCCGTGCTTCGATTTGACGACGATTTACCAGGATTTGGGCTGCTTGTGTCAATTCCCGATCTCGCACATCGTCTGGAAGATCGCTCATGATCAGATCTGCGATGTCGGACATCGCTGCAACGCCACGGTCTTGGAGGACCCGGAGAATGCGATCTTGGATATCTTCCGTGACAGGAACGGGCCGGCCGATAAAGGTCCGACGGAGGAGAGTTTTCAATGTCATGCTTCCACTATGGATTTTCTAGCCTGGGCTGTCCATATAAGCACAAAGGATAAATGACGACCGCGACAATTGGCGCGGCACTGGAGGCGGGATGAGTGGAGAAATTGGGAACCTGGCGCTGGCGATGGCAATCTTTGTCGGTGCGCATTTCTTGTTATCGAGCCCGGTTGTTCGCAGCGTGCTAGCGGATAAGCTGGGGTCGGGCGGTTTCATGGGCCTTTATAGCCTTGTTGCCGGGGCATCTCTCGCATGGGCGATTGTTGCTTATGGCGCGGCTCCTTACGAGGAAATTTGGTCTATAGCGCCATCGCATATGATGGTACCGCATATCGCCATGCCCTTCGCGGTTTTGCTGCTTTTCTGCTCCGTTACGTCACGTTTGCCGACGGCTGTTGGCGGCGACAAAGCTGCCGACGATCCAGCCCCTGTGCAGGGAATCTCAACAGTCACCCGCCATCCGATGTTGGTCGGCACCACTCTGTGGGGCGCGTCTCATTTGGTTGCGAATGGTGATCTTGCCTCGATTATCTTGATGGGAGGCATTGTTGTTCTGAGTATCGGCGGCATGCTTCATATCGACTATCGCCGGGCCCAAATCATGGGCGCCGCATGGGGACCGATTGCCTTGTCGACCAGTGTCATTCCCTTTCTTGCCGCGATCCAGGGACGTGTGAAAATTGACTGGAGCGGGATCGGCTTGTGGCGCTTGGCGGGTGGCTTGGCGGTCTATGCGGGGTTGGTCTACGGACATGCTTGGTTCGCCGGTGTCCCTGTGATACCCAACTGACAGCCCGGCATTCAGACAGACTTAAGGAAATCATAAAATGGATATCAGCGGATTACCCGCCATCGTCACGGGTGCGGCTTCAGGCTTGGGAGAAGGCGTTGCCCGCGCCCTCGCATCGGCAGGGGCAAAGGTTGCCTGCCTCGATCTGGCGGAAGAGAAACTTCAGGCTGTTGCTTCGGATATCGGCGGTGTGGCGCTTCGTTGTGATGTCTCCAGCGCGGAAAGCGCGGAAGCGGCGGTTGCTGCGGCAAGAGACGCGCATGGTGCCTGCGCGATCAATGTGAACTGCGCGGGTATCGCGCCTGCCGGTCGGATTGTCGGGCGCGATGGACCGCAGTCCCTGGATGCCTTCAGCAAGGTCATCCAAGTTAATCTGATCGGCACCTTCAACATGATGCGTCTCTGTGCAGCCGACATGCAATCGCGTGAGGCAAATGATGATGGGGAGCGCGGTGTGGTGATCAACACGGCATCGGTCGCAGCCTATGAAGGACAGATCGGGCAGGCCGCTTATTCGGCGTCCAAAGGCGGTGTTGTCGGCATGACGCTTCCGGCGGCCCGTGAATTCGCCAAGGCAGGCATTCGCGTTAACGCAATTGCGCCGGGGCTCTTTGGCACACCGATGCTGTTGGGCATGCCGCAAGAGGTTCAAGATAGCCTCGCCGCAACCCTGCCGTTTCCAAGCCGATTCGGGCGTCCGGACGAATATGCCAGCCTCGCCCTCCATATGATCCAAAATGCGATCATGAATGGTGAAGTGGTCCGCCTGGACAGCGCCGTCCGGCTAGCACCGCGATAATTTAAAAAAAATCTAACACGATTGTAACTTGTGTTTTGGAAGAATGGGCGAGCCTTTGTTCGCAAGGGCTGGCCTGTGCAAATACTACTAGCGCGATTGTGCGAGAATCGTTATAGTATGCTATCCATGGATGCACCGCTCTTCCAGGCGAGGCGTCTCGCGGATGTTGAGTGGGCGTATTTTATGTTGTACTGGTGATTGTAGACAGATTTCTGCCACATTCTCATGGCATGATTTGTTCTGTAGGATGGCCGAAACCTTGCGTAAGCGATGAGTGGTCGCGCTTCTCGGGGCGGCAGTTTTCGGTAAGTTGATAGTTGGATGAGTTGGAGGGGCCTCAGTTACTACCAAGCAATTTTTACCTGGTTTGGGAGGTTGTGACGTGGGGTATGGTTTTTGGAATGACGCATTGGCTGAAAATGCGCTGATGCATGTTCCGGTTTCCCTGGGTGATAACCCATGGCGACCGGTTTTGGGTGGGGTCAGCAATGTCTGATCGTGAGGTGGAAGAGGTCATGGATGACGCGCCGGCGAACGTAACGCTCGCCGGGGGTTCCTTGCCGTCTTCCATATCCTCTGTGGGGACACCTGTGATCGAGCCGCAGATTGGTGAGACAGGGGATGTCACTGCGCAGTTGACCCCCGGCGATAGCGAATTTTCCCGTCAGTGGCATTTGCTGAATACGTCGAACCCGGCGACCGATATGAATGTCACCACGGTGTGGGATGATTATCAGGGGCGCGGGGTTAAAGTCGGCGTGGTTGACGAGGGTATTGATCCCAATCACCCGGACTTGGTCGGTAGCCTCCGCTCTGATCTAGACTGGGATGGCGTCAATAATGACTCTCTGATCCCACTGCAACTGCTGCTCAACAGCTCGCCTCTGCTATGGCTCAGCCAAGCAATGCAGGGGTTGGTGATAGTGTGATGCCTGCACCTGAAAATGAAGACGACTACTCAAAAATTGCTGTCGGGTCTGGTGATTACTGGTCGAGCGGCGGATAGGCTGGATTCCTGTCAGGATTGTAGAATTCCGTCGGTTTGCTAACCTGTAGGCGACGAAGCGCTAAATATTTCTACTGCGGGGTTAGCAGTTTTGAGTTCCGATACAACTGCAACAATTGATCCGGGTGGGACGGGTGCTGAAGAGGAGGCGCCGGATACGGGCGCTCTTTGCCTTGTTACCATGTTGCGGATGTTTGATTTGCCGGGCGATGTCGGTCAGTTGCGGCACCAATATGCCGAACCCGGACGCCCTATGGATGCGGAAACGCTTTTGCGCGCCGCCCGACGTTTGGAGCTCAAGGCTCGAATTCTGAAATCAAACTGGAAGAAGCTTGGCTCGACATCGATGCCGGCGATTGCTGAAATTGCGCCTGCGGAACCAGATGGCGACCCAACCTTTGTGCTGATCGGGGGGATCCGGGAAGGCAAGATGCTTATCCAAGATCCGATTGCCGGTAAGGTCATCGCGGTAGAGCAGGCGGATTTTGAATCGCGTTGGACTGGTCGTGTCATCCTTGCGTCACGCCGTGCGAAGATGTTCGGCAGGGGGTCCAAGTTCGATATCAGTTGGTTCGTCCCTCCCGTTCTGAAGTATAAACGGTTGTTTTCTGAGGTGTTGGTGGCCTCGTTCTTCCTGCAATGCTTTGGATTGATCTCACCGCTGTTCTTTCAGGTTGTGATCGACAAGGTCCTTGTCCACAGGGGTTTAACGACGCTTGATGTATTGGTCTTCGGGCTTGTCGTCGTGTCGGTCTTTGAAGTCCTCATGGGACTGTTGAGGACGTATATCTTTGCCCATACGACAAACCGAATTGATGTGGAACTTGGTGCAAAACTGTTTGACCACTTGATGGGGCTTCCCATCGCGTATTTTGAGGCTCGCCAGGTCGGGCAGACTGTCGCGCGTGTCCGGGAACTCGAAAACATCCGGAACTTTATCACTGGGTCTGCGTTGACGCTGGTGATGGATTTGTTCTTCACCGTGATCTTCTTTTTTGTGATGTGGCATTTCAGCCCGCTCTTAACGATGGTCGTGCTCGGGTCCATTCCGTTTTACATCACGCTGGCTTTCTTCGTCACACCCATCCTTCGTGCGCGGGTGGAGGAAAAATTCCAACGAGGAGCCGCCAGCCAGGCCTTCCTGGTAGAGAATGTGACAGGTGTCGAAACACTGAAGGCTCTTGCGGTAGAGCCGCAGTCACAGCGCCGGTGGGAAGAACTCCTCGCCGCTTATGTCCGCTCCAGTTTCCGGGCGGCCAATCTGGGCAACATTGCCGGTAACCTGACGCAATTGATTAGTAAGATCACCATGGCTTTGACGCTCTATCTTGGAGCATTGTCCGTGGTTGAAGGCGAACTGAGTGTCGGTCAACTGGTTGCCTTCAACATGTTGTCTGGTCGTGTGACCGGTCCAATCCTTCGGTTAGCGCAACTTTGGAACGATTTTCAACAAGCCCGGATTTCGATTGATCGTCTGGGGGACGTTCTAAACGCCCCCCGAGAGCCGGCACATAATCCAAACCGCGCGACTTTGAAGAGCATTGATGGTGAAATCAGATTCGAAAATGTGACCTTCCGCTATCGGCCCGATCTGCCAGAGGTGTTGCGACGTGTTTCAATCGACATACCGTGCGGACAGGTTATCGGCGTTGTTGGTCCTTCCGGCTCGGGAAAGTCGACGCTGACAAAGCTCGTGCAGAGGATGTATGTGCCGGAAAGCGGTCGGGTATTGGTCGATGGTGTTGATCTTGCCATGGTGGACACCGCCTGGTTAAGGCGGCAAGTCGGGGTCGTATTGCAGGAGAACCTGCTATTCAACCGAACTGTTCGTGAGAATATCGCCCTTTCCGATCCTGGCATTCCGATGGAGCGCGTGGTCTCAGCAGCAAAGACTGCCGGTGCCCATGATTTTATCTGCGAATTGGCTGAAGGCTATGATACCCAGGTTGGAGAGCGGGGATCAAATCTGTCGGGCGGACAGCGCCAGCGCATCGCGATTGCGCGTGCTTTGATGGGGGATCCGCGCATCTTGATTTTGGATGAAGCGACCAGTGCGCTTGATTATGAATCCGAGCGAGTCATTCAAACCAATATGCGTGAAATCTGTAAGGGAAGGACGGTGATCATCATCGCTCACCGTCTCTCAACGGTGCGAACGGCAGATCGTATTATTTCTGTCGATAAGGGTGAGGTGGTCGAAGACGGAACGCATGATGAATTGCTAAAGAGTGATGGTCGTTATGCAACGTTGTGGCGCATACAAGCTGGGGAGATAGCCGATGGCACCGAGTGACGGTCAGCCTATCGGTCGGATCGAACCGAAGAAGGTGCCGGCTTCGGAAGCGAAACCCGGGTCGCCCCCTGCACCGAATAGCGAGGCAGCCCCACCTCCACACTTGCAGGGTCAAGGGGCGGAGACTGTCGCGCAGGACGATCAAGCGGGAGCGGCAAGACCTGCACGGCCGACGGGCGAAGAGCGTGAGTTTTTACCGGCAGCCCTGGAAATTTTGGAAACGCCGGCGAACCCAGCCGGTCGTGCAATAGCACTGTCGCTCGGGGCATTCTTTCTAATCGCGATTACCTGGGCGACCATTGGCGAAGTGGATATTGTTGCGGTTGCGACGGGGAAAATTATTCCGGCGGGCGGCGTCAAAATTATTCAGCCGCTGGAAACGGGAACAGTCCGGGCGATTCATATTCGAGATGGCCAATTTGTCCGCGCCGGTGAGGTGCTGGTGGAACTCGACCCCACCGACAGCGAGGTCGATAAGGATCAAATGATCCGTGAGCGCGTTGAAGCTGCTGTTGAGATGGCGCGACTGGAGGCATTCATCGGTGTCTTGGCCGGTGCGGAGTTCGGATTTTCACCACCCAACGAGGCGCCGGAGACTTTGGTCAGTATGAATAGTCGCCGCCTGGAAAGTGACATCTTTGCCTTTGAGGCGCAGATGCAGGCCCTGGAGGCGGATATGGCGCGGCGGGAGGCAGAACGCGCCGGCGTTGATGCGGAGCTTCAGAAACTCCGTCAAACTCTGCCGCTGGTCGAAGAACGCGAACAAGCGCTCAAGAAGCTTTTGGACAAAGGGGTGACGCCGAAACCGCAATGGCTAGAGGTGCGGACCTTATTGATCGAATCGCAACAGGACATCCTTATCCAAAAGCAACGTCGTCGTGAGATTGATGCCTCTATCGAGGCAGCCCGAAAGGAGATGGGCAAGTTACGGGCTGATACGGAGCGCGATGCCTATGCGCAATTGTTGGAAGCGCAAAAGACTTTCGAACAAACCGATTTGGCCCTGCGTAAGGCGGAAAAGCGAGAAAGCCAGCATCGTCTGATTGCGCCGGTCGACGGGACCATCCAGCAATTGGCTGTGCACACGGTTGGGGGAGTCGTTACGCCTGCTGAACCGCTCGCCTATTTGGTGCCGCAAGATGCACCACTGGAAATTCGGGCACAGGTCCTGAACAAGGACAAAGGCTGGGTTCAAGCAGGACAACCGGTCGAGATTAAGGTCGATTCCTTCCAATTCACAAAGTACGGCACGATTGATGGCGAAGTGCTGCATATGTCCGGCGATGCGATTGATGATGAAAATTTAGGGCCTGTCTATGATACCCGTGTTTCCCTCGATAAGACCTTTATTACCGTGAAAGGGGAAGACGTTACTTTGACACCAGGAATGTCTGTCTCTGTTGAGGTGAAGACCGGTAAGCGTCGGATCATTGAGTTCCTGTTCTCCCCACTCCTCCGATATCGGGATGAGGCCGGACGCGAGCGATGACGAAGAGCGGTGACAACCAGGCTCGATCAAAGGTTTTGTCCACGTCCTATGATCAGTTCTCGGAGTGGTACAATGCGCTCTGGGGAGACAGCGATGCAGCGATTGAATTGTTCCGTGGCACTATTCGAAAGTCACTGGCCACTCGTTTGCCGACAGGTCGTGTCTTGGATGTCGGTTGCGGAACCGGGCTTTCAAGCGCTGCTTTGGCTTTGGAAGAATATGAGGTCGTTGGACTCGATCTATCGGAAAGTTCGATTGCTGCAGCCCAAACACTATTGTCCGAAAGAAAATTGGAGGGAACGCTGCATGTTGCGGATCTCATGGCGTACGAACCTGAAGGCAATAAGGCTGTAGATGGTATTCTTGCGCTAACGACATTCCTCGCGCATTTCCGTAGTGATGACGCGCAACGAGCGTGCCTGAAAAAGCTATTCGACCTTATACGCCCCAATGGCGTTCTTGCCTTGTCGACCCATGATTTCGATCACCTGATGGCGACTGAGCCGGATGAGAGCTATGGAATGCCATCCTTGAGTAAGGATTCTGGAGGGCAGTTTATCTACCTGGAACAACGGCTCTGGAGTGGAACGCCGCGATCGCGCGATTATAAGACCCGTTATTTTCGAATTGGTCTTGGCGATGTTGTCGAAAGCCGATCCGTTGAAATTGACTATCGGGCGACACCGGTTGAAGAGATTGCGGTGATGGCGCGGGATGCAGGTTTTGTCGACTTGCAATGGGTGTATCCTGCAGAAACGGGGTTCTATCAGCCGATCCTGTTGGCCCGCCGCCCAACGCAAGAAGAGGTTGCTGAAGCTGGACCCCAGACTGAGTTGGATGCCGGGGCCGTCCCTTTGGATACACCGCCTGTTATACGGCACCAGTTCTATCCTGATGATCTTGGTGAAAACCCATTTGAGGAAGCGCCGGGTTTCAAACGCGACACACTTGTTCAAACCCGTACCCCGGATGTTCAGGTGATCGTCAGTCGCCGAAAACAGATAACCTTGGTGATGTTCTCAGGGGGCATAGACAGCGTTTATGTGCTCTACAGGCTCTTGAAGGAGTCTGATGATGAGATCGTCGCCCACCATATCCATTTTGTTAATATCGAACGCCGTCATGAAGCCGAAGCGCGGGCCTGCAGGGTGGTTGTCGACTATCTAAAAAAGACGGTTCGCGACTTTATCTACACGGAATCCGCGATTGACCGATCCCGCTTCCGTGCCTTTGGAATGGACGATATGGCTGTCGGGTTTGAGGTCGGTATCGTTCATAGCTCATTGATTGTAGATCGGGGCATCGGCTTTGACCGCTGGACATCCGGCACCTGTCTTGAAGAGGAGTTGGAGTATTTTGGGGCGAGTGAGATCGAAAGATTTGAAAATGTCCTGAATTGTGTTCAGGGCAGTTGCTATCCAAATCCGGCCCCCCGTTTCTTTCAATTGAAGATCATCCCCAAGAAGGCGCAAATGGATTACATGGGACAGGCGTTGGTCGATCTGTGTTGGACATGTCGCACCCCAGTCTGGGCTGAGGATGGCTCGGCGAGTGAGTGTGGTACCTGCAAGACCTGCGTTTTGATGGGCAAAATCAGACGTGGGGAACAGACGATTGCCCAACGATAGCGGCTTCGGCAGCGGCGCAGCCGTCGTCATAGCGTATTAATAAATCCCGCTTGTCATTTTCTTCTGCCCACCCGCGCAAAGTTGCAAAAGCAGCCTTGAATAGGCCCTGTCGCAGATCTCTATCCTGCCAACTGCCAAAGCTCTGTGAGGTGTGATGAGAGTGGAAATAACCTAGAGTGATCCATTCGACGAAATTCCTCGCGAGCGCCGGTTTGTGGCAACTGAATTCGATTAGTGTTAGCATCAGATCAGCCAAGGGGTGGCCAAGACCGGCTTCCTCCCAATCGATGATGTACATGAACCGCCCGGTTGTATCACAAAGCGCGTTGGTCGGTGTTAAATCGCCATGGACAAGGCAATTAGGGGAAAGATCCAACCCGGCATGGCGCGCGCGCAACAAAGTCTGACCCGCCATCGTTGTTCGGGGATTGTGATGTAGGTGCTTTGGCAGGTCTTTCACCTGATGAATTCGCGACAGCCAGAAGCCACAGTTTCTGGCCAACCCTTCATTAATCTCGCCACAGGCGACCGCGCCATTGTCAGGGTAGACGATTGATAAAGCGCTGATGGCATGGATATCGGGGACCGGAATGCGTTGCATCTTGGCGATACCCAGGGCCGTCACCTCATTATTGTGAGCCCATGGGGATCGAAAGCGCTTTACGATATAGCGTGAGCCGCTTCGTCCTGTTACGCGCCAGACGCTGTTCCATTGTCCATTGTCGAGCGGGGCCGTCGACAAGTATTGTCCGTTCTCGATCAGTTGAAGTGCCAGTTGTGGCGGTGCCATCGCTGCGGCCTCCTCCACCACAGGGTTTCAATCATGGATCGTGGAAGAGTATGGCTAAGACCCAAGGGAACCAAGGGTTAAATCAGCTCATCTGACCGATCATCAGTCTCGCCGAACCGTTTCAAAGTCGCAGGCCGTGTGCCCTCATATGCCGCAGCCAGGTTTTTGGCGATCTTGGCATTCTCTCGCTCGAACAGGCTATTCCCCGCGAGGTCACTCTCGACAATGAAGGGGCCGAAGTTTTCGACCTCAATCACCCACATCGCTTGGGCCAGGCCGAGCGTGTCCCGCCAATGGAGGTCGCGAACGCGCTTCACACCTCGTCCCAGTAAGGCCCCGGTCCCATACCCCACCGTGGTTAAATAGATCGCCCCATTGGGGACGAAGTGATCGCGGTAGTCATCCGTACTCATGCCGCCCTTACCGATGATCAACTTCGCGCCTGAAAGCTTGAACCAATCCCCAATCCATTTTGTGAAGCGAAAGGAGGCGGTAGCCGTTACAGCTCCCATGGTGTAGCTGCCATCCGGCTCGACCACAGCGGCGGGGGAGCAATGGAAATTCGCAGCACTCTGTGCTGGAAGATCGAGTGGGAGAGGCAGGCCCTCGTCGACGGCGCGTTTATAAACACCCTCTCGTCCCGTATAGACGCAACCGTCCAGATAGACGATGTCGCCCAATTTCAATGCCGCAAGAGCCGCTTGATCGGGATTTGTGCTCAGGCGGATTTTTGCTGGCTTTGAAGCGGTTCCCATTCGACCGTCTCCCGTCGTTGATAGGGGGTGAACCAATCCGGGTCGGTGCGATATTCGACACGGCCATCGGCATGAATGCGGGCGCATGCTCTGCGTGAGGACAGACAGAAGGCATGGACGCTCATTTGCATGCCACCGGTGTGGCAATAGCCGACCTCGATATTGCAATCGATAACCATGGAATTGCCGACAAATCCCATAGCGCCCATGCCGATAGAGTTTCCAAGGTCTTTCAGTTCTGCCTCTAGTGCGGCGATTTTGGGATCGGGATTTTTGTCGCCGACCACCCGCAGACAGGCCGCGCGTTTTCCCAGCACCATGCAGGCGTCTTTCGACCCGCCGAGCCCGATTCCGATGATGGCCGGCTGGCAGGCAAGTCCGCGCTTTCCAAATGCAACCAAGCTGTCGAGAAAGAACCGCTTGATCCCTTCAATTCCATCGGCGGGGAACAGCATCCGATAGTCTGTGCCGAACAACCCTCCCTTATGCACGGTGGTCAGGTCGATAAAATCCCCTTCCGGTTCGAAGGCATATTCGATCTCGGGTGCGCCGATCCCGACATTGTTGTCATGATCGGTGCGCCAAAGTGGATGGACGCGGTTGGGACGCAGAGGAATTGCTGCCGTGGCCCTTGCTGTTGCCCGTCGAAGGGCTGCTTCCAGGCCGATGGGACCGTCTTCAATCCGGGCCTCGTTCCCCATCTTCACGTACCAGCGCGGGCAACCGGTGTCCCCACACATGGCCCGCCGGTCCTCTTTCGCAGCTTCGTAATTCTCCAGCATGGCTTGCAGCACAAAGGATGAAAGATCGCCATCTTCCGCCGCCGCAGTTCGTTTGAGGCCCTCCAGATAGTCGGACGGGATCTCAATAGCGGCCTTTTCCATCAGCTTTTCTGCTGTCGACTGCACAATGTTGATTGGGATCATCGATAGCCTCCGTCAATCCTCTATAAGGCTTTCACCCGGTTTCACGATGGTAAAGGCGACCGGCTCCTGGGTCACGTTCAGTGCGTCGTTCTGTTGGCGAATGACGGTGAAAGTGGAGCTTTCGAGGGTGCCGCTATCAGGAAAATCTTCCCGGAAATGGGCGCCGCGTGAGTTTTCCCGCGCCAGGGCGGCCATCCCGATCGCGCGTGAAATCTCCACCAGGCTGCGCAGGTTCAACCAGTCATGCCAAGTGAGGTTGAAGGCAAGCGGGCCATCCGGAATTCCGGTTCGTAGCAATTCGTCTTCAATCTCCTGCACCTTGGACAGGCCGCCTTGAATGCCGTCGGCTGTCCGCAGGACTCCGACATCGTCCCACATGATTTCCTGCAGGCGGTCGCGCAGGCCGTGAATGTCCCCGGGTTTGAGAGCGAGGGGATGGCGGGCTCTATCGATCTCCGCTTCCAACACCGTTTCATCCGGGTTGCGAAGGGCGGATATGGTTCTTGCCTCCCGCCCCATGACATCGCCGGCGATACCGCCATAGACGGTTGAATTGGCAACGCCGTTACCGCCGAGCCTGTTAGAACCATGGGCACCGCCTGCATCTTCTCCCGCGACATGTAGACCGGCAAGGTCTGTATGGGTGTCCGGATCGACGACCACGCCGCCCATGAAGTAATGGGCGGTCGGCACAACCTCGACCCGGCCGGCGGCGAGGTCAAAGCCGCAATCCGCGCAGCGCCGCACCATGCCGTTAAACCGTTCGTGCACACTGTCCGGCCCCAGATGCCCCATGGAAATATAAACGCCGCCATGCGGTGTGGTGCGGCCGTCTCGCATCTGGGCGTAGATTCCACGGCTGACCACATCCCGTGTCGCGCGTTCTCCCCGTTCGTCGTAGTCGAACATGAAGCGCCGGCCATCGCCGTCCAGCAGATACCCACCAGCGCCGCGCAGGCCTTCCTCCAACACCGTGCCGGTCATGCGCGTGCCTTCGCCACCAAGCAGTCCTGTCGGGTGAAACTGAACCATCTCCATATCTCGCAGCGGCAGGCCCGCGCGCAGTGCCATGGACAGGCCATCCATTGTCTTATCACCGGATGGCGTGTGGTACTTATACATGGTCGGCCCGCCGCCGGTCGCCATCAAGACAGCCTTGGCCCGAACGAAGCGGAAGCCACCGCTGCGCATATCGATGAAAAGAACGCCGGCCAGGCCTTCGCCGTCCCGATCTGGGATCAGGGCAATGGCGCGGTGCTCTTCCAGACGCTTCACATCGCGGGCCAGCACCTGTTCCATCAAGCGGCTGACAATCTCGATCCCGGTCAGGTCACCTTTATGCACCGTCCGGTCAAAGGTCTGGCCGGCAAAAGCCTTCTGGTGCAGGCTGCCATCCGGGTTGCGGTCAAAGAAGCAACCGACTTCATTTTCAAGCTCTTGGATTCGGGTGACAGCTGTCTCGCACAGTTTCCAGGCCATGTCTTGGTTCGGCAGCCACTTGCCGCCGATGATCGTATCCATGAAATGCCGTTCAACGGAATCGCCCTTTGCGATGGCGACATTATAGCCGCCTTGAACCATGCGGGTGCAGCCGCATTTTCCAACCAGCCCTTTGACGGCCAGAGTGACCTCCAACTCTGGGGCTGTCTGTTTTGCGTGAAGCGCTGCGAATAGCCCGGCTCCACCGGAACCGATGATCAGTATGTCAGTATCATGCCGGTCAATCATTGGTTCAGCCCGTAACTGATAAAAGAAAGCAACAGGACAGAGTGATCGCGGCGGCGAGGGCGCCTGCTGCATAGGTTTTCTGTCGCGGCGACCAGGGTAGAAACTCGACAGCTAAGAGCCTTAACCCGCCGAAGAAATGCAACCCCAATAGAAGGACCAAGCCTATCTCGGCGACCTTAACCACCGGGTTCTGGGTCAGGCTCAAGAAACTGTCCAAGGCCTCTGGGCTTTCGATGGCGAGCCCTAGAACCAGGAAATGCGCCGGTAGGAACAAGGCGAGTGCAAGTCCTGACAAGCGTTGAACCGCTGCTGCGATGCGGAGCGGGTCTCTGCGATGGGGTGGAAGCTTCATAGCACCACCGCCATGATCGCGCGGGCACCCAGGGCAACAAGACAAACGAACAGGGCCAAGGCCACACTATTCAGAAGTCGAGGGGGCGGTTTCAAATACTCATGCAAAACAACCCGAAGGCCGATTGTGGCGTGAATGGCGGCGGCCAGAACGAACACGCCATAGAACAGCGCCCACCATTGGTTTCCTTGTGTCCGCGCCAGAATTTCGGATGCAGTGAGCCCTCCCTGAGCGGCATAGATCATCATCCCGATATGACCCAGCACCAGCGGTGCCATGACCATCGCGCTTAGACGTTGCAGCAGATAGAGGCGCAGGTCCAGCATCTCAGCGCCGCGTCCCAAGACCAAGCGCAGCCTTTGCCGTTTTGCGCTTCAAGCCGGCAATCGATGCCGTTGGATTGAGCAGGTTTGGGCAAAGCGCCGCACAGCTCTGATGGGTGTGGCAGCTGTGGCAGCCCCCGGCTTTGGATATGGTAGATAGCCGTTCCGATCCGGCGCCATCGCGTCGGTCATTTACCAAGGTCCAGGCACGGTTCAGCGCGGCAGGGCCCAGGTAGTCCGGGTTCGCTTCAACGGTATCGCAACCGGCATAGCAGACACCGCAATTGATGCATTCAATGGCAGCGTTTGCGTTCATCCGATCCGGCTCATCAGGTTTGATCGCGGCCATTGGATCGTTGCGTGTTTCCGTGGGTGTAAAGACGCTACCTGCCTTGATCCATTTGTCGAAGAATTCCGCCATGTCACAGACCAGGTCTTTCACCACCGGCATGTTACGCAGCGGCGCGATGGTCAGCTTGCCGTCTTTGCTTGCTTTTCGGACATGGGTACGACAGGTCCAGCGCGGCGCGCCGTTGACCATCATGGCACAGGATCCGCACATCCCCACACGGCAGGCGAAACGATAGGCGAGGCCCGGTTCCGCATGTCGTTGTACCCAGGTCACAACATCCAGAATTGTCTGACTTTCTTGTGCCGGTACGGCGTAACGTGAATAGCTTCCGCCATTCGTATCACCACGCCAAATATCGACCTGGAGTGTGTCGGTCATACCCCTCACGCGCCTTTCTAAGAAACAGAGAGCGTTTGATGAGAAAGAGATAGATGAAAAAAATTATAACCGAAAGCGCGAATAACTTTCTTGTATCGTAAGTAAAATTTACATCATCCTGTGCTGACAACATCCCGAAGAACGGTATCCAACGCATCAAGCAGCCTGACTTTCAGGCTATCCTGTCGGCTAACAACGCCAATTTGGCGAACCAAGCCTGGGCTGCCGAGCGGCAAGGTACGTAGGTTCAGTGAGTTTGGACCCGCAATGCAGGGGCGTGGGACGATGGAAACACCCAGATTTTGATGAACCATGGCCGAAATACTCTCCAAGGTATCAAGCTCCATCGCTTCCCGAACGATAATGTTGTTTCGTTTCAACCATGTCTCGATCATCGCGCCGACAAGTGCCCGGCGGGAAAATCGGATATAGGGATGTGTTTTGAGAAGCGTGTTCGGATCGTTTCCAACGGTTTCCGCTGACGCGATGAGTTCCAGGGGTTCCTGTGCAATGGGACGAAAAGAGAGCGGTTCCAAGCCATCAAGGGGCGGCGTTGCGACGGCGGCATCCAATCTTCCCCGGTCTACCTCTGCAATCAGGTCCAAGGACAATCCTGGCACGACACGAATGCGCAGGTCGGGATAGCGTTTACGGAGTTGTCGTAACGCTGTGGGAAGAAGGCCGGACAGGCTGGTCGGGACGGCACCCAGGATCAGCTCTCCGGTCAAGGCCGCTTCGCCGATCACCGCCGCGGCCAACCCATCATGGGCGGCGACGACATCACGCGCCTTTTCGACCAAGGCCAGGCCGGCAGGCGTCAGTTTCGGTATCCTTCCGGCTCTGTCGAAGACCGGGAAGGGCATTTCTGCCTCCAAGGCCTTCATGCGCTGAGAGACAGCCGCATGGGTCACATTCAAGCGATCCGCGGCGGCGGTGAACCCACCTTCCTCAGCAATTGCGATCAGGGTTTGTAGAGAGCGGATCGACATTCCCTTTATCTATTTGAAAAAAAGCTGATGAGAAAGTCAGACTGTGAAAGCAGTACCACGAAAAAGCGGCTAGGGTCTGTTCGCTACTTTTTATCCGGGCGCTCGTCTTGTAGGTTCCGAAGAGCATCAAATTTATTCATGCTTTGGGATACCTATGACAGTTGAACCTGATCGCAAACCGCGCGGCCGTCCGAAGGGGACCGGGTCGAAGGTTGTGCATGAGACGCTGCGGCGTCGGATCCTGGCCCTTGAACTGGCCCCTGGTGCTGATGTCTCCGAGACAGCGGTTGCAGAGGAATTTGGCGTTTCTCGTACACCCGTCAGGGAAGCGCTTCTGAAGCTGGAAGCCGAAGGGCTCGTCAGTTTGATGGCGAACCATGGCGCCCGGGTTGTCACGCTTGACCTTTCAGAGGTCTCGGAAACGCTGGAGGCACTGGAACTCCTGCAACGCAGCGTCAATCGCTGGGCCGCAGAGGCACGCACCGAATCCGACCTTAAGGAAATTGAGCGCTGTAATGAAACCTTCCGGGAGGCGATGGCAGCGGCGGATTTGGATCGGATGGCGTTGGAAAACTATGCGTTTCACAAGGCCGTTGGCGATGCTTGTGGAAATGCGACCGTTGCTCAATTTTACGACACCCTGTTGGGTCGATGCCTTAGGCTTTCCCGAATGAATTTCGCGCGTGGTTACAAGGAGCCGGGCCCGGCCGACACCTTCAAATCCGATAGTTATGAGATTGTTGCGGATCAGCATGACGACTTGATCCAGGCGATCCGCGATCGCGATGCGGCGGCTGCGGACCGGATCGGGGCCGATCATGCGACCTTGTTCCGGCAGCGAATTCAGTCCTTCGTCGGGCGGAACAGGGCGCCCGGAATTACGCTTTAGAACAAGCGTCGACGTTCCTCAGACCAATCCCATCTTTTCTGCATACCCGAACAGTGCGGGCTGACCGCCTGTGTGGATGAACAGCACTGATTTATCGGACCCCAGTTCTTTTGCTCTGTCGATGGCGACGGCCAGGACCTTGGCGGTATAGACCGGATCGACGAATTGCCCCTCCGTCTGTGCGATAGCCTCCAGGGCAGCCTTCGCATCCGGGCCCAGTTGTCCATAACCGGGGGGAAGGGCGCTGTCGTTTAGAACGATGTCTTCAGGTTGCACCGGATTGGGAAGCTCCATCAGCTCTGCCAAATCCTGCAGTCGCTTGGTGACCCGCTGGTGTTGCGCCTCCGCATCCCGCCGGACGCAGGCCCCGATGACAGGGATGTTTATGTTGATGGCTCGCAGCCCAAACAGTAGTCCGACATGGGTCAGAGCACTGCCGGAGGCGACGATGACTTCATCGATCTTCAGTGTCTGATTTTCCATATCTTCGGCGATTTCCAGGGCGGCTTGGACATAACCCATGGCGCCCTTAGGTGGTCGGTCGCCGGAAAGTGGGACGATAAAGGGGCGCTTCCCTTCGGCTTTCAGGCTGTCTGCTAGCGCGCCCAACGCCCGGTCAGCCCCCGCTTCATCCTCGCCTTCCGGATAGGAATGAAGATGGGCCCCCAGAAGCTTGTCGAGCAGCACATTGCCATTTGCCCGATAGGTTGGATCAGGATTGGGCACCCTTTCTTCCAACTGGATGTGGATATCCATGCCGAGCTTTCGGGCACCGGCGGCGGCGGCGCGGACGAAATTGGATTGGACGGCGCCGGTGATTAGGACCGTATCCGCGTTCTCCGCCTTCGCAGCGCCCAGATAATACTCCAACTGGCGCACTTTGTTGCCGCCCATCGCCAGACCGGTCATGTCATCACGTTTTGCGTAGATCGTGGCACCGCCTATTGCGGCGCTCAAGTTATCCAGCCGCTCCAAAGGCGTTGGCAGAAAACCGAGCGATGCGCGCGGAAAGCGGGCGAGTGTTGCAGCGAGGTCCTGTGGGGTCATCGCAAAGACTCCGTTGATTGGGTCTGGTGGAATGGTTCGTTAAGTACGGCGTGAGGCACTGACATGCGGAAACCCTTATCCCCTGCCCGGCGGTGATTTCCTTGTCAAGACTGAGGAGCTTGTTAGGCTGGCTTGGTTTAGGAGATAAAGGGGCGGGAAAGATGGCAAGAATTTTAATTATTGATGATGATCCGCAGATACAGAACTTGGTTCGGATGTTACTGGATAGCCAAGGTTACTATGTGGGCACCGCTGATGATGGGGAAGCCGGTGTTCGCCGGGCCTTAAGTGAATATCCCGATCTGGTCATAACCGATATGAATATGCGCGGCGTGACAGGCTGGGAAGTCGCCCGCCGTATCAAGGCGGATCCGGACGCGACGGCGGTCAAGATCATGGCATTATCCGCATTTACCTCTACCGGTGATCGTGATGAAGCCTTTGATTCTGGATGTGATTCCTATGATAACAAACCCATCGATCCGGTCCGATTGTTGACGAAGATATCCGAGCTCGTGGGATAGGGAATTTTATTTTAAAAAGAAAAACCTTTACAAAATAAAACTTGATGCCGATACTTCCATCATTCAGATGGGAGACAACAGATGAATATTGTCAGAACAGGCATCATACTTTGTACGCAGAATTATGATGAATGCGTCCGTTTTTACGGCGATACACTCGGTCTGCCGGTCGAAGAAATACTGGATAATGCACATTCCAAACTGACCCGCTTTGATTTCGGCGGGGCCTATTTGATGATCGAAACCGGTGGTGTCGCAAGCGACCCGCCTAAGGCACCATCGCAAAACCCGGTCTGGCTGCGCTTCAATGTCGATGATGTTGATACAGCGGCGGCGGTCCTGAAGGCCAAAGGCGTTTCGGTCAGGGTTCGAAAAGAGGTCTGGGGCACGGTCGGTGATTTTTATGATCCGGATGGCAATGTCTGTTCCTTTCGACAGGTGCCATCAGAAGGAGGTGCGGCATGAAGGATGGTAGCGAAGCGAACTGGGTTGACGCGATGCCTTTGGCCACGCTGGAAGAACGGGGCCGGAAGATTGTGAAACTGGATGGAAAGCAGATCGTCCTGTTTCGAACGGCTGATGGCGTGAAAGCCTGCAATAACCGTTGCCCACATGAAGGCTTTCCCTTGGTCGAAGGAGATTTCGGTGGCGGGAATGGCTGCACGCTGACCTGCAACTGGCATAACTGGAAGTTCGATCTGGAAAGCGGAGAAACGCTGGTCGGCGGCGACAAACTGCGTCGCTACCCAGCCCGGATCGAAGGGGACAGGGTCCTGGTCGATATCGCTGACCCGCCGGCGGCGGAAACCATCGCGGCGTCCCTCGACAATCTGATCGATAGTTTTGACCGGCATGAATATGACCGCATGGCGCGGGAAATTGCGCGGTTGGAAAAGGCTGGGGGTGATCCGCTGGATGCCCTGCGCCGGACGGTTTCGGAAACCGCTGCGAAGCATGAATTCGGTACCACCCACGCTGTCCCCGCAAGCGCCGATTGGCTGGCGTTGAGAGAGCGCCTGGAAGGGGATGAGGCAGAGAGGCTCGCCTGTCTGGTAGAGTCGGTTGGTCACTTCGCATGGGATACCAGACGCGAACAGGACTACGATTTCCCGACCGACAAAGCCGATGAATTTGATGGGGCGGCGCTGGTCGAGGCGATCGAAGCGGAAGATGAACCCCGGGCGCAGGCCTTGGCCCGTGCGGGCCTGGATGCCGGATTGGGCTATGAGGGCTTGCGGCCCTATCTGGCCCAAGCCGCCCTGGCCCATTATGCGGATTTCGGTCATTCGGCGATCTATGTTTATAAGACCGGATATTTGGCAGAACGGCTGAATGATGCGGAAAGTCTGGCACATTTGGTGCGGTTGCTGGTCCGCGCCCTCATCTACCAGACCCGCGAAGACCTGATCCCTGAGTTCAAGGCCTATGGCCCCACGCTGGCCGCCTGGGATGGCGCAGGGGAGGCTTTGCCGGAACTTGAAGCGCTGCAGAAGGGGTCGGTCGCTGGCATCTTGAAGCTGATAGCGGGCGCGGCGGGCGCAGATCCGCTGGTGCTGTATGATCGGCTGATGGAAGCTTGTGCCGGGCAGATGCTGCATTTCGATCTGCATTGGCAACACCAGACCGGCGGGACGGTCAGCCAGAACGTCAATTGGCTGGACTTCACCCATATGCTGACATTTGGGAATGCAGTGCGGAAGCTTTGTGCGGAGACGCCGGATCTATGGCCTGCCGCCTTGTTGCAAATCGGCTGTTTCCTGGGGCGAAACTCAACCTATGTCGATGCGGAGCTTGACGTTTCCACCTGGACCGTTGCTGAGCCGCCAAGTTTCTATTGCGAGACCCTCTTTGGGCTGACGGATCATGGTCAGTTTGAATTCATCGTGGCCTGTCATCTTCTGAAGCTTACAACGGCGTTGGAGGAAGAGTGTCTTGATCGCCCGCAAGCGCCTTGGCATGGCGCAGCGGCGGCGGCGCTGAACCGGTTCCTTAACAGTCCGCTTAAGCGCAAACATGCGCTTCGGACGGCGAAACAGGCCCTTGGCTTCGTCGTGGCGGAAGGGTGATGAGGGTCCTCCTTCTCGGTGGGACGGGCAGCATCGGCGCGCCGCTCTTGGACGCTTTGCGTCAGCGCGGTCATCGGGTCTTGGCTGTCGTGCGTTCTTCGGAGGCGGAGGCGCGTTTGCAAAAGCAGGGTGTCGAGACACTCCGAGGTGACATTCGCAACCCGCAAGACTGGGCCGCATCGGCGGTTGGATCTGTGGAGGTAATTATCCATGTGGCCGCCACGTTTTCAGACGATATGGGTGATGTCGACCGGCAGTTGGTAGATACACTGGTGTCTGCGATAGCGGAAACGGGCCGTCGGTTTCGATTTATCTATACCGGCGGATGTTGGCTGTTCGGAGAGACTGGGAACGCGGTCGCCGATGAGACCTCGCCCTTTGATCCGATCCCCTCCTTCGCCTGGATGATTAAGAATTGGCAGAGGCTCGAGAAAGCCGCGCATCTGGATGCAATACTTGTGCATCCGGCGATGGTTTATGACCGCGATGGCGGGGTTCTAACCCGCTTTATGGAGTGCGCCCGGGATAAGGGACGGATCGAGATTTGGGGATCCGCTGAAACACGGTGGCCCGTCGTTCATAGACAGGATCTAGCGACCGCCTATTGTCTTGCCCTGGAAGCGGGGCAACCGGGGGAGAGCTATTGCGCCGCAGCGGAAACGGGGGTGCGCGTTGGATCTATTGTCCAGGTATTGGGCCAGCGCTTCGGCCTGTCGGAGAGCCCCGTCATGGTGGATCGAGAAGTGGTTCTCTCGTCTCAAGGAGACTGGGCGGCGGGCCCCATGTTGGACCAACAGATGAGTGGCCGGAAGCTTACGACAGAGCTTGGTTGGTCACCGCAGGTGAGGGATATCCTGTCAGAAATCGGTTGAGGCCGTTTTTATCCAAAATGTGGCGCGCTAATCCGCCTTCTTCATCGTTTCCCGCTTCAGGATATAGAGGCCTGCGCCGGTCACGATGGTTGCCCCGATAGCGGTAACGGTATCGGGGACTTCCCCCCAAAAGATCCAACCGAAAACACCCGCCCAGACAATCGCGGTGTAATCGAGGGAGGAGATAAAGCTCGCCTCCGCCGCGCGATAGGCTGCGATCATGAAGATCATCATGATGCCACCAAAAAGCCCGACCCCGACGGTCTGGGGCATGATCTCCCAAGAAATCGGTTCATATCCGAAGACGGCGCAAAGCAGGCTACCGACAACGATGAGGGTGCAGTTATAGCTGAACCCCAAGGCTTCCGTTGTTTCGCTTTCGGCATATTTCCGGGTGATGATCTGGATCAGCGCATAGAGGAACGCAGCAGCCAAGGCCAGCAGTGCGGCCGGTTCGGCGAGGCCATTTGGCGTCGGCCTTAGCATCACAACGACACCGACCAGACCGACTGCGATGGCCGACCAGCGATGAATGCCGACCCGTTCTCCCAGTAACGGAACGGACAGCAAGGCGATCAGGATCGGGGCTGTCATTCCTACCGCGGTCGCATCGACCAGGGTCATATGCTTCAAGGCTTCAAAGAAGGTGAACATGGTCGCTATTCCGCAGATGGCGCGGCCGATATGGGCAGTGGGGCTTTTGAACCGCAGGGTCCGAAAACCCCCAGCCTTGTATATCAAATAGAGGATCGGGATCAGCGCGAAGACAGCCCGGAAAATCAAAATCTGATGAATGGGATAGTGATCGACCAGGAATTTGCCGCAGGAATCCATCAACGCCATACAGACCATGGCGATGGTGATCAGCATCGCACCTTGGGCGGGGCGATGCTGGCGCGTGGTCTCTTGCGCGGGGCTGCTTTCACGCGTCGTCATGGCCGTGGCTTCAGTATGAGTGCCATCGCTTGGATCACAAAAGCTGCCATTCCGCCAATCGCCATGATCAGGCAGATGGAGGTGTAGGTGTCGCCCAGGATACCGGCCCCGGCCAGCCAGGACCCCAGCCCCCCCATCAACGTACCGATGGCACCGATGACAGACGATGCTGCTCCCGCTGCAGCTCCCGCTGGCTCAAGCGCCTTGGTCGCTCCAGACGGAAGGCCACAGCCAAAGGACAGCATGTAGATTGATACGGCACCCCACATGGCCCAGAGCGGTGGGGTTGCTTCAGCCATTAGATAAAGCGCGCCGCCGGCACCCGCTGCCAGCACTGCGGCGATGGTCAGAACGGTGTCGGGCCCCAGCTTTGGTAATGCAGAACGGGCGAATATGGAACCTGCGACGAAGAAGGCTGCCGCCGTCGCGAAAAGGGGACCGAAGGCCTCGGGCGCGACATCAAAATGTTCTTCCGCCATGGCGGCGCCAACCCCCAGGATTGATGCGTAGCCAAAGAAGATGAAGGCGGATATCCACATGCCGAATAGGAAGTCTTTCGTAACCAGTATCGGTCCGACTTGACGCAGATAGGCGATGGCCTGGAAGTTGGGATCATGGGCTTTAACCCGATCCGCCGGAATGAAGTTGTGGATCGCGACCAGCAGCACACCCGTAAACAGGACGAGAAACCAGAATAAGGCATGCCACTCGAACAGGATCAAAATCCCTGATCCCAAGGTTGGGGCCAGCAATGGGGCACCGCCCAGGATCATGGTGTTTGTGGCAATCAGCTTCGCAGTTGCCGGGCCGCCGCCTTGATCGCGGGCGATAGCACGGGCGATTACGGGCGCTGCGCCGCCAGCCAGCCCCTGTATGAAGCGGCTTGCAACCAGCACAGTCATTGTGGTCGCGAGTGCAGAAAGCGCCGCTGCAACGATGAAGATTGCCAGTGCGATGTAAAGCGGGCCCAGCCGGCCGTAGCGGTCGCTCATCGGCCCCCAAGCCATTTGTCCCGCTGCAAAGCCAATCAGATAGGCACTGACAAGGCCGGCACCGGCAGCGGGGGCTTCCCCTAACAGGACAGCGATTTCACCCTGCGCTGGGATTGCGATATCGACCGCAGTCGCGGAGACAGCGGCAAGTGCGCCCAATGTCAGCACAAAACCGGGGCGTGTGGCCGGGTTGGGCGGAATGGTCCGATCTATCGGTGCAGGTGGTTCTAATGTGCTCATAATACCGACGTGTCTGACATGGTCGGGACATGGCGGCAATAGGCCGATGGGGCAAAAGGCTTAGTCCGCGTGTAGCCAGTCCTGTATCGACGGAAACTCCGGGCGGAAATAAACGATCATACGTCCGTCAGGGCCGCCGGGAATGTCTTCGGGCCAAGGCGCCATCCCGTGCAGCGCATGCCGGTGTACGATATAAGCTTCACCGGGATGGGCGTGGATTTCGACACGGCGGCACTCCTCAAATAAGCGCTTCCGAAGGGTGATATAGGTGTCGGTGACATCGATATCACCCCAGGCCTCAACCGGCAGATTTGCGAAGATTTCCATGAACGCCATCTTTGCCGCTTTATGCGATCCTTCCCAGATGACAAAAGGCGCGCCCTGCGTCGGAAAATCGACCATGGGAATGCCAAGGATAAAGGCGTGGTATTCGCGCAGGAAACGACGGCGGTCCGGGCCTTCTCGCCTCAGCCCATCCACATGGGCCGCATCGCGGTTGCGCCGAAACCGAAGCAAGGCGTCGCTTTCCCCTTCCATGGGCTTCGGATAGCCGGGGTAACAGACCGAGACTTGCGCCGGTTCCCAATCGATATCTTTCAGTCCCAGTGTCTCCGCAATGAAGTCAGTGGCGTGGCTGATAAGGGCGGGACCGCCGGGGACCGCTCCTTTTGTGTCATTTGGTAAGGCCCTGACACCGGCAAACCAGGTGCCCTGATAGCGATGCCATTCCGCCTGATCGGGTGCTGTCAGGGTGGCGCGTGCCGATGGCAGTGTTGCTTCAACCCAATGACGAAGCGCCGGATCATACGGAATACGTGCCCAGCCTTTTTCCAGGAAATCGCGTTTCAAAGCGATGGGATCGAAGTCTTTAGACGTCATGAGTAACGTCCCCTTCCGCCTCAATCACCGCGCCGGTCAATCTTTCCATCGGCGGACATGACAACGGCTACTGGTCGGGAGGCATCGAATTGCGCGCAAACGATCATCGCAATCACCATCATCGGGATCGAGAGGATCATCCCAACGATACCCCAGATACTGCCGAAAACCGACAAGGCCAGCAGGATAACCAAAGGGCTGAGATTAAGAGAACGCCCCATAAGACGGGGCTCGATAACATTGCCGACGATCACCTGTGCGGCGGTCAATGCGATGACGACGATCAGGAACGGCGTTGCTGTGTCGAACTGGATAAGTGTCAGTAAGGCCGGGAAGACAACACCCAGTAGGGACCCGATATAGGGGATGAAGTTCAAGACAAAGATCAGGACTGCCCAGAATCCCGCCAGATCGACATCGACCAGGACCAGGACCACATAGCTGATGCCGCCGACCATCAGGCTGACGAGTGTCTTAAGCGCTGCATAGGTTTGAATGTCTTCTGCAATCCGCGCGATGGTCGCGCGGACCTTGGCGGAATCGCCGGCCTTGGGGAAAAGCGCGTCGATCTTGGTACGGAAACTCGCCTGCTCCAGCAGGATGAAGATGACATAGAACAGGATTGTCAGCGCATTACCGGTAACCGCCGTGAAGGCGCCGATAATGCGGCCGATAAGATCACCGAAGTCGAGTTGCTTTCTAACCTCTGCCAGGCTGGGCATGGTCTCCAGTCCGAACAGGGCGAGCCCTCTTTCGATGAGCCCATTCACATTGTGCTGGTAGTTGGGAATGTTTTCGCGCACCGCCGCGATGTTTCCGACGACAAGGTCGACGAGCCATATGGCTATTCCAATGGTGACGACAATCGCCAGCGTCATCCCCAGCCAGCCCGGCATCTGCCAGTCACCATAGGGGACTTTGCATAGTCGGGAGGCAATAGCGTCGAGTAGAATGACGACAAAGGCCGCGATCACCAACGGCATCAGGATCGATTTTCCGATGATAAGTGAATAGACCGAAATCGCGATAAGACCCGCGCCGGCAAACATCGATATCGCTGTCAGCCGTTTGCGCGGGCTTGTTGTTTCGGACCCAGATGTCTTATCGCTCATTAGAGACCCCAGAACTGCGCGGCTTTGTCGGGTCTGTATCGGCGGGTCGGTGTGCAGACCTCAGTTTTAGTCGCTGGACCCATTGCTGCCACCGCGCCGATAGGCGACATGACAGTGGTTTTCGCAATAGGGTTTACCGTGGACTGCCTTGTCACCGCAGAAGCGGAATTCAGGGGAGCCCGGATGCCCGATTGGCCATTGGCAGGTGCGTTCGTAACCGCCCACGCTTGCCATTGGTTCGTAGCGTTTCACCGGTTGCGGGCGCTGTGACAGGCCCATTCGGTGTGCCTTGCCAATCACCGCATTGCGGGTAACACCCCCCAATTTTTCGGCAATCTGGCGCGCCGTATAGCCGTTCATCCACATACCCCGGAGAACTTCAACCCTGTCGTCGGTCCACTCCATGTCAGCCTCTCACCCGTTCCTGCGTTGTCCAAACACCGCTTATTGCCCCACTCAGACCCGAAGAAACCACCGCCAGTCGTGACTTCTATATGTGGCGTTGCCGCATATATCTTGTGATCTGTGTTGTTGGAAAAGACAATATACTGTGGGCTGGAGGCGAGCAAGTGATGATTCGGCCAAGCCAGCCAAAAAATGAAATAGAATTGAGATTCCCATATCGGGTCAAGTTTGATTCGGGTTGATTCGGTGGGCCTGTGGATAAAATTCGTGTATTTTAAAGGCCTTACTGTGGATAACTCTATACGGTGTTGTCTATTCGTAGACTGTGGCTGGGCAATATACGTATCTTGCTCGTTTCTACAACATCCTGATACAGCCCCAGATATAGTGGTTTGATGATTGCCTAGATGGTCGAACCCTCAAAAATCGATGATGGCTGGATTTGACCGACGAATGCGTCATAATTGTCTTATGAACAGGCGCGCCGCATGTCCGCATCTGGGCATTCTGTAGGCGTCACAATCTTGATTCGAAGGAGAGGGAAAGGTGCCGCGTATACTTGCTTTCGCCGGCAGTGCACACCGGAATTCCTGGAATGCTCGGATGGTTCGGGTTGCGGCGGAAGGTGCGCGCAGGGCTGGCGTGGACGAGCCGGGCCGCGTCGCTAGGTGATATCGTTGTTTGAGGTATTAACGCATGGCTATTGATATATCGCGGCTGAATGTTCTGCTTGTTGACGACAATTCCTATATGCGGGCTTTGTTGAAGCAAATCCTGTCTGCATTTGGCGTCCGCTCAATTGTTGAATGTTCTGACGGCAGTGATGCGATCCGGATGATGAAAGATCTGCCGATTGATATTGTTATTGCCGACTGGATGATGGAACCGGTCGATGGGCTGGACATGACCCGCTTGTTGCGGACAGCCAAGGACAGCCCGAACCCGCTCGTGCCGATTATTCTTCTGACGGGCCACACGGAGCGGCATCGTGTTGAAGAGGCCCGAGATAGCGGTGTTACGGAATTCCTCTCCAAACCCGTTTCTGCCAAGTCGGTCTATGACCGCATTCAGCAGATCGTCGAAAAGCCGCGGGGTTTTGTTCGGGCAGAGCGTTTCTCTGGTCCGGATCGCCGGCGTCGGGATGGTGATGACCTTCCGGCCGATACAGAGGATCGGCGTAAAGACAAGGTGGTCGACGTCGACTCTGAGTCGGAAGAATAGCCCGGCCTTAACATTCCACCAGATCGAGGCTGGACCGGCTGAGCCTTTCAACCCTGTCTTCTTTCACCAACACTGAATGACCCCAGCACATCGCAAGCCCGGCCTCTGAATCCATTAGGATCATATGCAGGAAGAATACCTGTCCCGCTTCCATCAGCAGCGGATTGCCTTCATAGAACATCGGGTAATCGACCCAAATCGGATTATAGATCGCACCCATGCCATAACCACAGGCCTGTAGCCGCGCGTGGTTCAGCCCCCGTGCGTCAAAGACACGGGCATGGGCATCAAAGACATTCCCCATCGGTTCGCCGGGCCGGATTGCCGCCTCGCAAGCCTCTAGCGCTTCGACTGCGGCAGCATGCATGTGCTTCTGTTTGTCATTGGCCGTACCCACGACCAAGGTGCGCATCATCGCTGCGTGGTAGCGGGCATAGGCCCCCGCCCATTCGATGGTCAGTTGGTCCTGTGCATCCATATGCCTGCGGCCGGAATAGTACCGGCACAGCAAGGCACCGGGGCCGGAACCCAGGATGAATTCGTTGCCCGCATAATCGCCGCCGCCTTTGAAGACAGCACCTTGCATGGCAGCCAGGATGTCTCCTTCGAACGCACCGGCACGCGTTGTCGCAATTCCGGCATCCAAAGCATCGTCAGACAGCGCAGCAGCGCGTCGGTGGCAGGCGATTTCCGCAGCACTCTTCACCCGGCGGCAGTCACGGATCACGGTGGAGGCGTCAACGAAGTCCTCGCCTAAGACGTTGCGAACCATGTCCCAATTGGCGGCAGTCAGGCCGACCGTTGTCTTTTCAATGCCCAGCCGTTTGCCGAGCAGGCCCATCTCTCCCAGCAGCGACTTGAGCGCATCGGCGGGCACAGCGCCTTCGACCTCTGTCCAGATATGAATATGGGCATCATCCAGGATGGAGGTATACCGGGCCTGACGCAGGTCGGGCATCCGCGTCAACAAGTGGATCTCACCATCTGCACGCATCACCATGCACTGAAACAGTGCGAAGCCAAACGTGTCGTAACCGGTCAGCCAGAAATGACTTTCCGGCGCGAATATCAGAATGCCGTCCAGGCCGTGATGGGCGAGTGCTGCCTGTGCCTTGGTGACACGGGATGCGTATTCCTGATCATCGAAATGTAGCGGCATGAGTGAGCTCCGAAATGAACGAGGGAAAGTTCATTTCGCTTTTGGCTCAATTATCTTCCGGGAGCAAGCCTAGTGAAATCTCCAGCGCGCCGCAGAGCATGTGACCGACCAGCAAGTGCATTTCCTGGATACGGGCCGTGGTGGTCGATGGCACCCGGATCAGGGGATCCGCGAGCCCCAGCATTGTCCCGCCACTTTCCCCGGCAAAGCCGGTTGCGACCAACCCGCCATCCTGTGCTGCTCTCAGCCCGGCGACGACATTGGCGCTGGTGCCGGATGTGGAAATACCGACGGCGACATCGCCTGGCTTGCCCAATGCCTCAATTTGACGGGCGAAGAGATAATCGAAACCATAGTCGTTCGGGATCGCTGTCAGGCTGGAGGTATCGGTCGTCAACGCCAAGGACGCGATCGGCGCGCGGTCCCGTTTGTACCGGACCGCAAGTTCGGTCGCGAGGTGCTGCGCGTCGCCGGCGCTCCCGCCATTGCCGAAGAATAAGATCTTGCCGCCGGCTTTAATCGCAGTTTCCCACGCTTCAAGCATCGCCTGCATATCATCTGCGCAGGCAGCGCGCGTTGCGGCCAGAACATCGGTGTGGCGGTCAAACTCGCGCGTGAAGAAGCGCTGGCTGGAAAAGTCAGTATCAGTCATCGGCGCGGAAGCTAACGGGGGGGCAGGGCGGTTTCAAGCGCTATCAACCGATCATCCCCCGTTCTCACCGGTATTGCCGCCGGCGCGTGCTGCCAGAAGGTGGTCGAATTCCTGTAATCGGGCTTGTACATGGCCATAAAGCGTGTCCGTCGAATAGTCCCCCCGCGTATTCATCTTGCCTGCTTTCAATCCGGTGAATAGCAGGATCGCATCGGCTAGGGTATCGACCACATGAATGTGGAAGCGGCCATCGGCCACCGCCTGGGTAAGGTCATCATCAAGGACCAAGTTCCGGGCATTGGCCCGGGGTAGAACAGCGCCCTGTGTTCCGGTCAGTCCCTTTTCCGCGCAGGCACGGAAGAAGCCTTCGATCTTTTGAATGACCCCGCCGACGACCTGTGCCTGCCCCCGCTGATCCATAGAGCCGGTGATTGCCAGATCTTGGCGCAGCGGCACCTCAGCTAGATCGGACAAGACCGCCAGCACTTCGGCCAAGGTCGCGCTGTCGCCCTCCACACCGCCATAACTCTGTTCGAAAGTAATGGAGCAGTTAAAGGACATCGGACGCTGCCGTGCGAACAAGCCAGCCAGATAGCCTTGAAGGACCATCGCGCCTTTCTGCTGGATTGGCCCGCCCATGGCGACCTGGCGTTCAATATTGATGACACCTTGGCGTCCGACACTGGCGCGTGCTGTTACGCGTGCTGCAGAGCCATAGGCATGATCGCCCATGTCGCGGACGGTCAGGCCGTTGATTTGTCCAATCGCTTCGCCGTCGGTGTCGATCAGGACAGTGCCGTCCACGACCCGCTCCAGCATGCGGTCTTCAATTCGGCTGTTGCGGCGGCGGTGTCGCTCAATGGCCTCCCGAATTGCGTCACCATCAATAGGTTTGCTCGTATCACCAAGACCATTGGCCTCGGCCAGAACATCGTCGATCAGCTCCTGCCTTGCGGTCAGTCTCTTACGATCATCCGCCCATCGCGCCGCGTGACCAAGCAGGCGGGCAACGCCGGATTTATCCACCCCGCGCGCGCCGGGCAAAGCATCAACCTTGTTCAAGATAAGACGGCGGTAGATACCGATTGTTCGCGCATCGATGGGCATGCTTTCGTCGATATCAGCCTTGATCTTGAAATGCGCCACGAATTCCGGATCAAGGGAGAAGGCGCTGTAATACAGCTGCGGCGCCCCAACAAGCACGACCTTGACCGAAAGCGGCACTGGTTTCGGACTGGGCGCGCTGGAAACCGGCAGCATGTTCTGGCGATAGCGTTCTTCAATCTGGACCTTGCCGTCGCGCAATGCCGCCTTCAGGGCTTCCCAGGCGCCGGGTTCCGCGAGCAGGGATTCTGCGCGCAAGACCAGGATGCCGCCATTCGCGCGATGCAGCGCACCGGCCCGGATGAGTGAGAAATCTGTGTCCATATGCGGGCCCGATGGCCTGTACTCAATGCGCCCTACCAGCCGGTCATAGCTCGGGTTGCTTTCCAACACCAAGGGCGGGCCGTCATCATCGCCATTATCGACCAGCAGATTGACGGCATAGCGTTGCTCCGGCGGTTGCGGTGGGGGGGAGCCATCCGGGCTCGGCTGTCCGGGGACCATGGCAAAGGCCACGAGGTTATCCAGCATGTCCTCTTGCAGCTCGACGAACCACCGGGCGAGACGCGCATTCTCCCCGCCAAACGCGGCGGCGAGCGGTTGGATCAGTGGCGACAGGGTATCCGCCCCCAATTGGCGGTCGACCTCGCTGGCGCGGCGGGCATGGGCAACGCGCGCTTCGACAGCAAGGTGCGTAATATCGCCCAGCGCGGCGACAATCTCAGTGGCCGGGCCGGTCAGGGCTGCCTGTGTTTCCGCGGGTAGGCGGTTAAGCGCCACGGGTTGACCATCCGGGCCGGCTGCAGCCACGGCGGTGCCTTCTTCCGTCTGAACCAGAACGAGCCCTTGTTCCTGCGCGCGTTGCGTGATCTTCGCCATCTCTGCATCGATGCCGGCCTTGGCCTCCGCTTCCAACGAGGCGAGTTTTTGGCGGTGAGCATCGCTGCCGAACGCATTTTTCAACGCATCGCGGGCTTCCGCGACCAGCTTGGCCATGGCATCGCGCAGCTTGCGACCCTGACCCGCCGGCAGGGCATAGGGCTTTGGCCGGTGTCGGCGCGGGAAGTTGTTCAGATAAACCCAATCGCGCGGCGGGGGGCCCTCGGTCGAGGTGAGATGCTCGGCGATGAAGGCCAGTGTCTCGGTCATCCGGCCAGAGCGGTCCGGGCCCAACACAAAGACATTGAAGCCGGGGGCGGAGATTTCCAGCCCCTGGGCAAGCGCATCGCGGGCCCTGGCATGGCTGGGCAGATCGAAGACACTGCCGCTCTTCGCCGGCTTTCCCTTGAAGCCGGGCAGGCCAACATCTGTTGCTTTCAGTTTCCGCGCCGCCATGGGTTTCCTCCGCAAATATGTTTTGCGGGAAGCTTAGGCTGATCTGGTGCCCGGGTGAAGGGCCCGTGCGCTGAAATGTGCGGGCGGTCTGCTCACGGCTTGCCAGCGCGGCGGGAGCGGTTATGGTGCGCGCGCAGGAACGGGGGGCCGTTGCCTTGGGGTTAAAGACATGTCGGTAACCATCTCAAACATCTACCGCTATCCCGTGAAAGGGTTGGGCGGGATCGAGCAGGACAGCGTTGATGTGAGTGTCGAAGGCGGCATTCCCTTCGATCGGCGCTGGGCGATGGCGCATGCGTCCTCGGCCTTTGATAGCGCCAATCCCTCCTGGGTCTCCTGTCATGAATTCATCCGCCTGTCCCGGGATGAGAAGCTGGGGCTGCTGACCGCTGGTTTTGATGAGGAAACGAAGACCCTTACCCTCTATCGTAAGGGTAAGAAAGTCAGCCGGGGGCGTTTGGATGACACCACCGGACGGACCCTGCTGGAAAGCTTCCTGACCGGTTTCCTGCCGCCCGGACCGCGCGGCAAACCCCGGATTGTTGAGGCCCCGGCGGAGACCGCCTTCACAGATGTGGAGGGCGCCAATGTCTCGATCATCAACCTCGCCAGCGTGCAGGATGTGGAGCGCGTCGCCCGTCAACCGATCGACCCGCGCCGCTTCCGGGGCAATCTTTATATCGCCGGTGCCAAGGCCTGGCAGGAATTCGACTGGGTCGGCAAAACGATTACGCTGGGTGGCGGGGTCGCCCTCAAAGTACTGGAACGCATCGACCGCTGTTCTGCCACCAATGTCGATCCCGCCGATGGCCGCGTCGACATCAACCTTCCCCTTACGCTCCGCAAGGGCTTCGGCCATATAGACTGCGGCATCCGCTGCCGCATCCTGATGCCCGGCACCATCACCCAGGGCGCAGAACTGACCGTGCAGAGCTGACCGCGCAGAGCTGACCGTGGGGTAGGGGCGCCTCATTCACCATCGCATCCCCGGCACGCATCACAAGACCCGCCGGCAAATCACTCGGCACTGCATGCCTGCCAAAGGGAGTGCCGACTCTGGCGCTGGATAGGTCTCCGTCGTCTCCACATCCAACGGCCCGTCTTCTCCAAAGTCCGTGAGCGGCGGTGGGTCTTCCGCCGGGTGTCTCCGCCGGTCTGTGGTTAGGGTTGTCCGTATGGCGCGCCGCCCATTGCGGTGCCGGGTGGCTCCTTCCAAGTCTTCATAGTTGCAAGAAAACGGACCTACCTCTTCGCGTGACTGTTATGTTTTTTGCGAATGATCTTGGTGTGCATGGCGAAGATAAATACGGACAAAGGCATAGATACAAGCACGGCAATTTTTGCTCCGAACCAGAAATCTGGGTTGCAACTATATTGGACTGTTCCCATTCGATTTGGATTCAATCTGAGAAGACCGCTGTCATCATGTACGAACTGACAAATGCCTTTTGGCAGAAGTCCATCCGAGTGAATAACAACAATGAGAATACCACAGGCCGTCAAACAGAATGCCAGGAAAATTGCTGTTACAAAATTCTTGATGTGCCTGCAGATTTCCTCAGTCATCGTAGCGAACTTTTAGGGTCATTTTTGTATCGTTCGGATCGGTTTCATTACTGGGCCCGAGTTTTACGATCGTTCTGGGCGCTTGCTCAGATCAGATCAGGACAGGGCCAGCCTGCCATGGCGCAATCTCTTTGCACGAACTCGCCTATGGGTGTTCCAAATGTGACCTGACCGACACCGATGTTCGGAATCCACTCATTGTAACCAGCCATCTTTGATCTCCAGACCTTTTTGGAACGCGTGAGCGGCCTAGTCGCCCGGGTCCTTCCACACAGAAGCGGAAACTGACCGACCATCAAGGAACCAAAGTATCAAACCCCAGTCGTAATAGGTTCGAGCGTCTTGTATTGTATCGCCAGGCATTTCCATTTGTTCCACGCCGTCAGGGGTCGGGCCAAATAGGGCATCGGCTTTCTCAGCTGACAAGCCAAGAAGGTTAGTGCCTTTATAGAATGTGTCATCTTCGCAAATAATACCCGTAACATTCCCAAATTCGTCAGGTTCAACGACGTAACGACCGTCTGCGGTTCGGAAATCATCATCATCCGGATAGTAGGGGTTGTTCTCTACGTGGATCAGAACACCTTCATGCACCAGTTGCTTTGCAGATGTTCCAAAAAGAATTGGGCCTACGCCGACGTTAGGTATCCATTCATTGTAACCAGTCATAACTATATCCTTATTGTTTCTTCTTAAGGGAGTGCTCTGTTCCCTTATCGTCTTTCTGGGCCATTTCCTTTATTTTTCTTGCTTTTCTACGGAGATCGACGCGCATTTTTTTGTTGGGAGCGTTTCTGGCTTGCTCGTTAAGTGCGTCGATTTGCGGTTGGGCTTTTTCTAGAGCTGAGCCTCCAGCACCATGTTTTTCATTCTTCGATGAGTCGGCTGGCTTTTTACTTTCGTTCTTGTCCTTCTTCTTATCCTTATCGGTTCGGTGCGCTGGGAAAGTAAGGGGAGGCTTGAACTCAGGAACCGTTGATGGCGGGGGACTACCAAGTGGCGGGACGGTAGATTTGGGAAACTCAATATCGGTATCATTGCTGCTGAGAACGGCGGCGCCGGTTCCTGCCGTGAGCAGAGCGGCTATCGAGGCAGCGGCTTCTGGAGTAAAGCCGGCGGCTATAAGTGCCGCGAGCGGTGCTACTGCAACCTGCGTCCCCTCCGAATTGCTGCCGGAGTTGTGGCCGATACCCGGTTGTCCGCCGGTCTGCGGGTAGAGCTGTTCGTCTTGGTCGCCACTGCTCGTCGGGGAGCCGGGTGGTAGATCGCGTGGGTCGCGCGGTGGGCGCGGGGGTTGTGGTGGGATTCCGCCAGTTGGCTTGCCGCCCATCGATGTGCCGGGGGGCAGATCGCGGGGGTCTCTGGGCGGGCGTTGGGTGCCGGTCTGTGCTTGTGTGTTTTGCCCCGATGTTTGACCCGAAGATTGCCCCGATGTTTGACCAGAAGATTGACCGGTGGTTGGCGGCATATCGCGGGGGTCTCGGGCTGGGCGTGCGGGGGCGGTCTTGCGGGCTGCTGCCTTCGCGTTGCGGCTGGAAACAGCGGTGTCGGCAAGCGCGCGGTCACGGCCCAGGATGTTTTCGGCAAGCGCAGAGCCGGAGGGGCTGACACCGCGCAGGTTGCGCATGTTATGGGCGAAGCCCGTGCTGCCTTCCGTATCGATTTTGCTGGCGATGTTGAATACTTCGCGGTCGAACTGATCGGGCAGGTCGCTGTCGATGGCATGACGGCGGACACGCTGGGCGAGATCGACAATCTCCAAGGCGGCGCGCTGTCCGTCATGCCGGATCGCCCCTTCCAGGTCGCGCTTAATGCCGTCAAAGCCGCCGGTTTTCACGACGGCCTGCGCCAGCCGGTCATTCTCCATCGCATCCCCGGCACGCATCGCAAAATCCTTCGGCAAGACACTCGGTGGCGCATGCCTGCCAAAGGGTGTGTTCTGCCGTGCGCTGCGTGGCGAAAATCCGGTCCGAGTCTGGTTCTGTGCTGATCCCATTTCGGCGCCCGATGTGGCGCCCGATTTTTCACTCGGGGTGTTCAGCATCGCTGATTGGGTCCCACCCATCTGTCTACTCCTCTATATCCGCATGTCGTTTAGGGTTTGCGGGGTTTCTCCAACTGGTGTCTCCGGCAATGGGACGAAGACCCTCACTGATTAGATGTGAGTGTGAACATAAAATAGTAGTTTTGTCAATATACTTATTATATATTTTTAAATTCCTATTGCATGGATAAAAAAATACTTAAGGGAAGGGTGGGAAGAAGCATATGCCTTTAACCAGCACCCCATAACCAGTACCCCACAACCAGCATTGCCGCCGCCAGAACTTCTGGGGCGGTGCTGTATTCATCGAAAGGGAAGGGACCAGGGGTGGTCCGCTACTCAGTCTTCGGCGAGGAAGTCCCGGTAGCGGCGGGAGACCTCGGAGACGGCGGTGTCATAGAGGCGTTTGCCATCGGCGACACTGGCGAGTGTCGGGTCGGAGCCGATGCGGCCATCCGGGAAGCGGCGCCGGTAATCATCGGCATCGCGGATTGGGCCCCAGGGGGCGATTTCCGGTTCAAGCTTGGAATTGCGGGCGATGCGGGCCCCATCCTCCGGATAGGCATAATAGGTCAGCGAGACCTCCGCCGCCGTGGCATGGGCGCCATTGGCCTCACCATAGAGCTCTTCAGACAGCGTCTCGATATCCGGGCCGTCGAACCAGTTTACCATGGTGCAGCGGGGCGGGGAGCGGTCGGTGCCGGAGACACCAAGGCTGAAATTCGCATAGATCTCAGAGAAGGCGGCATCACTTGTTGCGATATTGCCGCCATGGCCATTGAGGAAGAAAAAGCGCTCAAACCCATGCCGGTGCAGGCTTTCGACCACATCGCGGATGACGGCGATGAGCGTCGTCGGGCGGAAGGTGATGGTGCCGGTGAAGGCCATATGGTGTTGGGCCATGCCGATGGAAAGCGTCGGCGCGATCATCGCACCGGTCTCTTCCATTACACCTTTGGCAATTGTTTCCGGGCAGATGGCGTCTGTGCCAACGAAGCCGGTCGGCCCATGTTGTTCCGTCGAGCCGATGGGGATGATCACCCCTTTCGAGCCTTCGAGATAGCTTTCTACTTCCTGCCATGTGACGGTCTGAAGACGCATTCTGTCGTTTCCCTGTAAATCGCTGGGGGTTGGTTGGATCAAGATCGAAGCATGCTCCGCACCAAAACACCAGGGATAAGGCGGGGAGAAAGGAGACCGCATCTTATGACGTCAAAACGTACGAAGGAACCTTGGATGGCGGCTGATGCCTTTGGGCGGTCCCTGCCGAACGGCTTGGGGTTGAACCTGCTGGTGAAGGATGTCGAGGCTTCGGTCGGTTTCGCGAGCCATGTGTTGGGCGCCAAAGCGGTCTATCATGATGAAGACTTCGCCTATATGACGATTGAGGCAATTGGCGCCGCCTGGCAGCTGCATGCGGATCATACTTATGACAGTCATCGGTTGTCTGGCTTGGTGCGGTCCGTTCAGGGGCGCGGCATGGGGGCTGAATTCAGGCTCTATGGTCTTGATCCCGACGCGGCGGAAGGGCGCGCGCGGGAATGGGGATATCAGATCCTGGAAGGATCAATCGACAAGCCGCATGGTCTACGCGAATGCTATATCTTCGATCCGGACTGGTATATCTGGGTGCCCTCAAAGGCGTTACCGGAAGCCGGTTAGGGCGTGTTCAGCGCCTGACTGAAGCGGTCGATGAGGTCCTGCGGGACGGCTTTTGAACACATAAGATAGCGGGTATTGCCTGGCGGGAAATCCGATAATTCCTGGGTCGTCAGCTGTTCCCCCAGCGGGCCGAGCTGTGCCAGCACGTGATCGGCTTCCTCTGCGGCGATCAGCAGATAATCAAAACGCCGTTTGGCGAGCATCCGGCCCATGCCTTTGTGATCCTGGCTGGTCACGACTTGTTTTGGGGCCAGCGCTTCAATCATGCCATCCGCGAAGCCACCATAGGAAAACCCGTTCTTGGCCCCCATCGCCAGACCTTTGTCGCGCATCAAGCTTTCGAGGGTGGGGTGCGCTTTTGTCTTTTCGTCATCTGCACGGATCAGCGCCACCATCGGCTTGTCGCGATAGACGGGCTTGCTGAAGCGGGCAAAGGCCTCTCGCTTCGGGTTTCGGAACCACCCGACGCCGCAGGCGAAGGCCGTGCCGCGTTCAACCTCCGCCAGTTGCCGGGCCCCCGGGCTTTGCTTCCACTGCCGGTCAATTCCGGCAGCATTCATCGCCGCTTCGACGGGGGAGGCAACAATGCCGGATACTGATCCATCAGCTTCGGTGACATAATAGGGAGAGCGCTCCAGATACCAGAGCTGAAGGGCGTCTTGAGCCCGGCTCGGTTGCGTGAAGCAGGCGACAAAAACCAAGACGGCGGTGAGTATTGCCGCAACTCTGGACCGTTGATCATAATGCAGAAACGCATGGCTCATGATGTCTCCCCCAAGCACCGAAGTCGGTGCCCCATCAGTGCCAAACTACTCCAATCCTGGGGGGACGGGAAGCGTTGCGTCCACGCCGGTCGGTGCGCCGACCACGACGAACAACAGTCCGTCCGGGTCGAGCAGGCGTTTGGCCAGGGCATTGACCTGATTCACTGAGACCTTATCGACCCGCCCATTCCGGACATCCAGATAGTCGATACCGAAGTCATAGACCTGCATGGAGACAAGTTGAGAGGCGATGCTTGATGAGTTTGTGAAGCGTAGCGGGAAGGACCCGGTGATATAAGTCTTCGCGTTATCAACGGTCTCGGCATTGATCGTGCCCTCGGACAGATGCCGCACAACATCCCGCATCACGGTCAAGGTTTCTCCCACCGTCGCGTTTTGTGTCTGGCCCCCGCCGCGTAACAACGCAGCATGCTTCATCGGATGCTGATAGCTATATACCGAATAAGCGAGGCCGCGTTTGACCCGCACCTCTTTCATGAGCTCGGACGAGAATGATCCACCGCCCAGGATATGGTTCAGGATCATGCCGGCGTAATAGTCCGGGTCATCCAGCTTCAGCCCGCGCTGGGCAAACAGGATTGTGCTCTGCGGAATGTCCTCTTCGACCACGATGGTGCCCGCAGGTGGCGGGGGGGTGAATTCTGTGACAGGGTCACCCAGGCCTTTCTCAGGCAGGTCTCCGAATACCGTATCCAACAGGAGGCCGAGTTCTGTCGGATCGATATCGCCAACGACCCCAATATGCAGCTTGTCTTTGGCGAGAGCGGTACGAATGAAGGCCCGCATGTCGGCTGCCGTCACGGCGGCGATGCCGTCCTTGGTTCCGCCGGAGGGGCGCCCATAGGGATGGCTGCCAAAAACAGCCTCCCGCATCGCCTTGCCGGCAATGGTGCCCGGGTCGGTTTCTTTACTCCGCAAACTGGAAAGAAACTGACTGCGGATTCTTTCCACCGGCTCGTCATCAAAACGGGGTTCTGTGAGGGCGAGGTGGAGGAGCCCGACAGCCTCATCCCGATACCGGTTCAGACTGTAGAAGCTGCCGGAGAACCCGTTGACGGAGGCGGAAAACCGGATGGTCATCGACTTGTCGCTGAGCGTGCCTTGGAAAGCCTGACTGTCCAGGTCTCCGGCGCCTTCATCGATCAGAGCCGCGGCCATGCTGGCCAGTCCTTCCTTACCGACAGGGTCATGGGCGGCGCCGGCGTCGGTGAATTCGAACTCAATCGCTGTCACAGGGACAGTCCGGTCGCGGACCAGCCAGGCGGTGATGCCACCAGGGCTTGTCACTTCTTCAACTCGTACTTCTGCCTTCGCCAAGGATAGCGGCAAGGCAAAGAGCGCGAGAACCAACAGGGACTGGGCCAAACGGATTCCGCTGTATCGCAAAGAGAGGGAATGGATCATGACTTATCCTCCCCGCCGGTAGTGGGCCTTTCACTGGGGAGCAAACGTGCTTCGACCCCGCCGGGCGCCCCAAGAACGGCTTTGGCCGCTTCATTGACTTGTTCCGCCGTGACCTCACCGATCCGATCCGGCCAAGCTTCAATTTCCGGTAATGTCAGGCCGGAAATTCTGGCCCGCCCAATCGCCCGTGCTGGACCCGCCAGCGAATCCATGGCGGTTGCGGCGGCATCTTGTAACCGGGTGATTGCGCGGCTGACTTCGTCTTCTGAGACGCCGTCTTCGATTACCTTCCTGACCTCTTCCCGAACTGCAGCCTTCAGGTCATCCAGGGATTTGTCTGGTGTCGGGCGGGCCCAGATACCAACCTCTGCCGGGCCACGCGCATTTGGGCTGTACCAACCGCCAGCGGTCAGGGCGATCCGCTGTTCAATGACAAGCGCACGGAACAGCCGGCTGGTATTGCCGCTGCCCAGAATATTCATCAGGACTTGCAGAGCGTAAACTTGATCTCTGTCTCCTTCACCATAGCTTGGTGCCAGCTTCCGCAAAGACAGGCTGGACTCGCGGACACGCGGGTCGCGATAGGCATAGACCTTTTCGCCAAGTTGTGGCGGCTCAGTAAAGTGAGGGCGGTCCGGCAAGTCGGACGGCGCAATTGGGCCGAAATGGGTTTTGGCGAGCGCGAACACATCGTCGGCTGTAACATCACCTGCGACGATCAGAATGGCATTATTCGGGGCATAGTATTGCCGGTAAAAGGCCAGTGCATCGTCGATAGTGAGCGCTTCGATCTCATGCCGCCATCCGATGATTGGCAGGCGATAGGGGTGGTTCAGGTAAAGCCCTGCGCTTGTCTGCTCCCCCAGAAGTGCGCCGGGACTTGAATCGGTTCGCGAGGCACGCTCCTCCAAAATTACGAGCTTCTCAGGCTCGAATACCTCTTTGGACAGCACGAGGTTGCGCATCCGATCCGCTTCCATCCGCATGATCAGGTCCAAACGATCCGATGCGACGGATTGGTGATAGACTGTCGTATCCTGCGAGGTGAAGGCATTGTCGCGTCCACCATTGCGCTGAACCGTGGCGGAAAACTCGCCGGGCGCCAGGGTCTCGGTGCCCTTGAACATTAAATGTTCAAGGAAATGGGCGATACCAGATTTTCCCGGTTGCTTGTCCATTGCGCCGGCTTTGTACCAGATCATCTGTGTCACCACTGGCGCGCGATGGTTCTCGACAACAATGACCTCCAGACCATTGTCCAGCACCGTCTGTTTGGCACCAAAGACGTCGGCAAAGGCGGGGGTGACGGCTAAGGATGCCGTAAAGAACGCGAGTATTCCGAAATAGCGCATGATCAAGATGCGGCTCCCTGTTTTCCGGATGGATCGACCGCTATCTTATATAGACCGTGTTGGCTTAATCGAAAGGCCAGATGTCGAAATCGAAGTCGAACCCGGAGCTATCGGCTTCTCGGCGGATAACCGGGGTTTCACCCTCTGTGACTTCGTTACCAAGTGCAGAATTCTCTTGAAGGCGACGGGCCTCGCTGCTGCTATCGACGACATCGCCCAGAGGTTCAGGCTCTTTCCAGAACACGAGGTCATCGACGAAACTATCAGCCTCTGCTGCGAGTGAGGCGCTTTCCTCTTCGACAATCGCCCGGATATTCGGAAGCGAATCAAACGAGCCGGTACGGGTTAGCAAGGCGATGTCGCCGGGCGTTGCCCCACGGGCCACAAGCTGATCTTCCAAGGCGATGCGACGCTTCGCGGCATCACGGCCGAAAACGGCGATCTGTGCTTCATCGCGGGTCGCGAGGTCTTGGTTCCGTTTGCCCTGAGGATCAGGTGGGCGAAGACCATAGTCAGGCGGCAGGGTTAACGGGGCCCGTTTTACAACGGCAAACTCGTCTGGGATCTTCTTATCCAAGCCCAAGATATTGCCGGTATCAGCTGTACAACCGCCAAGCATTGCAGCGCTGATGATCAGCGCGGCAGCAGTTTTTCCGCCGAAATTGTTGTTCTTTCGAATAATCATGCGCGGCATCATATAGCCTCCGCCCCGATTAGTTAAGCCCTGGTTACCTAGGTGCTTCGCGCTTGCCAAACAAGCTATCAATCAACAAAAGCCCGACACCAATGGTAATCGCGCTGTCAGCGATATTAAAGGCAGGCCAGTGATAGCCGAAGGCGTGGACGTCCAAGAAGTCGACTACGGCACCAAAGCGAATTCGGTCAATAACGTTGCCAATCGCGCCTCCAATGATCAGGCCCAAAGCAGTGCCAATAAGACGTGTATCCGCCCGCCACAGCCAAACCGATAAGCCAATCGCGATGGCCGTTGCCAGGGCTGATAGGATCCAGGGGCCGATCTCGCCAAGCCCTCCGAACATTCCGAAGCTGACGCCGCGATTCCAGACCATCACCAGATTGAAGAAGCCGGTGACTTCATGGAAACGCGGTGGATCCCATAATTCCGCCAGCGCCCAGATCTTGGTGAGCTGGTCGAGAAAGATCGTGATCGCCGCCAGGGCAAAGCCGTATCGTTTCACGCTCAGCCGCCTGTCACGACGCTTGCGCACCGACCACAGGTTCCTGGAGCAGCCTCATTATGTCCTACATCCGGCAGAACCTTCCAGCAGCGCTGGCATTTCTCTCCCCCGGCCATGGCGAAGACCGCTGCGATGCCCGGAACTTCCTGCAAGGTGAAGGCATCCGCTGGTGCTGCATCGGTCGAAACGGTTAGGTTTGAGGTGATGCAGACATCCGCCAGCGCCACATCGCTCAATGCTGTTGCGTCTTCCGCCGTCATATAGACCGTCGGGGATGCTTCCAGACTGGAGCCGATGGTCTTGTCAGCGCGCTTTCCTTCAAGCGCCCCCAGAACCACGCGGCGCACTTGCCGCACCCGACGCCATTTTTCCGCCAGCGTGTCGTCGCGCCATGCGGTTAGGACATCCGGGAAGAGCCGGCGGTGGACACTATTCGAATCCGCATCCCCAAATCGGGCAAGCCAGGCTTCTTCCGTCGTAAAGCTCAGGATCGGCGCAAGCCACGCTGTCAGGCAGGAGAAGACCTCATCCAACACGGTAAGCGCGGCAAGCCGGTTCGGGTCATCTTCGGCATCGCAATAGAGTGCATCCTTGCGAACATCGAAATAGAAGGCCGAGAGATCCACCGCGCAGAACTCATGCAGGTCGCGGAATACAGTGTTGAAATCATACTCCATCATGGCGTCACGGACGGTTCCATCCAGCTCGGTCAGACGATGCAGAACCCACCGCTCAAGCTCGGGCATATCGGCCGGCGCTACCCGCTTCGCCGGATCGAAATGCGCAAGGTTACCCAGCATCCAGCGGAAGGTGTTGCGGAAGCGGCGGTAATAATCGGTCAGCTGCTTCAGCATGCTTTCGCCGATGCGCAGATCTTTGGAATAATCTTCCGCGACGACCCAGAGACGCAGGATCTCGGCACCGTATTTGTCATTCACCTTTTGTGGGACAACGACATTGCCGAGCGATTTGGACATCTTCCGCCCGTCTTCGGCCATGACGAAGCCATGGGTCAGGACCGCGTCATAAGGTGCACGGCCTCGTGTCCCGCAGCTTTCCAGCAAGGAGGAATGGAACCAGCCCCGGTGTTGGTCTGAGCCTTCGAGATAGAGTGACGCCGGCCATTGCAGATCGTCCCGCTGTTCCAGGCAGAAGGCATGGGTGGAGCCGCTGTCGAACCAGACGTCGACAACGTCCTTCACCTGCTCATAGTTGTCTGCGTCATAGTCCTTGCCCAGGAAACGGCTGGCATCGCTGGTGAACCACGCATCCGCCCCTTCTTCCCGGAAGGCTTCCGTGATGCGGTCGACAACAGCCTGATCCCGCAACGGCTCCCCGGTTTCCTTGTGGACGAAGACCGGGATCGGCACGCCCCAGGCGCGCTGCCGGCTGATGCACCAGTCAGGTCGCTCGGCGATCATCGAATGCAGGCGTGTCTGGCCCTGCTTCGGATAGAAGTCGGTTTCAGAGATCGCCTTCAATGCTGTTTCGCGCAGCCCATGGCTTTCCATAGAGATGAACCATTGCGCCGTGTTGCGGAAGATCAGCGGGGCTTTTGACCGCCAGCTATGCGGATACTGGTGCCGGATGCTGCCTTTCGCCAGCAGCTTGCCGGAGATCGCCAATTCGCGCAGGACAGAGGGGTTCGCATCGCCCTCCTTACCGTCCTGAGTGATGACGACCTTGCCGCCAAGCAGCGGAACGAAGTCATAGAACGAGCCGTCCTCGCCGACGGTTTGCGGCACTTCAATGCCATTCTTGATGCCAAGCTGCCAATCTTCCGCGCCGTGGCCGGGGGCGATATGCACGAAACCGGTCCCCGCATCGTCGGTCACGTAATCGGCGGAGAGCACGCGGACATCAAAGTCATAGCCGCCTTCTGCCGGGTCATAGCCCCGCCAGGGATGCGCACAGACAGAACCGACGATCTTGTCACCCGTAAGGGAGGCAAGCACCTCATGTCCGGTGATCTTCGCCTGGGTGCAGGTCGCCTCAACCAGCGCCTTGGCAACCACGATGACCTCGCCCACTGCAGCACCCTTGGCGTCTTCCGCAACCTCGGTCACTTTGAGGACGGTATAGTCGAACTCCTCATGACAGGCGACGGCGCGGTTGCCGGGGATGGTCCAGGGGGTCGTCGTCCAGATAACGACATTGGCCCCTTCCAGCGCCGGATCCGTTGCCTCGACCACCGGGAACTTCACCCAGATGGTGGTCGATTTATGCTCCATATACTCAGCTTCGGCCTCAGCCAGCGCGGTCTTCTCAACCGCCGACCACCAGACCGGCCGCGCGCCCTTGAACAGCGAGCCCTGCATCAGGAACTTGCCGATCTCCGCCGCGATCAGGGCCTCCGCCTCAAACGCCATGGTGAGGTAAGGATTGTACCAGTCGCCCAGGCAACCCAGCCGTTTGAACTCATTGCGCTGGATGTCGATCCACTGATCGGCAAATTCCCGACATTCCTTGCGGAACTCGTCGATGGGCACGGCGTCCTTGTCCAGGCCCTTGGCGCGGTATTGTTCCTCGATCTTCCATTCGATCGGCAGGCCGTGGCAGTCCCAGCCCGGCACATAGTTCGCATCAAAGCCCAGCATCTGGCGTGAGCGGTTGATCACATCCTTCAGGATCTTGTTCAGCGCATGGCCGATATGCAGATGTCCGTTCGCATAGGGAGGGCCGTCGTGGAGAATGAATTTCTCCCGCCCCTTAGCGTCTTCGCGCAGCTTGTCCCACAGCCCGATCTCATCCCAGCGCGCCAGAATTTCCGGCTCGCGCTTCGGCAGGCCCGCGCGCATCGGGAAATCGGTTTGGGGCAGCTTGATCGTGTCGCGATAATCGACAGTCTCGGTGGGATCGGTTGTGTTGGCGTCGGCCATGATACGGGCTTTCAAAGGTCAGGTGAAAAGCCCCCCAGTCGGGAGCGCGCGGAGACTATGGCGCGCCCCCGTTGGAATCAAGCATTTCGGGGTAGTTTTGACGCGTGTTGCCTCTGATCCGGTGCAGGAGGGGCCCGGGCCCGACCCGTCGGTATTACTCTATCCGAAGAAGCCGAGCTTTCCGGCAAGCCGTGTGGCGAACTGCTCCGGCCCATCGGCGGCCAGCGCGGTCTTCAAGGCATCCGTCGTTTTCGGCCCAATCCGCCCGTCGAGACGCAGGGCGCCCGGCGCCCGTCGTCTCACCCCGGGAAGATCGGAGAGACCGGCAAGACTGTCATTCACGGCTTCCTGCACGACTTCCGCCACGATCGGGTGTGGCGCGCCGTCTGTTGCGGCGCCGAACAGTGGCTTCAGGCTCTGTCCAACCGCACGATTGACAGTCTGCGGGTCTCGAAGTGTTCGCGGATTGTCGAACAGACTGGCAAGCCTGCCGAGGCCCGCTGTCTCCTCAACCTTGCTGCGGCCACGCGCGGCCAGCTCCCGGTCGACCCGCAGCTTGGTCTTCGGCCCCAAGACTCCGTCGGTCTTCAGCGGCGGTTCCAGGGTTGCGCCGGATGTCTCGGTCGGTTTCCTTGGCGCGTCGTGCCTAGAAATCGGTGCGCCGTGCCCTGAATGAGGTGCCTGCTGCCGCTTTGCCTTCTCCGCGAGGTTGAGACCCCGCTGCAAGGCGCGGATCGTTGGTGGGCCGCCTTCTGCCTCGGCCGTTTCAATCAACCGCTTTGCCAGATGTTCCCGCGCCTTGGGCATCGGTTCTTCTTGAACCGTTGTCAGGGCGATTTCCTGTTTCGGCGGTTGGCGGATGAAGTCGGGACGGATCATCTTGCCAGTGCCATCAAATTTCAGCGGCCCCGTGGAGTAATGGCGCTCATGCCAGTCTTGGACCAGGTCATTCAACCGGTTGAAGTCCGGATTCCCCGGTGTGCCATAATCCGGGGATCGCACGATCCGCCGAATTTCGCCTTCCGTCAGCGCCTCCGGCCGCTTCAGAGAAACCTCCTGCGCCGGCTCCAGTTCCGCCGTGATGGCCTTATGAATCCGCTCGGACTCTTCCCGAGAGATGAAACTATTGGCCGCACCATCGACAGCATTCAGGGACGATGCCGTGTCTGCTGCCGCGACGACGGTCGGTTCATTCCCCTCGCTGGGGGCCGAAACCGAAGGACTATCGGATCCGCTGCCTTGCGGCTTGTTGTCCGGGATACCATCTAGCCGATCTGCGGGGTTTCGAGTCTCACCCGGATCGACAGGAGGATGCGCGCCATGCTGGGGACGGTTATCCGGGATGCCTTGTTGCATGTCCGCCGGGTTTCGATTGTCGGGATTAGCAGGGACCGTCGGCTTCGCGTCGTCTTCCGGCCCATCATACTCAATTGTATATTGGGGTTCCTTCTCTTCAGGAGGCAATGGCCGTCCGTCCGGCATCCCAGCTTCCCAATCCGCTGGATTTTGATCTTGATCGGGAAACACATAGGGCGTTTCGGTGGATTGGGGACGCGGATCAGGAACCCCAACATTGATATCAGCCGGATTACGGTCGTCGTCATCCCGAAACGGCGGAATGCCACCTTTCTCCTCAACCCGTTCCCGAAACTCGCGTTCTTCGCGGATTTCCCTTTGAGACTTTGGGATGTTCATGTCATCCCTTTCTGGCCGGGCGCCAATACCGAAATCCAAGCCTTCAGTCTCGCGCAACCCTGTTTGCGCCGCGTCTGCATTTCCTCTTCCTTGGGCGATGTTTTTGGCGATGTTGTCGCCTAAGGCCCGGATTTGCTTTCGCCACTCATCCGTCATTTTTTCGCCAAGTACGGCTTCGATCTCAAGGATTGCTGATGATTCAGCAAGACTTCTCCGTATGTCCGAGGCTTGGTTCGCTGTCTTTTTTTCGAATTTCTCCAATCTTTTATTGGTCGGCAACAGATCGCCGAGGATTTTCAGCCTATCTATTAATTCCGACCCCGACTTTGGATTCTTATAGGCCATTGCGCCTCTTTGGGTTTTTGCGATCATATCCGCATACTTTCGAAGAATCCATTTGATCCTATTTTGTTCCCAATCAGAGGGGCGTTTGTTATCTTGCATGTTGATTTCCTTTCTTTTGGTGGTTTCGCGCTTCTATTCTGCGCAGTCGATTTCAAGCTCTTCAGTAGCTTCGAAATTGCGACGAATCTCTGGGCCTGCACGACAAATATACTCGATGCCCTTTTTTTCGTTTTTTTGCATTGGATGTCCTGTGAAGTGCGACAAGCCTAAGACGTAGAAGGCGGAATCCATTCCCAGTTCTCCAAGCTCCTCAAGAGTCTGCACGGCAGAGAAAATCTGCAGTTCAGTCTTCGCTGCTAAGAGGCGCTCCGTAGCATTATGATAGCGTGCGGAAAGGCTGCCGTTCTCGAGGAGGGACTTAAGGATTAACCGTCCTTCCTCTTTTTGTTTATCTGTTCGTGTACGGTCGCCAGAGACAGGCGCATCGCCGATCAGATAGGTCGCCACTAGATACAGGCCGTCCTCATTGCCTTGGTCGGCTGATGCTCGTGCCCAGCGTAGACCGTCGGCAACATTCTCAGGGTCAAATGGGTATAGAAACCAAAGGGCCTCTGTTGTTTGCGCTTGAAGCTTTGCATCTCCAGCCTCCGCACCCATTTCTGCCCATTCAAGGGCAATCCGTTCCCGATCTATTAGATTCGATGGTCCCTCGATCAAGTATCCTTCATTGGCGAGGGAAAACAGGAGATCCATGGCGCCGACGACGCCGTCTCTGGCAGCGGTCTTCAGGTCTTCGACACCAGCGCGGTCGTTCAGGATTAACGAGATCAGCCCAAGCGCTCCCCGAAGCCTCGGATCATTGGGATCGTCTTTCAGCCGTGCTGTGCAGACCGGCTTCGCTTTAGCCGCATGCTCTTCTGTCAGCCCGCCCTTTGCGTGTTCATTCGGGCCATACATAAACGACAGCGCTTTATCACAAGCGTCTTCGCCAGTGACGATTTGAGACAGGGCCGGGGTGGCCATGACCATCAGGCAGAGAACCAGGGCAAGCCGTCCGGGACCAAAGCCGGTAAAGCCGGTAAGGAACGATCTCAATCGGTTGATGTTGGCACACATGGGTTTTCTCCACCCCTGAGGTTGGCGGCGTCTTTCTCCTATCGGCATGACGCCACTGGTCGCGTGCGTAGGAAGACTTTGATTGGCCTCAACGCTTTTGATTGTTTGTATATCATCAACCAATCATGACGAGAATATGGTGAGGGTGACGGCTTGCTTGTCGGTGTTTCAAAGCCGGCTTGCAGGTGTTTTAAAAAGGGGCTGTCCGGCATAAGGTGCGGCGGTCGACACAGAGGAGCCTGAGATGCCCAAACCCGACTTCCTGAAATTTGATACTTTGAGCCTGCATGCGGGCCAACAGCCTGACCCGACGACCGGTGCGCGGGCGGTGCCGATTTATCAGACAACGTCCTATGTCTTTGACGATACGGACCATGCGGCTGCGCTGTTTAATCTGGAGCGCCCGGGCCATATCTATTCGCGGATATCCAACCCGACCGTTGCGGTCTTTGAGGAACGCATGGCAGCGCTGGAAGGCGGGGTCGGTGCGTTGGGGACGGGCAGTGGCCACGCCGCGATCTTCCTGGCGATTGCAACATTGATGGGGCAGGGCGGGCATATTGTAGCCTCCAAATCGCTTTATGGGGGATCAATCAATCTGTTCCTCAACACCCTGCCGCGCTTTGGGATCACGGCAACGATGGTTGATCCGCGCGACCCGGATGCCTTTGAGGCGGCGATCACGCCGGACACCCGATTGGTTTTCTCCGAGATCCTGGGGAACCCTAATCTGGAAGTTCTGGATATCGAGCGGGTGGCAGAGGTGGCGCATCGCCATGACCTGCCCTTGATGATCGATGCGACCTTCAACACGCCATATCTCTGCCGGCCCTTTGAGCATGGTGTGGATATCGTGGCTCACTCCGCGACCAAGTGGATCGGCGGGCACGGCACCGCGATGGGTGGCGTGTTGGTCGATAGCGGACAGTTCGACTGGTGGAAGGCAGCCGAGAAATGGCCGACCCTGACGGAGCCCTATGTCGGCTATCACGGCATCGTCTTTGCGGAGGAATATGGTCCCGCCGGCTTCATCAACCGGGCGCGGGCGGAAGGCATGCGTGACTTCGGCGCGGTGTTGAGCCCGGCCAATGCATTCTATCTGCTGCAAGGATTGGAAACATTGCCGCTGCGCATGGATCGCCATGTTGCGAATGCAGAGAAGGTGGCGGAATTCCTGGCGGGGCATGAGGCCGTGGCCTGGGTCAATTATCCGGGGCATGACAGCCATCCTGACCATGCGCTTGCCAAGAAATACATGCCGAAGGGGGCGGGCTCCATGCTTGCCTTCGGGGTTAAGGGTGGCCGTGCGGCCGGGGCTAAGTTCATCGAATCGGTGGAACTGTTCAGCCACCTTGCCAATGTCGGAGATGCCAAATCGCTGGTGCTGCATCCGGCCTCCACCACCCATCAGCAGATGACGGCGGAGCAGATGGCCCATGCCGGACTTGGCGAGGATTTGATCCGTGTATCTGTCGGGCTGGAAGATCCGGATGATTTGATCGCCGATCTGGGGCAGGCGCTGAAACGTGCCGCCCGTGTCGCTAAAGCCGCGTGAGCCGGGCACGTTACGAGGGAATAGAATAATGATTGTTGATGTGGATGGCGTGCCGGTCTTCGTGAATACCGGCGGCGGAAGTTTCGACCCTGAGAAACCGGCAGCGATACTGATCCATGGGGCCGGATGTGATCACTCGATCTGGGGTGGGCAGAACAGATATCTGGCGCATCACGGGGCCTCGGTCCTGGCGCTCGATCTGCCGGGCTATGGCCGCTCTGGTGGAGAAGTAATCCGGGGCATCGAGACGATGGCGAATTTCGTCGCGCGGTTCCTGGAGGTTATGGCGGTCGAAAAGCCTGTTCTGATCGGCCATTCCATGGGTTCCTTCGTTGCCTTGGAACTGGCGGCGATGCTGGGCGACAAGGCCTGCGGTCTTGGGCTGTTGGGCACTGCGGCGGCGATGCCGGTGCATCCAGCCCTGCTAGGGGCTGCGGAACAGAACGATCTGACAGCGGCGGAATTCGTTGCCAGCTGGGGCCACGGGACGCGTGGCCATGTCGGTGGCAACAAGGCGCATGGGATCTGGATGATGCGCGGCGCCATTCGGATGATCGACAGCCAGAAGGATGGCGTGCTGTTCGCCGGCTTGTCTTCCTGCGCAGATTATCAGGGCGCCGCCGAAGCGGCATCAAAGGTGACCTGCCCGACTTCCTTTATCCTGGGTGCCGGTGACAAGATGACACCGCGCAAGGCCGCCCAGCCCTTGATCGATGCCATTGCCGGTTCGGTGGTGGAGGTCATTACCGGCTCCGGCCATATGATGATGACCGAAGCCCCGGATGCGACGCGCGAAGCCATGATGCGTCTGATCCGCAAGGTTGCTTGAGGGGTTGGGACGATTTCGACGGCGAACCCAAATCCGATGCGCCAGGACTTCCGCTGGTTCCTCCCCATCCCGACCCGATGGATGGACCAAGACCCTTATGGCCATGTGAATAATGTCGAGTACTACTCCTATTTCGACACGGTGGTGAACCGACATTTGATTGAGCATGCCGGGCTTGATCCGGCGCGGACGGCAGAGGTTGGGCTGGTCGTTGAAACCCAATGCCAGTTCATGAAGGAGATCACCTTCCCGCAGACCATCAATGCCGGCATCCGGGTGATCAAGCTTGGGAATTCATCTGTGACCTATCAGATTGGCCTGTTCCGTGATGAGGAGGAAGACCCGGCGGCGCTGGGCCGCTTTGTCCATGTCTATGTCGATCGCGGGACACGAGAAACCGTGCGTGTGCCGGATCGGGTGCGGGACGCTTTGGCGGGTCTGGTGGTCTGACAAGTTATGAGCGAGAGCGCGGCCATCTCCGACCTTCAGACTTTGCTGAGAAGCATGTCCCCGACGCTTGATCCAAGGCGCTTTGTCTTTGCGACAGGATCGACGGCGGAAGCCTCGCCCCATCTCGCCAACGCCTTGATGGTCTTTCGGGAGAATGAGGGGGTGACGCTGATTCTTGAGGCCGAAGTGGCAAGCAGGACGGGGCTAAGGGCAGAATTCCCCTGTCGCATGATCACATTGAATATTCATTCGGATTTGGCCGCAGTCGGGTTTCTTGCGAGAATTGTCCCTGAACTCGCGGCCCTCGGGATGGGCGTCAATCCGGTATCCGCCTTCTATCATGATCATCTCTTCATCCCGGAAGATCGGGCTGAGGATGCTCTAGCGGCGCTGATCGCATTGGCCACCAAGTAGTGCCGGGTCAGTGCGATAGTTTGGTTACCAGCACATAGGTGCGAATTGCGCTCGACAGGTTGCCTTTGCGGTTGCTGTCGATTTCGGTGATCAACTGATTGACCGACTGCCCCTTGGATATCGCAATTTCGCGAACCGTTTCCCAGAAGATGTTTTCCAGAGAGATACTCGTCCGGTGGCCTTCTATGACGACGGAACGCTTCTTGATCTCCGAGGGATCATTCATGTCGATCATGTTTTTGTACTCTTTCGACGGAGCTGCAACCGGTGCAGCGGCTAATTCATTACTCATACCTATTACTCCGATACCAATTACTCCGACGTTCCGGTCGACCGCTTAACCCATTGGGAAAGCGGCGACCGTCAACAATGGATGTAACAAATCTATACGGGGAAACTTAAAGAAGGGTTAAGAGGCCGAAGGAATATTCTAGCCGTTGATAGAGGCCATGAACCCGGCGATTTCATCGGCACAGCCTTCAAGGTTCTCCGCATGGGTTAACCCGCTGGCCTTGCGGGGAGCCAGATCGTGATTGCCGTCTTCAGCCCAGTGCATTCTGATGCTCTTCGATAGCGCATACCCGGCCACATCATCCCTTGTTCCAAAGGGGTCGCGGGTCCCTTGGCAGATTAAAGCCGGTGTTTTCAGGCCAAGAAGATGCTCAGTGCGGGTTTTCTCAGGCTTGCCGGGCGGGTGGAATGGATAGCCAAGGCAGACAAGTCCGGCGGCCTCCAACCGGTCCGAAACCATGGAGGCGATCCGTCCTCCCATGGATTTGCCGCCGATGACCAGATGTTCGGCTCCTCCCAGTTCGGTGATGACGTTTTCCCAAGTCTCTTCCAGGATTGGGGCGCGGTCCGGAGGGCGCTTTTTCCCGCCGGTTCGGCGCGACGCCATATAGGGGAATTCGAAACGGGCGACCTTCCAACCGCGATCGGCGATCAGGGATGCAATTTCCCCCATGAAGGGACTGTCCATCGGGGCACCGGCACCATGGGCCAGCACCAAGGTGCTTTCCCCGGCGGGGGTGGAAGGTGTATCAAAAAGGAAGTCCATAGCGGTATTGCGCTCCATTAGGCGTTTGTTAACTATCGCGTGTTACCCATAGTGTCGAGTGTTTGAGCTCTTGCTTGTGATTTTGGAAGGGCGCGGTAGCATGATAATTCTTCTCCGGTTTTCAGCTGGAGGCATGACAGGGTTATTTGTGCGTCATAAATAGTAGAGCGTCTTATCCGGCGCAATTTGAGCGAACGAGAGAACAGCGAGGAAGCGGGATGTCTGACTTAGCACATATCGAATCCGATGAGCATCATACTACGGTTGATGTGGAACAGCTTGTCACCATGATGGTCGACGGGCAGCTCTTCGGCATTCCGATCCTGAAAGTCCAGGATATCGTCGAACCGCAACAGATTACACCTGTGCCCTTGGCGCCCAGTGCCATTGCCGGTGTGTTGAATCTTCGTGGGCGGATTGTCACGGTAATCGATCTTCGGGAATGCCTTGGGGCGGAACCGATTGAGCGGGAACGGATGATGTCCGTTACTGTGGAGCATAAGGGTGATCTCTACACGCTTCTGGTCGATAGCATCGGGGATGTTCGCTCCCTACCGCGTAAGAGCTTTGATAAGCCGCCGAATACGCTGGCTTCCCGGATGCGGCGGCTTTGTGCTGGTATCTTCCGTCTGGAGAATGATCTGCTCGCGGTGCTGGATGTTGATCGCATTCTGGGTGAGGAAACCATTGAGAGCACCCCGAAACGCCGCCCGCGTGCCAAGCCGCCGAAAGAGGGGGCGGAGAATGGGGCTGAGGTCATTGCCCTGCCTAAACCTGGCAATGATGACTAGGTCCGGGTAACGGACCCGCACTATTCAGATAATCGCCGGCTTTTTGGCGTATATCTGAAGCAATCGTCACAAATTTCGCGTGATGTGGAAAATCCTGTTGTCTTTCTGATTAAATTAAAATACACAAAGTATATTAATTAAAGGACGCCGTTTTGGCCTCCTGTTTTGCGAAGGAGAATGGCGGTGGCGTGGATCGTCGGCGTCGATACGGGCGGCACCTTTACAGATATCTTTGCAGCAAACCCGGAGACCGGGGAAACTCGCTGCGTCAAGTGGTCTTCCACCCCAGATGATCCCAGCCGGGCAATCCTGACTGGGATAGAAGAGCTCAGTCGCCTGCATGGGATCGACCTTAAGGAAGTGACGGCTCTGGCCCATGGTACGACTGTGGGAACCAATGCCCTGATCCAGCGCACAGGCGGCACTGTTGCGATGATCACGACAGAAGGGTTTCGCGATCTGTTGGAAATCGGTCGTCAGACGCGGCCATCGATCTTTGACCTTCAGGCCGATGCACCGGCGCCCTTGGTCCCGCGCATTCGACGCTTAGAGCTCAGTGAGCGGGTGCGGGCAGATGGTGCGGTGGAAAAGCCATTGGATCTGGAAACGTTACCGTCCCTGATTGAACGGATGGCGGAATGTGGGGCTGACGCCTGCGCGATCTGTTTTCTCTTCGCGTTTCTCAATCCGGAGCATGAACAGGCGGTGCGTGACCGTCTGAAGGAACTCGCACCAGACCTTCGCGTCTCGCTCTCCAGCGAAGTGCAGCCGGAATTCAGGGAATTTGAGCGCTTCAACACAACAGCGATCAATGGCTACCTGCAGCCGGTGATGGAAGGGTATATTGACCGCTTAGCCGATGGATTGGCGGCATTGGCGCCGAATGCAACCCTGGGCATCAACCAATCGAGTGGCGGCTTGATGACAGCCGAAACCGCGCGGGCCTTCCCGGTTCGGACGGCATTGTCCGGCCCGGCTGCCGGTGTCGTTGGCGCGGTCCATGTCGCGAAACAAGCGGGCAAGCCCAATATCCTGACCGTCGATGTCGGTGGTACGTCTGCCGATGTCGCGCTGATCCAGGATTACGCACCGGATGTGGCACCGGAACGGGATGTCGCTGGCTTCCCGATCCGCTTGCCGATGATCGATATCCACACGATTGGTGCAGGCGGCGGATCCATCGCTTGGTTCGATATCGACGGCTTGTTGAAGGTCGGGCCGAAGAGCGCCGGCGCCGTGCCGGGACCCGCGTGCTATAGCCGGGGTGGAACGGAACCGACTGTCTCTGATGCCAATCTCATCCTCGGGCGGTTGGGTGAAGAGCTTGCCGACGGCACGGTGCGGCTCGATAAAGAAAAAGCCATCGCGGCCATGATGCCGATTGCTGAGCATTTGGGCTGGACGGTTGAACAGGCGGCCTTGGCGGTGCTGGAGATCGTTGTCTCCAATATGGTGCGAGCGTTGCGGACCATCTCTGTGGAGCGTGGGCATGATCCGGCAGAACATGCGTTGATGCCCTTCGGCGGTGCCGGCCCCCTGCATGCGCGAGAGATTGCGGCGGAGCTTGGCATTACCGAAGTGTTGATGCCGGCGGTGCCCGGTATCGTCTGTGCACAAGGCCTGCTGGTTGCCGAGGCGCGGGAGGACTTCGTTGCCAGCCGTCCCATGGTACTGGAGCCCGGTTGCGAGGACAGCGTCGCTTCGGAGATCACTGCCTTGGCGGGGCGGGCACAAGAATGGCTGGTGGGTGTCGGTGCGACCGCAGAGAATGGGCGGACGAGCCTTGTCGCGGATGCGCGCTATGTTGGCCAGAATTTCGAACTGCGCGTCGCTTTGGGCGAGACACCGATGGGCCAGGAGCCCGATGTGCCGAGTCTGAAGACCATGAAAGAGGCGTTCTTTGCCGAACATGAACGGGCCTACGGCTATGCAAACCGTAATGCAGCGGTTGAGATCGTTAATCTACGTCTGACCGGGCTCGTGAAGGGGCATGATCTGAATGAGGCCGGGCTAGGAGAAGCCGACGGTGCCCCGAAAACGCGCGGTAGCCGTCCCGTTTGGTTCAATGGCGATGCGCCGCATGACACGGCAATCTATGCACGGCCTGACCTCGCTGCCGGATCCGTGATTGTTGGCCCGGCCATCATAGAACAACTCGACACCACCATTCCGATCCATCCCGGCGACGAGGCTGAGGTGGATCGCTACGGCAATATTCTGGTAAGGATCGCATCATGACACCGCTTGATCCCGTCCGCGTCGAAATCCTTGCAAACGCACTGCGCTCCATCACCGATGAGACCTTTGTCTCTTTGATGAAGAGTGCCTATTCGACCAATATCAAGGAACGCAAGGACCACTCCACCGCGATCCTGGATAGCGAGGGCAGGTTGGTTGCGCAGACCATGGCCTCGCCCATCCATGTCTCTTCCATGCTCGGCATGGCGGCGACATTGCGGGCGCGGTATGGCGCCCCTGACGGCGGCTTCCAGGGGATTGAGGACGGCGACCTTTTCGTTGCCAATGATCCGCATGTGGCGGGCGGCACGCATCTGCCGGACATCAACCTCGCCCGTCCCGTCTTTCATGATGGTCGCATCGTCGCCTTCATCTGTAACATCGCGCACCATGCCGATGTGGGAGGCATGGCGCCCGGCTCGATGGCTGGCGGCATGACGGAGATCTATCAGGAAGGCCTGCGTATACCTCTGATCCGCCTGTTTCGACGCGGCGAGTTGCAGCAGGATATCCTGGACCTCCTTCTGCTGAACGCACGGGTACCGCGGGAGCGGGAAGGCGACTATTTCGCTCAGATCGCCTCCTGTGGCCTTGGGCATCGCCGGATTGGCGAGGTGATCGAGAAATTCGGGGGCGATGCGGTGGAAGATGCCTTCCGTCAGATCATTGTGCGGACCGGCCATCGTATTCGCCAGGGCATTGCCGGTTTCCCGGATGGCCGCTACCGGTTCGAAGACTTCATGGATGATGACGGTTGCGGAACGGAAGACATCAAGATCGCCATGGAAGCGGTGGTTGAAGGGGAGAAGATCACCTTTGACTTCACCGGTACCGATCCGCAGATGACCGGCAATTTCAACGTCACCATGAACGCGACTGTCGCATCGGTCTGTTTCGCGGTGCAGGCGCTGTTGGATCCTGAATGCCCGAACAATCAGGGGCTCTTGGATGCGATTGAGGTCACGGCTCCGAACGGCACCGTGGTCAGCGCGGTCGCCCCGGCGCCGGTCGCCGCACGCGCGAATACCTGTCAGCGTATCATCGACGTTGCGTTCGGGGCCCTGAAAGAGGCCGCGCCGGAACAGTCGCTTGGCGCGTCCAATGGGGCGAACACGACCCTGGTGTTTTCCGGTGTCGATCCCCGTTCCGGGGAGGCTTATGTCTATCTGGAAACGCTGGGCGGCGGTCTTGGCGCACGGGCGACGAAGGATGGCAAGGACGGGGTTCAGTGCAACATCACCAATACCTCCAACCTGCCCGTCGAAGCGATTGAGTTGGAATATCCGCTGTTGGTCGAAGAATACGGGCTGGTCGAGGATTCCGGCGGGCGCGGCAAGTATCGCGGTGGGATGGGTATCAGGCGTTCGGTCAGGCCCTTGGACCACACTTGCTCCTTCAATGGGGTCGGGGAGCGGTTCCGCTATGCCCCCTGGGGTGTGTTCGGCGGCCAGGACGGTCAGCCAGGACGCTTCGTTTTCACCGATGCGGACGGCACTGAGACAAAGCTGGTACCAAAACCCCCGACATCCGATCTGCGGCCCGATCAGATGATTACGGTAGAGACACCGGGAGCCGGCGGCTACGGTCCGGAAACAGAGCGACCGGCTGAACTGGCAGAAGCGGATGTCACATCCGGTAAGGTCAGTGCCTAAGGGCGCATCAAAAGCAAACAGGTGGAGAGCAGTAGATGGCGGATTTATCGGGGAAACTGGCGCTGGTCACAGGCGGAGCCGGAGGTTGCGGCGTCGCGACGGCGGAAGGTTTGGCCAAGGCAGGCGCTTCGGTCACCATCGCTGATGTGAAGGCGGAAGCCTGTGAGGCTACAGCGGCGGATTTTGCGGATAAAGGGCTGACGGTTGACTGGGTCGTGCTCGACATCGCAGACCGTGATCAGGTCGAATCCGTGATCGGTGCGTTTGAGGAAAAAGGCGGGCTTGATATCCTGGTGACCACGGCAGCGATTGCAATGGCCTGTCCGATTCTCGATTTCAAACCGGAAGATTGGGACCGCATCATCAATATCAACCTGACCGGTACTTTCCACTGCTGCCAAATTGCGGGGCGGCAGATGGTAAAGAAAGGTGCCGGGCGCATCATTAACATGAGCTCCGTCAACGGTCAGATCGCGAATGAAGGCCGCGGTGCCTATAGCTGCGCCAAGGGTGGGGTCGATATGCTGACGCGCTTGCTCGCCGCAGAACTTGGGCGCCACGGGGTGACCACCAACGCGGTGGCGCCGGTCCCGGTCGACACACCGATGATCCTGCAAATCCATGGTCCGAAAGATCGCCAGAAATGGTATGATCAGATGCCGATCAAGCGTTATGCCAAACCGGAAGAGGTTGCCTCTGCCATCGTTTACCTCGCCTCTGACGAGGCTGCCTTCGTCAACGGCCATATCCTGAACCTGGATGGTGGCTTCATGTCTACGGGGATTTTGCTGGATTAGGCGCTGTTCGGTCATGGACCTTTCACCAGGGGCGTTGATCCGCATTCCCTGAGCGTTATGCTGCGGCAAACGCGTTTTGGGAGCGGCCTGATGGACCTGAACTACTCCGAAGAAGAGAATGCCTTCCGTGCCGAGGTGCGGGCCTTTATGGAAACGTCCGTGCCGTCTGACCTTGCTGCGAAGGTAAGGGGCGGGAAGCGTCTTTCAAAAGCGGATCATGAGAGCTGGCACGCCATCCTGTCCCGACAAGGCTGGTTGGCCCCAGCTTGGCCCGTGGAATATGGCGGCACCGATTGGGATCCCGTTCAGCGCTATATCTTTGAAGAAGAGTATGTCCGTGCCGGGGCACCCCGTATCGTTCCTTTCGCGGTCACCATGCTGGCCCCAGTGCTGATCAAATTCGGCACGGAGGAACAGAAACAGCGCTATCTGCCGCGCATCCTGGATGGGTCGGATTGGTGGTGTCAGGGGTATTCGGAACCTGGGTCGGGCTCTGATCTCGCGTCCCTCCGAACGCGGGCGGTGCGGGATGGGGATGAGTATATCGTCACCGGCCAGAAGACCTGGACGACGCTGGGTCACCACGCAAACATGATTTTCTGCCTGGTCCGGACCAAACAGGATGGCAAACCTCAAGAAGGGATATCCTTCCTGCTGATCGATATGGCGACGCCGGGGATTGAGGTCCGCCCAATCATCACCATCGATGGCGAGCATGAGGTGAATGAGGTTTTCTTCGATGACGTGCGGGTCCCCGTCGCGAACAGGGTTGGCGAAGAAAACAAGGGCTGGACCTATGCGAAATACCTCCTTGGGCATGAACGCACGGGGATTGCCGGCATCGCGTTTGCCACCCAGGCCTTAAGCAATCTGAAATCCGTTGCGCGACGGCAGATGAAGGGCGGGCGTCCACTGATTGAAGATCCGCTTTTCGCCTCCCGTATTGCGATGACGGAGATTGAGCTTGATGCGCTCAGGACCACCAGCATGCGGGCCATTGTTGCAGCGCGAGATGGAAACTCACCCGGTATTGAAGCGTCGATGCTGAAGGTGAAGGGCACCTTGATCCGCCAAGAGATATCTAACCTGGCCCGCAAGGCGTTGGGACCTATGGCCATGCCTTATGTGACCGAAGCGCTTGATCCCGGCAGCAATGTGGAAGCGGTGGGACCGGAAGGCGCGAATGCCGTGTCTTCGCAGTATTTCAATCTTCGGAAGATGTCGATCTATGGCGGGTCGAACGAGATCCAACGCAATCTGATCGCCAAGTCACTGGGGCTCTGAGAAATGGATTTCGAGCATACCGAAGAACGCAAATTGCTGGCCGAAATGGTCCGTCGTTATATTGCGGACAATTACGACCTGAATGGGCGCCATACGGCGGCAGCTTTGCCGGAAGGTTTCTCCAGAGAACGCTGGCAGGCGTTTGCGGAGCTTGGTCTGATCGGCGCGTTGTTCCCGGAAAGCGCTGGTGGCTATGGCGGTGCGGGGGCGGATATCGCCGTGCTGTTTGAGGAACTTGGTCGTGGCTTGGTCGTGGAGCCATTCCTGGCCGCCTTGTTGGCGGGCACTGTTCTTGCCGAAACCAGATCGGATTGCCCGCAATTGGCTGGTCTGATCGCCGAGGAAACCATTCTCGCCTTAGCGCATGAGGAAGCGGATAGCCGCTACGACCTCGCCCGCGTCACTACCGAGGCGAAACACAATCCTGATGGCAGTGGATGGGTGATCAGTGGTGCAAAGTCTGTTGTGCTCGCCGGCGATAGCGCGGACTGGCTGATCGTCTCCGCCCGGATATCTGGGGAGGTGACGCAGGAGGCGGGTATCGGCCTTTTCCTGATCCCTGCTAATGCCGATGGATTGTCGATCAGAGGCTATCCGACCGTCGATGGTATGCATGCAGCAGAGATCGCTTTGGAGGCGGTGACGGTCGATGCGGATGCTCTGCTTGCCGGAGAGGGTTCTGGTTACGCGATGCTGGAGCGCGCAATTGGTGCCGGTTTGCTGGCGTTGTCGGCGGAAGCGCTGGGGGCGATGGACGTATCGGCTGACCTGACCGTGGAATACTTCAAGACACGCAGTCAGTTCGGCAAGACAATCGGCAGCTTCCAGGCGCTGCAGCACCGTCTGGCGGATGTGCTGATTGAAATCAGCCAGACACGCTCTTCCCTTATCAACGCGGCCAGCCGCTTCGGCAGCGACGACCGGCAGGAAAGAGAATGGGCGCTGTCTGCTGTCAAAGTCTGTGCCGGACGCAATGGGCAGATGGTGGCGGAAGAGGTGATCCAGATGCATGGTGGTATCGGGATGACCTGGGACTATGCGGTCGGCCATTATGCCAAACGGCTGGTGATGATCGATCATATGTTGGGCGATGCAGACCATCACCTGTTGCGCGTTGCCAATCTGTCGAAGGGTGGAGAATGACAATTACCAGTGTACCGGACCTGATCGGCTATGATGTCGTTGTCGAGGGGCCGAAAGTCCGTGTTCTGCTGACGGTGGAACCTTGTCACGCCAATCGGCGCGGCAATCTGCATGGGGGCATGACGGCGGTTCTTCTGGATGTTGCCTGCGGGCAGCAGGGGCGGCTTGATCTCGGCCCCAATCATCCGGATGGCATGGCGACGGTTTCCCTGAACATCGCCTATATCGCGGCTGCCAATCTGGGGGACCACCTGGTGGCAACGGCGTCGCAAACCGGCGGCGGAAAGAAACTACGCCACATGACAGCAGAGCTGCATCGAGAAGACGGTACCTTGCTTGCCAGCGCGACCGGCGTGTTCCGAATTATCACAGGGTCCCCGAATTGATAATTGGGGCCTGCTTCTACAGAAATCCGGTGATGTTAATCGTTGAGGGCGCCCGCAAAATGGCTGAGGAGCTTGTGCTTCAAAATCTTACCTGTCGTGGCGGCGGGCAAGGCATCGGCGATGACGTAACGGCTGGGGCGCTTATAGGGGGCAACACGGGTCGAAAGGTGATGATCCAGGGTCTCTGATGTGAGCGCACTGCCAGGCTGGCTTTGGACGAAGGCGATGATTTCTTCATTGCCGCCGGAAATTTGCCGCCCGACCACGGCAGCGATGGAGATATCCGGGTGTTCTGTCAGGGCTGATTCAACCTCGGGCGGGTAAACATTGAAGCCGGATCGGATAATCAGCTCCTTACAGCGCCCGACCACCATCAGGGCCCCATCGTCGGTCAGGCGCCCCAGATCGCCCGTGCGCAGCCATCCTTCTGCATCCAGAACTTCGGCGGTCGCTTCGGGATTTTTATAGTAGCCTTTCATGATCGTAGGGCCGCGAATGACGATCTCTCCCACCCCATCTTCGCCCGTCTCATCTTTGCTCGTCCCATCTTCAGAGCCAGGGGGCGGTGCCAGCCGCAAGGTCAGGCCATCGACCGGTATGCCACAGGCAATGTCGTCGCGCGGGTTATCGATCCGGGTCGTGCAGATACCCGGTGATGCCTCTGTCATGCCATAGCCATTATGCAGGGTCGTGCCGAAGAACGCTTCCACCTTGCGTTTCCAGGCGGCATCTAAGGGGGCGCCGCCGGCAGAAATATACCGCAGATACGGCGCTGGCGCGCTTTGCCATCCTTGGGCTTCCGCATATTCCATCAACAAGGCATAGATCTGCGGAACAGCGGGCATGGTGCTGACATCTTCGGCGAACGCCTGGAAGACCTCTGCCGGATCGAAGCGGCGAATGAAGCGGGCGGTGCCGCCTGCCAGAAGCGCCGCAAGGAAGGCCGAGCTCAATCCGAAAATATGCGTGATCGGTACGACACAGAGCATGGTATCCGTTGGCGTTACCCCCCGGATATCGCGGGAATTCGTTGCCGCCATGATCAGGTTGTGGTGGGTTAGCATCACCCCCTTCGGGTTCCCCGTTGTCCCGGTCGTGTAGATCAAGGCAGAGACCTGATCTACAGCGTTCTCAAAGACAAGCTCAGGCGTCGCCTCGTTTCGGACGGCAATCCGAACGGCGCCGAAAGCACCTTCGTGGGCGGTTGCGTCATAGTCATCCGCATGGCTATCCGCGTTCTCTGAAATCGCATGGGTGAAGACGAGGGCGCGCGGTTGGGCGTGGTCGGTCACATGCGCGATTTCGCCGGCACTCACCCGAGCATTGACCGGAATGGCCCAGGCATCCAGGCGAGAGACGGCAAATAGAAAGGCAGCCAATGTTGCAGAATTCTCTGCTGCCAGAAGCACGCGGTCGCCGGCCTGAACGCCTTGCGCGTGGAGGAGTTGAGCTGCCTCCTTACTGGCATCTGCAAGGTCGCGATATGTCAGGCACGCCCCGTCGGAATCTCGAATGGCGGTGGCGCCGGGCGTCTGTGTAGCCCCGTTGTCCAGAATGTCATGTATCCGTCGCATCCAAGTAGTGTTGCCGATTTCCCCCGTCCTCGCCAGACCTCGCGCAGGCCGGTCGACCATATCCTTACAGGGCTATTTACACAGTCATATAGAACGGACCATTCTTCGTTCCACACAGCGATCAGCCAGGGGAGTGTCAGGCGATGAAAACGGACTTTCACAAATATGATGCAACAGGCTTGGCGGCGCTGGTCGCGAAGGGCGAGGTTTCTGCCGCCGAGTTGCTGGACGAGGCTTTGCGTCGGGTGGAGGTCTTAAACGGGGATCTGAATGCCGTGACTGTTCTGTCGGAAGCGCCGGCGCGCGCGGCGATAGAGGACGGATTGCCTGACGGTCCGTTTCGAGGGGTTCCCTTTCTGCTGAAGGATCTGGGGGCAGAGGCCGTAGACTACCCGACCAATAATGGCTCCCGCCTCTTCGCGAACTCACAACACACATATGATTCTGAGATTTATATTCGGTTTCGGGATAGTGGCTTGGTCCCCTTCGGACGCACGGCATCTCCCGAGCTTGGTATCGGGCCGGTGTCGGAAGCTGGTGTCTATGGCGGGCCTACCCGCAACCCTTGGAATACGAACCACACGTCCGGCGGATCTTCCGGCGGTGCCGGCGCCGTCGTTGCGGCCGGTATTCTGCCGGCGGCCCATGGCTCTGATGGTGGTGGGTCAGTTCGAATTCCGGCTTCAAGCTGCGGGTTGGTGGGGTTCAAACCGACCAGGGCCCGCCTTCCCGATGGACCGGGGGCAGGGGAAGGCTGGGCCGGCATGGCCATCGACGGCGTTTTGACCCGCAGTCTTCGCGATACGGCAGCGCTGTTGGATGCCTGCAGTGGCCCCGATCTTGGCGCGCCATACTGGGCGCCACCGCTTGGTGACGGCTATGTCGCGGCGATGGAAAAAGACCCTGGACGGCTTCGCGTGCGCATCCTGGATACCGCCTTCACCGGGGCAGCCTTGCATCCCGAGTGCCGGGAAGCCGTTGCCCGGACCGCGACGGTCCTGGAAGAGATGGGGCATGATGTGGCCCCGCTCGACGGGCGGATCGATGTTGAGCCGATGATGGCGGCCTGGACGAAGATTGTTGCCTGTGGCACGGCGTTGAGTGTTCATTCCGTTTCCACGGACCCGGCGTTTCTGGATGGCAAACTGGATGGGGTGACGCGCGGTGCGCTGATATTCGCCGAAGATATCTCCGGCGCGGATTATCTGGCTGCTGTCGGAGCGGTCCATGCCTTTGGCCGTCATATGGAGCGCCATTTCCAAGACTTCGATATCTTGATCACCCCTACATTGGGAGAACCGCCGGCAGAGGTCGGACGGTTCAAGCCGGATAATGATGATTTCGTCGACTATCGTATGGGCCCCGGTGGTGTCTTCGATTACTCCCCCTTCACAGCGGCCTTCAATGCCAGCGGTCAGCCGGCTGTCTCCCTTCCCTTGCATTGGAGCGCCGATGGCTTGCCGGTCGGTGTGCACCTGGCCGCTGCCTTTGGGCAGGACGAGCTTCTCACATCCCTTTCGGCGCGTTTGGAAGAGGCGATGCCCTGGAACCAGCACCAATCGGGTTTGCTCGCCAAGCTATGGGATTAATCGGAACCTCATGTTAGGAATTTATAAACCATCGATTAAGTAAATAATGTTTTTCCTAATATAGCTGCCTGCTTAGACTGCTGTCCTGTCAGGAATATGGGATTGTCAGTCATAAAGGGATCGGACATGTCGGTCGAGAAAACGGAAGTGCTCGTGATTGGGGCGGGGCAGGCGGGCCTCGCGATGAGTGGGCATCTTACCAAGAGCGGCACGCCGCATCTGGTATTGGAACGCAGCCGGATTGCGGAGCGTTGGCGGTCTGAGCGATGGGACTCCCTGGTTGCGAACGGCCCCGCCTGGCATGACCGCTTCCCGGAGATGGAATTCGCCGATACGGGACCTGATGCCTTCGCGCCGAAGGAAAGCGTTGCGGATTATCTGGTCGCCTATTCCAAGAAGATCAATTCGCCGATCCGAACCGGCGTCGCGGTGACCCAGGTGAAGCGCCTTGAAGGTCGACCGGGTTTTCATGTTGAAACGTCAGATGGCCCGATTGAGGCGACCTATTTGGTTGCCGCAACCGGTCCCTTCCAACGTCCGCTAATGCCAAGCATCGTCCCGGAAGATGCCGGTGTAATGCAGATCCATTCCAGCCAGTATCGAAATCCGGATCAACTGCCGGAAGGACCGGTACTGGTTGTCGGCGCTGGATCATCCGGCGCCCAGATCGCGGATGAGCTATTGAAGGCTGGGCGCGATGTAACAATCTCCCTCGGCGCGCATGATCGGCCGCCGCGTGCCTATCGGGGGCGCGATTACTGTTGGTGGCTCGGTGTGCTCGGTC